>NZ_JBVHGJ010000009.1:0-331874 GCF_055561875.1 Streptomyces sp. NPDC022552
AGACCTCGGGCGTTCGCTTCGCTCAGCCGGCGCTATCGGCACCGACCTGGACACAGCCTGACCCTCAGCCTCACGGTATTACGGGACAACTCTTAGACACGGGGAACTCCTTCATTAGACTGGGTGGGCCGCGATCGACCGCGGTCTGTCCCGGTGTGCCGTGGTGCATCCGGGTATGTATCGCAGTGCACCCCCGTTTCCCCTGATTCAAGGACCGTGATCGACGATGAAGGTCGGCATCCCCCGCGAGGTCAAGAACAACGAGTTCCGCGTGGCCATCACCCCCGCCGGTGTCCACGAGCTCGTCCGTAACGGCCACCAGGTCTTCGTCGAGCAGAACGCCGGTGTGGGCTCCTCGATCACGGACGAGGAGTACGTCTCCGCCGGCGCGCAGATCCTGCCCACCGCGGACGAGGTCTGGGCCACGGCCGACCTGCTGCTGAAGGTCAAGGAGCCCATCGCGGAGGAGTACCACCGCCTCCGCAAGGACCAGACCCTCTTCACGTACCTGCACCTCGCCGCCTCCCGCGAGTGCACGGACGCGCTGCTGGAGTCCGGCACCACCGCCATCGCCTACGAGACCGTCGAGACCGCGAACCGCGCCCTGCCGCTGCTCGCCCCGATGTCCGAGGTCGCGGGCCGCCTGGCCCCGCAGGTCGGCGCCTACCACCTGATGCGCTCGGTCGGCGGCCGTGGCGTGCTCCCCGGCGGCGTCCCCGGCACCCACGCCGGCGAGTGCGTCGTCATCGGCGGCGGCGTCTCCGGCTGGAACGCCACCCAGATCGCCGTCGGCATGGGCTTCCACGTGACCCTGCTCGACCGTGACATCAACAAGCTCCGCGAGGCCGACAAGATCTTCGGCACCAAGGTGAAGACGATCGTCTCCAACGCCTTCGAGCTGGAGAAGGCCGTCGTCGAGGCCGACCTCGTCATCGGCGCCGTCCTCATCCCGGGCGCCAAGGCCCCGAAGCTGGTCACCAACGAGCTCGTCGCCAAGATGAAGCCCGGAAGTGTCCTTGTCGACATTGCGATCGACCAGGGCGGCTGCTTCGAGGACTCGCACCCGACCACCCACGCCGAGCCGACCTTCCAGGTCCACAACTCGGTCTTCTACTGCGTCGCCAACATGCCGGGCGCGGTCCCGAACACCTCCACCTACGCCCTGACCAACGCCACGCTGCCGTACATCGTGTCGCTGGCGAACAACGGCTGGGTCGAGGCGCTGCGCCGCGACGCCGCGCTCGGTCTGGGCCTCAACACCCATGACGGCAAGGTGGTTTACAAGGAGGTCGCCGAGGCGCACGGCCTCGAGCACGTCGAGCTGGCGAGCCTCCTGGGCTGACCTTCTTGGACGTCGCGTCAACCCGCGCCGTCAACCTCACGCATCCGGCCACTTCCGGGGCGCCGAGCAACTCGCCTCGAACGTAACCCTTTAACCGTTTCGCACACCCCCGAAACGTGCGGATGCATGGCTGCGCACCCTTGACAGAGAGGTGTTCGGTTGCCGACACATCGGGCCGGGTCCGGCGGATTGTGTTGCTGCGGAGCGGTGACACGCCATAGAGTCGCCAACCGTCGGCATGGTGCCACGCTGACCTATCGATAAATGTTCCTGGTCACATCCAAGGAGGTAAGACGACTTGTGAATGAGTCGACATTTACTCCCGGGGGCGGACAGCCAGGAATCCCTGTCGGCTCCGTCGCTGTCCGCACCTTCGCGACCCACGCGACGCATCAGCCCATGACGACAGCCCACACGATGAAGATGATGGACGGCCTACACGTGAACGCCACGGCCGGCAACGAGAGTGGCCGAGAGTCCACCCACTTCGCCGCCTACGACGAGGTGCCCGAGGGGCACTTCTACGACCCCGACGCCGAGTACGAGCCCGACCCGGAGTACGCGGCCACCCTCGCACCCGACGCTGCCCGCCAGCGCCGCGAGCGGATCGGCCCGACCGGACGGCCCCTGCCGTACTTCCCGATCCCGGGTCCGCTGACCGATCACGGACCCGCGAAGATCATCGCGATGTGCAACCAGAAGGGCGGCGTCGGCAAGACCACGTCGACCATCAACCTGGGTGCGGCACTCGCGGAGTACGGACGGCGGGTGCTGCTCGTCGACTTCGACCCGCAGGGAGCCCTGTCGGTCGGTCTCGGTGTGAACCCGATGGAGCTCGACCTCACCGTCTACAACCTGCTCATGGAGCGGGGCATGTCGGCGGACGAGGTGCTGCTCAAGACCGCCGTGCCCAACATGGACCTGCTGCCGAGCAACATCGACCTCTCGGCGGCCGAGGTGCAGTTGGTCAGCGAGGTGGCGCGCGAGTCGACGCTCCAGCGTGCCCTGAAGCCGCTGATGAACGACTACGACTACATCGTGATCGACTGTCAGCCCTCGCTCGGCCTGCTGACCGTGAACGCCCTGACGGCGGCTCACAAGGTCATCGTGCCGCTGGAATGCGAGTTCTTCGCGCTGCGCGGTGTGGCCCTGCTGACCGAGACGATCGAGAAGGTCCAGGAGCGGCTCAACCCGGAGCTGGAGCTCGACGGCATCCTCGCCACGATGTACGACTCCCGTACGGTGCACAGCCGCGAGGTGCTGGCGCGTGTGGTCGAGGCGTTCGACGACCACGTCTACCACACCGTCATCGGCCGTACCGTGCGCTTCCCGGAGACCACGGTCGCCGGTGAACCGATCACGACGTACGCGTCGAACTCGGTGGGTGCCGCCGCCTATCGTCAGCTCGCCAGGGAGGTGCTCGCCCGGTGTCACGCCGAGTGAGTCTGCCCGGCGCCGACGAACTGTTCCGTACGACCGGGGGGATGGCGCTCCAGTCCTCCTCGCCCCGCGGCCGGGTGCCGGCTCCCGCGGGCGAGAGCGACACGGAGGCGGCGGAGGGCTCGGGCTCCGGCTCGGGTTCCGCCGAGCACTCGGCGGCGCAGCCCGCGGAGCAGGCGGAGCCGCGGGCCCGCGCGACGGAGCCCGCGCCCGCACCGGCGTCGGCCGCTGCTCCGGCGCAGGCGCGTCGGCGCGGCCGGTCGCCGAACCGGCGGCCCAGCGGGCGTGAGCGGCACGACGAGAAGATCACGGTCTACGTCTCCGCGGAGGAGCTGATGGACCTGGAGCACGCCCGCCTGGTGCTCCGGGGGGAGCACGGGCTGGCCGTGGACCGGGGCCGGATCGTCCGCGAGGCGGTCGCGGTGGTCCTGGCGGACCTGGAGTCCCGGGGCGACGCGAGCATCCTCGTGCGCCGCCTGCGCGGCCGCTGAGGGTAGCCTGCGGGCTGCCACGCCCCTTGCGCCTCCCTGGACCCCGATGCCGCCACCCCCTGCCGAAACGTCCCGCCCCCCGCGCCGCCGCGCCCTGGGCCGGGGCCCAGGCACGACCCCGGCCCCTGGCCCGGTGCCGGAGGAGCCCACGGAAGCGGCGTCCGCCGACGACGAGCCGAAGCCCCTGGAAACCCCGCCGACCACGCAAGCCCCTTCCCCAGCCGCCCCCGCAGCCTCCGGCCCCGGCGCGCCCGCCGTACCTGGCGCGGCGTCCGCCCGTGGACCGGCCGTGGGTCCCGGTGAGCCGCCCGTACCCGGCATGCCTGCGGACGCGGGCGTCGCCACCGAACCCGACGCGGCCGCCGACTCCGGCGAGGACGGCCTGAGCGAGGTGTCCGGCCGCGGACCGGCCCTGGGTCCCGGCGCGCCCGCCGTACCCGGCATGCCCGCCGACGCGGGCGTCGCCCCCGAGCCTGGCGCGCCTGCCGACGCGGCCGTCGCAGGAATGCCCGCCCGCCCCCGTACCCCCGCCGAGCCCGGCACGGGTGGGGGCGGCGACGACGGGCGGTTCACCGTTCGGTTGGCCAACTTCGAGGGGCCGTTCGATCTGCTCCTCCAGCTCATCTCCAAGCACAAGCTCGACGTCACCGAAGTCGCCCTCTCCAAGGTCACCGACGAGTTCATGGCGCACATCCGTGCCATGGGACCCGACTGGGATCTCGATCAGACCACCGAGTTCCTCGTCGTCGCCGCCACGCTGCTCGACCTCAAGGCCGCCCGGCTGCTGCCCGCCGCCGAGGTGGAGGACGAGGCCGACCTCGCGCTCCTGGAGGCGCGGGACCTGCTCTTCGCGCGGCTCCTGCAGTACCGCGCGTACAAGCAGATCGCCGAGATCTTCAACGAGCGGTGGGAGACCGAGGGCCGCCGGCACCCCCGGACCGTCGGCCTTGAGGCCCACCACGCCGAGCTGCTCCCCGAGGTCGTCATCTCCATCGGCGCCGAGGGCTTCGCCAAGCTCGCCGTGAAGGCCATGCAGCCCAAGGCCAAGCCGCAGGTGTACGTCGACCACATCCACGCCCCCCTCGTCAGCGTCCGCGAACAGGCCGGCATCGTCGTCGCCCTCCTGCGCGAGCGCGGGAGCGTCAGCTTCCGCGAGCTCGCCGACGGCGCCGACGACACCCTCACCGTCGTCGCCCGCTTCCTCGCCCTCCTGGAGCTCTACCGGGAGAAGGCCGTCGCCCTCGACCAGGACGACGCCCTCGGCGAGCTGACCGTCACCTGGACGGGCGGCGACCAGGAGACCCAGGTCACCGACGAGTTCGATCAACCCGTGGAGGAGAAGGCATGAGCGACCTCAAGCCCGCCCTCGAAGCCGTCCTGATGGTCGTCGACGAGCCGGCCACCGAGGCCCATCTCGCCAAGGTCCTGGAACGGACCCCCCGCGAGGTCGCCGACGCCCTGCGCGAGCTCGCCGACGAGTACACCCTCCAGGGCCGCGGCTTCGAGCTGCGCCTCGTCGCCGGCGGCTGGCGCTTCTACTCCCGTCCCGAGCACGCCGCCGCCGTCGAGGCCTTCGTCCTCGACGGGCAGCAGGCCCGCCTCACCCAGGCGGCCCTGGAGACCCTCGCCGTCGTCGCGTACCGCCAGCCCGTCAGCCGCTCCCGCGTCTCCGCGGTCCGCGGAGTGAACTGCGACGGCGTCATGCGCACCCTCCTCCAGCGCGGTCTCGTGGAGGAGGCGGGCGCGGAACCCGAAACAGGTGCGATCCTGTACAGGACGACGAACTACTTCCTGGAGCGGATGGGCCTGCGCGGCCTGGACGAGCTCCCGGAGCTCGCGCCCTTCCTCCCCGAGGCGGACGCGATCGAGGCGGAGACGCTGGAAGGGGTCCCGTCGTTCGATCCGGACCTTCCGGATCGCGAAGACGCAGACGACAAGACGACGGACATTTGATGCGAAGCAGCAGCGGCAGGAACAGCGGAAACAACGGCGGGAGCCGTGGTGGCAACAGCGGTGGCCGCGGCAATTACCGGGGCGCCGGCAACAGCCGTGACGACCGGCAGGGCGGCGGCAGCGGCAGTGGCCGCCCCCGCAACCCGCGCCCCGAGGAGCGCAAGTACGACGTGGGCGGCTCCGGCGGCCCCTCGGACGGTCCCAAGCGGGGCCGCGGCGCCGCGGCCCGTGGTGGCGCCAAGGGCGGACCGAAGCAGTCGCCGCAGCGTGGCGGCGGCCGTACGGCCCCGGCGCGCTCGCGCGAGTACGACGCCCGTACCGAGGAGCGCAACCGGGAGCGGTACGCGAACAAGCCGGAGGTCAAGACCCCCAAGACCTTCCCCGGCGCCGAGCAGGAGGGCGAGCGGCTGCAGAAGGTGCTCGCCCGCGCCGGCATGGGCTCGCGCCGTGCGTGCGAGGAGCTGATCGAGCAGGCCAGGGTCGAGGTCAACGGCGAGATCGTGCTCGAGCAGGGCATGCGCGTGGACCCGGAGAAGGACGAGATCAAGGTCGACGGCCTGACCGTCGCGACCCAGTCGTACCTCTTCTTCGCGCTGAACAAGCCGGCCGGTGTCGTCTCCACGATGGAGGACCCCGACGGCCGCCAGTGCCTCGGCGACTACGTCACCAACCGCGAGACCCGGCTCTTCCACGTGGGCCGGCTCGACACGGAGACCGAGGGCATCATCCTCCTCACCAACCACGGTGAACTGGCCCACCGCCTCACGCACCCGAAGTACGGCGTGAAGAAGACCTACCTGGCCGCCATCACCGGCCCGCTGCCCCGCGAGGTCGGCAAGATGCTCAAGGAGGGCATCCAGCTGGAGGACGGCTACGCCCGCGCCGACCACTTCCGGGTCGTCGAGCAGACCGGCAAGAACTACCTCGTCGAGGTCACGCTGCACGAGGGCCGCAAGCACATCGTGCGCCGCATGCTCGCCGAGGCCGGCTTCCCGGTCGACAAGCTCGTCCGCACCGCCTTCGGTCCGATCGGTCTCGGCGACCAGAAGTCCGGCTGGCTGCGCCGTCTGACCAACACCGAGGTCGGCATGCTGATGAAGGAAGTCGGCATGTAGTCCGGCCCCACCCGCTCCACACGACGAAGCCCGTGACCGCCCGCCCGGCGGTCACGGGCTTCGTCGTGTGCGCGTCCGTACTTGTGGATCAGACTCCCCGCCCTTTATAGTCAACGTGACTCTTAAGGAGGCGGGCGTGAGCCTCGCAGACGTACTCGAACCTTTGCAGCGACCCCTCTTCACCCTTCTGGACACCCCGGTCAGCTGGACCGAGGTCCTCGGCTTCGGCAGCGGTGCGCTCTGTGTCTGGCTGGTCGCCCGCCAGCACCTCGCCAACTGGCCCGTCGGCATCGCCAACAACGTCTTCTTCATCCTGCTGTTCACGCAGGCGGGGCTGTACGCCGACGCGGGCCTCCAGATCGTCTTCATCGCCCTCGCCGTGTACGGCTGGTGGACCTGGACCCACGGGGGTGGACCAGGTTCCGACACCCTCCCGGTGCGCCGCACCACGCGCACCGAGTGGACATGGCTGCTCACGGCGGGGGCGGTGGGGACCCTCGCACTCACCCTGCTGCTCGACCGCGCCACCGACTCGACCGTCCCCTTCTGGGACGCCGTGACGACCGCGCTCTCGCTCATGGCGACCTACGGGCAGTGCCGGAAGCGGCTGGAGTCCTGGTGGCTCTGGATCGCCGCCGACGTCGTGTACATCCCCCTGTACGCGTACAAGGAGCTGTACCTCACCTCCCTGCTTTACGTCGGCTTCCTGACGCTCTGCGTCCTCGGCCTGCGCAACTGGAACCGCGACCTCACCGCACGGCGCGCGCTCCCCGTGGAGGCGACGGCATGAAGGACTACGGACACGGCCTGGTCCTCGGCAAGTTCTATCCGCCGCACGCCGGCCACCACCATCTCGTGCGCACCGCCCGCGACCGCTGCGAGCGCCTCACCGTGCTCGTCTGCGCCTCCTCCGTGGAGAGCCTGACCCTGGAGGACCGCGTCGCCTGGATGCGGGAGATCCACCCCGACGTCCTGGTCGTGGGTGCCGTCGACGACATTCCCGTCGACCTCCAGGATCCCGATGTGTGGGCGGCCCACATGGCCGTCTTCCGGGCCGCGGTGCCCGAACCGGTCGACGCCGTCTTCACCTCGGAGTCGTACGGCGAGGAGCTCGCCCGCCGCTTCGGTGCCGCATCGGTCTGCGTCGACCCGGACCGTACGCTCTTCCCCGTCTCCGGAACCGCCGTCCGCAAGGACCCCGCCGGCTGCTGGGACCACCTGGAACCGCCCGTGCGCGCCGCGCTCACCCGGCGCGTGGTCGTCCTCGGCGCCGAGTCCACCGGCACCACCACCATGGCCCGCGCCCTGACCGACCACTACCGGTCCAGGGGCGGAGTCTGGGCCCGCACCCGCTGCGTACCGGAGTACGGCCGTGAGTTCAGCGAACTCAAGCTCGCCGAGCTCCGTGCCCTGCGCCCCGACGCCACCTGGGAGGACGTCACCTTCCACTCCGAGGACTTCCCGCTCATCGCCCTGCGCCAGGCCGAGCTGGAGGAGGCGGCCGCGCGGACCGGCTCGCCGGTGCTCTTCTGCGACACCGACGCCTTCGCCACCACCATCTGGCACGAGCGGTACATGGGCTCCACCAGCCCCGCGGTCGGCGAGATCGCCGCACGCGGCCGGCAGCACCTGTGGCTGCTGACCGACCACGAGGGCGTGGCGTTCGAGGACGACGGGCTGCGGGACGGGGAGCACCTGCGACCCTGGATGACGGCCCGCTTCCACACCCAGCTCGCCCACACGGGCCGCCGTACGGCCGCGCTCACCGGGCCGCACGAGGAGCGGCTCGCGGCGGCGATCACCGCCGTGGACGCCCTGCTCGCCGAGGGCTGGGACCTCGCCGATCCCCTTCCGGAGCGCCGATGACCCCGCCCCAGGCCCCCGAGGGCTACGACCCGCACGCCTTCGAGCCGTTCGCCGTCACCGTCGACCTCGCCGTCTTCACCCTCCGCGAGGACCGGCTCCACGTCCTGCTCGTCGAGCGCGGCCAGGAGCCGTACGCCGGGGCATGGGCGCTGCCCGGCGGCTTCGTCCAGCCCCGCGAGTCGGCCGAGGCCGCGGCGCGCCGCGAACTGGCCGAGGAGACCGGCCTGTCCGTGGACACCGTCGCCGGACTCCACCTCGAACAACTGCGGACGTACAGCGAGCCGGACCGCGACCCGAGGATGCGTGTCGTCTCGGTCGCCTTCGCCGCACTTGTCCCCGACGCACCCGAACCGCGCGGCGGCGGCGACGCGGCGCGGGCACGGTGGAGACCGTACGGGACGGGACGCACGGACGGAGCCCTCGCCTTCGACCACGACCGGATCCTCGCCGACGCCCACGAACGGGTCGGCGCCAAGCTCGAGTACACCTGCCTCGCCACCGCCTTCTGCCCGCCGGAGTTCACCATCGGCGAGCTGCGGCAGGTGTACGAGACGGTCTGGGGCGTCGAACTCGACCGCCCCAACTTCCGGCGCAAGGTCCTCGCCACGCCCGGCTTCGTCCAGGCCGTGGAAGGACCACCGCGCCTCACCGGCGGACGGGGGAAACCGGCCGCTCTCTACCGGGCGGGTGAGGCCACGGCCCTGCACCCGCCGCTCCTGCGACCGGAAGGACGATCCACCTCATGACGATCCACCGCACGACGATCACCAAGCAGGCCGCCACCGGCTCCCTGATCGGGCTGGCGCTCGGTGACGCGCTGGGCTACCCGACCGAGTTCGACGACGTGCCGTCGATCCTGACGAAGTTCGGCCCCTGGCGGCAGATGGAGCTGCCGGTGAGCGGCGGGACGGCGTACATCACGGACGACACCCAGATGACGCTCGCCCTCGCGCGGGGCATCCGCGGATGCCAGGCGCGGGGGGTCGTCGGCCCGGAGCGGTTCGCCGCGCTCGTCCGCACGGAGTTCGTCGCCTGGTACCACTCCCCGGAGAACAACAGAGCGCCGGGCAACACCTGTCTGAGCGCCTGCGACCTCCTCGACAGCGACCGTGTGTGGCAGGACGCCAGCCAGGTCCACTCCAAGGGCTGTGGCGCCAACATGCGGGTCGCGCCCATCGGTCTCGTACCCGGCCTGAGCGAGGAGCAGCGGTCCGGCGCCGCCCAGCTCCAGTCGGCGCTCACCCACGGCCACCCCACCGCCCTCGCCGCCTCCGACCTGACGGCCCGTGCGGTGCACCTGCTGACCCAGGGCGTCGACCCGACCGGACTCGTCGGCCACCTGCGCTCGTACGCGTACGAGAACCGCTCCGTGTACCGCGAGAGCTGGCTGGGCGACCTGTGGACCCGCTCCCAGGACCCCTCCGCCCGGCACTTCATCGAGCGCGGCTGGGACGAGTGCCTGGCGGTCCTGGAGAAGCTGGACGCCGTGCAGCGTACGGCCGACCCCGAGCTCGACCCCTGCACGTACACGGGCGACGGCTGGATCGCCGAGGAGGCCCTGGCCACCGGCCTCCTCTGCTTCCTGCTCTTCCCCGAGGACCCCGTCACGGCCCTCCGCCGCGCCGCCTGCACCCGTGGCGACTCGGACTCGATCGCCTGCCTGGCGGGCGCCTTCGTGGGGGCCCACCTCGGCGCGGGCGCGTGGCCGAAGGAGTGGGAGGAGCGGATCGAGCACCGCAGCGAACTCCTGACCCTGGGCGCCCTCTGGGACGCGTGAGCGCGCCCTGGGAAGCTGGGGCCATGACCGTCACTCTCGTACCCGAAGCCGACCTCTCCGCCGTCGTCGCCGAGCAGCCCGACCCCCTGGTCTTCGCCACCGTCTCGGGAGCCCATCTGTACGGGTTCCCCTCCCGGGACTCGGACGTGGACCTGCGCGGCGCCCATCTCCTGCCGGCGGAGAGCCTGATCGGGCTGCGTGAGCCCGAGGAGACGCACAGCCGCATGTGGGACCGGGACGGCGTCGAGATGGACCTCGTCACGCACGACGTGCGGAAGTTCGTCCGGTTGATGCTGCGCCGCAACGGTTACGTGCTGGAGCAGCTGCTCTCCCCGTTGGTCGTCCACACCTCCGACCCCCACGCCGAGCTGGTCTCCCTGGCGCCGCGTGTGCTCACCAGCCACCACGCGCACCACTACCGTGGGTTCGCCGGGACACAGTGGCGGCTGTTCGAGAAGACGGAGGAGCTGAAGCCCCTGCTCTACACCGTCCGGGCGCTGCTCACCGGCATCCATCTGATGCGCTCGGGCGAGGTGCAGGCCCATCTGCCCACGCTCCTCGGAGAGGTCGCCGAGGCGCCCGCGTACGTGGGGGAGCTGATCGAGGCGAAGGCGGCGGCCGAGCACGGGCCGGCGGAGGTCGATCCGGTGCGCGTCCGGGACGACGTGGAGGCGCTGCACGGCGTCCTGGACGCCGCGCAGGCGGCGACGGCGCTCGGCAAGGAGGCCCCGGGGGCGCTGGACGCCCTGCACGACTTCGTCGTGCGCCTCCGGCTACAGGGCGCGCAGGGCTGACGCGCGGCGGGCGCGGGTCAGGAAGTCCTCCACGCGCGCGTGGTCCGGAGCGGCAGGGAGCGGGGAGCGGTCGGCCGCCGCGTCCGCCTCGTCGCTGAGGCGGGTCATCCAGGACTCGACCTCCGTCCACGGCACCTCCCCGCGCTTGACCGCCAGCAGACGGTCGCGGTCGGTGCCGACGTGGATGGTCAGTTCACCGGTGCGCAGCAGGTCGCGGCAGCTCATCAGGAGCCGCAGCAGATGCATCGCGTGCTTCCAGCGCGGGTGACCGTACTGCCGGACGTCCGCGTCGAGCTTCCTGCGCTGCCCGCCCGCGTACCGGACGAAGGTCTGGTGCGCCTGACGGGAGAGGAACGCCTCGCGCAGCGCGACCAGTTCGCGGCCGGTCTCGTCGATCTGCTCGACGACGGGGGAGTGCAGACACTCCAGGACGTTCGGGTTCGCGCGCAGCGCCAGCTCGCAGAACCGTTCCAGCTCCCAGCTGAACTGCTCCTCCGCGGGCCCCTCCACGTGCACCGGCGGCTTGTCGAAGCGCCAGAAGAGCGGGGTCGGGGCGAGGAAGACGCCCCGGCGATCGGTGTCACTGTCCTCGGTCTCCAGACCGAAGGCGCGCGACCCCATGACGCAGGAGTAGATCGTGTGGTCGCGCACCAGGTCTGCCGGAGTCATGCGGGTCAGGCTACGCGAGGCTGATGGAGTCCCCCGACACCGTGATCTCCTCGGCCGGGAGCGGGCGCGTGGCCGGTCCGTTGACCACCGAGCCGTCCGTGATACGGAACTTGGAGCCGTGGCACGCGCAGTCGATCGTGCCGTTCTCGACCTTGGCCACGATGCAGCCCTGGTGGGTGCAGATCGCCGAGAACGCCTTGAAGTCGTCTGCCGTCGGCTGGGTGACGACGACCTTCTCCTCCTTGAAGATCGTGCCACCACCGACCGGGACGTCGGACTTCTGGGTGAGCGCGTCCGCGGCCGACCCCGTCGGCTCGGGAACGGGGGGCTCCGCCGCCGAAGTCGTCGGCTCGGCGGTATCCGTGTCCGGGGCTGTCGGGCTGGCGGTCGTACCGCCGTCCGAGTCACCGTCGGAGCCGCAGCCGGTGGCCAGGGCGGCGACCGAGCCCGCACCGGCCATGAGCACGGTGCGGCGGGGCGTGGTGTCAGGGGTCATGCCGTACAGCTTGGTCACGTGGCTCGCCTCCCGGTCCGCAACACGCCTAGATCCAGGGCGTCAGCTCCCTCGCACGGCCGTCGGAGTCACGGCGGACCTCCCAGACCGCCGTGACGGCCGCCCGTTCGATCGCCCCGTAGACGTGCGGGAAGAGCACGTCCTCCGAGCCCTCCCAGCGCACCTCGGAGCTCAGCCTGGTCTCGTCGATGACCAGGACGAGGAGCGGACCGGGCACACCCAGGTAGTGGGCGTCCGCGACGGTCAGGGCCGCCGTCTCGTCCGGCGAGCAGTGGACGAAGCCCTCGGAGGTCAGCGAGGGCGGGGCGTAGGGGCGATCGGGATCGGCGGACCATTCGTCCAGCGGTACGACGTGCAGCAGCATGCCGACAGTTGTATCGCGCCCCGCCCGCACCCCTCACTACCCCGAGTGGCGGCATGGTCCGGTCTGGGTGACATTGGCCGTGTTCCTCACGGTACGAAAGGCAGGACGATGGCAGGAAACGATCTCGGCGGCCTGATGGACATGCTCACCGAGGCCGGACTCGCCGACCAGGCCCAGTCCTGGATCGGCACGGGCCGGAACCAGCCCGTCAGCGGTGATCAGATCGCCCAGGCCCTGCCGGACGACACCCTGAAGAAGGTCGCTGCCGACGCCGGTGTCAGCCCCGACGAGGCCGCCCAGCAGATCGCCCAGGTCCTGCCGCGGGCCGTGGACAAGCTGACCCCCGCCGGACAGATGCCCACGGAATCCCTGGAGGACATCATCCGCCGACAGCGGTTGTGACGGTCCGATCCACCCGGCGGCGGCCCCCTTCGTCTCGGAGGGCGGTCGCCGCGGCGGTGTGTCCACGGGGCTGACTAGGCTGATCGGAGCACTCTCGCAGGGATTCGCAGGTCAGGTAAGGAGCACGACGTGGCGGTACGAGCGGTCCGAGGCGCCGTCCAGCTGGAACGGGACGATGCCGGACACATGAGTGAGCGGGTCGAGGAGCTGCTCACCACCGTCCTGGAGCGCAACGGGCTCGAGCCCGACGACCTGATCAGCGTCTGGTTCACCGCCACGCCCGATCTGCACAGCGACTTCCCGGCCGCGGCCGCACGCCGGATCGGCATCGTCGACGTACCGCTGATCTGCGCGCAGGAACTGGACATCGAGGGTGCCATGCCGAGGGTCGTACGCCTCCTCGCCCACGTCGAGTCGGAGCTGCCCAAGTCCGCGATCGCGCATGTGTACCTCGGTGCCGCGGCCGCCCTGCGCAAGGACATCGCCCAGTGAGAACCGCGCTCGTCATCGGAACCGGCCTGATCGGCACCTCGGCCGCGCTCGCGCTCGCCGGGCGCGGCATCGCCGTCCACCTCCGCGACCACGACCCGGCACGCGCGCGTACGGCGGCGGCGCTCGGCGCCGGCACGGACGAGGCGCCCGAGGGCCCCGTCGACCTCGCGATCATCGCCGTACCCCCGGCGCACGTGGCCACCACGCTGGCCGCGGCGATGCGGGAGAGGGCCGCGCGCGGCTACCTGGACGTGGCGAGCGTCAAGGGCGGCCCGAAGCGGGAGCTGGAGGAGCTGGGTCTCGACCTCACCGCGTACATCGGGACGCACCCGATGTCCGGCAAGGAGCGCTCCGGCCCGCTGGCGGGCAGCGCGGACCTCTTCGAGGGGCGGCCCTGGGTCCTCACGCCGACCCGCGACACCGACACCGAGGTCCTGAACCTGGCCCTGGAGCTGGTCGCGCTCTGCCGCGCCGTCCCGGTCGTCATGGACGCGGACGCCCACGACCGCGCGGTCGCGCTCGTCTCGCACACTCCGCAGCTCGTCTCCTCGATGGTCGCCGCGCGCCTGGAGGAGGCGGACGAGACCGCGGTACGGCTGTGTGGGCAGGGCATCCGTGACGTCACCCGGATCGCGGCGTCCGACCCGCGCATGTGGGTCGACATCCTGTCGGCGAACCCCGGTCCGGTCGCGGACGTCCTCTCCGGGGTCGCGGCGGACCTGGACGAGACCGTCCGGGCGCTCCGCTCCCTCCAGTCCACGGACGAGGAGAAGCGCCGCGAGGGCACGAGCGGTGTCGAGGACGTCCTTCGCCGCGGCAACGCCGGGCGCGCACGGGTCCCGGGCAAGCACGGTGCCGCGCCGGCGCAGTACGAGACCGTCGCCGTCCTCATCAGCGACCAGCCCGGCGAGCTGGCCCGCATCTTCGCGGACGCCGGCCGGGCGGGCGTCAACATCGAGGACGTCCGCATCGAGCACGCGACGGGCCAGCAGGCCGGCCTCGTCCAGCTGATGGTCGAGCCCGCGGCCGCCCCGACGCTCGGCGCGGCACTGAGGGAACGGGGCTGGGCGCTCAGGACGGGCTGACGACGGGGCGAGGCGGCCGTGCCCCGCGGGCCGGCCCCCGGTCCTGCCCCGCGGGCGGGCACGCGGCCACTCCCCGGGCCCGGCCGCGAGGCGTCCGCGACCGCTCGGCCGAATGGGTTCCCGGGACTCGGTAACCTTGTGTAGGCCGCGCACGTCCGCGAGGCCGCACCCGCTCACCCCAGGAAGGTGTTCCCCACCGTGGAAACCGTGATCGTCGCCATCGACGGGCCCTCCGGCACGGGCAAGTCGAGCACCTCGAAGGCGGTTGCCGCCAAGCTGGGGCTGAGCTACCTGGACACCGGTGCGCAGTACCGGGCGATCACCTGGTGGATGATCAGCAACGGCGTCGACATCGACGACGCCGAGGCCGTCGCCAACGCCGCCGCCAAGCCCTTCATCGTCTCCGGCACCGACCCGGCCCGGCCGACGATCACCGTCGACGGCGCCGACGCCGCCGGGCCGATCCGTACCGAAGAGGTCACCTCCAAGGTCAGCGCCGTCAGCGCCGTCCCCGAGGTACGGGCCCGGATCACCGAGCTGCAGCGGTCCATCGCCAAGGAGGCCAAGGGCGGCATCGTCGTCGAGGGCCGCGACATCGGCACCACGGTCCTCCCGGACGCCGACCTCAAGATCTTCCTCACCGCGTCCCCCGAGGCCCGTGCCGCCCGCCGCTCCGGCGAGCTCAAGGGCGTCGACGTGGCCGCCACCCAGCAGGCCCTGATCAAGCGGGACGCGGCCGACTCCAGCCGCAAGACCTCTCCGCTCGCCAAGGCGGACGACGCGGTCGAGGTCGACACGACCGAGCTCACGCTGGACCAGGTCATCGAGTGCGTCGTGACGCTCGTGGAGGAGAAGAGGGCGGCCGCGCAGTGACACAGCCCTCTCCCAAGGGCGCCGCGGTCGGGCGTGGCATCGGCATCGGGCTGATGTACGGCCTGTGGAAGCCGCGCGTCCTCGGCGCCTGGCGGGTGCCGGCCGCCGGACCCGTCATCTTCGCCGTCAACCACGCGCACAACATCGACGGCCCCATGCTCATGGGCACGGCCCCCCGCCCGGTGCACTTCCTGATCAAGAAGGAAGCGTTCGTCGGGCCCCTGGGACCGTTCCTCGAAGGCATCGGGCAGGTCAAGGTCGACCGGGACAGCACCGACCGTACGGCGATAGGCAACGCCCTCGCCGTCCTGGAGCAGGGCGGCGTCCTCGGGATCTTCCCCGAGGGCACCCGAGGCGAGGGCGACTTCGCCTCCCTGCGCGCCGGGCTCGCCTACTTCGCCCTGCGCAGCGGGGCGCCCATCGTTCCGGTGGCCGTCCTGGGAAGTTCCGAGCGCCGCGGACGGTTGGTCAAGGCACTGCCTCCGCTGCGCAGCCGCGTCGACATCGTCTTCGGTGAGGCCTTCGAGGCCGGCGACGGCAGCGGCCGACGCACCCGCAAGGCGCTGGACGACGCCACCGTACGTATTCAGGAGCGGCTGACCGCCCACCTGAAGAACGCCAGGCGCCTCACCGGGCGCTGAGCGAGACTCTGAGTAGTGGGCCCCGGGGCTCGGGGACCCACCGACCACGAATGATCAAGGAACGGACTTCATGAACGACCAGCACGACCACGGGGCACTTGGCGACGCCGAGTACGCGGAGTTCATGGAGCTCGCCGCGGAAGAGGGCTTCGACATCGAGGAGGTCGAAGGCGCGATCGAGGAGGCAGGGCACGGCCCGCTCCCCGTTCTCGCCGTCGTCGGCCGCCCCAATGTCGGCAAGTCGACCCTGGTGAACCGGATCATCGGCCGCCGTGAGGCCGTCGTCGAGGACAAGCCCGGCGTCACCCGCGACCGCGTGACCTACGAGGCCGAGTGGGCCGGCCGCCGCTTCAAGGTCGTCGACACCGGCGGCTGGGAGCAGGACGTCCTCGGCATCGACGCCTCCGTCGCCGCCCAGGCCGAGTACGCCATCGAGGCCGCCGACGCCTGTGTCTTCGTCGTGGACGCCACCGTCGGCGCCACCGACACCGACGAGGCCGTCGTCAAGCTGCTGCGCCGCGCCGGCAAGCCCGTCGTCCTGTGCGCCAACAAGGTCGACGGCCCCTCCGGCGAAGCCGACGCCACCGCCCTGTGGTCCCTGGGCCTCGGCGAGCCGTACCCGGTCTCCTCGCTGCACGGCCGCGGTACGGGCGACATGCTCGACGCCGTCCTGGAGGCCCTGCCCGAGGCCCCCGCGCAGACCTTCGGCAACGCCGTCGGCGGCCCCCGCCGTATCGCGCTCATCGGCCGCCCGAACGTCGGCAAGTCCTCGCTCCTGAACAAGGTCGCCAACGAGGACCGCGTGGTCGTCAACGAGCTGGCGGGCACCACCCGCGACCCGGTCGACGAGCTGATCGAGCTCGGCGGCAAGACCTGGAAGTTCGTGGACACCGCCGGTATCCGCAAGAAGGTCCATCTCCAGGAGGGCGCGGACTACTACGCCTCCCTGCGCACCGCCGCCGCGGTCGAGAAGGCCGAGGTCGCCGTCGTCCTGATCGACACCACCGACAACATCTCGGTCCAGGACCAGCGCATCATCACGATGGCGGTCGAGTCGGGCCGCGCGCTCGTCATCGCCTACAACAAGTGGGACGAGCTCGACGAGGAGCGGCGCTACTACCTGGAGCGCGAGATCGAGACCGAGATGCAGCAGGTCGCCTGGGCGCCCCGGGTCAACGTCTCCGCCAAGACCGGCCGGCACATGGACAAGCTCGTCCCGGCCATCGAGACCGCGCTCGCCGGCTGGGAGACCCGTGTCCCCACCGGCCGGCTGAACGCCTTCCTCGGCGAGCTGGTCGCCGCCCACCCGCACCCGATCCGCGGCGGCAAGCAGCCCCGCATCCTCTTCGGTACGCAGGCGGGCACCAAGCCGCCCCGGTTCGTGCTCTTCGCCTCCGGCTTCCTGGAGGCGGGCTACCGCCGCTTCGTCGAGCGCCGCCTGCGCGAGGAGTTCGGCTTCGAGGGCACGCCGATCCACATCTCGGTGCGGGTCCGCGAGAAGCGCGGCCGCAAGAAGTAGTCGGGTCGGCGGTACGACAACGGCTGAGGGCCGGGGCGATGTGCCCCGGCCCTCAGCCGTTCGTATGTGCCCTCCAGGTGCCTACAGGCCCCTGCGTGGTCCCGGCGGGAGGGCCGCCGGAACGTGGTGGTGCGCCGACCACGCCACCGGATGCGCGGTGTGCCGGTGTCCGTGGCTCCCGTAGAGCCCGCTGCTCACCGGCGTACCGAAGGCCCGGAAGCCGAGATCCTCCTCGCCGCTGCGGTCACCCGGCAGCGTGCGGAAGGACCGGCGGTACTCCGAGTACAGAGCGTCGTAGATCGGCGTGGCCGACTGGCCTGCCGTGACGTCCTGCGCCGGGCGCATGGACGGGATCTGACTCGGATGGGGCTGGCGGGGTGGTGGGTCGTAAGTGTGCACGTATCTGCCAACGACCCCGCCCTCCGTCGGATGCGGGCGGCTCTCCGAAAGAGAGGGCCGCCGGGGCCTGGGCACGGTCGGACCCGCCGGAACGAACGGCGGTCCTATGCCCGTGCGCCCGTGCTCCGTCACGTGCCGGCCAGCGGCATCGCGGCAGCGACCAGACGGCCGTTGGCGGCGGCCTTCTCCAGGGCGTCCCGCAGCAGGTCCTCACGCGGCTGCTGGCCGATCGACCCGACGGGGGCGGCGAAGACCAGGACCGTGTGCGACTTGTTGGCGGCCGCACGCCAGCCCTCGGTGACCTGGAGCGGCTGGTGCGCCTGCCACCAGGCGGCCTGGCCGGTGCCGCCCGTGCCCGGCTGGAGCACGGAGTGCAGCTGGCCCATGGCGACGAGCACGGACCAGCCGGGGAGGGTGCCCGGCTTCTGGTTCACGTCGGCGATCGGCTGGAAGCCCTGCTCGATCAGGAGCGGCAGGAACTCGTCGCTCAGGCCGTCCGTGCCCGGGCGGGCGACCGGCGCGGTCGGTTCGACGACCAGGGCCGGGTGCAGTTCGCCCTCGATCAGGACGAGGCCGCTGGTGACGCCCAGGACCGCCTGCTCGGGGTGGGCGGCGCTCAGCTCGTCCGCCGCGTCGGTGGCCGCGATGGAGCGGACGGCGCCCTGGAGCTGTTCCTCGGCGACCTTGACCACCTGGGACGGGATGCAGCTGGCGTGGGCGAACGCCAGGACGGCGGTCTCCTCGCCGACGAACAGCACCGTGCTCGTGCGCTCCTGCTCGGAGTCGCCCGGCGTGCGGCAGGAGGTGCAGTCGTAGCTGCCCGGAGCGTTGTCGCCGGCGAGCAGCCGGTCGGCTTCTTCGTCGCCGATCTCGGCGCGTACGTCCTCGCTGACGTCGAGCATGCGCGGCACGGGGGACTCCCTGGACTCGGTGCGTGCGACGCCGGGCGGATCCCGGCTCGCCTCATGCCGAGTTCAACGGGGAAGGCTCGGCCGGGGTCACGCGTCCGGGTGCGGCAACTTGTGTGACTCCGACCGGGTGGGTGATGCGCGTCCTCCCGCGCGGCACGGGTCCGGTGGGCCCGTCCACTGCCTAGCCTGCCGCGATGTCGAAGATCAGATTGTGGGCGGCCGGTGTGTCCGCCGCGGCGCTGATGGCCCTCGTCCCCGCGCCGGCCCAGGCACAGGCCTCGCACCTGTCCGCCGCCCGCGCCCACACCCCCGGCCAGGTCCCCGCGTACGCCTGCGCCAAGGACCAGTGGCCGTGGGGCTGCGTCGCCGAGTGTGAGAGCGGCGGCCGCTGGCACATCAACACCGGCAACGGCTACTACGGCGGCCTCCAGTTCTGGCAGCCGACCTGGGAGGAGCACGGGGGCCTGCGCTACGCGAAACGGGCCGACCTGGCGACCCGGCAGCAGCAGATCACCGTCGCCGAGCAGGTCCTGCGCACCCAGGGGTGGGCGGCCTGGCCGGTCTGCTCCAAGCGGTACGGGCTGAGCGGGCGGGCGCACGTGGTCCAGCCGGGCGACACCCTCAGCTCGATCGCCCGGCGGTTCAAGATCGCGGGCGGCTGGCAGGCGCTGTACAAGGCGAACCGGAGCCTCGTCGGGGCCGACCCGAACCGGCTCCTCGTCGGGACGATGCTGCGGATCGCCCCGCTCACCGCCCTGCGGTGAACTCGCCGGCTTCCCCGCTGAAGGCGAGGGAGCCACGGCGCAGTTCGTGCAGCAGCGTGCCGGGCGGCAGCCCGGGCGGGGGCCGCTGCTCGGCGAGCACGACGGCGGCGCCGCCCGGCCGGGCGAGGGCGGCGAGCAGCTGGTACGTGCGCGTGGACACCGCGGGCGACATGCCGAGGGACGGCTCGTCGACCAGGACCACGCGGGCGGGGGTCGCCAGGGCCCGGGAGAGCGCGAGCATCCGGCGCTCGCCCCCGGAGAGGGTGCCGGCGGGGCGCGCGAGCAGGTGGAGGAGCTCGGGATACGCCGCGAGCGCCTTCTCCCGGTCACCCGGAGCCAGGTCCAGGTTCTCGGCGACGGTGAGCGTCGCGTACACCGCCCGCAGATCCGGTACGAAGCACAGTCCGCGCCGCGCACGGGCGTGGGCGTGGAGGCGGGTCACGTCGGCGCCGCTCCACATGACCCGGCCGGAGGTCAGGGGCACGGTGCCGGCGAGGGCGCGCAGGGCGGTCGTACGGCCGGAGCCGTTGCGGCCCACGAGGACGGTGACGGTCGCGGTCGGGACGGGCAGGTCGAGCCCGTGCAGGGCCTCCAGGGGGCCGTAGCGGACGCGGGCGGCGCGCAGGGCGATCTCGACGCTCATGACACGATCCGGCCTCCCTCCATGGTGTGCACGGTGTCGGCGATGCCGGCGACGAGGTCCGGGTCGTGCTCGACGAGGAGGACGGTCAGGCCGTCGGCGGCGAGGGCGGCGAGGATCCGGGCGAGCGCGGCGGTCTCCTCTGCGTCCAGACCGGCGGAGGGCTCGTCCAGGAGCAGGGTGTGCGGGCCGCCGGCCAGGGTGCGGGCCAGTTCGACCCTGCGGAGGGTGCCGGTGGGGAGGTCGGCCGCGGGGTGGTGGCGGACGGAGCCGGAGAGGCCGAGGAGGCGGAGGGCCTGTTCGGTGCGGGCGGGGGACCGGTGATGGCCCTGCTCGGCACCGAGGCGGACGTTGTCCTCGACGGTGAGCGACGGGAAGACCGCGAGCTGCTGGAAGGAACGGGCGACGCCTAGCCGGGTGCGGGCGTGGGCGGGGCGGGCGGTGATGTCGGCGCCGTCGAGGGTGACGCGGCCACCGGTCGGGCGGAGGGTGCCGGCGAGGCAGTCGAAGAGGGTGCTCTTGCCGGCCCCGTTGGGGCCGACGAGGGCGGTGACGTGGCCGGGGGTGAGGGCGAGGGTGACATCGGTGAGGGCGGTGAGGCCGCCGGGGTAGGTGAGGGTGAGGCGGTGAGCGGCGAGGCGGGCGGGCCTCGCGGGGGCGGGTGGGGGTGCGGTGCGGTGGGCCGGGGCCGGACGGTGGGGGTGCGCCCGGCCTTCGGCCGGGCCGGGACTCCCACCCTCCCCCGGAGCTCCGCCGCTTCGCTCGCCCGAGCGAGCAGGGGATGCGGCTGCGGGTCGACGCATGGGTGGTGGTTCGCCGTCGGCGGCCGCGGGTGTCCGTCCTCGGGTCGGGAGCCAGGACGTCAGCGGGGGCACCCGGCCCACCAGGGCCGCCAGGACGCCCACCGCCGCCGCTGCCACGCCGCCCCTCGTGCCCGCGTCCAGGCCCACCAGGAGGGCCGCGGCCGCCAGGGGGGAGAGGAGGCTGTCGGCGCCCAGGACGACGATCGCGGCGAACCAGAGCAGGCCGCGGACCGGGTCGTACGCCTCCGGGTCGAACGCGCGCAGGCCCATGCCCAGGAGCCCGCCGCCCAGCGCCGCCAGAGCGGCGCCCAGGACGAAGGCCAGGATCTTGAGCAGGCCCACCCGCACCCCGGACGCCTCCGCGCCCCCCTCGTGGTCGCGCAGCGCGGCGAGCGCGCGGCCCGTGCGGCCCCGGCGCAGGGCCGCGACGAGGACGAGGCAGCCGGCCAGGACCACGAGCTCCAGGGCGTAGTAGCGGCGGTCGTCGGCGAAGCCCGCCGGGCGCCCCAGCTCCAGGCCGGCCGTCGCGTACGGCTGCGCGAAGACGAACCGGCTCACCGCCACCCCGACGGCGAGCGTCACGAGCGCAAGGGCCAGGCCGTGCCGCCGGATCGCCGGCCACCCCGTCAGCAGACCCAGCGGGGCCACGAACAGCACGGCCAGCGCGAGCGCGAGCAGCTCCGGCAGACCGCCCGCCGCGAGCAGCGCGGTGAAGAGCGCTCCCAGGCCCGCGTACGCCGCCTGCCCGAGCGCGATCTGCCCGCCCCGACCCGTCACCACCACCAGCGAGAGGAGCGCGATCGCGAGCGCGGGTACCTGGACCGCCGTGTGGAGATCCGTACCCGCGAAGCCCAGGGGGAGCAGGAAGAGCACGCCGACCGTGAACCACACACCCGTCGGCGTGCGGGGAGCGACGGCCGGCGGCGGCAGTGTGTCCTGGCCGCGCCCGCCGACACCCGGCAGGACCAGCGCGGCCACGAGGAGCGCCAGCACGAAGAGGTTCGCCCCCACCGCCTGGACCAGCGGCCCCGCCCAGCCCTCCGGGTGAAGGCGGGTCAGCTGCGCCTGCGCCACACCCAGCGCGAGAGCCGTCACGATCGCGACCGGCAGGCTCCGCATCCGGGCCACCACCGCGACCGCGATCACCTCGACGACGAGGAGGGGCATCCCGTACGGGTCGAGCCGTACGTACGGGGCGAGCAGCACCCCCGTCAGGCCCGCCGTGAAAGCGCCGAACGCCCACCCCACCGCCGACACCCGGTCCGCGTCGATGCCGCCCAGCATCGCGAGCGGCCGGTTGTCCACCACGGCCCGCAGCTCCCGCCCGAACCGGGTCCAGCGCGTCACCGCCCCCACCGCCACGGCCAGCAGGACCACCGCCGCGAGCTGCACCCACGGGTCGTCACCGAGCAGCACCGGCGCGTCCGCCCGTGCCCCGGTGCCCCACACCAGCGCCGCCCCGCCCACCAGCAGCACGAAGACACCGATGGAAGCCACCAGCGTCTGCGCCGGGTTGGAGCCGAGGAGCGCCAGCGGCCGGAACACCGCCCGGTCGAGGACCAGACCGATCCCGGGCGCGACCACGAGGAGCGTCACCAGCGCGCCCAGGGGGAGCGGCCAGCCCCACTCGACCACCAGTTGCCGCAGGACGTACGCGCAGACCATGGCGATCGCCCCCTGCGCCAGGTTGAGCACGCCGGTCGCGCGGTACGTGACGATCAGTCCGATGCCGGTGAGCGCGGCGGCGCTGCCGACCGCGAGCCCGGCGAGCGTGAGGTCGTACGTCAGCGAGGCCACGGCTCACACACCGGACACGGGTCGAGCTCCGCGTCCCCGGCCGGTTCGGCGTCCGCACGGCCCGCCACGAGCGGACAGTCGGGCCGGTGCGCGAGCGTCCCGCCCGGCACCCGGACCGGTGGCGCGTCCGACGAGGGAGGGGCCGTGTCCTGCGCGGCCTCGGCGGGCGGGGCGGTCCTGCGCACCGGAACCCGGCCCGCCGCCCCGACCAGCACCGCCCCGGCCACGATCAGCGCAGCCCCCGGCACCGTGCACGAGGCGAGGAAGGGCAGCTGCCGCTCGGCGAAACGCTCGCCGGAGATCCCGTACCACCCCAGGACGCAGAGCACCGCGCCTCCGGCGGCCGCCGCGAGGCCGGCCCACAGCAGTACCCGGGATGTCGGCACGGGACCTCCTCGCCTCTGCCCCCGAATTCTCCTGGCCGTCGAGCGACTCGCCCTTGATGTCACCTTCCTTGCACTATGCCCGGAATCGGCTCACCCTGGAATCATCAGGGCGCCCGGCCCCGACGGACACCCGGTGGTGAGCCAGATGGTTCTCAAGCGACGCGGTGGACGCCCGCGCTCTCGTATCGCGGCCCTGGCGGCCGCCTCCGTCCTCGTGCTCGGACCGGCCCTCGTGGCCTGCGGTGACGACGGCGGTGACGCGGACTCGGCCCCCACCGAGTCGGCCGCGGCCGAACCGGCGGACCCGGCCGCCGCGCGGGCGGAGATCACCAAGAACTGGACCGCCTTCTTCGACCCCGACACCCCGGTGGCCGAGCGCGCGGAGCTGCTGGAGAACGGCGAGCAGATGCGGCCGGCCCTGGAGGCGCTCCTGGGCAACGAGGCCGCCGCCGCGGCCACGGCGAAGGTCAAGACGATCGAGTTCACCTCGCCGAACGACGCGAACGTCACCTACGACCTGCTGGTCGCCGGATCCCCGGCCGTGGCCGACTCCAAGGGCACGTCCGTCTTCCAGGAGGACACCTGGAAGGTGTCCACGAAGACCCTCTGCGGCCTGGCGCAGCTGAGCGGTGCGACCGTTCCGGGTTGCTGAGACAGCAGGGACGCTGCTCCTCGCCGGGCTGCTCGCCCTGACCGCCGCGTGCGGCAGCCGGCTCCCGGAGCGCGCCTTCGAGACGCGGCCCACCGCCACTGTCCCCTCCGGCGGTGAGCCGCTCCGGATCGGCATCATCACCAGCGCCACGAGCCCGGTCGGCGGCGACGCGTTCTCCGGCCCGCGCGACGGCGCCCGCGCCTGGTTCGACGCCCTCAACGCCCGCGGGGGGATCAACGGGCGCCGGGTCGAGGTCGTCACCTGCGACGACGGGGGCAGCGGTGTGGGCAACAACGAGTGTGTGCACCGGCTGATCGACGAACGGAAGGTGTTCGCGCTCGTCGCCACCACGGCGCTCGACTACGCGGGAGCCCCGCTCGTCGCGAAGGCCGGCGTCCCCGACATCGGGGGCCAGCCGCTCACCCCGGCGTACGAGACCTATCCGCATCTGTACGGGATCTACGGCAGCCTCGCCCCGCGGACCGGCACATCGCCCGGCTGGGACGGGGTCCTGTACGGCGGGACCGAGGTCTACCGCTGGTTCAAGCGCGAGCGCGGCGCCCGTACCGCCGCCGTCGTCGCCTACAACCAGGCCGCGTCGACCGCGTACGCCCGGCTGATCTCCGACGGGCTGCGGGCCGAGGGGTACCGGGTGGTCGAGGAGCAGGTCGACTTCGCCCTGCCCAACTTCCGCGCCGTCGCGGCCGATCTGCGGGCCCAGGGCGCCGACCTCGTCTTCGACGCCATGGACACCCATGGCAACGTCCGGCTCTGCGAGGCGATGGAGGCGCTGGGCGTCAAGGTCACCGCCAAGGTGACCAACGTGCAGAACTGGTCCTCGACCGTGCCGCGCGACTACGCCGAGTCGCCCGGCTGCCGGGCGACTCTCTTCGTCACCGGCTCCAGCCGCAACTACGAGGACACCGGGCACGCGGCGGTACGGGAGTTCCGGAAGGCGATGGGCGACCGGCCGCTCTCCCAGTGGCAGTTGGAGGGATGGGCGGCCGCCATGTGGTTCACGGACGCGGCGCTCTCCTGCGGGGACCGGCTCACCCGCGCCTGCGTCGAGGAGTTCATGAACCGGCCGGAGCCGTACACCGCCCGTGGCCTGCTGCTGCCCGTCCGGTTCGAGAAGCTCGCCGAGCCGCCGAAGACCCGTGACACCTGTCTCTCCGTGGCCCGTTGGCAGGACGGGAAGGGCTGGGTCTCCCAGGGCGACATGAACACGGACTGCGCCACCGTTCCCCAACTCGGCTACCGACCGTGAGTCTGGTGCGGCGGGGGCAGTACAGTCGCCACTGACCGACCATCACCAAGTGACCGACCGACCGATGAACCGACCGACCATGTGACCGGGGGAACCGGCAGTCCGATGCGTATCTCGTTCCTGCTCCACAACGCCTACCACATCGGCGGAACCATCCGGACGACGTTCACCCTGGCCGAGGCCCTCGCCGAGCGGCACGAGGTGGAGATCGTCTCCGTCTTCCGGCACCGGAACGAGCCGATCCTGAGCATCCCCGCCGGGGTGACCCTGCGTCACCTCGTGGACCTCCGCAAGGACAGCCCCGCCTACGACGGCGAACACCCCGACATCGCGCGGCCCGCCCGGGTCTTTCCGCGGGGCGACGGCCGGTGGAAGCAGTACAGCGCGCTCACCGACGCCCGGATCGGCGCGCATCTCGCGTCCGTCGAGGCCGACGTGGTCGTCTCGACCCGCCCCGGCCTCAACGTCCACCTCGCGCGGCAGACCCGGCGCGGCCCGGTCCTCGTCGGCCAGGAGCACCTGATCCTGGACGGTCACACCTACCGGCTGCGCCGCGAGATCGCCCACCGGTACGGGGTCCTCGACGCCGTCACCACGGTCACCGAGGCCGACGCCCGCTCGTACCGCACCCGGCTGCGGCTGCCCGGCGTACGGATCGACGCGGTGCCCAACAGCGTGCCCGCGCCGAGCGTCCCGCCCGCCGACCCGGCCTCGAAGATCGTCGTCGCGGCCGGGCGGCTGACCCCGGTCAAGCGGTACGACGTGCTGGTCGCCGCCTTCGCCGAGGTGGCCGCTGCCCACCCGGAGTGGAAGCTGCGGATCTACGGCACGGGCGACCACTTCGGCAATGTGAAGCAGGCGCTGGCCCGCCAGGTCGAGAAGCTCGGCCTCGGCGAGAACGTCTTCCTCATGGGCACGGCCAACCCGATGGAGCCGGAGTGGGCCAAGGGCTCGATCGCCGCGGTCACCTCGCGGCGCGAGTCCTTCGGCATGACCATCGTCGAGGCGATGCGGTGCGGTCTGCCCGTCGTCTCCACCGACTGCCCCTACGGCCCCCGCGAGATCATCGAGGACGGTGTCGACGGCCGTCTCGTGCCCGTCGACGACGTCTCCGCCGTGGCCGGGGCCCTGCTCGAACTCGTCGAGGACGACGAACTGCGCGCCAGGACCGCCAAGGCCGCGCTCACCGCCTCCGAGCGCTTCGACCCGGTCCGGATCGCGGCCCGCCACGAGGAGATCTGGGCCGAGCTCGTCGCCCGGGGCGCGAGCGGCCGCACGCACGGCGCTTTCCGGGAAACCCGCCACCGCGTGGTCGGCACCGTGGTCGACGCCGGGTACGAGCTCAAGCGCCGGGTCGGAGTCCTCGTACGCCGCTTCCGATGAACCGTCGAGGACAGTGACTGTCCTCGACGGCTGGCAGACTCGGATCCATGTTGGAGACCTCAGCACGCCTGCTCCGCCTGCTCTCGCTGCTCCAGGCCCATCGTGAGTGGTCCGGCGCCGACCTCGCGGAGCGGCTCGGGGTCACCACCCGGACCGTACGGCGGGACGTCGACCGGCTGCGCGAGCTCGGCTACCCGGTCGCCGCCAGCCCCGGCACGGGCGGCGGTTACCAGCTCGGCGCGGGCGCCGAACTGCCGCCGCTGCTGCTCGACGACGACGAGGCCGTCGCCGTCGCGGTCGGGCTGCGCACCGCCGCCGGGCAGGGCGTCGAGGGCATCGGCGAGGCCTCCGTACGCGCCCTGGCCAAGCTGGAACAGGTCCTGCCCGGCCGGCTGCGGCGCCGGGTGAGCACCCTCAACGCCTTCACCGTGCCGATGCTCCGCACCCCGGCCGCCCGGGTCGACCCGGCGGTTCTGACCGAGCTCGCGAACGCCTGCCGGGACAGCGAACGGCTCCGCTTCGAGTACCGTGACCACGGCGGCACCGCGACCCGCCGCACGGTCGAACCGCACCGGCTGGTGTGCACCGAACGGCGCTGGTACCTGGTCGCCTGGGACGTGGACCGTGCCGACTGGCGTACGTTCCGGGTCGACCGGATCGACCCGAAGCCGCCCCACGGTCCCCGCTTCCCGCCCCGCGAGCCGCCCGCCGACGATCTGGCCGCCTATGTCGCGAAGGGCGTCTCGGGAGCGGCCTACGCGGCCGAGGCGACGATCCGGCTCCATGTGCCGCTCGCCGAGGCCGCCACGGTCGTCGGCCCGATGGACGGCGTCCTGGAGCCGGACGGCGACGACGCCTGTCTGCTGCGCGCGGGGGCGGTCAGCCTGCAGGGAATGGTCGTCCATGTCCTGATGCTGGGGCTCGAGTTCGAGGTCGTCGCCCCGAGGGAGCTCGACGACCGGGTCAGAGTTCTGAGGGACCGTCTTTCTCGCGCCGTGGAGCGCTCGGAGCGGTGAGCCGCATCCGCTCGTAGGCCACGAAGTCCGGATGGTGCAGATCGAAGGCCGGGGCCTCGGAGCGGATCCTCGGGACGGCGTCGAAGTTGTGGCGGGGCGGCGGGCAGGACGTCGCCCACTCCAGGGAGCGGCCGTACCCCCACGGGTCGTCCACCTCGACCTTCGGCGCGTATCTGGCGGTGCGCCAGACGTTGTACAGGAACGGCAGCGTGGAGGCGCCGAGCAGGAACGCGCCGATGGTCGAGACCGTGTTGAGCGCGGTGAACCCGTCGGCGTCCAGATAGTCGGCGTACCGCCGTGGCATGCCCTCCGCGCCGAGCCAGTGCTGTACCAGGAACGTCAGGTGGAAACCGACGAAGAGCGTCCAGAAGTGGATCTTGCCCAGGCGTTCGTCGAGCAGCCTTCCGGTGAACTTGGGCCACCAGAAGTAGAAGCCGGCGAACATCGCGAAGACGACCGTGCCGAAGACCGTGTAGTGGAAATGGGCGACGACGAAGTACGAGTCGGTGACCGCGAAGTCCATCGGCGGCGAGGCGAGGATGACGCCGGTCAGCCCGCCGAAGAGGAAGGACACCAGGAAGCCGACCGACCAGAGCATCGGCGTCTCGAAGGAGAGCGAGCCCTTGAGCATCGTGCCGGTCCAGTTGAAGAACTTCACCCCGGTCGGCACGGCGATGAGGAACGACAGCAGGGAGAAGAAGGGCAGCAGGACCGCCCCGGTGGCGAACATGTGGTGCGCCCACACGACCACCGAGAGGCCGGTGATCGTCATGGTGGCGGCGATCAGCGTCGCGTAGCCGAAGATCGGCTTGCGGGCGAAGACCGGGATGATCTCGCTGATGATGCCGAAGAACGGCAGCGCGATGATGTAGACCTCGGGATGGCCGAAGAACCAGAAGAGGTGCTGCCACAGCAGCGCCCCGCCGTTCTCGGGCTGGAAGACCAGTGAGCCGAAGCGCCGGTCCGACTCCAGGACGAGCAGCGCGGCCGCCAGGACCGGGAAGGCCATCAGGACCAGGATCGCGGTGAAGAGGATGTTCCAGGTGAAGATCGGCATCCGGAACATCGTCATGCCGGGCGCCCGCATCCCGACGATCGTCGCCAGGAAGTTCACCGAGGTGAGGATCGTGCCGAAGCCGGAGAGCGCGAGCCCCATGATCCACAGGTCGGCGCCGATGCCCGGCATGCGCTCCAGGCTGTTGAGCGGGGCGTAGGCGGTCCAGCCGAAGGCGGGCGGGCCGCTCGGCACGACGAGGGAGGCGATCACCATCAGGCCGCCGAAGAGGAACAGCCAGTACGAGAACATGTTCAGCCGCGGGAAGGCGACGTCGGGGGCGCCGATCTGGAGCGGCACCAGCTCGTTGGCGAAGCCGGCGAAGGTCGGTGTCGCGAAGAGCAGCAGCATGATCGTGCCGTGCAGCGTGAACGCCTGGTTGAACTGCTCGTTGTCGATCAGCTGGAGTCCGGGGCGGGCCAGCTCGGCCCGCATCAGCATCGCCATCACCCCGGCGGCCAGGAAGAAGAGGAACGAGGTGACCAGGTAGAGGTGGCCGATCTTCTTGTGGTCGGTCGTGGTGAGCCAGTCGATCAGGACCCGCCCATGCCGTTCCCGAGGTGATTCGACGGCCGCGTGCGCGGTGTCGATGCCCATCGATGCCTCCGGTTCCGAATCGTCCGGACATGATGCGCGCCCATGGGGCGGGGACACGGGAGGCGGCCGACAGCGCTGCTCCGGTCGGCCGAACGTGTGCGCGTGATGCGGGGAAATCGTGAATCCCGTGAGGTCGTCGCTCGTCCCGGAATTTCCCTGACCAGGGCACGGGACGGAATTCCGGAACCCCTCGGAAGGGCTGTCCGGACGGGCCTTGAATTACCGGGGAATCGGCTGGAAACTGCCCTTTCGGGTGACGAAGCTCGTGTCAAACATATGTCGAGAAGCTGTGACACAAGCGTGACCGGTAAGGGACTAACGTGAGGCACATGACACCGAAGCCGACGTTCCCCGTACCGCCCGAAGACTATGTGGGGCTCGACCAGGAGCAGGCCGAACGGCTCGCCCGTGACCACGGCTGGAGCGTGGTCCGTTCCCTGCCTCCGGGCTCGATCATCACGATGGAGTACCTGGAGGGCCGTATCAACTTCGAGGTGACGGACGGTTCCGTCACGCGCTGTTGGCTCGGTTAGGCGCCGGCGCGCGCCACCACGAGGAAGGGCCCCGGCTCCGGCCGGGGCCCTTCCTCGTACGGTCGTGCGCTCAGCCGCCCGTGAGCGGCCGCGAGTGCGGCGGGCGGCGACTGCCGGCCGGGGTGACCGGCGTCCGCTCCGAGCGCGGGGCGTGTCCCGCGTGTCCGGCGTGCCCTCCGTGTCCGGCGTGCGCCGCGTGCGGCCTCGGGGCCGTGAGCGGCGGGGTGAGCCGGCCGTCGCCGCGCGTGGCGGCGGCCCGCCCGCTGCGGGCGCCGACGATCTCCCGGACCGGCTCCTCGGCCGCCGCCGGACGCTGCGGGTACATCGCCGGACGCGGCCCACCGGTGGCGACGGGCAGCGACGGGACCAGCCTGCGGCGGGCCCGCAGCTGCTCGCGCAGCCGGTCGCGCGCGCTGAGGACCATGGCCTCCACGCGGCTGATCAGTGGCTCGCACCAGGGCAGCGCCAGCAGGATGAGCAGCCCCGCCGCCCAGCCGAGCAGCACATCGCTCAGCCAGTGCGTACCGATGTAGACGGTGGTCAGGCCAACGCCGAGCGCGACCACGGCGGAGAGGGCCGACAGATAGCGCCGGGCCCGCGGAGTGGTCGCCAGATAGGCCAGGATGCCCCAGGTCACGACCGCGTTGGCGGTGTGGCCGGACGGAAATATATCGCCGCCCGCGAAGAGCTCGGCCGAGCCGATCTGCGTCGCGTAATGGGGACCGAGGCGGCCGAGTCCGAGCTTGACCGCGCCGACCGTGACATTGAGCAGAAGAAGCGCGGCGCCGAGGGTGAGCAGCGGGCGCAGGGTGTGCTGGCGCCAGGAGCGCCAGCCCAGCCAGGCCGCCACCATCACGGCGGTGGGACCGCGCTGGCCGAGGACGACGTAGTAGTCGAGGAAGGCATGCAGGTCCGGCCACTGCTGATAGGGCCGGAAGAGCATGATCTTCCAGTCGAGAGTCACCAGCCACGTCGAGAGCAGCACGGCCACGACGATGGCGAGATAGAACGCCAGCGTCCCGCCGAAGAGGGCGAGACGCGTGCGGGTCATCCGCGGGACCTCTATCTTCGGCGGTTCCGGCTCCCGGTCCAGCCGGGCAAAGATGTCGGTACGCACCCAATCGACGTTACAGGGAGTGAGTGTCGACCTTGGTCGATCCGGTGTCTTCGTGATGACGATGTGATGTGGAGTAGGTCTCAGCCAGGGGATTATTGCTGGCGTCTGTCGGAGAATCCGATGACCTTCCGCCCTATTGCCGGAGGGTGACTTTCCGGAAGCCTGTTTGTGCGCCGGGGAAATGCGTCAAACGGTTGTACGGGTGGAATTCCAGGAGGCGCGCGGGGCGGGCGGAGTGGCGTACGCCACACGCGGCGGCCCGCCGGGGTGAGAGGTGCGCCACGCGCTCGGGCCTTGAACTCGCGTACGCTGACGGCTCACTCGCCCGTCGATGCCGGGCCGCCCCGAGGCCCCGAACCCCGGCCGGCGCCCGCCGAGCGCGAGAGCTTCACTGGGAGGTACGTACATGCAGCGGACGATCACGGCCGGAGCGCGACTCCGTGCCGCCGCCGGTGGTGCCAACCGCTGGGTCGTCCTCGTCGTTCTCTGCGTCAGTCTGCTGCTGGTCGCGCTGGACGCCACCGTGCTCCATGTCGCCGTCCCCTCCCTCACGGAGGACCTGCGGCCCAGCTCCACCGAACTGCTGTGGATCGTCGACGCCTACCCGCTGATCTGCGCCTCGCTGCTGATCCTCTTCGGCACGCTGGGCGACCGGATCGGCCGGCGCAGAGTGCTGCTCCTCGGTTACGCGCTGTTCGGAGTCGCCTCCGCGGTCGCCGCCCTCGCCACCGCCCCCGGAGTCCTGATCGGCGCCCGCGCCCTTCTCGGCGTCGGCGGCGCGATGATCATGCCCGCCACCCTCTCGATCCTCCGGGCGGTCTTTCCCGACCGGCGCGAGCGGGCCACCGCGATCGGTATCTGGACGGCGGTCGCCGCGATCGGCGCCGCCACCGGGCCGGTGCTCGGCGGCTTCCTGGTCGAGCACTACTGGTGGGGCTCGGTCTTCCTGATCAACATCCCGCTCATGGCGCTGATCCTGCCGCTCGGCCGCTGGCTGCTGCCCGAGTCCAAGGGGCGCGGCGACGGCCCCTGGGACGTCCTCGGCGCGCTGATGGCCGCGGCCGGCGTCCTCGGCATGGTGCTCGGGGTGAAGCGGATCGGCGCGGGCGAGAACCTGCTCGAGCCCGCCACCAGCGCACCGCTGCTCCTCGGCGCGGCGCTGCTCATCCTCTTCGTACGACGGCAGAAGCGCCGGGCGCATCCGCTGATCGACATGCGGCTGTTCTCCCGGGCCCCCTTCACCACCTCCGTCGGCTGCATCGTGCTCGCCATGCTGGCCCTGGTCGGCCTGGAGCTGATCGCGGTCCAGTACCTCCAGCTCGTCCTCGGCCTCAGCCCGCTGGAGACCGGGCTGCGGCTCCTGCCACTCACCTTCGCCGCCATGGCGGCCGGCGCCACCGGCTCGTACACCCTGCGCCGGATCGGTCCGCGCCGGATGGTCGGCTGGGGCTTCGTGCTGACGGCCGCCGCCGTACTGCTGCTCGTCCTGATGGGCCAGCAGGACCGGCCGCTGCTGCTCACCTGTGGCTTCGTCCTGCTCGGCTTCGGGCTCCAGACCACCCTCTTCTCGGCGTACGAGTCGATGCTCAGCGAGGCCCCGCCGGAGAGCGCGGGCGGCGCGGCGGCCATCGGCGAGACCTCGTACCAGCTCGGCGCGGGCATGGGCATCGCGCTCCTCGGCAGCGTGATGAACGCGGCGTACGCGCCCGGTCTGGCCGCCGTACCCGGTGTCCCGGCCGCCGCGAGCGAGGCCGCGGCGAACTCGCTCGGCGAGGCCTACCAGGTCGCCGACCGGCTCGGCGGCACGGCGGGACCGGCGCTGTACCACGCGGCGCGGCACGCCTTCGTGGACGGTCTGCACATCACGCTCTTCGTCAGCGCGGCGCTGCTCCTGCTCGGCGCGCTGATGGCCCTGCGGCTGCCGCGCGTGATGGAGTGCATGGTCGATCCGGAGGACCTGGTGTCCGAGGCCCCCGCGGAGGTACGGGTGCCGGCCACCCGCGAGCCCGTCGACCCGGCAACCCGCGGGCCCGTCGAACCGGGCGCCGGCGAGCACGTCGACCGGTCCGGCCGCGAGTCCGTCGACCGGGACTCCCGCGAGTCCGCCGAACCGGTCTGGTCGACCTCGGGGCATGCCGGGCAGGGCGCCCGCCGGTCGTGACCCGTCCGGTGGGACCGGCCGGTGAGCTCCCCCGGCGCGGCCGCCTCGAGGTGCCGGCACCCGGCGCGGCCGCCGGGAGGCGGCACCGGCTCAGCTCTGGTTGAAGAAACCGTCCTGCGCACGCCCGGCGGGGTCCCCGCTGATGATCTGCGTGTCGGCGGGGGTCAGCAGGAAGACCCGCGTCGCCACCCGCTCGATCGAGCCGCGCAGACCGAAGGCGAGACCGGCGGCGAAGTCGACCACGCGCTTGGCGTCGGAGGGCTCCATGGCCGTGAGGTTCACGATCACCGGGACGCCGTCCCGGAAGAGCTCGCCGATGCCCCGGGCGTCCCGGAACCCGTCCGGGGAGACGGTCGCGATCCGGCGGCCCTGCTCCTGCGCCGTGTCGGACGCCACCCGGACCCGAGGGTCCGTCACCCAGGCGTCGCCGCTCTCGGCAGTCTCGGCGTACTCGTCGTCGTAGTAACGCTCGTCGTTGTCCTCGACGAGGCCCAGCCATGCACTCGCCTTGCGCACCGATCCCATGGTCGCCTCCTTTCAGCGCGGTCACTTGTGGTTCCGCATGTCCCTATCGTCGTCCATGATGCGGATCGCGCGCCAAGTGGATAGTCGGCGCGCGCGTGTTTCGTGACGGTACTGGTGCAGAACGTGAGGGCCGTTTTCTGGCGAATCGTCAGGAATCTTGCGGTATACGGGGCCTGACGGAGGTTCCGGAGGGTCACGGAACTTAAAATATGAAAGTCGGGCCAGAAGGGTGACGCCCGGAGCGTCCGGGTGAACGGGCAGGCTCGATACGATGCCGCCACACCACTGCGGAACGCTTCAGCGGCATGTGCGCGCGACTCACGGGGGAGTCTCTTGTTCGGAATCGTCAGGCCGTGCACCCATCGGCTCACCGAGGGCCTCAAGGTCGAGTGGATGGCCCATCTCTGCGGCCTCTGTCTGGCACTTCGGGCCGACCACGGACAGTTCGCCCGGGTGGTGACCAACTACGACGGCCTCATCGTCTCGGTTCTGACGGAGGCTCAGACCGGGCTCGTCGACGGCGGGCGCCGTACCGCCGGCCCCTGCCCGCTGCGCCAGATGAGGACCGCGCCCATCGCCCAGGGCGAGGGCGCGCGTCTCGCGGCGGCCGTGTCGCTGGTCCTCGCCTCGGCGAAGGTACGGGACCACGTCGCCGACCGGGACGGGTTGTTGGCGCGCCGCCCGGTCGCCGCGGCGGCCCGCCGGGTCGCCAGGTCCTGGGACCGGGCGGGCGCGCGGACCGGGCGGGCGATCGGCTTCGACACCGCCGTCCTGGTGGACGCCGTGGACCGGCAGGCCGGGATCGAGACGCTCGCCGGGCCCGGCACCTCGCTTCTCGCCGTGACCGAACCGACCGAGACGGCGACGGCCGCGGCCTTCGCGCACACCGCCGTGCTCGCGGGCCGGCCCGAGAACGCCGAGCCGCTCGCCGAGGCCGGCCGGCTCTTCGGGCGGCTCGCCCATCTGCTGGACGCCGTGGAGGACCGGGAGGCGGACGCCGCGTCCGGCGCGTGGAACCCCCTCGCCGCGACGGGCACCTCGCTCACCGAGGCCCGCCGGCTCGCGGACGACGCGCTCCACGGGATACGCCTCGCGCTGCGGGACGCCACGTTCGTGAACGGCCGGCTGGTGCACGCGCTGCTCGCCCACGAGCTGCGGGTCTCGGTGGACCGGGCGTTCGGCACGACGAGGTGTGCGCACGGGGTGGGCGCTCCCGGGGGAGCGCACCAGCCGGGTCCGTACCAGCCCGGGCCGTACGCCCCCGGTCCCGTGCCGGGCAATCCGTACGCCCCGGGGCCGGGCGCCCCCGGCGGTCCGGGTGGCCCGCCGCCGCCCGAGCCGCCGAACCGGCGCCGCGGCCTGATAGCCGGTTGCGCGGTCTGGACGGGCCTGGCGTGCACGGGTCAGCTGTGCTGCGGCACGTACGAGGACCCGTGGAGCCGGGAGCGCCGCGAGGGCTCGTGCAGCAACTGCGACTGCAGTGGTTGCGGCGATTGCTGCAGCTGCTGCAACTGCGGGGGTGAGGAAGGGGGAGGTGACGGGGGCTGCTGCGACGGCTGTGACTGCGGGTGTGACTGCGGCTGCTGATCCCATGCTGCCCGCTCCTGCTCCTGCTCCCGCTCCTGCTCCCGCTCCTTCGCCTGTGCCTGTGCCGGAGACCGACCCGCCCCGCCCGTCCCCGGACCCTCCGGGGCGACGCTCACTCGTGATCGTCGGCGCCGGACCGCGCGGCACCGGGGTGTTGGAGCGGATCGCCGCCAACGCGCCGGAGCTGTACGACGGTCCGGGCCTCGACATCCATCTCGTCGACCCGTACCCGCCGGGCGGCGGCCGACTCTGGCGCCACGACCAGTCGCCGCTGCTCTGGATGAACTCGCAGGCGCAGTACGTCACGATGTTCACCGACGACACCGTGGAGATGGCGGGCCCGGTCCTCCCCGGGCCCACCGTGCACGAGTGGGCCGGAGGTGACGGGCAGGCCTTCGTCAGCCGCAGCGCGCACAGCGGCTATCTGCGCTGGGTGTACGAGAGGGCCGTCGCGGCCCTGCCGCCCGGCGCCGTCGTCCGCCACCACCGGCGCAGGGCGCTGCGCGTCGCCGGCGCGCCCGCCGAACGCCAGACGGTGTGGCTGGAAGGCGGCGCGCCGCTCACCGCCGATGTCGTCATCCTCGCCCAGGGCCATCTGGACGCCGAACCGGACGACGAACAGGTCCGGTTGGCCGCCCACGCCGAACGCCACGGTCTGGTGCACCTGCCGCCCGACTTCACCGCCGACAGCGACCTGTCGCGGCTCGCTCCCGGCGCGCCCGTGATCGTGCGCGGCCTCGGCCTCGCCTTCGTCGACCTCGTGGTCCTGCTCACCGAGGGCCGCGGCGGCCGGTACGAGAACGGGGCGTACGTGCCGTCCGGGCGCGAGCCGGTCCTGTACGCCGGATCGCGGCGGGGAGTCCCGTACCGCGCGAAGATCACGTACCCGCTGGCGGGCGAACGGCCCCCGCTGCCGCGTCACCTGGGGCCGGAACAGATCGACGAACTCCTTGCCCGGCCCGGAGGGTTCGACTTCCGGCGGGACGTCCGGCCGCTGATCGTCAAGGAGCTCGGCTTCGCCCACTACCACCGCCTCTTCACCGCGCATCCCGAACGCACCCGCCTCCCGTGGGCGGAGTTCGACCGCGCCCATGCCGCCTGCCCGCCCGGAAGCCCCGAGCTCGACGCCCTCGTCGCGTCGGCCGTGCCCGACCCCGCCGACCGGCTCGACCTCGCCGCGCTCGACCGACCTCTCGCCGGCGTGCGCCACACCTCCCACGCCGCCCTCCAGGACCATGTCCGTCGCCATGTCGCCGACGATGTGGCGCGCCGCGGCGACCCGGCGCACAGCCCCGACCTCGCCCTCTTCCACGGCCTGAACTCGGTCTACGGGCAGCTGGCGCGGCTCGGCGACATCGGGACCTGGTGGCACGGCTTCTTCAGCTCCCTGGCCTCGGGGCCGCCGGACCCACGGCTGCGGGACCTGCTCGCTCTCTCCCGCGCGGGTGTCGTGCGGTTCCTCGGCGCGGACCTCCGGGTGGCCGCCGAGGACGGGGTGTTCCGTGCCCGGAGTTCCACGCTCCCCGGGTACGTCACCGAGGCCCGCGCCCTCGTCGAGGCGCGGCTCCCGGAGCCCACGGTCGTGGCCACCCGGGACCCGCTGCTGCGCGCGCTGTACGCCGACGGCGCGGCCGCGACCCCGGCCGGACTCCTCGCCGTCGATCCCGCCGACGGCCGAGTCCTGGACCGGGCCGGGGTACCGCACCCCCGCCGCTTCGCGCTCGGCCCGCACACCGACGCCCGCGGCGCCGGGGGCTTCGCCCGGCCCGGCACCAACGGCCTCTCCCTCCGGCAGAACGACGCGACCGCGCGGGCCGCGCTGGCCTTCCTGCGCGACCTGTGAGACGCCCGCCCCCCTACGCCTGAACCGCCTTGCCCGCCCCCCGGCGGCCGCGCTCCTCCACGAGCGTCGCGTCCGGGGCTCCCCGAGCCCGTATGGAAGGGTTGAACACCATGAGCACGGATCCCCAGCAGGACTGGCAGCACTGGCACGAACAGCGCACGGCGGCGGTCTCCTCGTCGTACGGGCCGCTCTCCCTCACCGGCACGTACTGGCTCTCCGACTACCCGGAGGGTCGAATTCCGGCCGTTCCCGGGCGGTGGCTGGACGACGGCGACGACGTGGTTCTCACGGCGGACGCCGAGGACGCCGTCACCGTCGACGGCAAGCCTCTGATCGGCAGCGTCCGGCTGACCGCCGACCACGCCCCGATCCACGAGTCCCGGGCCGAGTCGGCCGGTCGGCGCCTCGTCGTCCTGCGCCGCGAAGGGCTGTGGGCGGTACGGGACTTCGACCCGGAGTCCGCGGCGCGCCGTGCCTTCCGGGGCATCGAGGTCACGCCGTACGACGAGTGCTGGGTGGTGCCGGGCACCTTCCGGGCGTACGAGGAGTCCCGCAGCGTCCGGGTCGAGAACGCCGACGGCAAGGAGCGGGGGCTCGGTCTCACCGGTGAGCTCTCCTTCGAGCTCCGCGGCGTCGAGCACACGCTCCAGGTCGCGGTGGAGGACGACGGCACGCTGTGGGCGGTCTTCGCCGACGCCACCAGCGGCCGCGACAGCTACCGGTTCCGCTTCCTGCGCCCGGCCGCGCCCGCCGCGGACGGCTCGGTGACGGTCGACTTCAACCGCGCGCTGCTGCCGCCGTGCGCCTTCGCCGACCACTTCATCTGCCCGTTCCCGCCGCCGGGGAACACCCTCGACACCGCTGTGCCGGCCGGGGAGCGGCGGCTCGTCGAGGCCTGAACCGGGCCCCTTCGGCGGGTGGCGCACGAGGGCGCCGGCGGTGGTGTCCGCCGGCGCCCTTCGCACGTGGTCGGCCATGTGCCGCGTTGTGGCGGAGTCGTCCGTAAAACCCTTGTGGAACAAGGTAGTTGAGCATCGCACGGCCGAAAGGCGCCCTTGCGGCGCCCGGCCGGGCGGCCCGAGACTCCCCCACAGCGCCGGCCCCTGGCCGCGCCTCACGGGTCCGGCCCCCCACGGCGGACCCCCGATTCCCCTCTGGAGGAACGAGAAGTGAGGACCAAGCGCACCACCCCCACGAGATCCATCCGTCTGCTCGCCGTCGCCACCGGCCTCGCCGCCGCTGCGGCCGTCGCCATCCCCACCGCGAGCGCCGACACCGCCCGGACCTTCAGCGCGTCGCAGCTCTCCGCCGCCGGCGACGCCGTCCTGAGCGCCGACGTGGCCGGTACCGCCTGGCACGTCGACCAGGCCACCAACACCCTCGTCGTCACCGCCGACTCCACCGTGTCGAAGGCGGAGATAGCCGAGATCAAGCGCCAGGCCGGAGCCAACGCCGGGGCGATCCGTATCGAGCGGACCCCCGGGAAGTTCAACAAGCTGATCTCCGGCGGCGACGCGATCTACGCCTCCAGCTGGCGCTGCTCGCTCGGGTTCAACGTCCGTGACAGCGCGGGCAACTACTACTTCCTGACCGCCGGGCACTGCACCGACGGCGCGGGCACCTGGTACTCCAACTCCGGCCGCACGACCGTCCTCGGCTCCACGTCGGGATCGAGCTTCCCGACCAACGACTACGGCATCGTCCGGTACACCAACAGCAGCGTCACCAAGTCCGGCACGGTCGGCAGCGTGGACATCACCAGCGCGGCCAACGCCACGGTCGGCATGTCCGTGACCCGTCGCGGCTCCACCACCGGCACCCACAGCGGCTCCGTGACCGGCCTCAACGCCACCGTCAACTACGGTGGCGGGGACATCGTCTACGGCATGATCCGCACCAACGTGTGCGCCGAGCCCGGCGACTCCGGCGGCCCGCTCTACTCCGGCAGCCGCGCCATCGGCCTCACCTCCGGCGGCAGCGGCAACTGCTCCTCCGGCGGTACGACCTTCTTCCAGCCGGTCACCGAGGCGCTGAACGCGTACGGCGTCAACGTGTTCTAGGCCGACACGGCCTAGGCGGAGGCCGTGCCTCCGTAGCACCATGATCCGAACGGGCGTCGGCCCCCGGCCTTCCACGGCCGGGGGCCGACGCAGGGACTCGTGGTGGGGGAGAGCGTGTGACCGTCCAGCCCGGTGGGCCGATACCCGGCGACGCCCAGCGCAGGGTCCGGCGCAGCCCCCTGCTCTACACGGCCCCGATCGTGCTGCTCTGCCTGCTCACCGCCGTCCTGGGCTGGGAGATCGTCCGCGCCAACATGACCGAGGAGGCCAGGACCGACTGGCCGTGGCGGCTGCAACTCCTGGACATGGAGCCGCTGGGCAGCCTGCTCGCGGTCGCGGCGGCCGCCGTCCTCGCGCGGGCGCAGTACGCCCGTACCGTACGGCCCTATCTGGGCTGGCGGAGCGACTGGACGACGGGCGATCTGCGGGGGAACGCCGTCGGGTGGCGGACCGGCGTCTACAACGGCGGCCAGTACTCGGCGGTGATCGAGAAGTACGAGTGCCGAGTCGTGCTCGCGGGGGAGAGCGACCCGGACTCGACCCCGTGGACGGACGTCCCGGGCGCGGTGGCGATCCTGACGGCGGCCGGTCTCGTCGCGGGCGAGGACTTCCAGATCCCGACCTTCGGCACGTTCCCCCTGGTGGGCACGGGGACGTACGAGACCGTCCTGATGGGCGCGTTCTCCCGCCGCTTCGTCGACGAGGTCGACGCCCTCCATATGCGCGTGCGGGTCGTGGACACGGTCGGCGACAGCCATGAGCGGATCATGAACTGCCTCAAGGGCGCCCGCTCCACCGGCTATCTGCCGCCGCCCTCCTGAGCCCGCCGTATCCCCCTGCCGTCGGCATGTGCGCCATGATGTGATCCACGCAGCCGAGTCGGGGGGCCCATCTGTTGAGAAGGCGCGCGCTCACGTCGATCGTGTTGATCCTCTTGTCGTCGTTAGGGGGCCTGGCGGCAACGACGGCTGCTCGCGCGGCCCCGGTGCCGCCCGTGGCAGAGGTCTGTGAACCGGCCGTCCTCACCGAGGCCAAGGTCAGCACGTGGGCCCGACTGCACCACGATGGCCGTACCTACACCAAGATCGACACTGAGCTGAGCGTCGAGATCCCCGGTGACTGGCCGTTGGCACCTGACCTGCTGCTCAGCGAGGACAGTCGGCGGTACATCGCCGCCATGGCCTGCCTCACCATGAGCGACATGGGCCAACAGCGCCGCTGGTCGGAATGGCGAACCAGTAACCCTCACGTGTCCTCGAAGGGCGGTCGTGTGAAGGTGGTGTACAGGTCGCACTCCTGGGTCAACCGGTACCAGAAGAACATCGACGTCGGCGCCTGGAGGATATGGGCCGGAGCAGACCGGTGGACCGTGACTCTCATGCCGCCGCCCGCACTGGCAGGAGCCAGGTGGGAGAAGATCACCGTGGATCCCGGCTCGGCAGGAGCCGAAAGGGCGACGCCCCGTCCGACGGCAGGTGACGGTACGACGGGGCTCGTATGGCAGCCCGTCGTACCGACGGAGGCGTCACCTCAGGGAAAGGAATCGCCTGACGCGAAGCAGCCACGGGAAGGACGCTCCTCGGAGCGTGCCGCCACAGGCGTGCCGCCTGAGGTGTCCGTTTCCCTCAAGCCCTCATGGCAACGCTCATGGGCGGCTCAGAACGACCGTCTGACCGTCGTCGCGCTGGACCGCCTCGGCGCTGTGCTCTGGACGTCCGGCATCTCGGCTCTGCTGCTGATGGCCGTCCGGCGGTACCGTCGGCGTTCCGGCACCCCGACCGCCGAACAGGACCGTGCGCTGCGCAACATCGCCGCGTGGGCTCTGGCTGTCGTCCTGCTGGAGGTTTTCGTCCGCGCGGACGACCTCGTCACGCGCTACGGGGAACGAAGCGGCGACGGGTGGTTCCTGCTGGAGGACTGGGTCCTTCTCGGGAACAGTTCCGCGGTGGCCGCCATAACCGTGCTGCTTGGCTTCGCCAAGCCTTCCGCGACGGTCTGGGTGGCGTCCGGCGTACTGGCCGTGCCTCCGTTCGTGGTCATGACCTGGACGGAAGGGCTTGGTCTGCCGCCTTCACACGATGTCGAGCCGGCCCATCTCGCCGTTCTCGCCGCCTCTTCATCCTGCCTTCTGGCACTGGTGCTGCTCGGTTGCGCTGCGGCCGCGTGGCGACTTGCCGCCGACGGGGGTCTGCTGCCGCCGAGCCGTCGCTTTCCGGGCAGCCAACGGGTCCTGAGACTCCGCTGGGCCGGACCGGTGGTCGGCGCGGCGACGTTGGCCGTCGGTGCGTCCTTCGCACTGACCGAGGAGCGAAGCTGGCGGCGCGTGTCTTGGCTGAGCAACCGCGTCGACCCCCGTTACGGAGTGGAACATCGGACCGACTGGTTCTGGGAGCTGACATGGTCCGTGTCCAACGCCCAGGACTGGATCCTCGACTACACCTGGATGATCACGTGTGTGGCCATGCTCGCCGTACTCCGTACAGGGCGGGCGCGCTCCACGCTGTCCCCGTTCGAGGACGGCGCCGACAGGCTGATGTTCCTGACGTTCTTTCCTGTTGCGGTCACCTTGGTCCCCGGTGGCTATCTCGACAACGCCCTGCTCTTCGGCCTCACGATTCCGCTGTGCATGCTCGCTCTGTACGGTGCGGCGAGTGCGGCTGCCCGTCGTGCGGTCCTGGCTCAGCCCTTCGAGAGATCGGGCCTGCCTCTTTTCACGTCGAGGGGCCCCGTCGCTCGGCGGGCACTGCTGCGCAAGGCCCGCATGTACCGCGAGATCCACGCTGAACTGCGCCGCCTGGATCAGGGACTCTTCGGGGACGTTCCCCCCAAACGAAAGGACCTGGAGCGGGAGTTGAACGACCTGCACGACTGGCCCGCCAGCCCTGGAGGATCCGGTCCCGATCGGCTCCCGGCGAGGGTGTCGGTGGTTGATGCGGCACTGGCGCTCGGCCCGCGTGACGACTGGTGGGCCAACGGCAGTCGTGGCGCCCGTTTCGCTCTGCTGCCGGGCGTTCCTGCGAGCGTCCTTGCCACATGGGCGTGGGCGTTGCGTGGGGAAGGATGGCAGAACGCGCTCTCGTACCTCTACGGAATTCCCGACCTGCTGCTCACCTTCGTTTTCTGGATGGTGGGGTTCGTCGGCGCGGGCTTCACACTCGGGGCTCTGTGGCGCAGGCTCCCGGGGCGACGCGGAGCCGCCAAAGCCCTCCCCGTGGCGCTGGCCTTCGCTCTGCCCATCGGTCTCGACCTGCTGGGTCTCTGGTTCACCCGGCAGAGCGCGGATGGCATGGCGCTCTACGCTCTGGTGATGCTGTTCGTGCTGACCGTCACCGGCATCGCGCTCGACCTGGACACCTTCCAGGGCGAGCGGCGCTATTGGCAGAGCCGCCTCGGACTGCTGCTGTCCGTCTACCAGATGCGCTACTACTCGCTCCAAATGGCGTACCTCATCGCGCAGCTCGTGGCGATGGTCACGATCTGGGAGTTCTTCGTGGAACCGGATGCGTCTCCGACGAAGGAGCTGACGACGGGAAGGTAGGCACCCCGGGTGGCAGCGTCACGGCCGCGGGACACGCCCCGGCTACCGGGCCAGCCACTCCAGGACCGTCGGCAGTGCGTACTGGGCGGCGAAGTGTCCGGCGTCCGGTTGCAGGACGAGCGTGGCGCCGGGGATCCGGTCGGCCAGCCAGCGGGTGTGGGCGGGCGGTGAGAAGGCGTCGTCGAGGCCGTGCCAGAGGAGGACGGGGACGGCGACGGCGGAGACGTCGAAGCCCCAGGGGCGGGTGAAGGCGAGGGCGTCGTCGGTCCAGCCGTGGTGCGAGGTGCCGAGCGCCTCGCGGTAGGTGCGCAGCAGCGCGGCGCGTACGGCGGGATCGGAGACGATCGGCAGGTCGTGGTCGGAGAGTTCGGCCCGCAGGTCCTCGATGAGGCGCTCGGGGTCTTGCCGGATGGCCGCGGCCCGGGCGGCCAGGTCCGCGTCGAGGAGTTCGGGCGACTCCGTCGCCAGGCCGAACTCGTGGACGTTGAACGGGGTCATGCCGGCGAACCAGTCGAGCCCCGCCGCGTCCCGGGGCGCGATGCTCACCAGCGCCGCGGCGGCTCGGACCCGGCCGGGGAGCAGGGCCGCGCAGGCGAGCGCGTGCGGCGCCCCGCCGGACCGCCCGACCACGGCGAACTGCTCCACCCCCAGCGCGTCGGCGACGGCCGCCGCGTCCCGGGCCGCGTCGGCGACCCGTCGTCCGGGTAGCCGGTCCGAACCCCCGTACCCGGGACGGTCGTAGGCGAAGAACCGCATGTCGGGATGGTGGCCGGCGAGATCGGGCAGCGTGGTGCCGAGCCGGCTGCCGGGTGTGCCGTGCAGGAGCAGTACGGGGGTCCCCGAGGGATTTCCCCATTCCTCGGCCAGCAGCAGGCGGCCGTCGTCGGTGCGCACATGCCTTCCCATGGCGGGGGAGCCTATCGGCCCGAGGCGCGCGTCAGGGTACGGGTCAGAGGGCGCGGGCGAACTCCAGTCGGTCGGCGAAGTTCACGTACCCGGCCCGCACGAAGGCCTTGGCCATGGCCACGTTCGCACGGTCGCAGTCCCCGCGGATCTCCGTGGCGCCGGCCGCGGCCAGGACCCGCGTGCCCCGGACCACGACCGAGGAGGCGTACCCCTTGCCGCGGTGGGCGGGGGCGACGCCGACGAAGCCGATCACCGGAACGCTGGGGCTCTCGGCCGGCAGGCTGATCACGGCGACGGTGCCGTCGGCGTCGTGGCCGAGCTCCCACCACTCGGGCTCGTGCTTCAGCTCGGCCGTCTCCTCGAACAGCAGCTCGGCCGCGCGCCGTACGCCGTGCTGCCGTACGTCGGCGGCGAGCCGGGCGTCCGCGGTGTCCGCGAGCAGCTCGGCGAGGACGGCGACGAAGGGCTCGGGGCCGAGCTCGGCGAGCGAGCGGAAGGTCAGGCGGGGATCGTCGGCGGGCAGCGCACCGGTCCCGTCGGAGACGGCGGGGTTCCGGAGGCTGAACCGCCGCCCGTCGCGGACCACCTCGAAGCCGGAGGCGCGCAGCAACTCGCCCCGGCGCTCCGGGTTCCGTTGGAACTGCGGGGCCTGGGCGGGGGAGTCGACGACATGCTCCAGCTCCGTCGCGCCCAGCTCCCCGGCCTTCGCGGCCGCCGCGCCGAGCAGCGCGGCCCCGGTCTCCGGGGAGTCCTCCGGCGCCTCGAACAGCACGACGGCGAGCGGGACGTCGTGCTCCGGCAGGGTCCACAGCACCACGCTGCCGGTGAGCCGTCCGTCGCCGTCCTCGGCGACGAGGCACCACTCGGGCCGGGTGCACGCGCTGTCGAGGAGCTGGGTGAGGTACGCGCGGGTGGCGGCGTTGCGCTCCGGGTCGGCGGGGTGCTCGACCAGGGCGGGGAGTTCGTCGGGGCGGGCGGGGCGAACGAATGTCACGGAGAGCCTTGTCGGTTCGGGGGCCGGTGGATGGCGCCCCGCGAACCTAATGGTCCGTCGGTCGGTGGGCCAGGGCTTTTCGCCAGGGCGGGGGCGGATTCAGGCGGCGGCGCCGCCCGCGGCGCCGAGCCCCTCGGGAGTCGGCTCGGTCCCGGGCCTGCGCTTCAGCGAGGACATCACCAGCGTGATCGCGCTGCCGACGACCGCCCAGGCGGAGAGCACCAGGAGCGAGACGGTGACGTCGTTGCCCTTGAAGTACGCGATCGAGCGCGCGACCCAGGTGCCGGCGCCCGGAGGCAGGGCGGGGCCGATCGCCTTCCAGAACGGTGGCAGCATCGGCAGCGGGAAGGCGCCTCCGGCGCTCGGGTTGCCCGCGACCACGATCAGCAGGATCGCGAGACCGATGCCGACGATGCCGAAGAGGGACTGCAGGGCGAGGGTGGCGGCGCCGACCGCGAAGACGACGAGGGCGCCCAGACCCCACAGGGCCGCGACGCTGCCCGGCAGGGCTCCCAGGATCGGGCCGACGATGACCGCGCCCCCGAGGCCGCCGAGGATCGCGTAGAGCGCGAGGACCCCGAGCCGGATGATCGCGCGTTCGGGGTTCGCGGGCCGCGCGCCCGAGCTGATCGCGAGGACCGCGGCGCAGATGTAGCCGCCGACGCACCAGCCGACGACCAGGTAGAAGGCGGAGAGGCCGTCGAAGTCCTGCGGGGAGGCTGGGGCGACGTCGACGGTTCGTACGGTGCGCTGCTGGGCGCCCTCGAGCCGGGTGAAGAGCGAATCCAGGGCGGAGGCGAGCACGGTGCCGCCGCCGGAGGCGACGAGCAGGGTGTCGGTGGTCCTGGCCGGATTCACCAGCAGGGCGCCGTCGATCTCCCGGTTCAGGATCTGCTTCCTGGCCTCGGCCTCGTCCGTGACGGTCCGGGGGTCGAGCGGTTCGCCGGGGAGCTTCTCCAGCTGCCCGACGAGCTGGGCGGAGACCTGTGGGGGCGCGACCACGCCGAAGGGGACGTCCTTCGGCTTCGGGTCGTGGAGCGCCCCGACGTACGAGGCGATGAACAGCAGCTGGAGGGCGAAGACGCCGACGACGAGCAGGGCGGCTCGGGGGGTGACGGCGCTCTTCAGTTCATCGACGAGGCTCATGCCCCCACGCTGGGCGGAGAGGGGTGTTTGCGCAGGTGGGATGGGGCCGAACGGATGAGGTGCGCGGCGTATCGTACGGACGTTCGAAATGGTCTATGGTGAGGAGGAGGGGGTGGGAACATACGTGCGAATCGATGCGGGAGGTGTGTATGCCGGGGTTCACGCATCTGCACACCGCATCGGGCTTCTCCCTGCGGTACGGCGCCTCGCACCCTGAATGGCTGGCGGAGCGCGCGGCGGAGCGGGGCATGGACGCGCTCGCCCTCACGGACCGCGACACGGTCGCGGGCGTGATCCGCTTCGCGAAGGCCTGCGAGGCGGCGGGCGTGCGTCCGCTGTTCGGCGTGGACCTGGCGATCGCCCCGTCGGCCGCCGGGACGGCCGACGACGCCGACGTGCGCGTGTACGCCGTGAACGGCTTCGGCCGGGGGGTGTCGGGGGGCGGTACGGGTACGGGCAGGGGCGGTGCGGGCCGTAGGGGTGGTGCGGGTGCGCCGGGAGGTGTGGCCGAGGCCGGTACGGAGCGGGGCGCGCCCGGTGGCTCCGGTGCGTCCGGCGCGGGGGCGGTGGACCCGGCGGCTTCCGCCGGCTCCGGTGCCGTCGCGGAGGCCGAGAGCACCGGGGTCCCGGGTGGTTCCGGTGGGTCCGGGGCCGGGGCGTCCGGCTCGGGAGTCGTACCGGCCGGGTCGTCGTCCTTGCCGGGTGCCGAGCCGGGCTCCACCCCGGCCGTGTCCGCTCCCTCTCACGGGCTGTCCGCTTCGGACACCCGTGGCGTCGGCCCGTCGGGTCCGTCCGGCCCGTCGGGCACGTCGGGCACGTCCGGTCCGTCCGGCGCGGACGCCGTGGCCCAGGGCGGGTCCGGGCCGGTCGCGCCGACGGCCGGTTCCGGTGGCCTCGGCGTCCGTGGGGCCCCGGGCGGTTCCGGTGGTCTCGTCGGCGCCCGCGGGGTCCTGGGCGGGTCCGGGCAGGCCGTGTCCCGGTGGCCTGGGCGCGGTGGGGTTTCCGCGCGGCGCGTGCCCGTGCGCGGCGGGGCCTTCGTCGACGAGTCCGCCTCCCGGGCCGTCCTCCTCGCCCGGTCCCGCGCCGGCTGGGCCGCGATCTGCCGGATGGTCAGCGCCGCCCATGCCCGCGAGACGGGCGGGCCTCTGCTGGCCTGGGACGACAACCATGGCGACGACCTCGTCGTCCTGCTCGGGCCCGCCTCCGACGTCGGGCAGGCGCTCGCCGCCGGGCGCCCCGACCGGGCCGCCCGGCTCCTCGCGCCCTGGCGCGAGCGGTACGGCGACGCCCTCCGTCTCGAGGCCGTCCACCACGGCCGCTCCGGCGCCGGTCCCGGCTCGCTGCGGCTCGCCGCCCGTACCGTCGGCTTCGCCGCCGAGCACGGCGTCCGTCCCGTCCTCGGCAACGCCGTCCGCTACGCCGACGCCGGCCAGGGCCCCGTCGCCGACGTCCTCGACTCCGCCCGCCGCCTCGTCCCCGTCGACCCCCGCAAGGAGCTCGACAGCGGCGAGGCCTGGCTCAAGGGCGGCGGCGACATGCTGGCCACCGCCGAGCGGATCGTCGAGGCCGCGGGCTTCCGCCGGGACACCGCGTACCGGCTGCTCGACCAGACCCAGGCGGTCGCGGCCGACTGCCTGGTCGACCCCCAGGACGACCTCGGCATGGGCTCCGCCCACTTCCCCGAACCGTCCCTCGTCGGCGCCGAGCGCCGCACCGCCCAGCGCGTGCTGGCCTCCCGGGCCGCCGCCGGCATGGTGCTGCGCGGATACGAACGGCGCCGCGACTACTGGGACCGGATGCACCGCGAGCTCGACATCATCGCCCATCACCACTTCGCCACCTACTTTCTGACGGTCGCTCAGGTCGTCGACGACGTGAAGAGGATGGGGATCCGGGTCGCCGCCCGCGGCTCCGGCGCCGGCTCCCTCGTCAACCATCTCCTCGGCATCGCCCACGCCGACCCCGTCGAGCACGGCCTGCTCATGGAGCGCTTCCTGTCCAAGAACCGCACCGCCCTTCCCGACATCGACATCGACGTGGAGTCCGCCCGGCGCCTGGAGGTCTACCGCGCGATCATCGACCGCTTCGGCACCGAGCGGGTCGCCACCGTCTCCATGCCGGAGACCTACCGGGTCCGCCATGCCGTACGGGACGTGGGCGCGGCCCTGTCCATGGACCCGGCCGAGATCGACCGGATCGCCAAGGCGTTCCCGCACATCCGCGCCCGGGACGCCCGCGCCGCCCTCGACGAACTGCCCGAACTGCGCGAACTGGCGAAGGAGAGGGAGAGGTTCGGCAGGCTCTGGGAGCTCGTCGAGGCCCTCGACGGCCTCCCCCGAGGGATCGCCATGCACCCGTGCGGGGTCCTGCTCTCGGACGCCTCGCTGCTCACCCGTACCCCCGTCGTGCCCACCAGCGGCGAGGGGTTCCCCATGTCCCAGTTCGACAAGGAGGACGTGGAGGACCTCGGGCTGCTCAAGCTCGACGTCCTCGGTGTGCGGATGCAGTCAGCCATGGCGCACGCCGTCGCCGAGGTGGAGCGGGCCACCGGCGCCCGGCCGGACATCGACGCGCTCCCGTCCGCCGACCCCGCGACGTACCGGCTCATCCAGTCCACCGAGACGCTCGGCTGCTTCCAGATCGAGTCGCCCGGCCAGCGTGATCTGGTCGGCCGGCTCCAGCCCAGCACCTTCCACGACCTCGTCGTCGACATCTCGCTCTTCCGGCCGGGGCCGGTCGCCGCCGACATGGTCCGTCCGTTCATCGAGGCCCGCCACGGCCGGGCGCCCGTCCGCTACCCGCACCCCGACCTGGAGGGCGCACTGAAGGAGACGTACGGCGTCGTCGTCTTCCACGAGCAGATCATCGAGATCGTACGGATCATGACCGGCTGCGGCCGGGGCGAGGCCGACCAGGCGCGGCGAGGGCTCTCGCACCCCGAGTCGCAGGGCCGGATCAAGGTCTGGTTCGCGCAGCGGGCGGAGGAGCGCGGATACGGCCCCGAGGTCGTCGCCCGCACCTGGGAGATCGTCGAGGCCTTCGGCTCGTACGGCTTCTGCAAGGCGCACGCGGTCGCCTTCGCCGTACCCACGTACCAGTCGGCCTGGCTCAAGGCGCACCACCCGGCGGCCTTCTACGCCGGGCTGCTCACCCACGACCCGGGGATGTACCCGAAGCGGCTGCTGCTGGCGGACGCCCGGCGGCGCGGGGTGCCGGTGCTGCCGCTGGACGTGAACCGGTCCGCGGCCGCACATCGAATCGAACTGGTGTCCGGTACGCCGGAGCGGTGGGGACTGCGGCTCGCCCTCGCCGACGTCCACGGCATCAGCGAGGCCGAGAGCGCGCGGATCGAGACCGGACAGCCCTACGCCTCGCTGCTCGACTTCTGGGAGCGGGCCCGGCCCCGTAAACCGGTGGCCGAACGACTCGCGCAGGTCGGCGCGTTGGACGCCTTCGGAGCCAACCGCCGTGATCTGCTGCTGCACGTGACCGAGCTCCACCGCACCCAGCGCGGAGCCGCCTCCTACGGAGGTCAACTCCCGCTCGCCCAGGGCCGGAAGACCGCCCCCATCGGTCTGCCCGACCTCGACGAGTCGGAGCGGCTCAGCGCCGAGCTCGGGGTCCTCGGCATGGACGCCTCGCGCCACCTCATGGCCGACCACCACGCCTTCCTGCGCGAACTCGGCGTGGTCTCCGCCAGACGGCTGCGCGAGGCCCGGCACGGAGAGACCGTCCTGGTCGCGGGCGCCAAGGCGGCCACCCAGACCCCGCCGATCCGCTCCGGCAAGCGGGTCATCTTCTCCACGCTCGACGACGGCACGGGCCTGGTCGACCTCGCCTTCTTCGACGACTCCCACGAGGCCTGCGCGCACACCGTCTTCCACTCCTGGCTGCTGCTCGTCCGGGGCGTGGTGCAGCGGCGCGGCCCGCGCAGCCTCAGCGTGGTCGGTTCCGCGGCCTGGAACCTCGCCGAGCTGGTGGAGGTGCGCGCCTCCGGCGGTCTGGAGGCGGTGGCGGCGCGCCTGGCCGACCGGCCCGAACGGCCCGAACGGCCCGAACGGCCCGGACAGCCCGGACGCACGGGCGGGACCGACAACGGGCGCCGGATCACGATGGAGACCGGATACGAGATGAACCCCTGGGCGGACCTGAAACCGGCCGGCGAAGGGGTTCCCAGCGGAAGGAAGCTGTGGCACCAGAGTCCGGGGAGCGCGGGATGATCCTCTGTGTACGGTTCCGGCTCGACGCCCCGGGGGAGGCGATGCTTCCCCGGCTGGTCGGGCTGCTCGGCGAGTTCACCCCGGTCGTCGAGGCCTGCCCGCCCGACACCCTGCTCGCCGACGTCCGCGGCGCGCTGCGCTACTTCGGCTGGACCCCGACGGAACTCGCCTCGGTGGTACGGGTCAGGGCGCTCGCCCTGTACGGCGTCGACTGCGTCATCGGGGTCGGGCCGAACCCGATGCTGGCCCGCATGGCGGCCCGCGAGGCGCGCCCCGGTGTCACCCAGGTCGTCGAGGATCCGGCCGCCTTCCTGCGGGAGCGCCCGGTCGTCGCGCTCGACGGGGTCGGCCGCACCACCGCCCGTACCCTCTGCTCGTACGGACTCGACTCCATCGGGCGGGTCGCGGACGCGCCGCTCGCCGTGCTCCAGCGGCTCGTCGGCGCGAAGGCCGGACGCGAACTCGCCGAGCGGGCCCGGGGGATCGACAGGAGCACGGTCGTACCGAACGCGGCCTCCCGGTCGCTGGCGGCCGAACGCTCCTTCCCCCACGACGAGTTGGACCCGACGGCCCAGCGCAGGGCGCTGCTCTCGCTCACCGAGGAGCTGGGTGCCCGGATGCGCTCGGAACGGCAGGTGTGCCGCTCCCTGACGGTGACCGTGCGGTACGCGGACCGGTCCACCACCACCCGTACCCGGACGCTGCCCGAACCGACCGCGCACTCGGCGGCGCTGGCCGCCCTCGTGTACACGATCCACGGCTCCTTCGGGCTCCAGCGGGCCCGGGTGCGGGGGATCGCGCTGCGCGCGGAGGGGCTCGCGCCGGCGGAGGGGGCCGCGCACCAGCTGACCTTCGACCCGGCGGACGAGAAGGCCCGGCGGCTCGAGGCGGTGGCGGACCGGGCGCGGGCGAAGTTCGGTCCCCGGGCGATCGTGCCGGGCTCGCTGGCGGCCTGAGTCCGGCCGTTACTCCCTACCGGCGACCTTGCTGACGAGAAGTCACTTTTTACCGACGCGTAACTTCCCAGCCGAGGCTACCCGTGCGTAGCTTGGCTAGAAGCAGAGCATCCCCACTTGTGGTCCGGGCCGCAGGGCTTACTGCCGTCGTTCGTTCCTGATTTCCCTTGAGCCGCAAGGAGATCGCACGATGCTGCCCTGGAAAAGACACGCGCTCAGAACGCTCTCGGTCCTGCTGCTGACCGCCGCCGCCACCCTCGCCCCCACCGCCGCCTCGGCCCAGGCGGCCACCACCGACACCACGGCCGCCGCCTCCAGCCGTGGCTGGAACGACTTCTCCTGCAAGCCCTCGGCCGCCCACCCGCGCCCGGTCGTGCTGGTCCACGGCACGTTCGGGAACTCCATCGACAACTGGCTGGCCCTCGCGCCGTACCTCGTCAACCGTGGGTACTGCGTCTTCTCGCTCGACTACGGCCAGCTGCCCAACGTGCCCTTCTTCCACGGGCTCGGCCCCATCGACAAGTCCGCCGAACAGCTCGACGCCTACGTCGACAGGGTCCTCGCGGCCACCGGCGCCGCCGAGGCCGACCTCGTCGGCCACTCGCAGGGCGGCATGATGCCGCGGTACTACCTGAAGTTCCTCGGCGGGGCCGAGAAGGTCAACGCGCTGGTCGGGATCGCCCCCGACAACCACGGCACGACCCTCCTCGGCCTCACCAAGCTCCTGCCGTACTTCCCCGGCGTCGAGGACTTCGTCACGAACAACACCCCGGGCCTCGCCGACCAGATCGCGGGCTCCCCGTTCATCACCCGGCTCAACGCGGGCGGGGACACGGTCCCGGGCGTCACCTACACGGTCATCACGACCAAGTACGACGAGGTCGTCACCCCGTACCGCTCGGGATTCCTCGACGGTCCGAACGTCACCAACGTCGTCATCCAGGACAAGTGCGCGCTCGACCTCTCGGAGCACGTGGCGATCGGGACGGTGGACCGGGTCACGTTCCATGAGGTCACCAACGCCCTCGACCCGGCCCACGCGACCCCGACGACCTGCCTGTCGGTGATCGGCTAGCGACGGCCGGGGCGGCGGCGGCTCGCACCGAAGAGCACCGCCGCGCCGAGTGCCAGGACGGCGGCGCCACCCATCGCGAGGTACGAGGTGGTGGCGTCGCCCCCGGTCTCGGCGAGCCGCTCGCCCGAGCCGGCGGCGGCGGGCTCGTTGGGCGCGGCCGAGGCGGCGGGCTCCGAGGGCGCGGGTTCGGTCGTCGCCGCGGGCGCCGAGGACGCGGGCGCGGCGGCCGTCTCCTGGGCGCCGGTCCCGGCGTGGTCGTCCCCGTGACCGCCGTGCTCGACGGAGGACTTGTCCTCCCCGTCCTCGTACTCCTCGTCGGTCGGCGCGGTCGCCGTCGGCGCGGTCGTACCGCCGTTGTCCTTCCCGAACACGACGTCCGAGCAGGTGTAGAACGCCTCGGGGGAGTCGGAGCGCTGCCAGATCGAGTAGATCAGGTGGCGGCCGGACTTGTTCGGGATCGTGCCGTCGAAGACGTAGTCGCCGCTCTCCATCCGCGGGTCGGTCACCGTCGCGAACGGCTTCTCCTCCAGGTCCGACCACTTCAGCGGCTTCGAGGGGTCGTAGCCGTCCTTCGTCACGTACAGCTCGAAGGAACCCCGGTGCGGGGCCGTCCCCTTGTAGCGGAAGGTGTGCTTCCCGGAGGCGAGCGTGCTGGCCGGCCAGTCGGCGCGGGCCAGGTCGAGACCGCGGTACTTGTCGTTGCCGGCGCTGCACAGCTTGCCGTCCGGGATCAGGTCGCGGTGCTTCCCGGCGGCGTTGGCGATGTTCACCGCGTTCCAGTCGTAGAACGCCTGCGCCCCGCTCGCCGCGACGGCCGCCTTGCACGCCGCCGACTTCGGGCTCTCCGGCCCCTCCGCGTAACAGGCGGACACCCGGCTCACCGGATCGGTCATGGACCCGTGCGCGAAGGCCGGCGCGGCGACGAGACCCGACAGGGCCACCGCGGCGGTGGCGGTGACGGCTGAGACGGCGGTACGGCGAGAGGTCATGGGGGGACAGCTCCTTCACGAGGGTGGGGCGTGGGGGTTCGCTCAGCAAGCTAGCCGCCGGAAACCTCGAAAAAGGCCGCGGAGAGCGGGAGACGGCGATCCTTAGGATCGCTTTAAGGCACAGGTAAGAGCGGGCTCAGGAAGGAGCCGGGGCCCGGTCGCTGCCCCAGCTACCCCAGTCGCCGGTAGCGCCGTTCCGGGCGGCCCGTTCCGCCGTACCGCAGGGTGATCTCCGCGCGGCCCGTCTCCGCGAAGTACTCCAGGTAGCGGCGGGCGCTGACGCGGGACAGGGAGCCCGCCTCCGCGCATTCCGTTGCCGACAGGCCCTCGGGGTGGGCCCGCAGGATGCCGTCCACCAGGTCCGCCGTGTGCGCGGCCAGGCCCTTCGGGAGTTCGCGCGAGCCCGGCGGGCGGGTGCCGAAGATCTGGTCCACGTCCTCCTGACGCGCCTCGTCCAGGTCGTCCAGCCTGCTCCGCAGCGAGGCCACGTGCCGCAGCTGCTCCTGGAGCGCCGACTGGTTGAACGGCTTGATCAGATAGTGCAGCGCCCCCGCCCGCAGCGCCGAGCGGATCATGCCCGCGTCCCGCGCCGCCGTGATGAACAGCGCGTCCACCGCGAGACCCGCCCCGCGCAGCTCGCGCAGGACCGAGATGCCGTCCATGTCGGGCAGGTAGATGTCGAGCAGGACGAGATCCGGGCGCAGCCGGTCGGCGAGGCGCAGTGCCTCACCGCCGCTGTGCGCGACCCCGACGACGGAGAAACCGTCCACGGCCGACACATAACGGCTGTGCAGCTTCGCGACCATGAAGTCGTCGTCCACCACCAGCACCTTCGTCACGCCGACACGCTAGGTCGCGACCACAAGGACCACAACGTCCGTTGGTTGCGGAAGAGAGACAGCTTCTTAACGCGCAGGCAACATGTGGGCCACTTCACATACCGATCGAGAGGCGGCACACGTGCGTCCACGCACCCCCCTCGCCCTGCTCGGGGCCGCGCTGCTGGTGTTGGTGGGGCCGCCCCTGCTCGCCACCGGCAGCGGCTCCGACACGGGCACCCGGATCCCCGGTCTGCGCGTCATGGTCCCCAACACACCCGGCGGCGGATACGACATCACCGCCCGCACCGCGGCCAAGAACGCCGAGGACGCCGGTCTCACCACCGGCATAGAGGTCTTCAACCTGCCCGGTGCCGGCGGCACCGTCGGCCTCACCCGGCTCGTCGGCGAGCACGGCAACGGCAAGCTCGCCATGTCCATGGGCCTCGGCGTCGTCGGCGCCGTCCACACCAACAAGACCCCGAAGACCCTCGCCGACACCACCCCGATCGCCCGGCTCACCATGGAGCAGGACATCGTCGTGGTTGGCAAGAACTCCCCGTACAAGACCATCCAGGACCTGATCGCGGCCTGGAAGAAGGACCCCGGCAAGCTGCCCGTCGGCGGCGGCTCCGCGCCCGGCGGGCCCGACCACCTCGCCCCGATGCTGATGGCCAGGGCCGCCGGCATCGCACCGAAGAGCGTCAACTACATCCCCTTCGACGGCGGCGGCGAACTCCTCGCCTCCATCCTCGGCAACAAGGTCGCCTTCGGCGTCTCGGGCGTCGGTGAGTACCTCGACCAGATCGAGTCCGGCGAGCTGCGGCTCCTCGCCGTCACCGGCGCGGAGCGGGTCCCCGGCCTCGACGCCCCGACCCTGCGTGAGGCCGGGCTCGACACCGAGTTCATCAACTGGCGCGGGATCGTCGCCCCGCCCGGCCTCTCCGACGCCGAGCGCGACAAGCTCGTCGGCCTGGTGACGGAGCTGCACGACTCTCCGCAGTGGCGCGAGTCGCTGAAGAAGAACGGGTGGAACGACGCCTTCCTGCCCGGCGAGCAGTTCGGCACCTTCCTCACCGAACAGGACAGGCAGGTCGCGTCGGTACTGAAGGAGCTGGGACTGTGACGACCACCGAGACCACCCCGTCCCCCACCGCGCAGGCGAAGAGGTCCTGGCTGCGCGAGCACTCCGAACTCGGCGTCGGCGCCCTTCTCTTCCTCATCGGCGTCCTCGTTCTCACCGACGCGCTCACCATGACCGTCGACATCGCCCAGCGCGGCCCGGTCGGCCCCAGAACCGTCCCCGTCGTGGTGGGGGCCGGCCTGCTCGTCGTCGCGGTCCTCCTCGCGATCGACGTCATGCGCGGCGGCCGCGGCGAGTCGGAGGGCGGCGAGGACGTCGACCTCTCCGAGCCCGGCGACTGGCGCACGGTCCTGCTCCTCGCCGGGGTCTTCCTCGCCTTCGCCGTCCTCATCGGACCGGTCGGCTTCCCCGTGTCCGGGGCCCTCCTCTTCTGGGGCGCGTCCTACGCCCTCGGCAGCCGCCACCTCCACCGCGACCCGCTGATCGCGGCCGGACTCTCCCTCCTCACCTACGTCGTCTTCAACAACCTGCTCGGCGTTCCGCTGCCCGGCGGCCCGCTGATGGGAGTGCTCTGACCATGGACTCACTGAACTCCCTGATCGACGGATTCGGTACGGCCCTCACCCCGATGAACCTGCTGTGGGCCGCGCTCGGCGTGCTCCTCGGCACCGCCATCGGCGTCCTGCCCGGCATCGGCCCCGCCATGGCCGTGGCCCTGCTGCTCCCGGTGACGTACGGACTCGAACCGACCGGCGCCTTCATCATGTTCGCCGGCATCTACTACGGGGCGATGTTCGGCGGCTCCACCACCTCGATCCTGCTCAACACCCCCGGTGAGAGCGCGGCCGTCGTCGCCGCCATGGAAGGCAACCCCATGGCCAAGGCGGGCCGCGGCGCACAGGCGCTTGCGGCCGCCGCCATCGGCCACTTCGCCGGCGGCATGATCGGCACGCTCCTGCTCGTCGCCCTCGCCCCGACCGTCGCCGCGCTCGCCGTCGACATCGGAGCACCCGACTACTTCGCCATCATGGTCCTCGCGTTCATCGCCGTGACCTCCGTCCTCGGCTCCTCCCGGATCCGCGGCCTCGCCTCGCTCCTCATCGGCCTCACCCTCGGCCTGGTCGGCCTCGACCAGATGACCGGGCAGCAGCGGCTCACCTTCGGCTCGCTCCAGCTCGCCGACGGCATCGACGTGGTGATCGTCGCGGTCGGCCTCTTCGCGATCGGCGAGGCGCTGTGGGTCGCCGCGCATCTGCGCCGTACGGCCGGCGAAGCCATCCCGGTCGGCCGGCCGTGGCTCGGCAAGGACGACGTACGGCGCACCTGGAAGTCCTGGCTGCGCGGGCCCGTCATCGGCTTCCCGTTCGGCGCGATCCCCGCGGGAGGCGCCGAGATCCCGACCTTCCTCTCGTACGTCACCGAGAAGCGGTTCTCCCGGCACAAGGACCAGTTCGGCAAGGGCGCCATCGAGGGAGTCGCCGGGCCCGAGTCCGCCGCCTCCGCCTCCGCCGCGGGAACACTCGTCTCCATGCTGACCCTGGGCCTGCCGACGACCGCCGTCGCCGCCGTCATGCTCGCCGCCTTCCAGCAGTACGGCATCCAGCCCGGACCGCTGCTCTTCGAACGCGAACCCGACCTGGTCTGGGGCCTGATCGCCTCGCTCTTCGTCGGCATGGTCCTGCTGCTCGCGCTCAACCTGCCGCTCGCGCCCGTCTGGGCCAAGCTGCTCCGCATCCCGCGCCCGTACCTCTACGCCGGCATCCTCTTCTTCGCCGCCGTCGGCGCGTACGCGGTCGGCGGCGAGGCGCTCGACCTCGTCATCCTGCTGATCATCGGCCTGATCGGGTTCGGCATGCGGCGTTACGGCCTTCCCGTGCTGCCCGCCGTCATCGGCGTCATCCTCGGCCCGGCCGCCGAACAGCAGCTGCGCCGCGCGCTCCAGATCAGCGACGGCTCGCTCACGGGCCTGGTGAACACGCCCTTCTCCGTGACCGTCTACGCGGTCATCGCCGTCCTCCTCGCCTGGCCCCTGCTGAAGAAGGTGATCGTCCGCCGCCGTAACGTGTCGGCATGACACAGGACATCCGGCTCGCGACGAGCACCGACGTCCCCCGGGTGAAGGCCGTGACCGACGCGGCCTATCACCACTACATCGAGCGGATCGGCCTCGTGCCGGCCCCGATGGAGGCCGATCACGCGGCGGACGTCGCCGCGGGGAGGGTGTTCGTCGCCGGCGGCCCGGTGGTCGGCCTCGTGGTCCTCAGGACCGAGGCCGACCATCTGTATCTCGACAACATCGCCGTCCACCCGGACGCGCAGGGCACCGGCCTCGGCAGCCGTCTGGTCGCCTTCGTGGAGTCCCGAGCCCGCGCCCTCGGGCTGCCCGAGGTCCGGCTGCTCACCAACGCGATGATGTGGGAGAACCAGAAGATGTACGAGCGGTACGGCTTCGAGGTCGTCGAGCGCCGGGCGGACGGACCGTACGACCGTATTCATTACCGCAAGCACCTCAACTCGCCCCCGATAGGGTGAGTTTCGGACACCTCGGGGCTTGATCCGATATCCCTGGCGGGCGACACACCCCCCACCCCGAAGGGATCTCCCCATGCGCTTCCGACTCGCCCTCTCGCTCGGCTCGCTGCTGGTCGCCACCGCGGCCGGCGCCGCCCACGCGGGCTCCGCCGACGTCCTCTCCGTCGAGGCGTACGGAACGGTCGCCGCCGACGGCACGGTCACCGTCTCCGGCACGTACCGCTGCGTCGACGACAGTGCGGGACCGGTCTTCGTCAGCAGCACGCTCGTCCAGGAGGACCGTTCCGCCGGCATCGGCGGCACCCGGGCCGTCTGTGACGGCCAGGTGCGCGACTGGTCCAACACGGCCGTCGTGAAGGAGCCCGGCTACCGGCCCGGCGCGGCCCGGGTGAGGGCGACCCTGATGCAGCTCACGCCCTCGGGCCCGCTGGGCGCGCCCATGCCCGGCTTCCTGGCCACCAGGGACGCGGCCGTGATCCTGGGGTAGGGGTCGGCGTGCATCGCCCTACGGGCCGAGGCCGGCGGGTCCACCCCGCGCCGCCCGTGTACGTGGGCTCTAGCGCCTGCTCGGGCGTCAGACCGAAGCCGATGTCCGGGCCGTAGACCGCCATGGCGAGGGCCTGGAACATCGGTGGAGGCGTGATGGCGGGGGTTCTTCGTGGACGCCACCGCGATCGACGTCCGGCGCGAGGGTACATCGTCGTGGACTCGTAACCGGCGAAGCTGCCCTCGCCGCCGATGAAGCCGCCGGTCTCGACGAACCCCAGTCCGTAGCTCCAGGTTCCGGGCCCGTTGTAGTTCCCCGCGAAGACGAAGGGGACCGGGTCCTTCTGCGCCTCGGCCCAGACCTCCGGTTCAAGCAGCTCACCCGTCGCCAGGGCGCGGGACCAGACACGCATGTCCGCGAGCGTCGAGACCACGCCACCGTGCGCCGCTCAGCCCAGCAGCTTCCTCAGCCCCTCGCGGCCCAGCAGTTCGAGCTCGTCGAGGGCGTCGACGGCGCGGGCCGCCGCCTCCGGGTCGGAAGCGGCCAGGCCGCTCGCCTGGAACTCGTCCTCGTCGAGCCGCAGCACCTCGCTGCCGTCCGCCGACACCCACAGGTCCAGGTCCAGGTCCTCGACCACGACCTCCGCGCCCTCGACCTCGGCCGGCCGGGTGACGTCGCAGTACCAGCCCTTGAGCGTCCCGTCCGAGGAGCGGACCTCCTTGACCGCGTACCAGCGGTCGCGCCAGTAGTGCTCCACGAACACGTCGCCCGGCTCGAACCGTACGAAGCCGAAGTCCCGCACCCCCTCGGCCGCCCATGGAGCGCGGACCGCCAGCCGGATGCCGTCGTCGGCGAGGACCTCGGCGGGGTAGCGGATCTTCGTGCGGCCCGCCTTCACGAGCACGACCTCAACCGAGCATGCGGGCATGACGTACCTCCGTCGCGCAGATCTCGTATCCGAACCACTTGTTGATCGCCAGCATGGGCCCGTTGCCCGCGTCGTTCCCGGTGAACGCCTCCGTGCAGCCGGCGGCCCGGGCCCGGTGCAGGGAGTGGTTCTTGGCCAGCTTGGCGAGGCCGCGCCCGCGGAAGGCCGGGTCGGTGCCGGTCATCCCGGAGTTGTACCGCCCCCGGCCGTCGGTCTGGGCGGCGCTGAACGCGGCGGGGCGGCCGTCCACGACCGCGACCGTGGTCAGCTCGGGGTCGAACAGCGGATGGTTCCAGGTGGTCGCCAGCCAGTGCTCGTAGTCCGTCAGCTCGGCACCGACGTCACCGGGCTCGTCGGCCGTGGTCAGTGCGTCGAGGACGAACAGCGGACGGGGATCGGCGTCGAAGGCGGCGGCACTCCGCAGCTCGACACCCGCCGGCGGCTCCACGAGCGGCGGCAGCTCGGCGGAGGCGAGGTCGAGGCGGAGGAAGTGCGCGGAACGGCGTGCGGAGTACCCGCGCCGCTCGGCGAAGCCACGGAACTCCGGATCGTCGAGGACCCAGCTGTAGAGCGTGCTCGCCCCGCGCTGCGCGAGGTGCTCCTCCGCGGCGTGCATCAGCAGCGTGCCCGCGCCGAGCCGTCGCTTCTCCGGGTGGACGTAGATGTCGACCGAGCCGACACCGGGCTCCGGCGCGTCGTGCACGACGCCGAGCCGGGCCGTGCCGACGACCTCGCCGTCGATCTCGGCGACCAGCGGCCGGTCATGCGCGTCGGGATGGGCGTGGGCCCAGTCGAAGGCCACCTGGGCGGCGTTCGTCAGCATGAACGGGAGCGCGGCCCGCCGGACGCGCGCGAAGTCCTCGGCGTCCTCGGGTCGTACATCACGGACGATCACAGTCATGGTGCCGCACGCTACGCGGCGGTGTTGCGCGGCCGCCTCCCATTTTCCCCCGGAGCGGGGGGAGAATCGGGCCGTGACATTGCGAATCACCGTGGACACGGACTCGTCGACCGCCCCGTACGAACAACTGCGCGCCCAGATCGCGGAGCGCGCCCGTTCCGGCGCCGTTCCGGTCGGCTACAAACTGCCGACGGTACGCGGCCTGGCGGAGGAGCTGGGCCTCGCGGCGAACACGGTCGCCAAGGCGTACAAGTCGCTGGAGGCGGACGGCGTCATCGAGACCCGGGGCCGCCACGGCACGTTCGTCGCCGCGGCGGGCGACGCGGCGGCCCGCCTGGCGGCGACCGCGGCGGCGACGTACGCGGGGGAGGCGAGGCGCCTGGGCCTGACCCACGAGGCGGCGTCGGCGGCGGTGACGGACGCGCTCCGGGCGGCGTACGGAAGCTGATCCCGCACCGGGGGCGGCGCCCTGGGGTCTCAGGGGCCCCGTCCTGGGCCCCACGGCACCGTCCTACAGGTACATGCCCGCGTCCGGGGTCCGGGGCTCCGGGAGCCCCGGGGCCGATGTTCCGCGCCGCAGGGCGTACAGCTCCGCCAGCGTCGCGCCCTCGCGGCCCACGCCCTCCTCGCGGCCCAGCCACCCCACCGCCTCGCTCCGGGTGAGCCCGCCCACCTCGATCCGCGCCAGGCACCGGCCGGGCCGGACCACGGCCGGGTGCAGCCGCTCCAGGTCCTCGTTGGTCGTGACGCCCACGAGGACGTTCCGGCCCTGGCCGAGCAGCCCGTCCGTCAGGTTCAGCAGCCGGGACAGCGCCTGCCCCGCCGTGTGCTTCGCCTCACCGCGGATCAGCTCGTCGCAGTCCTCCAGGAGCAGCAGCCGCCACCGCCCCTTCGCCGTGCCCTCGTCCTCGCCGATCGCGATGTCCATCAGATAGCCGACGTCGTTGAAGAGCCGCTCCGGGTCCAGGACACAGTCCACCTGGCACCAGTCCCGCCAGGAGCGGGCGAGGGTGCGCAGCGCCGAGGTCTTCCCGGTGCCCGGCGGTCCGTGGAGCAGCAGCAGCCGGCCCGCGATGTCGTCCGGGGTGACCTTCATCAGCCGGTCCATCGCGTCGGCCACGGGCGCCGTGTAGTTCGGCCGGATCTCCTCCCAGGTGCCCGCGCTGATCTGCCGGGTCGTCCGGTACGGCCCGCGTCGCGGCGACACGTACCAGAAGCCCATCGTCACGTTCTCGGGCTGCGGTTCGGGCTCGTCCCTCGCCCCGTCCGTCGCCTCCTCGAGGATCTTCTCCGCCAGCTCGGGCGCGGTCGCGGTGACCGTGACGTCCGCGCCCCTGTTCCAGCGGGAGATCAGCAGCGTCCAGCCCTCGCCCTCGGCGAGCATGGCGGCGCGGTCGTCGTCCTTGGCCGCGCGCACCACCGTCGCCCCGGCGGGCAGGAGCGTCGCGGCGGGCTTCACCCGGTCCAGGGACGTGCTGTGCGAGTGCGGCTGCTCGCCCGTGGCGAACCGGCCGAGGAAGAGCGCGTCGATGACGTCGGACGGCGAGTCGCTGTCGTCGACGTTGAGCCGGATGGGCAGCGCCCGATGCGGCTCGGACGGCGTGGACCCGACGGACGGCGCGGACCCAGCGGCCGGCACGGGCCTCTCGGACGGCGCGGACCCGGTCGGCGCGGGCCCGGATGGCGCGGAATCCTCGGATGGCGTGGCAGACATGGCGACCATGATCCGGCAACCGGGCATTCCGTGCACGGTGTTTTGAACGGGACGATCCGGGGCCCGCCACGGCCCCGGATCCTCAGAGCCCGTACCGCCCCGCCGAGCGGACCGCGGCCAGGGTACGGCGGACCAGTGCGTAGCCCTTGGTCAGCGCTCGGTCCGCGGCGAAGGTGCGGGTGATCGCCCGGCCCTCCACGAGGCGTTCGAACTCCTCGATCCCGGTGGAGCGCCGTACGGTCAGCCGCTCCAGCGCGTACGGTCCCTGCCGGCGCCGCGCCGCCGCGTTCCCGACCGCGAGCGCCTGGGCGTAGCCCGCCGCCCGGACCGTGCGCCGGACCCGGCGGTCCGAGTAGCCGTACGGGTAGGCGAACGACATCGGCGCGCGGCCGAGTTCCTCGCGGACGAGCTCCTTGCAGCGCAGGGTCTCGTACCAGAGGCGTCGCTCGTCGACCTGGTCGAGTTGCGGATGGGTGTGGGTGTGACCGCCGATCTCCGTACCGGCGGCGGCCAGTTCGCGCACCTGGTCCCAGTCGAGCATGGTGTCCAGGGCGCCGCCCTCGTCGTGCGCCCCCCGCAGCCAGCCCGTGGAGACGAACAGCGTCGACGCGAAGCCGTGCTTGGCGAGTACGGGCAGCGCGTGCCGGTGCACCCCCTCGTAGCCGTCGTCGAAGGTGATCAGGACCGGGCGCGCGGGCAGGCTCCCGCCCGTGCGCCAGGCCTCGGCCAGTTCGGCCGTGGTGAGCGCGGTGAACCCGCGGGCGGCGACGACCGCCATCTGCGTGGCGAACGCCTCGGGGGAGACGGACAGCCGGCGGGTGGCCGGAGCTGGTTCGTGGTCCACCGCGTGGTACATCAGGATCGGTACGGGTTCGTTCACGCGGCCACCTCCGGGGCTTCGCGGCGTCGCGGGATCGGCCCGGACGAGAACGTCGCCCCGCCCCCGCGGGCCCGCAGCGCCCCTCGTACGTAGCCGCCGGCCGCCACCGCCACGCCCGCCACGATCGCACCCGCCCGGCCCGCGCCGCCGGGGTGGCCGAGCAGCGCGTCGCGCAGACCGCGCGCGACGCCGGCCGGCAACACCCTGGTGGTGTACCGCCGTTCCGCCTCCAGTCCCTTGCCCGCGCCCACACTGCGGGAGACGAGCGCCTTGGAGAGGCCTTCGGCGTACGTCCGGGTACGGAAGTAGCCGAAGCGTTCGCGCGCCGCCGGGACCTTGTGGTGGATGACGGACCGGTCGTCGATCAGCAGGACGGCGTCCGGGAGGGCCTGGGAGAGCCGGATGCAGAGCTCGGTCTCCTCGCAGCCGAGCGGCCGCCGGTCGCCGTCCCGCCCGATGCCGGTGGCGAAGCCGCCCGCGGCGTCGAAGGCCGTACGCCGGAAGGAGGCGTTGCCGCCCAGCACGTTGCGTACCCGGACCCGCCCCGGAGGCAGGCCGCGGTACGTGCAGCCGACGACCCAGTCGAACTCCTCGGGGAACCAGTCCGGCCGGCGGCCCGACGCCCAGGCGGGGACGGTCCGGCCGCCCACCGCCATGACCCGCGGGTCGTCGTACGCCTCGGCGAAGTACCGCAGCCAGTCCCGCTCGGCCACGGCGTCGTCGTCGAGGAAGGCCACGAACTCGCCCTGCGCGGCGGCGATTCCGGTGTTGCGTCCGGAGGAGAGGCCACGGGGGCCCGCGTTGGCGAGCACCCGCACCTCCTCCTCGTGACCGGCCCGGTCCGTGAACCGCTCGGACAGCCGGGCGAGCAGCCGCTCGTTGTGGTCGACCACGAGCAGGATCTCCCGGGCCGGATGCGACTGGTTCCGTACGGAGTCGACCGCCGCGAGGATGTCCTCCCAGCGGTCCTCCGTGTAGACGCAGATCACGACGGAGAACAGACGGTCGGTCAAGACGTCTCTCCCCGGGGAACGTTGACCGAGAAGGCGTTCGGCCTGCGGCGCGCCGCGCGTCTGACGCCCTTCTCCCGGAGGATGACCTTCAGGACCCGGATGCCGTCGCGTACGGCGTTGAGGTTGCTCACGCCGTGGATGCGCAGGTACTCGTGGCTCGGTACCTCCTGGACCTTGAGGCCGGCCTGGACGACCCGGATGTTGATCAGGGTCTCGATCTCGAAGCCGGTGCAGTCCAGGGTGACCCTGTCCAGGCAGTGGCGCCAGAAGGCGTTGTAGCCGTAGCAGAGGTCGGTGTAGCGGGCGCCGAACTTGCGGTTGACCAGGGCGCAGAGCGCCCAGTTGCCCAGCCGGCGGACGGGTGTCATGTCGTCCGTGCCGCCGCCGTTGGCGAAGCGGGAACCCTTGGCGAAGTCGGCGCCGCCGACCAGGGCGGAGACGTAGGAGACGATCTCCTGGCCGTCGGCGGAGCCGTCCGCGTCGACCATCACGATGATGTCGCCGGTGCAGGCGGCGAAGCCGCTGATGAGCGCGTCGCCCTTGCCCTTGCCGACCTGCTTGACGACCTTGACGTCGGGCCGGAGTTCACGCGCCACCCGGACGGTGTCGTCGGTGGAGTTTCCGTCGACGAGAACCACTTCGTGGATCCAGTCGGGCAGCGACTTGAAGACGTACGGAAGATTTTCCGCTTCGTTCATCGCGGGGATGACGACACTCACCGGCGGAGTGATCGCCAAATGCGAGGTGATCGCCTTGTATTGGGCGGCTATTCGGCTCTGGTCCACCACTTCGTGGTCGACGGCCGGGCGCAGGAATGAACTCATGAGTGGTGTTTCCCTCTCGTCCGGTGGACCGCCCGCCCCCGGGCTGTCCGGTGGTCTGTCCGGTTACGAAAGGGGGGTACTCACCCCGTCCGCACAGCGAACGATCGCCGTACGGCATGGGTGAGTTGGCATCTCAGACCGCGCGGCACGCGACCCGGCGCACGCATGCGTACGTCGAGCACTGCCCCCCCTACCGCGCCCCGCTCCGGAACCCTCGCGACGCTGAAGCCCTCCCCTGAGCTGTTGAGCGCGATGGTCCGATGCGGGTGAGATGTACGACGGTATTGATGAATAGGACTGTATGGCAAGTCCTGGATCGCCGACTCCCATTTCTGCTAATTGGCGGCCCTTCGGCGGTCAGATACGGAACCGTCCCGATCGGTTTTTCACAATCCGTTTGTCTGGTGGTGTCATTGGGGTCGAATGAAACTCGTGCGCATTGTTGTGCGAATTCATTTCGATACAAGATCCATCAGGTGGCTGGATCTCGACGGTCCCTGACGGAGCGTCGGCGGCTCCTCGCCAAATCTCCTTGGCATGGACACTTCCAGCGGACTCGGCTCGCTGCTACTACCTAGTAGCGCAGAGATCCTGCTAAAGGGAGGTTCCATGAAAAGGTCCCGATTCGTGGCATTCTCGTCCTCACTCCTGCTCGGTGCCGTCCTCGCCCTCACCGGGGCGGGAACCGCGCAGGGCGCCGAAGCCGCAGCTCTCGACTACGTGGCGCTCGGTGACTCGTACTCATCCGGCGTCGGTGCCGGGAGCTACGACAGCGCCAGCGGCGACTGCAAGCGCTCCACCAAGGCCTTCCCCGTCCTCTGGAAGAACGCGAACTCGCCCTCGTCGTTCGCGTTCACCGCATGCTCGGGCGCCCGAACGGGTGATGTCACGAGCGGACAGCTCGGACCCCTCTCCACCGCCACCGACCTGGTCTCCATCACGATCGGGGGAAATGACGCCGGCTTCGCCGACGTCATGACCACCTGTGTCCTCCAGTCGGAAGCCTCCTGCATCAACCGTGTGAATCAAGCCAAGGCGTACGTCGACAGCACCCTCCCGGGGAAGCTCGACGCCGTGTATTCGGCCATCAGATCCAAGGCCCCGAACGCCCGGGTCGTCGTCCTCGGCTACCCGCGCTTCTACAAGATCGGCGGCAGTTGTGTCGCCGGTCTGAGCGAGAACGAGCGCCGCGTCATCAACGAGGGGTCCGACATCCTCAACGCGGCCACCGCCAAGCGCGCGGCCGACCACGGCTACACCTTCGCGAGCGTCGTCCCCGCCTTCACCGGACACGAGATCTGCTCCGGCTCGGCGTGGCTGCACAGCGTCAACTGGCTCAACATCGGCGAGTCGTACCACCCCACCGCCTCCGGCCAGTCCGGCGGCTACCTGCCCAGCTTCAGGGCTGTGGCGTAGCGGTCCCACTCGGGGAGGTGGCCCCGCCCGTCGGGGTCACCTGCTCGCAGGTCACCGAGAACGCCACCCGGTTCGAGCTCTTCTCGACCGGGGCGCGCACCTCCATCCGAATCCGGTCCCGGCGGGTCTCGCCCTCCCGGTGTGTCAGCTCCGTGTGCTCGACCTGCTGCTCCGCCGGCCCACCGGCCGGGAACTCCAGCTTCTGCCAGCCGTCCTCCGCCGAGCTCTCGCCGCTCTCCGTGACCCAGCGGTACTCCACCGAGGCGGGCGTGCGGCTCACCGTGAGCGTGGCGGCGAAGGAGGGCGCCCGGTCCTCGGGCGGCGGGCACGTGCCGCTGTAGCTGTCGCGCACGGCCCGTACGTGCACCAGGACCGTCGGTACCGGCGGTGCGGTGGTCGTCGGGTCGGCCGTCGTGCGGGTCGGGCTCGGCGTCGTGGTCGAGGGAGTCTCCGTGGGCGGCGCACTCGTGCCAGGCGCGCTGCTCGTGGCTCCTCCGCCCGGCCCCTGACCGCCGTCCTCGTTCCGCAGCAGCGCGTACGTCAGTCCGCCCAGGGCCAGCAGCAGAAGGACGATCCCGACCGCGAGGACGGCCACCGCCCGCCGTGAGCGGTCCTGATCCGTCCCGTCCTGGGGGAGCGGTCGCGAGGAGGCGGGCGGGGGGACGGGCAGCGGCAGCGGCGGGGTGCGCTCGCCGGCCGTGGCCCGACGGTCCGGCTCGTACGGCTCCGACGGCACCGGCCGTGACGATCCCGGCCCCGGCGACGCGGAGCCCGGCCCCGGGGTGCCGCCCGCGCCCACGATCCGCAACTGCCGCTCCGCGGGCGCCGCTTGAAGCCGCTCCTGCGGGTCCTTGCGCAGCAGGCCCTCGATCACGGGCGCGAGCGCCCCGGCCCGGCGCGGCGGCGGAAGCTCCTCGTCCACCACGGCCCGCAGCGTGCTCAGCGGAGTGTCCTGACGGAAGGGCGAGTGGCCCTCCACCGCCGCGTAGAGCAGCACGCCGAGCGACCACAGGTCCGAGGCCGGCCCCGGGGTCCGCCCCAACGCCCGTTCGGGGGCCAGGAATTCAGGCGACCCGATCAGCTCGCCCGTCATCGTGAGGGGAGACGTCCCCTGCACCGCGGCGATGCCGAAGTCGGTCAGCACGACCCGGCCGTCGTTGCCGAGCAGGACGTTGCCCGGCTTCACGTCCCGGTGCAGGACTCCCGCCTCGTGCGCGGCGCCCAGGGCCGCCAGCACCTCGGCGCCGATGAGCGCGGCGCGTCGCGGGGGCATGGGGCCCTCCGCGTCGAGGACGTCCGACAGGGCGAGCCCCGGGATCAGCTCCATCACGATCCAGGGCCGGCCGTCCTCGGTCGCCACGTCGTAGACCGTCACCACATTGCGGTGGGAGATCCGGGCGGCCGCCCAGGCCTCCCGCTCCAGGCGCGCGTACAGCCGGCGTTCGTCGTCACCGGCGAGGCCGGCCGGGGCCCGGACCTCCTTCACGGCCACGTCACGCCCCAGGACCTCGTCCCGGGCGCGCCAGACGGTGCCCATGCCGCCCTGCCCCAGCACGTCCAGGAGCCGGTACCGCCCCGCGATCACGGTCATGGCGTGTCTCCATCCGTCGACGGCCACGGTGGAGCATTCCTGCCCCTCGGCCGGGTACTTCGAACACCACCGGAGAAGTGCGAGGTGATCTTGGTGGTGGAGATCACACACCGTCAGATGACCGCAGGTGGCACCCGTGCGTGCAGGATGGTTCGTGACGGTTCGGAAGGTGTTCGAGCGCTGTCCAACTCACCCTGGAATCAGATGGATTCGGACAGTAGTCGTCAACCCCCGTACGAGTGCGGTGAATCCTGCCGTCGGGATACACGGGTGTCACAGCGGGGCGATAGGGTTAACCTGCCCGGGCCGGGTGCCCTCGTCAGGGTGGGGAGTGACATGGAACAGATAGCAATGCGCAGCAGGCCGCGAGTGCCTGCCATCACATGCGGGAGCAGCGCGACCAGTTCGCGGCTCGACCGCCATCTCGCGGTGCTCGGCGGCCCCGTCGTGCCCCAGCGTGAGGCGGCCGAGGCGACGCTGCTGATGCGTGAGCTGACATCGCGTGACGTCGCGCAGAGCCACCACAGCAAGAGCGCGCGCGTCTCGCTCTTCGCGCCCCTGCGCCGGCTGCGCCGCAGCCTCTTCGGCAGCCGCGGCTAGCCGGCGTTCCTTCGGGGTCGTGGGCATCTGGTCCGCAGAGCTGGGGTCACCCAGGGGCACCTCCCAGGCGAAGCTCCGGGGGTTGAACAGCTCTGCGGGAGGGTGAGCACACCCGGACGACGGCTGTTGCCCACCCCTCCCGCCCCGCGGCCCCCCTACGTCACGACACCGTCCTCCCGTAGCGCCGCCAGCTCCGCCGGACCCACCCCGAGCTCACCGAGCACCGCATCCGTGTCCTCCCCCAAAGCCGGGATGCGGCCCATCCGGGCCTCGGGACCGTCCGGGAACGTGACGGGCGGCAGCAGGGCCCGCAGGGGCCCGGCCGCCGAGTCGACCGACCGCCAGCGGTCCCGCGCCGCCAGCTGCGGATGCTCCGCCAGATCCGCCACCGTGTTCAGTCGCGCGCACGCGACCCCGGCCGCGTCCAGCCGCGCCAGGGCCTCCGCCGCCGTCAGCGGCGCCAGCGCCCCCGCCACCACCGCGTCCGTCCGCGCCCGGCCCGCCACCCGGGCCGTGTTCGTCGCGAACGCCGGATCGTCCGCCAGATCCGGCCGTTCCAGGACCTGTTCGGCCAGCCGGCGCCACTCACGGTCGTTCTGGACCGACAGCAGCACCAGGCTCCCGTCGGCCGTCGGATAGGCGTCGTACGGCGCGATGACGGCGTGCGCCAGACCGGTGCGCGCCGGTGCCGTGCCTCCGTGCATCCCGTGGTGCAACGGATGCCCCATCCACTCGGCCAGCGAGTCGAGCAGCGACACCTCCACGGGCCCGCCCCGACCGGTCGTCCCACGCCGCACCAGCGCGGCGAGGACGCCCGCGTACGCGTACATCCCCGCCGCGATGTCGGCCGCCGGGATCCCCGACTTCACCGGCTGCTCCTCGGTCCCGGTCACCGACACCAGGCCCGCCTCGCACTGCACGAGCATGTCGTAGGCCCGCTTGTGCGCGTACGGCCCGCCCGGCCCGTACCCCGAGACGTCCACCGCGATCAGCCGGGGGTGCGTGGCACAGAGAGTGGCCGCGTCCAGGCCGAGCCGCGCCGCCGCCCCCTGCGCCAGGTTCTGTACGAAGACGTCGGCACCGGCGACGAGCCGGCGGACCAGGCCGAGACCTCGCCCGTCCTTGAGGTCGACGGCCACCGATTCCTTGCCGCGGTTGCACCACACGAAGTGCGAGGCGAGCCCGCGCGCCGCCGTGTCGTACCCGCGCGCGAAGTCACCGCCGTCCGGGCGCTCGATCTTGATGACCCGGGCGCCCAGGTCGGCGAGCTGGCGGGTGGCGAAGGGAGCGGCGACGGCCTGCTCGACCGCGACGACCGTGATCCCCTCCAGGGGGAGTGGCTGCATGCTCATCAGCCCTCCCTACCCTCTGGTCACCGCCGTTGTCACCGTCACCCTCGTCACCCGCGGGCCGTGTCACCCCCGGGCGTACCGGCGCACGGCGAGCGGCGCGAAGACCGCGATCAGCGCCACCGACCAGAGCAGCGAGCCGGCCACCGGGTGGGTCACCGGCCAGGCGGCGTCCTCCGGGACGGCCGCGTTGCCGAAGAGCTTCCGTACCGCTGTCGTGACGGCGGAGATCGGGTTCCACTCGGCGATCGTCCGCAGCCAGCCCGCCATGTTCCCGGTCGGGATGTACGCGTTCGAGAGCAGCGGCAGCATGAACGTGGCGCTGCCCAGCTGGCCGGCGGCCTCCTCGCTCCGCGAGGCGAGGCCCAGCAGGATGCCCACCCAGGTCGCCGCGAAGCGGAAGAGCAGCAGCAGCCCGAAGGCGCCCAGTGCCTCCAGGGCGGAGCCCTCGATCCGCCAGCCCATGGCGAGCCCGACCAGGATCATCGGGATCATGCCGACCGCGCTGGTCACCAGATCGGCGAGCGCCTGCCCGAGCGGTACGGCGGCCCGGCTGACCGGCATCGTCCGGAAGCGGTCCATGACGCCCCGGTGGGAGTCCTGGGCGGCCTGGAACATCCCCGTCATGACGCCGCCCGCCGCCGTCGCGACGAGCAGACCGGGCACCAGGTAGGCGCGGTACTCGGAGCCCGGCATGGCGAGCGCGCTGCCGAAGACGTACCCGAAGAAGAGCAGGAAGACGACCGGCATGGTCTGCGTCATGACGACGATCGCCGGGGCGCGGCGGACCTTCCGGAGATGGCGGCCCAGTACCGCCCACCCGTCCCCCACCGCAGCCCTCACGGAGAGCGCTTCGCGCGCGCCTTCCCTTTCGGCGTGGACCAGCATGCTCATGCGACGAGCTCCTTCCGGTCGGTGAGGCGCAGGAACACCTCGTCGAGGGTGGGCGGACGCAGGGACGCGTCGACGATGTGGACCCCGGCCGCGTCGATCTCGCGGACGATCCGGGGGAGCGTGAGCGTGGTGTCCGTGGTCACCGCGCCGACCGTGCGGCGCTCCGCGTCGAGGAGCGGTGCCGAGCCGGTGAGCTGGTCGAGCACGGCCGCCGCCGCGTCGAGCAGTGCGGGGTCGGCGACCACCACCTCCGCCCAACTGCCGATCATCGCCTTGAGTGCGGCGGGGGTGCCGCGGTGCGCGGCCCGGCCCTCGTCGACCAGCACGATGTCGTCGGCGAGCTGATCGGCCTCCTCCAGGTACTGCGTGGTCAGCAGCACCGTCGTGCCCTGGGACGCCAACCCCCGTACGGCGTCCCAGATCCCGTTCCGGCTGTGCGGGTCGAGCCCCGTCGTGGGCTCGTCGAGGAAGAGGACCCGAGGCCTTGCGAGCAGGCTCGCCGCGAGGTCGAGCCGGCGCCGCATCCCGCCCGAGTAGGTGCGGGCGGGCCGGCCGGCGGCCTCCGTGAGGCCGAACTGCTCCAGGAGCTCGTCGGCCCGGGCGCGCGGGGCGCGCAGCAGCTTCGCGAAGAGCCGCAGGTTCTCGGCGCCGGAGAGATCGCCGTCGACCGAGGCGTACTGGCCGGTTACCGCGATGCGCTTCCGCACCCCCGCCGGGTCCCGCACCACGTCGTGGCCCGCCACCCGCGCGCTGCCCGCGTCCGGGGCGACCAGCGTGGTCAGCACGCGGACAGCGGTCGTCTTGCCCGCGCCGTTGGGGCCGAGGACGCCGCAGACCGTGCCCTCGGGGACGGCGAGATCGAGCCCGCGCAGCGCGTGGACGTCGCCGTATCGCTTCGCCAGACCCTCACTAAGTACAGCGTACGTAGTAGTCATGCCTCGACCGTACCCCACTACGTACGCTGTACGTAACTAGGATGGTGGGGAGGTGATGATCAATGGCGGGCCGAGCGGCCGAACCGGAAGTGATCTGGGCGCGCCCCGAACGCGCGGGCCGAGGCCCGAAACCGGCGTACACCAGGGCCGACATCGTGGCCGCCGCGATCCGCATCGCCGATGCGGACGGCATCGACGCGCTCTCCATGCGGCGCATCGCGGCCGACATCGGCTGCGGCACGATGTCGCTCTACAACTACGTGCCGCGCAAGGAGGATCTGTACGAGCTGATGGTCGACGCCGTCAGCGGTGAGTACGACCTCCCCGATCCTCCCAGCGGCGACTGGCGCGCGGACATGCTCCAGGTGGCCCGCGAGGCCCGGGGCATCCTGCGCCGCCACCCCTGGGTGATCCGGCTGATGACGACCGGGTACGCCTTCGGCCCCAACGCGCTGCGCTTCCTCGAAGCGTGCCTGGCCTGCCTGGACGGCCTGGATCTGCCCGGCGGCACCAAGATGGAGCTGATCGCGACGGTCAACGGCACCGTGATGACGATCGTCGCCAACGAACTCGCGATCGCCGAGCGCGCCCGCGGACTGCCCTGGTCCGAGGAGCAGGAGCAGGAGGTGCGCGGCGCCTATCTCATGGAGCGGCTCGCGGGCGGGGCCTACCCCAGACTGGCCGCGGTCGTCGGCGCCGCCGGGGTCGAACGCCTCGACCCCGAGGAGATCTTCGAGCGGACGCTGGGACGGGTCCTCGACTCCTTCGTCCCTGGGTAGACCGGCCCGCGGGGCGACCGGAGACTTCTCTACAGCAGTGCGAACTGGCCCTCCGGGCCCTCCTCCTGATGGTCCAGCACGGAGGCGGGACGGCGGGCCGTGTCCGGCACGGGCAGGACGCCGGCCTCCCGCAGCGCGGCCCGGGGCAGCCACGGCCCCTCGGCGGCGAGCGCGGCGCGTTCCCCGTCCCGCTCGGCGAGCAGCGCGAGGACGGTGATCAGCTCCAGGAGCTCCGACGTCCACTCCTGCGGCCATGCCGCCGGACCGATGGCCTCCAGGCCGCCGGGTTCGGCGGGCGCGGTCCGGTGCGCGAACCACTGCTCCAGCATCCGTACGCCTCCGACCTGGAACTCCCACGCCTCGGCCGGTACGGGCGAGATCCTGCCGTCGTCGAGGGTCAGGGTCTCCTCTCCGTGCTCGTACGCGAGCGTGGTCGGCCGTGCCGGGATCGGCGCGCGCACATAGGGACGCCGGCCGCCGGGCAGCCGGGGCCGCTCGCCGCCGTGGGCGCCCCGCAGCTGGATGTCCGTGAGCCTCCGGCCGAGTTCCACGCCCGTGGACCAGACGTCCGGGCGGGCCGGGAGCGGGACGCGACAGCCGGCGGCGGACGGATGGGCGGCCGCCACGGCCCAGGCCAGGACGTCGTGGGCGGTGACCCGACCCCCGTACCGCTCGCTCAGCAGGGGCAGCAGGCCGGGTGCGAGGTTCGGCTCCTCGCCCCCGGGGCGGCGGAACAGCGGGCGGATCCGGCCAGGGCGCCCGGCCGGAGAGCGGCCGGCGGGCAGCGCCGCCGTCACCAGGAGCGCGGGACCGGCCGCACCCGGCAGGTACCCCTGCTCGACGGCGAAGAGCTGCCGCGCGTCGGCGACTCGCCACAGCTCCGGGCGGGCGGTGTCGATGAGGCGGTGGTCGGGGAGCAGCCACTGCTCGTCGAAGGGGCCGTGGGCCAGCCGTACCGGTTCCGGACACGGCCCGGACTCGCGGGCGAACCGGACGGTGCCGGTCCGCTGCCCGGGCAGCGCGGCCACGGAACTCGACGGTGTACGCGCCCGGCTGGGCCGGAACAGCTCCTCGCGCTCGGGCCCCTCGGCCCCGACCAGCCGGTCCCAGCGCGCCCGCAGCGTACGGACGTCGGGCGCCACGATCCAGGACCGGCCGAGCCGCAACGGCGCGACGGACCACGGCATCAGCTCGTCCAGGAGGGGCGCGTCGTCCAGCGGTACGTCTTCGGTCACGCCCCGGATGCTAGCGAGCGGGCTCGGTGCGCCTCCACCGCTCGTCGGACCCGGTCCTTCAGTGCGCCTCCACCGTCACCGTGAAGGAGAACCGGTCGCCCCGGTACCGGATCCGGGCCACGTCCACCACCCGGCCGTCCTCGTCGTAGGTGACGCCGGTGTAGTGCAGGATCGGCGAGAGCAGCGGCACCTGGAGCAGCGCCGCGGTCTCCGGGTCCGCGAGCCGGGCCTCGACGGTGTCCGTGATCCGGCTGATCCGTACCCCCATCACGTCCCGCAGCACCTTCGTCATCGGCCAGCGCTCCAGGTCGGCCGGGTCGAGACCGGCCGCGACCTCGGGCCGTACCGCGTTCTCCGCCCAGTTGGTGGGCTCGCCGCTCTCCCCGTCGCGCCGCAGCCGCTTGTAGGCGACCACCTCCGTGACATCGGGGAAGTACTCGGCGAGCTCGCCGGGCACGGGCTCGGCGCCGTGCCCGAGGACGGTGGTCCGCTCGCCGGACTGCTGGGCCACGATCGCGTCGATCGAACCGAGCAGCCGGCGCGGGGTGGAGCGCCGGGCGCCGGGCTCGATGAACGTGCCGCGCCGCCGGTGTCTGCTGATCAGGCCCTCCTCCTCCAGCTCCTTGAGGGCCTGCCGCATCGTCAGCACGCTCACGCCGTAGTGGGCGGCGAGCTGCTCCTCGGTGGGCAGCCGCAGCGAGGCGTCGGGCGTGCGGCCCAGTATGGAGGCGCGCAGCGACTGCGAGACCTGATACCAGAGCGGCAGCTTGCGGTTCAGGACCAGTGAGTCGGGAGCGAAGGCGGTCACGGCGTTCTCCGTACGACGACAACGAGACTCGGCGACGACGAGGCTCGGGGACAACGAGGCCCGGGACGTCGAGCCTCGACGGCCACGGGCCTCCGGGGCCGTGAGGCTCGACGGCTACGAGACTCTACGGCCGGAAGTGGCGCTCAAGACCCTGCCATACGTCGTCGTAGCCCTTCTGCAGATGGTCGGCGGACGCGGCCTGCCCGGTGGCCGTGACCGGCCAGCGGGTCTCGAACATGAAGGCGAGCCCGTCGTCGATCTTCTGCGGCTTCAGCTCGGCGGCGCTGGCCTTGTCGAACGTCTCCCGGTCCGGGCCGTGCGCGGACATCATGTTGTGCAGCGAGCCGCCGCCCGGGACGAAGCCCTCGGCCTTCGCGTCGTAGGCGCCCTCGATCAGGCCCATGTACTCGCTCATCACGTTGCGGTGGAAGTACGGCGGCCGGAAGGTGTCCTCGCCGACCAGCCAGCGCGGGGCGAAGACCACGAAGTCGACGCCCGCGAGCCCCGGGGTGTCGGTCGGGGAGGTCAGGACCGTGAAGATCGACGGGTCCGGGTGGTCGTACGAGATCGTCCCGATGACGTTGAAGCGCCGCAGGTCGTAGACGTACGGGGTGTGGTTGCCGTGCCAGGCGACGACATCGAGCGGGGAGTGGCCGTACGTCGCGGACCAGAGGTTGCCGCAGTACTTGTTCACCACCTCGACCGGGGCCTCGACGTCCTCGTAGGCGGCGACGGGGGCGCGGAAGTCGCGGGCGTTGGCGAGGCCGTTGGCGCCGATCGGGCCGAGGTCGGGGAGCTGGAACGGCGCCCCGTAGTTCTCACAGACGTAACCGCGGGCGCTGTCGTCGAGGAGCTCGACGCGGAAGCGGACACCGCGGGGGATCAGCGCGACCTCGCCCGGGTGGGCGGCGAGCAGGCCGAGTTCGGTACGGAGGAGCAGGCCGCCGCGCTCGGGGACGATCAGCAGCTCGCCGTCGGCGTCGCTGAAGACCCGCTCCATGGAGGCGTTGGCGTGGTACAGGTGCACGGCCATGCCGATGCGCTGGGCCGCGTCGCCGTTGCCGCCGAGCGTCCAGAGGCCGGCCAGCCAGTCCGTGCCCGGCGCCGGGTCGGGGAGCGGGTTCCAGCGGAGCCGGTTGGGGTCGGGGACGGTCTCGGTGAACGGCGCGGAGCGGACGGCGCCGTTGTCGATCCGGGTGAACGGGGGGTGTGCGGCCGAGGGGCGGACGCGGTAGAGCCACGAGCGGTGGTTGTGGGCACGCGGCTCGGTGAACGCGCTGCCGCTCAGCTGCTCCGCGTAGAGGCCGAGGGGTGCGCGCTGCGGCGAGTTGCGGCCGTGCGGCAGTGCCCCCGGTACGGCTTCCGAGCTGTGCTCGTTCCCGAAGCCGGTGGAGTACGTGAGTCCGTCGGCCGTCTTTCTCGCCCGCTCGGTGTTCTCCGTGGTCATCGCACGCTCCTGTCCTGAAGCCCAAAACAATCCTATGCATGACCGTAGGATTCCGCGCCCGCTCGCGTCAACGGGGTCTCCGGCGTCCGCCGAGGTCCCCCGTTCGACGCGATGCGTGCACGAGGGGTTCCAAAAGATGAACATTGCTCTACTCTCACGCCATGTCGTGGACCCGCAGGCTCCTTGTCGCGCTCTCGGTCGTTCTCGCGGCGCTCGCCGCCGCCCTCGTCACCGCCCCCGGGGCCCAGGCCCACGAAGAGCGGCCCGTCACCTTCCCCGACGGCTCCGGCAGCGTGCCGAAGCTGCGCACCGGGGAACCCGATCTCCTGGTCTGCAAGACCGACCGGACCGACTTCACCCGCCGCGTCTCGGGCTTCCCGGCGGAGCTGAAGGCCCGGAACCTCGCCCTCTTCGACCGCTGTACGCGGAGCGGGTTCCGCCATCTCCAGCAGGCCGTCGACGCCGTCGACCGGCCGGGCATGACCATCGCCGTCCTGCCCGGTCTCTACGAGGAGGAGCCCTCACAGCCCGCGCCGACCGGCGCCTGCGCCTCGCTGACGGCCCCCAGGTCCGCCCTCGGCTACCAGATCCTGTCGTACGAGCAGCAGAAGCAGTGCCCGCACAACCAGAACCTCGTGGCGATCCTCGGCAAGAAGAACCTCCAGATCGAGGGCACCGGCGCCTCCCGCCTGGACGTCGTCATCGACGCCAGGTACACGAAGCTCAACGCCCTGCGCGCCGACGGGTCCGACGGCGTCTACTTCCGCAACTTCACCGCCCAGCGGACCACCTTCAACTCGCTGTACGTGCTGGCGGCCGACGGCTTCGTCATCGACAACGTGCTCACCCGGTGGAACGACGAGTACGGCTTCCTCACCTTCGCCTCCGACCACGGCCTCTACAAGAACTGCGAGTCGTACGGCAACGGGGACTCCGGCATCTACCCCGGCTCGGCCTCCGACATCAACGACGGCCGCGGCTACGACGTCCCGCGCTACTCCATCGAGATCACCGGCTGCCGCAGCCACCACAACATGGTCGGCTACAGCGGCACGGCCGGCGACTCCGTCCACGTCCACGACAACGAGTTCGACCACAACATGGGCGGCGCCTCCATGGACTCCGCCTTCCCCGGCCACCCCGGGCTCCCGCAGAACCACGCCCGCTTCGAACGGAACCTGATCCACGACAACAACCAGAACTACTACCGGTACGTCGCCGACGGCACCTGCGCCAAGCCGCCCGTCGAGCGCGGCTACGAGCAGGGCGTGGTCTGCCCGCAGATCTCGATGCCACCGGGCACCGGCATCATCACGGCGGGCGGCAACTGGAACCTGTACGAGAACAACTGGGTGTACGGACACCAGCGCGCCGCCTTCTTCCTGAGCGCCGTCCCCGCCTTCATCCGGGGCGAGTCCGCCTGGGGCAAGCAGACCGACACCTCCCACCACAACCGGTACGCCGGCAACCACCTGGGCGTGGACAGGGCGGGCGCCTCCCGGCCCAACCGCACGGACGTGTGGTGGGACGGCCAGGGCGACGGCAACTGCTGGCGCTCCGAGGGCAAGGCGTCCGGTGCGTCGACCCCCGGCTCCCTGCCCGAGTGCGGGAAGCGCTGGGGGGAGGTCTCCGGGAACACCGACCGGCTCGTCGGCGAACCGGCCAAGCTCGCCCACCTCCTGGTGTGCGCCGACTACAACGTCCAGGCGCGGCGGCTGCCGGCGGGCTGCGACTGGTACGGGGCACGGGGGATCCAGCGCGTCGAGACACAGCTCGCCCTGGGGGTCGCGGTCGTGCTCGCCCTCGTCGGCGGTGCGCTGTGGTGGCGCCGGCTCCGCGGCAACCGGGCGGCGGGCGTGGCGACCCTCCTGGGGTTCGCGGGCCTGGTCCTGGACGTGGCCGGTTCCACGCTCGGTCTCGCCTCCGGCCCCCTCCCCGCCGTGGCGCTGCTGCTGATCGGCGTCTGGTGGACGGTGGTGGGCCTCGCCCTGCGCCCGACGCGCCCCGCCTTCGCCTGGACCACCCTCGCCCTGGGGGCCCTGACCCTCCTCGACGCCTTCGACAAGGCCGTCCTGATGATCCCCTGGATCCCTCTCGGCCCCGCCTGGCTGCGCGGACTCCTCGCGGTGGTGTGGGTGCTGTGGGCGGTGGTGGTCGCGGGCCGGCGAACTCCCGGGGGAGCGGGCGACGAGGAACCCGCCCCGGTCCCCGGCCCGCCGCCTGCCGCCGAGGCCGCGCGTGGGGAGCGTGCTGGACGCGAGGCGCGGGACGGGGGTGCGTCATGAGGCGCCCGCTCGCCACGGCCACCGCCCCGGACCGCCGGTCCGCCGCCCCGGACCGCCGGTCCGCCGCCCCGCGCCACCGGTCCGCCGCCTTCGCCGGCGTCGTCCTCGCCGTCGCGCTGGCCGCCGCCGGCTGCGGCGGGCGGGCCACTACCCACCACAAGCCCGGCACCAGCCACCAGGAGGCCACCGCGGGCAGCGGCACGCTGCTCGCGGCGAAGGACGAGGGCGGGCACCGGCTCCGGGAGGTGCCGGCCGAGGGCGCGCCCGCCGTCCGCGTCGTGACACGGCCCGACAGTGAGGGCGGCTGGAACATCCACCTCGCCATGGAGAGGTTCCGCTTCACCCCGGAGAGCGTCGGGGGCGCGGCCATCCCGGGCCGCGGGTACGCCCGGCTCCTCGTCGACGGCAAGGAGACCGGCCGGGCCTACGGCCCCTGGCACCATGTCCCGTCCGGCGCCCGCACCCTGACCGTCCGCCTCCACGCGGACGACCACACCGCCTGGGCGGTCGCGGGCAGACCGGTCGAGGCCACCGTCGCCCTGTCGTCCGCCCTGCCCTCGTCCGCCCCGCCCTCGTCCGCCTCCACGACGGCCGCGCCGCCAGGGACCGCCGCCCCCACGGCCACCGCGCCGACGACAGCCGCGCCCGGCCGGACCGTCGAGATCACCGTCGACGGGTCGTCCGTCCAGCCACCCCCCTCCCGCATCGAGTTGAAGAAGGGCGAACGGCTCACCCTCCGTGTCACCAGCGACCGCGCCGACACCCTCCACGTCCACGGCTACGACCGGGAACTGCCCCTCGCCCCTGGCACACCCGGCTCCCTCACCCTCACCGTCGACCGCACCGGTCTCTTCGAGGTGGAGACCCACGACGCGGGACTCCTCCTGACCCAACTCGTCGTCCGATGACCGCTCCCGCCCCCCTCCTCGCCCACGGCATCGGCTCCCAGCACGACCTCCCGCTCGCGCCGTTCTACGCCTACGCGGGAGCCTTCGCCGCGCTCTTCGTCTCCTTCCTCGCCCTCGGCCTGCTCTGGCCCGACTCCCGTTTCCGCGGCGACCGGGCGGGCCGCCCGCTGCCCGCCGCCGTCCAGCGCCTCGCCGACGCCCCGGCCACCCGCACCGCCCTGCGTGTGGCCGGAGCGGCGGCCGCCCTGACCGTCCTGCTCCACCTCCTCCTCGGGCCCGACGACCCCGACCGCAACCCCGCACCCGGCGCCGTCTACGTCCTGCTGTGGGTGGGGCTCGTCCCCGCCTCCCTCCTCCTCGGCCCCGTCTGGCGCCTCCTCAACCCCCTGCGGACCCTCCACGCCCTGCTCCCGGCCCCCCGCGACCCCCGCCCGCTGCCTCCCGGACTCGGCACCCGGCCCGCCGCCGCCGGACTTCTCCTCTTCGCCTGGCTCGAACTCGTCGCCCCCGACCCCGCCTCCTCCACCACGCTCCTGGTCCTCCTCGCCGCCCTCACCGCTCTCGGCCTCCTCGGCGCCGCCCGCCACGGCCCCGACTGGTTCGCCCACGCCGACCCCTTCGAGGTCTACTCCTCCCTTCTCGCCCGGCTCTCCCCCCTCGGCCGCCGCGCCGACGGCCGGCTCGTCCTGCGCTCACCCTTCGACAGCCTCGACTCCACCCCGCAGACCCCCGGTCTCGTCGCCACCGTGTGCGTCCTGCTCGGCTCCACCGCCTACGACGGCTTCTCGGACAACCCCCGCTGGATCACCACCCTCCAGACCTCCCCCTATGGCCCGACCGTCACCGCCACCCTCGGCCTGCTCGCCGCGGTCGCCCTCGTCGCCTCCCTCTACGGCCTCTGCGCGGGGACCCTGCGCCTGATGTCCCGCGAACTCGCCACGCCTCTCACCTCCTTCGCCCACTCCCTCCTCCCCATCGCCCTCGGCTATCTCGTCGCCCACTACTTCACACTCTTCGTGACCGAAGGGCCACGTACCGTCATGATGGCAGGGGGCACTGACAACGCCCCCGCGCCCGCCCCACCCCTGGCCCCGGGCGCCCTCGCCACCCTCCAGGTCACCGCGATCGTCACCGGCCACGTCCTCGGCGTCGTCGCCGCGCACGACCGCTCCGTGCGCCTCTTCCCGCCCGACCGCGCCGTGGCCGGTCAACTGCCCCTGTTCGCGCTCATGATCGCGTACACCCTCGGAGGGATCGGACTGCTCATCGCCTGACCCGACCAGGAACGGAGCGGCATCATGGACCCCGTGCCCCAGCCCTCACTCCGCCGCACCCCCGTCCAGCAGCGCAGCGCCGAGCGCCTCGCCCGGATCCTCGACGCCTGTGCCGAACTCCTCGACGAGACCGGCTACGAGCAGCTGAGCACCCGTGCCGTCGCCGCTCGCGCGGGCGTTCCCATCGGCTCCGTCTACCGCTTCTTCGGCAACAAGCGCGCGATGGCCGACGCCCTCGCCCATCGCAACCTCGACCGCTACGCCGAGCGGATCGGTGCCCGCCTCGCCGCGGCCGGCCGGGCCGACGCGTTCAGCGCGATCGACAGCGTCCTGGACGAGTACATCGCGATGAAACGCACCGTGCCCGGCTTCGCGCTCGTCGACTTCGGCGTCCCCGCCCCTGCCGTCCCGGCTTCCCCCGTCCCGGCATCCACCGGCCCGGGGTCCATCGGTCCGGTTTCCCTGGCGTCCGAGGCGCCGGCCGCAGGTGCCCCGGGCGGCGAGGCCGTCGACGGAGCGGCGACCGGAACCGAACCCACCCGCGGCGAGCCCGCTCCCACCGCGGCCCCGGCCGAGGACGCCAATCACCTTGTCGCCGACCGCCTCTGCGGCCTTCTCGCCACCCACCTCGACCGCACCGCCGACGACGCCCTGCGCCGCAAGGTCCTGGTCGGGGTCGAGGCCGCCGACGCGCTGCTCCAGCTCGCGTTCCGTACCGCCCCGTCCGGTGACCCCGCGCTCATCGCCGAGACCCGTGCCCTCCTCTACGCCTATCTCGCGCCCTCGCTGAGCTGACCCCGCCCCGCGCGGTGCGCCGAGGCGCCAAGCCCCTCCCCCCTGGGCGACGCCACCCCCTCCCCACCGTGCGTACCGGTCGGTATGCTCGCTGGTGCCCGCGCGTCATCGCCGCCGCCCCAGGGAGTCGCCATGTCCACCGCCCTGCGCATCTGCCCGCTCTGCGAAGCCACCTGCGGGCTGACCCTGACCCTCGACGGCACCCGGATCACCGGCGCCCGCGGAGACCGCGACGACGTCTTCAGCCAGGGCTTCATCTGCCCCAAGGGGGCCTCCTTCGGCGAGGTCGACGCCGACCCCGACCGGCTCACCGGGCCCCTCGTCCGCAAGGACGGCACCCTCCAGGAGGTCACCTGGGAGGAGGCGTTCGACACGATCGCCGCCCGGATCCGGCCGCTGATCGAGACGTACGGGCCGAACGCGGTGGGTCTCGTGCTCGGCAACCCGAACGTGCACACCATGGCCGGAGGCCTCTACCCGCCCCTGCTGATCGGCGCCCTGCGGAGCAGGAACCTCTTCACCGCCTCCACGCTCGACCAGATGCCCAAGCACGTCTCCAGCGGACTGCTCTTCGGTGACCCCTTCGCCATCCCCGTTCCTGACCTGGACCGCACCGACCATCTGCTGATGCTCGGCGCCAACCCCCTGGATTCCAACGGCAGTCTCTGCACCGCCCCCGACTTCCCCGGCAAGCTCAAAGCGCTGCGCAAGCGCGGCGGCACCCTCACCGTCGTCGATCCGCGCCGCACCCGTACCGCCCGGCTCGCCGACCGCCATGTCGCCATCCGTCCCGGCACCGACGCCCTCTTCCTCGCCGCGCTCGTCCACACCCTCTTCGCGGAGGATCTCGCCGACCCCGGCCTCGCGCTCGCCGACCAGGTACAGGGCGTGGACGACGTACGGGAGGCGGTACGGGAGTTCACGCCCGAGGCCGTCGCCGCCGCCTGTGATCTGGACGCGGCCACCGTCCGTACCGTCGCCCGGGAACTCGCCGCCGCGCCCACCGCCGCCGTCTACGGCCGGATGGGCAGCTCCACCGTCGCGTACGGCACCCTCGCCAACTGGCTCGTCGACGTTCTCAACGTCCTCACCGGCAACCTCGACCGCCCCGGCGGCGCGCTCTTCCCGCTCGCCGCGACCGCCCCCGCACCCCGGCCGGCGGGCCCGGGCAGGGGCTTCGCGCTCGGCCGCTGGAGCAGCAGGGTCTCCGGCCACCCCGAGGCCAAGGGAGAGCTCCCGACGGCCGCGCTCGCCGAGGAGATCGAGACGGAGGGGGAGGAACGTATCCGCGCGGTGATCACCGTCGCCGCCAACCCCGTCCTGTCCGCACCCGACGGGCTGCGCCTCGACCGGGCGCTCGGCTCCCTCGACCTCATGGTGGCCGTCGACCCGTACCTCAACGAGACCACCCGCCACGCCGATGTCGTCCTGCCCCCGCCGCCGCCCTCGCGGAGCGCCCACTTCGACTTCTCCTTCAACGGCCTCGCCGTCCGCAACCAGGTCCGCTTCACCCCGGCCGTGGTCCCGCTGGAAGAGGGACGCATGGACGAGTGCGAGATCCACGCGCGGCTGATCCTCGCCGTGAGCGGGATGCACGGCGCCCCGCCCTCGGCCGTCGACGAGCTCGCCATCGACACGACCCTCGCCAAGGCCGTCACGCAGGAGCACTCACCCGTTCACGGCGCCGACCCGAAGGCGGTCGCCGCCCGGCTGACGGGTGCCACCGGGCCCGAGCGGCGCCTCGACCTGATGCTCCGCCTCGGTCCGTACGACCTCACCCTCGACGACCTGCTCCAGGCACCGCACGGCATCGACCTCGGCCCCCTCGAGCCCCGCCTCCCCGGGCTGCTCAGGACCCGCAGCGGACGCGTCGAGCTGCTGCCCGAGCCGATCGCCGCCGACCTGCCCCGGCTGCGCGCCGCCCTTGCCACCGCACCCGGTGGACTCGTCCTCGTCGGCCGCCGTCATCTGCGGTCGAACAACAGCTGGCTGCACAACGCGCCGTCCCTCAACAGCGGTTCGAACCGGTGCACCCTCCAGGTCCACCCCACCGACGCCGACCGGCTCGGGCTCGCCGACGGCAAGCCCGCCCGGATCGCGGCCGAGGGCGGTGCCCTGGAGGTCGAGGTGGAGATCACGGACGCCGTACGGACCGGAGTGGTGAGCCTGCCGCACGGCTGGGGCCACGACCGTCCCGGCACCCGTCTCGCCGTTGCCGAGGCCCGCCCCGGGGTCAATGTGAACCAGCTCCTCGACGGCTCGCGCCTCGACCCGCTCTCGGGCACGGCGGTGCTCAACGGCTTCCCCGTGGAGCTGACGCCCCTGCCGTGACCCGACTGCCACCCCCGCCGTGACCTGGGGTTTTGCTCGTATTGCTCACGCGTCGACGTCTTGTTAACGGCAGAAGGGGGCACCTAACGTCATCCGAACGCCGCACCGGTGGGAGCCGCCCCGGTGGGAGTTCAAAGGTGAACGTGAGGTGTCCTCCATGCTGACCGTCCTCGGCTTCGCCATGATCGCGACCTTCCTGGTCCTGATCATGATGAAGAAGATGTCGCCGATCGCGGCGCTCGTCCTGATCCCCGCGCTGTTCTGCGTCGCCGTCGGACAGGGCGCGCAACTCGGCGACTACGTCATCGACGGTGTGGAGAAGCTCGCCCCCACCGCCGCGATGCTGATGTTCGCCATCGTCTACTTCGGCGTGATGATCGACGTCGGCCTCTTCGACCCGATCGTCCGGAGCATCCTGCGCTTCTGCAAGGCCGACCCGGTGCGGGTGGTGGTCGGTACGGCGGTACTGGCGGCGATCGTCTCGCTCGACGGCGACGGCTCGACCACCTTCATGATCACCGTCTCGGCGATGTACCCGCTCTACAAGCGGCTCGGGATGAGCCTGGTCGTGATGACGGGTGTCGCCGCCACCGCCAACGGCGTCATGAACACCCTGCCCTGGGGCGGCCCCACGGCCCGTGCGGCGACCGCGCTCAAGGTGGACGCGGCCGACATCTTCGTCCCTATGATCCCGGCGCTCGCCATGGGCCTGCTCTTCGTCTTCGCCCTCGCGTACGTCCTCGGCCGCCGCGAGCGCAGGCGCATCGGCTACCTCACCCTGGACGAGGCCCTGGAGCCGCAGACCGAGACCGTCCTGGTCGCCGCGGGCGGCGGCACGAAGGGTGCCGCGGGGGACGGCCACTCCGTCACCGCCACGACCGGCTCCGGCCCCGGCTCCGGTGACGCGGCCGGGCTGCCCGAGGGGGCCCACGAGGGCTTCCAGGGCCTCGACCCGAACCGCCCGACGCTGCGCCCCAGGCTCTACTGGTTCAACGCCGGCCTCACCGTCGCGCTGCTCACCGCGATGATCCTCGAACTGCTGCCGATCCCGGTCCTCTTCCTGCTCGGCGCCGCCCTCGCGCTCACCGTCAACTACCCGAAGATGGCCGACCAGAAGGCCCGGATCGCCGCCCACGCCGACAACGTCCTGAACGTGACCGGCATGGTCTTCGCCGCCGCCGTCTTCACCGGCGTCCTCACCGGTACGGGCATGGTCAAGCACATGGCGGACTGGCTCGTGGGCGCGATCCCCGAGGGCATGGGCCCGCACATGGCGCTGGTCACCGGCCTCCTCAGCCTGCCCCTGACGTACTTCATGTCGAACGACGGCTTCTACTTCGGCGTCCTGCCGGTCCTCGCGGAGGCGGGCGCGGCCCACGGGGTCTCGCCGCTGGAGATCGCCCGTGCCTCGATCGCCGGCCAGGCGCTGCACATGTCGAGCCCGCTGGTTCCGGCCGTGTACGTCCTCGTCGGCATGGCGAAGGTCGAGTTCGGCGACCACACCCGCTTCACCGTGAAGTGGGCGGCGCTCACGTCGCTGGTGGTCCTCGCGGCGGGGATTCTCTTCGGGATCGTCTAGCGCCGGATCAGCGGCCGGGATCGTCGGCCGGGGGAGTGAATACGGAGGGTGTCACCGCTGCGGTGGCACCCTCCGCGGTCATGCCATGACAGATAGTCACATTATCGGCTGATCGTCCGACGTCTTCATGACTGGAGGAACCCCCGCATGACCGCTCTGGCAGTCCGTCCCCTGCTGTCCATCGCCGCCGCGTCGCTCGCCCTCGGCAGCGTCGGTCTGGCAGGTGCACCCGCGGCCTTCGCCGCACCCGGCGACAACGGCGACGTCAAGATCCACCACGCCGGAGGCCGCGGCGAGCCGCGCCGTACGGCCGCGAACGACGAAACCACGCAGCCCAGGGTCTGCACCTTCTATCTCGCCGCGTTCGACTTCGAGGGGTTGCAGCAACTCAGCTGGACCATCTCCCCGCAGCGGCCGGTGGACAGCGTGACCACGAACGGCACGATCACCATCGACTCCACGGGCCGCGGGATCACCCCGGACCTGACGCTCGTCGACGGCGCCTACAGGGTCGAGTGGACCTGGGAGGGACAGACCAGCGCCAGGAAGAGCAGGGACTTCCGGGTCGACTGCGACGACCTCACCAACGCGTCGGCGAACGGCAACAGCGGCAGCAACGGAAGCAGCGCCAACGGCAGCGGCGCCAACACGAACGGCGCCGGCGCGAACAGCTCCAACGCCGGCAGCGCCAACGCCACCAACGGCAGCGGAAACGCCGGCAACGGCAACGGGAGCGCCGCCTCCGGCAACGGCAGCGGTGGAACCGGCAACAGCTGGAGCGGCAGCACCAGCAACGGAAGCGGCGGCACCGGCAACACCTGGAGCGGCAGCGGAGGCAGCGGAGGCAGTGGGGGGAGTGGAGGCAGTGGGGGGAGCGTCGGGAGCAGCGAGAGCGGCAGCAGTGGATGGAACGCGAGCGGCGCCAGGCCCCCGCAGGGTCCGGTCGGCGCGGGTGGTGGCGGCAGTGCCAGCACCTCGACCACCGAGTCCTCCGACGACGGCTCCGTCTTCGGCGTCGCGTCCGCTCTCGCCGCCGGCCTCGCGGGCACGGCGGGTCTGATCCTCGTCCGCCGGGCGCGCCGCCGCACGCATGGCGCGTCGTAGGTTCCGCTCGACGCGCAGGCAGCGGCGCCTCCTCCGGCTCACCCGGACGGTGGTGGTGACCCTGTCCCTGGTCGGCGGTGGCATCTGGTGGGCCCAGGACGACGAACCGTCCGGCCCGCCCGCGGCCGCCGCCGACCGGGCGGCGTCGGAAGAGGCCGCCGCGCACGGGGCACCCGCACAGTCCACCGCCCGGCCCGTCCCCGGCCGGCGGCCCGACGAGAAGCCGAAGGCGCAGTCCCACCCCAAGCCCGGGGCCAAGGTCGCGCCGAAGCCCGCACGGCCGCTCGTGGCGTCCCCTCCGCCCTTGACCCGTTCGCGCGCCACCAGCATCGCCGTTCCGTCGATCACCATCGAGGCTCCGGTCATCGACCTCGGGCTCGACCGGTCGGGGAAGCTCGCCACGCCGCCGATCGAGAACCCGCGGATCGTCGGCTGGTACGCGGGGGGCCCCGCCCCCGGCGAGCGCGGCACGGCGATCGTCGTCGGCCATCGCGACACCCGCACCGGGCCGGCCATCTTCCTCAACCTCGACTCGCTCGACCGGGGCAACACCGTCCGTATCGCCCGGGCCGACGGCAAGGTCGCCGTCTTCACGGTCGACAAGGTCCGCACCTACACCAAGAAGGAGTTCCCCGACCGCGAGGTGTACGGCTCCACGGACCGCCCCGAACTGCGGCTGCTCACCTGCGGCGGTTCCTTCGACCCCAAGAAGGGTTACGAGTCGAACGTCGTCGTCTTCGCCCATCTCACGGATGTCGCCCATGAGTTCTGAGGCGCGCGCCGCCCGTCGTCCCGCGGGCCGCCCGCGCCTCCTCGGCGCGCCCCCGTGCTTCCGGTCGTTGGCCGGGGAGGCGCGGCGGTCGCGGGGCGGGCCAGGCCCGGACGCTAGAACTGGTCCGTCACCGGGGGGTGCCGAGCCGCGCAGGCCGGGCCCGGCACCCGCCCCCGCCACCGAACCGCGAGGACGCTCCCATGACGATCAGCCCGCCGCGCCTCCCCCTGCCCCGCCCCCTGACCCGCGCACTGGCCACACGTACCCGGGTCGCCGTCGCCACCGCCGGACTGCTCGTCGCGGTCGGCGCCCCCGCGTACGCCACACTCGGCGAGAACACGCCCGCGCGGACGGCCGTCACGGCGCAGGCCAGGGGCAAGGCGTACGTCGAGACCCGGCTCTTCTTCGGGACCGAGCGCCCCGACGGCGGTCCGGCCGTCACCGACGAGCAGTTCATGGCCTTCGTCGACCAGAAGGTGACGCCCGGCTTCCCGGCAGGGCTGACTGTCCAGAACGGGCGTGGACAGTGGCGCGACGGCAACGGCACCATCGAGCGGGAGCGTTCGTACGAGCTGATCCTGCTCTACCCGGCGTCGGAGGCGCGGCTTCACGATGCCCGGATCGAGGAGATCAGGGAGGCGTACCGGAAGGCCCACGGGCAGGAGTCCGTGGCCCGGCTCGACGAGCCGACCCTGGCCGACTTCTGAATCCGGCCGCCGGCGGGCGGGTCGGCCCCGGCGCCGTCCGGCGGCTCTGGCGCCAGAAAACTATCAGCGCTAGTTTGGGTGCCTGGTGCACCGGCCGGTGACGAAGACCGACGGACCGCAGGACCGCAGGCATCAAGGACCGAGGGAGTAGCGGATGAAGAGCCACGACGCGATGTACATCGGCGGGGAGTGGCGTCCCGCCGCCTCCACGGACACGATCCCGGTGGTCAACCCGGCGGACGAGCAGGTCATCGGTCATGTCCCGGCCGGTACCGCCGAGGACGTCGACGCCGCCGTACGGGCCGCCCGCACCGCCTTCCCCGGCTGGGCCGCCACCCCGCCCGCTGAGCGGGCCAAGCTGATCGGGGCGCTCCGCGACGGTCTCGCGGCCCGCGCCGAGGAGATCGCCGCCACGGTGACCGCCGAGCTCGGTGCTCCGCCGCAGTTCGCCGCCGCCGTCCACGCCGGGCTGCCCATCGCCGTCGCCGGTACGTACGCCGAGCTCGCCGCCGCGCACTCCTTCGAGGAGCAGGTCGGCAACTCCACGGTCTACTCCGAGCCGGTCGGTGTGGTCGGCGCGATCACCCCGTGGAACTACCCGCTCCACCAGATCGTCGCCAAGGTCGCCCCCGCGCTCGCGGCCGGCTGCACCGTCGTCCTCAAGCCCGCCGAGGACACCCCGCTGACCGCCCAGCTCTTCGCCGAGGCCGTCCACGCGGCCGGCATCCCGGCCGGCGTCTTCAACCTCGTCACCGGCCTCGGCCCGGTCGCCGGGCAGGCGCTCGCCGAGCACGAGGACGTCGACCTCGTCTCCTTCACCGGCTCGACGGCCGTCGGCAAGCGGATCGGCGCCATCGCCGGCGGCGCGGTCAAGCGGGTCGCCCTGGAACTGGGCGGCAAGTCCGCCAACGTCATCCTGCCGAGCGCCGACCTCGGCAAGGCCGTCGCCGTCGGCATCGCCAACGTCATGGCCAACTCCGGCCAGACGTGCAGTGCCTGGACCCGGATGCTCGTCCCCGCCGACCGGTACGAGGAGGCGGTGGCGCTGGCCGCAGAGGCCGTCGCCAAGTACGTCCCCGGCGAGCGCGTCGGCCCGCTCGTCAACGCCAGGCAGCAGCAGCGCGTGCGCGGCTACATCGAGAAGGGTGTCGAGGAGGGTGCCCGGATCGTCGCGGGCGGCCCCGAGGCCCCGCGCGAGACCGGCTACTACGTCTCCCCGACCGTCTTCGCCGACGTCACCCCGGACATGACCATCGCGCAGGAGGAGATCTTCGGCCCGGTCGTCTCTCTCCTGCGGTACGAGGACGAGGACGAGGCCCTCGCCATCGCCAACGGGACCGTGTACGGGCTCGCCGGCGCCGTCTGGGGCGAGCCGGAGGCGGCCGTCGCCTTCGCCCGCCGCATGGAGACGGGGCAGGTCGACATCAACGGTGGCCGCTTCAACCCGCGGGCGCCGTTCGGCGGTTACAAGCAGTCGGGCGTGGGGCGGGAACTGGGTGCGCACGGCCTCGCCGAGTACCTCCAGACCAAGTCCCTCCAGTTCTGAGCCTCCTGAGCCGTCAGAGCCCTTCTGCCCCCTCCTGAGCCCCTTCCGGGCCCTTCCGATTCACGAGGAGCAAGACGCGTCATGAGCGTGGTCCGCGCCGCCTTCCTGCCCGCCGTCGGCTCTCCGCTGGAGATAGCCGGCATCCGACTGCCCGAACCCGGCCCCGGCCAGGTCCGGGTCCGCCTCGCCGCAGCGGGGGTCTGCCACTCCGACCTGTCCCTCTCCAACGGCACCATGCGGGTGCCCGTCCCGGCCGTCCTCGGTCACGAGGGCGCCGGCACGGTCGTCTCCGTCGGCGAGGGCGTCACCCATGTCGCCCCCGGCGACGGGGTCGTCCTCAACTGGGCGCCGTCCTGCGGCGCCTGCCACGCCTGCTCGCTCGGCGAGGTCTGGCTCTGCGCGAACGCGCTGACCGGCGCCGGGAATGTGTACGCCGCCACCGAGGACGGTACGGACCTCCACCCGGGTCTCAACGTCGCCGCGTTCGCCGAGGAGACCGTGGTCGCGGCGAACTGCGTCCTGCCCGTCCCGGACGGGGTCCCGCTGACCGACGCGGCCCTCCTCGGCTGCGCCGTCCTCACCGGCTGGGGCGCGATCCACCACTCGGCGCGGGTACGGCAGGGCGAGTCGGTCGTCGTTTACGGCGTCGGGGGCGTGGGCCTCGCCACCCTCCAGGCCGCCCGGATCGCGGGCGCCTCGCCGATCATCGCGGTCGACGTCTCGCCGGAGAAGGAGGCCCTGGCGCGTGCAGCGGGGGCGACCGAGTACGTCGTCGCCTCCGAGACGACCGCCAGGGAGGTCCGGAAGCTGACGGGCGGCCAGGGCGCCGACGTGGCCGTCGAGTGCGTGGGCCGCGCCACCACGATCCGTACCGCCTGGGACTCCACCCGGCGCGGGGGCCGCACGACGGTCGTCGGCATCGGCGGCAAGGACCAGCAGGTCACGTTCAACGCCCTGGAGCTCTTCCACTGGGGCCGGACCCTGTCGGGCTGCGTCTACGGGAACTCCGACCCGGCCGTGGACCTGCCCGTCCTCGCCGGCCACATCCGGGCCGGTCGCCTCGACCTGAGCGCGCTGGTCACCGAACGGATCACCCTGGACGGCATCCCGGGCGCCTTCGAGAACATGATCGCGGGCAAGGGCGGCCGGGCGCTCGTCGTCTTCTAGGGAGCCCTGTTGGCCCCGACGCTGTCGGCCGGAGTCCTCGACGGGGGCTTCGGCCGGGAGCGCGAGACCGCAACGCCCGCCAGGCACAGCGCCCCGCCCGCGAGCGTGAGCAGGCCCGGCAGCTCGCCGAGGAACACCCAGGCCATGAGGACGACCAGCGCGGGAACGGCGTACGTCGTCGCGCCCATCCGGCCGGCGGTCGTACGGGCGAGGGCGTAGGCCCAGGTCGTGAAGGCGAGGGCGGTCGGGAACACACCGAGGTAGACCATGTTCAGGGTCGCCGAGAGCGGCGCGCTCGCCGCCTCGTCGACCAGCTGCCAGGCGAAGGGCATGCACGCCACCGCACCGACCAGACACCCGAAGGTCGTGATCTGAAGGGCACTCCCGTGCGCCAGGGCGGGCTTCTGCGCGACGACACCCCCCGCGTACGCGATCGCCGCGAGGAGGCAGAGCCCGACGCCCAGCACCGAGGCGTGGCCCTCGCCCGACATCGAGAGCCCCACGGCCACGGCGCCGGCGAAGGACACCGCCATGCCCGCGAGGAGCCGGGGCGGCAGCTTCTCACCGAGGAACCGGGCGCCGAGCAGCGCGATGAGGATGGGTCCGATGTTCACGACCATCGCGGCCGTGCCCGCGTCGACCTCCTGCTCGCCCCAGTTGAGGGCCACCATGTAGGCGCCGAACCAGAGGAGTCCGGACACCGCGATCCCCGGCCAGGCCGCCCGGGGCGGCAGGCCTTCGCGCCGGATCAGCAGGACGGCCCCGAGGACCAGCGCACCGGAGAGCAGCCGCCCGAGGGCGAGCGCGCCGGGGGAGTAGGCCTCCCCGGCGCTGCGGATCGAGACGAAGGCGGAGGCCCACAGGACGACGGTGACACCGGCGGCGGCGAGCGCCAGGCGTGAGGTGGCGGGGGAGTCGGTCATGGGGCGACCGTAGGCCCTGGACACTTCGGCGTTCACCGCAATATCGCCGGCTCGATGCCCAGGGCGCGCCGGAGGGCCCGCTCGCCCTCGGGAGTCACCTTGACGGCCCGCTCGGAGCCGATGCGCACGCACCAGCCCGCGTCGAGCGCGTGCCGGCAGAGCGCGGCGCCCGCCACCCCGGCCAGGTGCGGCTTGCGCTCGGTCCAGTCGAGACAGCCGCGGGCGACGGGCCGCCGCCCCGTGGGGACCAGGGAGATGTCCTGCTCCCCGAACCACGCCACACCGCGGTCGGTGAGGGCGAACCCGGTGTCCTGGCGCAGCAGCCCGCGCACGGTCATCGCCTCGGTGATCGCGATCCCGAGCCTCCCCGCGAGATGGTCGTAACAGGTGCGCCCGCGCGCCATCGCGTGCCCGGCGCTCGCCGCCCGCAGCGAGTGCGGTGGGTCCTTCCTGGGGGGCTCGGAGCGGGCGGCCAGGTCCTCGACCAGATGCGCGATCCCGGCGTCGGCGAGCCGCACGTACCGGTGCCGCCCCTGTCGCTCCTCGGCGAGCACCCCGCCCGCGACGAGCTTCCCCAGGTGCTCGCTGGCGGTGGACGCCGCCACGCGCGCGTGCCGGGCGAGTTCCCCGGCGGTCCAGGCCCGCCCGTCGAGCAGGGCGAGGACGAACGCGGCGCGGGTCTCGTCGGCGAGGAGCGCCGCGAGTGCGGCGAGATCTTTGGCAGCCATGCCGCCAGGGTCCCGCACTCACGGTTCGGCCACGGCCGAACCGTCCTCCAGGCGCCACCGGTGGTGGAGCAGCTCCGTCGGCCGGTGATCGTGCTCGAATTCCGGGCCCACCAGGGGCCCCACCCGCCGGTACGCCTCCTCGGTCCGTGGATCGTCGCGCCGGGCCAGACCGAAGGCGCCCTCGAGCCGCAGCGACGGCTCGTCCTCGTGGAGCAGCGCCCACAGCGCCGCCGTGGCCGCGGGCGACCGGTCCCGGCTCGTGGCGAGCGCCGCCGCGGCCGTCCGTCGCACGTCGGCGTCCCGGTCCGCGACAAGGGTGAGCAGGGCGCCGGTGACCTCGTCGGAGAGGTCGTGCTTCCGGGCCAGCACGTCACCGGCCGCGGCGCGGACCAGGGCGTCGGGGTCGCCGGCGAGGCGAAGCAGCGCCGCGCGGGCCGCCGGGGTGAGCGCCGTCTCGTCGTCGATCAGGGCGTACGACGCCTCGGCCCGTACCGACGGATGCGCGTGCCCGACGAACCGCAGGCCGAGCTCCTCGTGGCCGGGGTGGTCCAGGTGGTTGAGGGTGCGCAGGATCTGGGTGAGGACGTCGGCGTCCGATTCCTCCGGGGCCCAGTCGGCGAGGAGTTCCGCGATGTCCTTCTCGTAGGAGTCGCGCCGGCCCCGCGGCAGGACGGAGACGCTCCACAGAACGTCGACCGCGAAGCGGCGGTGGGCCGGGTCCCGGTGATGACGGTAGGCCGCGACCGCCGAGAACGTCTCGCGGCTGGGGCGCTCGCCGAGCGCCCACTTCGCCGCCCACCAGCCCGCACCCGGGTGGTCCCCGTCCGGGCCCGGGTCCGCCACCGCCCGAGCCACCAGCTCGTCCACGGGCGTCAGCACGCGGAACTTCCGCTCCAGTGCGGTCAGGATCGCGCCGTGGCCGTCCCGCACGGTCCGTCCTCCGAGCGCCGCCTGCCCCACCAGAGTCTCTTCGTCGTCCTCGACATGGACCGTCCGCACCGGGCCGGACGCGCCCGTCACCCGCCGGAGTTCGGCTTCCGCCCCGGCCTCGTACCGGCGGCGCGCGCGGGCGATGAGTCGTTCCCGCGCGGTCCGCGGGAGCCGCAGCCGGGGTTCGTCTCCCAGGACCGCGTCGAAGACCGCAGGGGACCCGCCGTCGATCGCGCGGTGCAGCGGTGTCGTGCCGTCCGGCAGCTCCAGGTCCGGGTCCGCGCCGCCCTCCACGAGCGCGCGGGCGGTCACGGCGTCGTGGGCCGTCACCGCCACGCACAGAACGGGCAGTCCGTCCTCGGTCCGCGCGTTCGGCTCCGCCCCCGCCTCCAGCAGGGTGCGGACCGCGTCCGCCTCCCCGGCCCGTACCGCCGCTACGAGCCGCTCTTCGTCTCCTGCTTGGCCCACGCCCCCCGTACCCCCGTCTCGTACTGCATCGCCAACCCGTCGAGCAGCGCCCTCAGGCCCGTCTCGAAGGCTCCCTCGTCGACCTTCTGGCGGTGTTCCGCGAGGAGGTGCGCCTGGCCGAGGTGAGGGTAGTCCGCCGGATCGTAGGCCGCCTCGTCGTCGACGAAGCCGCGGGCGAAGGAGCCCAGGGCCGAGCCGGTGACGAAGTAGCGCATCAGCGCGCCGATGTACGTCGCCTGGGCGGGGGGCCAGCCCGCGCGGACCATGGCGCCGAAGACCGCGTCGGCGACCTTCAGGCCCGCCGGGCGGCGGCCCGGGCCCTGGGCCAGGACCGGGACGATGTGGGGATGGTCGGCCAGGGCGGCGCGGTAGGAGGCCGCCCAGTCGTGCAGAGCCGTACGCCAGTCACGGTCGTCGTCCTCGTCGAACATCGACAGATCGACCTTCGCGCTGACGGCGTCGGCGACCGCGTCGAGGATCTCGTCCTTGGTGCGGAAGTGGTTGTAGAGCGACGGCCCGCTCACCCCGAGCTCGCCCGCGAGCCGCCGCGTCGAGACGGCCGCGAGGCCTTCGGCGTCCACGAGCGCGCTCGCCGTCTCGACGATGCGTTCTCTGCTCAGAAGGGGCTTGCGCGGTCGGGCCATGGCGCACATAGTAGGCCTGCGAAGCAGAAACTAGCAGTGCTAATTAAAGTCCTCCCCGAAGGTCGGTGGCGTAGTGAACCTGGAGCTCAGCGAGGAACAGGAAGCCGTACGGCGGCTCGCCGAGGAGTTCGTCGCGCGCGAGGTCGCCCCGCATGCCGTCGCGTGGGACCGGAGCGAGAACGTCGACCGGTCGATCGTGAAGAAGCTCGGCGCCGTCGGCTTCCTCGGTCTGACGGTCCCCGAGGAGTACGGCGGCTCGGGCGGCGACCATCTCTCCTACTGCCTCGTCACCGAGGAGCTCGGCCGCGGCGACTCCTCCGTCCGCGGGATCGTCTCCGTCTCGCTGGGCCTCGTCGCCAAGACCATCGCCTCCTGGGGCACCGAGGAGCAGAAGCGCGCCTGGCTGCCCCGGCTCACCTCGGGCGACGCCCTCGGCTGCTTCGGGCTGACCGAGCCGGGCACCGGTTCGGACGCGGGCAACCTCGCGACCAAGGCCGTCCGAGACGGGGACACGTACGTCGTCAACGGCTCGAAGATGTTCATCACCAACGGCACCTGGGCCGACGTGGTCCTCCTCTTCGCCCGTACCGGCGGCACCCCCGGCCCCAAGGGTGTCTCCGCCTTCCTCGTCCCCACCGACACCCCCGGCCTCACCCGCCGCACCGTCCACGGCAAGCTCGGCCTGCGCGGCCAGGCCACCGCCGAACTGGTCCTGGAGGACGTCCGTGTCCCCGCCTCCGCGATGCTGGGCCCCGAGGGCAAGGGCTTCTCCGTCGCCATGTCCGCCCTCGCCAAGGGGCGGATGTCGGTCGCGGCCGGCTGCGTCGGCATCGCGCAGGCGGCCCTCGACGCGGCCGTGCGCTACGCGGGGGAGCGCGAGCAGTTCGGCAAGCCCATCGCCTCGTACCAGCTGGTGCAGGAGCTGATCAGCGACATCGCCGTGGACGTGGACGCCGCCCGCCTGCTGACCTGGCGCCTCGCCGACCTCGTCGACCGCGGCCAGGACTTCGCCACCGCCGCCTCCAAGGCCAAGCTGTACGCCTCCGAAGCGGCCGTCCGCGCGGCGAACAACGCCCTTCAGGTCTTCGGCGGTTACGGCTACATCGACGAGTACCCGGTCGGCAAACTGCTGCGCGACGCACGCGTGATGACGCTCTACGAGGGCACGAGCCAGATCCAGAAGCTGATCATCGGCCGCGCGCTCACGGGCGTGTCGGCGTTCTGAGTACATCGCGGGACGCGGCTGAGTATCCGGACGGATGTGGCGGGTGCCACATCCGTCCGATGCTGTCGTCATGAGCGACACACCGGTCAAGCAGCAGAACACGGCCGCCTACCACCTGCAGGCCGTCATCTCCTTCGGCCTCGCCCTCGCCGCCGTGGCGATCGGCGTCTACCAGCTGGACGCCGACGCCTGGGTCCGTGCCTTCCTCGCCATCGCCGTCCTCTACCTCACGACCTCCGCCTTCACCCTCGCCAAGGTCGTCCGTGACCGGCAGGAGGCGGGGCAGATCGTCAGCCGGGTCGACCAGGCCCGACTGGAGAAGCTCCTCGCCGAGCACGACCCCTTCCAGAAGCTCTGAGCCTAAGCGCTTGCTCAGCTTCGTTGTATGGTGTTCGTCCTGACGGCTGGAGAAGGGGCGAACGATGAGCGTCGCTGAGGAGACGCCCGGCGGCGCGGACGCGTCGTGGGGCGAGGTCACGCCCGAGGCGGCCAGGCGGCTGCTCGTCGCGGCCGTCGAGGCGTTCGCCGAGCGCGGCTACCACGCCACCACGACCCGGGACATCGCCGGCCGTGCCGGCATGAGCCCGGCCGCGCTCTACATCCACTACAAGACCAAGGAAGAGCTGCTCCACCGGATCAGCCGCATCGGCCACGACAAGGCCCTGGAGATCCTCCGGGCCGCGGCCGACGGCGAGGGGACGCCGGGCGAGCGGCTGGCCGACGCCGTCCGGTCCTTCGTGCGCTGGCACGCCGAGCGGCACACCACCGCCCGGGTCGTCCAGTACGAACTCGACGCGCTCGGGCCCGAGCACCGCACCGAGATCGTGGCGCTGCGCCGCGAGTCCGACGCGACCGTGCGCAGGATCATCGACGAGGGCGTGGCGGCGGGCGAGTTCGACGTACCGGACGTGCCGGGCACGACCGTCGCGGTGCTCTCCCTCTGCATCGACGTGTCGCGCTGGTTCAACGCCCAGGGCCGCCGGACGCCGGACGAGGTCGGCGCGCTCTACGCCGACCTCGTGCTGCGGATGGTCGGCGCTCAGAAGTAGTAGCGGGAGACCGACTCGGCGACGCAGACCGGCTTGTCGCCGCCCTCACGCTCCACCGTCACGGTCGCCGTCACCTGCACCCCGCCGCCCGCCTCCGTCACCTCGGTCAGGACGGCGCCCGCGCGCAGCCGCGAGCCGACCGGCACGGGGGAGGGGAAGCGGACCTTGTTGGTGCCGTAGTTGAGGCCCATCTTCATGCCCTCGACACGCATGATCTGCGGCACCAGGGTCGGCAGCAGCGACAGCGTCAGATAGCCGTGCGCGATGGTCTTCCCGAACGGCCCGGAGGCCGCCTGCTCCGGGTCCACGTGGATCCACTGGTGGTCACCGGTGGCGTCGGCGAACAGATCGATCCGCTTCTGCTCGATCTCCAGCCAGTCACTGTGCCCCAGCGGTTCGCCGACCGCGGCGCGCAGCTCCTCGGCAGAGGTGAAGATCCTCGGCTCAGCCATGTTTCGCTCGTCCCTTCGTGAACCTGTGACTCCTGTTTCTAAGCGCTTGCTCAGCATGTGGGGTGGTGGGCCCGCTGTCAACGGACAGTAGGGTTCGAGGGGTGCCGCAGATTCCAGAGAAGATCCATGAACTCACCGTCGGCCAGCTGTCCGCGCGGAGCGGCGCCGCGGTGTCGGCCCTGCACTTCTACGAGTCCAAGGGCCTGATCAGCAGTCGCCGTACCAGCGGCAACCAGCGCCGCTACGGCCGCGACACGCTCCGCCGGGTCGCCTTCATCCGGGCCGCCCAGCGCGTCGGCATCCCCTTGGCGACCATCCGCGTCGCCCTCTCCGAACTCCCCGAGGAGCGCACGCCCACCAACGAGGACTGGGCGCGCCTCTCGGCGGCGTGGCGTACGGAGCTGGACGAGCGGATCAAGCAGCTCGGACGGCTGAGGGACCATCTGACCGACTGCATCGGCTGCGGGTGCCTGTCGCTGCAGAACTGCGTCCTGTCCAACCCGGACGACCAGATCGGCGAACTGATCACCGGTTCGCGCCTGATGGGGGAGCGCCGGGAGAAGTAGGTCCCGGGGCGCCAGGCGGCTCGGACTGCTCCCGGCGGCTCCCGGCCGGTCCCCGCGGCTCGTGGCCCGTCCCGGCCGCCCCGCCCGTCCCGCGTACGAAGAGGGGCCCGCCACCCCCGTGGACGGGCCCCTCGGTCCTTCGTGGCGGTCACTCGTACTCGGTGCCGCCCTTGCGGGTCAGGTACGCCGGGCTGACCGCCTTGGCGATCGCCCGGCCGCCGACGACCGGGCTGTACCGCTCCGTCGCCGGGCGGATCACGACCCCCTCCCGCAGATGCAGCTCGCGCCCGGACACGGTCTCCCGCCCGCTCGCCAGCCCGACGACGACGTCCAGGTCGTACGGCCCCTCGTACAGCCGCGGTACGAGCGGCAGCTCGCCGGCCTCCAGGACCTCGGCCGGGTCCAGCCACCGGACCTGGCCGTCGATCTCGGCCGACACGTCGAAGACCGCGTAACCGACCTGCTCGCCACGGGCGTTCGCGCCGTAGCCGAGGTCCTGCACACCGGCCCCGTACACCTCGGCGAACAGGCCGATCCGGCGCGCCCCGAGGCGTGCGGCGAGCCGCGCCGCTACGGCCGGTACGCCGTGCCCGTGGACCGCCCGCCAGTACAGGTTCCGCGGGTCCTCCTTCAGCGCCAGGCCCTTGGCGCCGAAGCCCTTCGACGAGACCTGGACGCGGCCGTCCTCGGCGGAGTACGTGGTGAGGCAGGCCGTACCGTGCAGCTTCTCGGTCAGGACCACCGGCTCACCGGGCTCGAAGATGTCCGGATACCGCTGGAGGTTCTCGATGTCCACCCACGGCAGCAGGTCGGGAGCCACCTCCACGTCCCCGCTCATCGTCGGCGGGATCGGCGGCACCCACTTCGTGATCCCGAGCAGCTCGGCGAAGTCGGTCCCCTCGGCCGCCGCCGCGGTCAGGTCCACGTCGGCCAGCGCCTGCGGCCGGCACACGATCCCCTGCGACAGCTCACCCCGCAGGCGCACGGCCTTGACCCGGTCCGACGCCTTCCCGGCGAGCCGCCCGGTCAGCCCCAGCTCGTCGACGAGAGCGGTGGGCAGCACGGCCTGCTCCGGAATGTAGACGGCGACATCACCACTGCGGTACGCGCCCTTCGCGACGACGGCCCGGTACAGGCCCACCTGGGCCAGCTCGAGCGCGTCGGCGTTGGGATGGGCGTGGACGGCCAGGGTTTCGGCGGTGACGCGCAGCGTCGACATGTCAGTTCTCCGGTGACTCGGGTGTCGTTCTCACGACGGACACTCTGCGGGAAGGGAATTCGGGTGGGCCACCGGATTTTCGCTCTGGTAGCGTCGCGCCCTTCGCCGGACGCCCGCCCGTCTCCGCGTCCGCCTCCGTGGCGTCCACGCCTGCGCCTACGCCGAGTTGGTCTCGGAACCGGTCATCGCGATTGCGGTCGACACCAGTTGGGCGTTGGACTCCGCGGGGGCGCCGTCCGGCAGGACGAGCGTGTCCTCAAGTCCGACGCGGGTGGCCAGGCCGAGGCGGCGGGCCAGGCGCAGGACCGGCCATGTGCCACCGTCCTCACCGTGGAGGAGGACCGGCCGGCCGTGGGCCGTGCCGAGGTCCGCGAGGAGGGAACGGGCCGTGGACCCGGCGGTCGTGGGGTCAGGGTCGGTGACCTCCGCGAGGATCCGCAGCACCCGCGGTGCCAGGGGCGAACGGAGGAATCGCGCCGGTCCGTCCGTGCCCGACCAGAGCCCCGCCTCCACGCCCACCCCACGCTCCAGGAGCGCGGCCGCGAGCTCCTCCGCACCCGGCTCGTGCCAGTTCACCGACGCGTGGTCGGGCAGGACCGTCCAGGCCCGGACACGCTCCACGCGCCGTACGGGATCGGGCTCGGCCCACGCGCCCGTCGTCACTCCCACCGGGACGCCGACAGCCTCCCGTATCGCTGCCAGCGTCACCGCGAGGACCCGGGGCGACAGCGTGTCGCCGCCGCACGGCGTCCTCGGGTGCACATGGACGTCCCGCGCCCCCGCCGCGACGGCCCGCGCCGCCGACTCCGCCATGGCGTCCGGCGACATCGGCACCGCCGCGGAGTCCCCCGGCCCCCGGGTTCCGTTCAGACACACCTGCATCAACGCAGGCCCCCGTACCCCCGTTGCCCCCGAATCTCGTCTTCCACCGCTACTAGGCCACCGACGCCAGAGCGAGCTGAGCCTCTCCACGTGCTCGCGCCAGCGCACCCGCTGTCAGCACCGCCCGCGGCACGACCACGCCGCAGTCTCCGCACACCGGGCCGAACCACGGCTCGTCCGCCAGGTCCGGCCGCCAATCGATCCGGCCTCCCGCGCACACAGGGCAGTGCTCCCCGGGCGCGGACTCCAGCGCGGCGATCAACCGCCGCAACACCTCGGCCAGCGGATCCGTCGGGTGCACGGCCGGATCGTCACACCGCGCCACTCCGTTGCCGCCCCACGTCCGCCGGTGCCAGTCGTCCAGCGCGCCCGGTCGGCGCAGGCCCTCGTGCTTCTCGCGCCGCCGACGCGCCGCGAACTCCTTCTCGTACGCGAGCCACACCGCCCGCGCCTCCTCCAGCTCCTCCAGCGCGGCCACCAGCCGCCCCGGATCGAGCTCCCTGTCCTCGGGCCCGAACCCGTGCCTGCGGCACAGATGGTCCCAGGTCGCGCGGTGCCCGTAGGGGGCGAACCGCTCCAGGCACTTGCGCAGCGAATACCTCCGCAGCGCCATGTCACTCCCGGGATCGCGCACCTGTCTCGCAAGACTCCGGAAACCCGCCATCGCTCCGCACCTCCGTCGGTGGTACATCGGCGTCAAGGACGTTATGGAATGGACGAACGAGTACCCCTTCGTGTTCCATCGAAAATTCGATGGGCTCCATCAGAGGCGCGCGGGGGAGATCTGTTGCAGGACGTACTGGAGGGCCTCGCGGACAATCCGGCGCTGCCGCAGCGGCTGCTCGAACGGCTGGCGCAGGCCGGTGACGAGGACATTCACCACCTCCTGGCGCGCCGTGACGACCTGACCGAGGTCCAGGCACGCGCCCTCCTCGCCCACGACGACGCGGACCTCTGGACCCTCGTCGCCCATGGCAGGGTCGCCTGGGCCGAGGTGCCCCGTGACGATCCTCACCTTCTGGTGGCCGCGGCCCAGGCCGGCATCGCACCGGAGGCGGCGGTACGGGAGCTCGCCGCGCACCCCGACCCGGAGGTCCGTGGAGGACTGGCCTCCTACGGCACGGGCCTGCCGTCCGACGTCCTCACCGCCCTCGCGCGCGACCCGGACACGTACGTGGCCGAGTGCGCCGCGCAATCCTCCGAGCTGCCCGCCGACCTCACCGAGGAACTCGCCCGCCACCCTCATGTGGCCGTACGGGCGGAGTTCGCGAGGAGCGAGCACGCGCCGCCCGCCCTGCTCGCCTCCCTGCTCGCGGACGGCGGCCACCCGGCCCCCAGCCGCTGTGGCGCATGTCACCGGCGCGCGGAGCGCTGTCCCGACCACGCGCCCGGCGTCCGGCGGATACGGCTCGCGGCCGCGGCCAACCCCGCCGTACCGCCGACCGGCCTCGAGGAGTTCCTGGACGCCGACGAATCCTGGGTCGTGGACGCCTTCGCGGAACGGACCGATCTGCCGGCCCACTTCCACCCGCGCCTGGCCGCCCATCCCGTTGCCTGCGTACGGGCGACGGCCGCACGCAATCCCACCGTCGGCGAGCCCCTGCTCCGGCAGCTCGCCGAGGACCCGGATCCCGAGGTCCGCCGGGCCGTCGCGGAGAACCCGGCCGTACCCCTCGCCCTGCTCACCGCGCTCGCGGGACGCCAGAAGCTGCCGCGCGAGCCGCTGCCCCGGATCCTCGCGGCCACCGAAGCCGAGCTGCACGAGCAGGCAGCGAGCCGTGTGGCCCAGGTGCGCGCCCTCGTCGCCGCCCGCCCCGACCTGCCCGCCGTGCTCGTGGACCTGCTCGCCGCCGACCCCGACATCGGGGTGGCCCGGCGGATCGCACTCCACCCGGGGCTGGGCGGGGACCGGCTCACCGACCTCGTCCAGCGGCACGGGCCACCGGTGTACGGCGCCGTCGTCAGGAACCCCGGCTGCCCGGGCGGGCTCCTCCGCCGGCTGGCGCGGGACGCGGACTCCGGCCGCAGGACGCTCCGTGTGATCGCCGCGCACCCCGCGCTGCCGCCGGACGTCGTCGAGGGCCTGCTCGCGGATCCGGACCCGAGGGTCGCCGCCGCGGCCGCCGCCCACCCCGCGCTGCCGGTGGAGACCATGGAACGGCTCGTCGAGCAGGCGTGCGCAGGACGTCCGGCGGTCTGACCTACCGCCGCCCGAACCGGCCCGCCGACGCCACGAGCCGTGCCAGCTCCTCGTGGCAGATGTCGCTGTGCTCGCCGACCACCTGCGCCCCGTCGACGCTCACGCAGCCGGACGCCGGGACTCCGTCGCGCAGTGCCGCCGCCAGGGTCAGCGAGGGCGTGCCCGGGACCGCCTGGACGCCGTCGTGGCCGATCGCCCCCCAGCGCTTGTCGCTCGCGAGCAGCGAGTCGGCGTCCCTGGCCAGGCGGGAGGCCAGGGGATAGATCACCCGCAGCGCCGTGTCGTGGCGCGAGTAGCAGGCGACCACGGGCCCGTCGACCCGCCGTTGCAGATCGCGCAGCGCGCCGCCCCGGCCCGGTTCGTGCGGCAGCCGGGCGGCGAACGCGTAGTGCGAGAAGGCCCCTTGGAGCAGCGTCACCGAGGCCACGTTCCGCGCTCCGGCGGGCAGACCGCGCAGGGCGTACGAGACGAGCCGGGCGCCCATGCTGTGACCGACGAGGTGGATCCGCAGCCCGGGGGAGGAGCGGGCGAGTTCGCCGAGCAGCGGGCCGAGTCCCCGCTCGCCGACGGTGCCGGAGCGGCGCTTCATCGTGTAGTACGTGGCCTGCCGCAGGGCCTCCTTGGCCCCCTTCCAGAACCGCGACAGCCTGCCGCCGAACGCCTCGCGCGGCGTCGGCACGCTCCCCGGTCCCTCGGCCTCCTCCAGCGCGTCGGTGAACATCGCGCAGACGGCGACCGGGTCCGCGAGCAGGAAGTCCGGGACCCCCGGGCCGCCCTCCGTAAGGGCTCGCGATCCGTCGGTGTCCGTCAACTTCCTTAGCAGCTCACCGAATTCCACGAACGCCGCCTCGTCGTCCGGCTGCTCCCGGAGCAGTGTGGCGAGCCGTTCCACCACCGCCTCCTTGCCGGGGTGCACCGCCGCCACGGACTCGAAGTCGGGGATCGGCTCGTCCGAGAACATCATCGACGGCCAGACCACGCCCACGTAGCCCAGGTGCGTGTCCCGCTCCACGGTCTGCGGGAACGGGGCGAAGAACGCCGCGTACAGGCGGGTGGCCACGGACCGGGTGTTGTTCCACCCGTGGGCGAACATCACCAGATCCGTGACCCCTTGGGCGGCCAGCGCCGCGAGCGCCTCGTGCTGCCGGGCCGCCCCGTCGCCGTCCTTGTCGAAGGTGATCTCCCGGTACGGCTCCACACTCATTCCGGCCATGCCCTGTCCGTCCCTCCGCGTCGAGGAAGTGCTGAGGAAGTTCCTGAGGAAGCTGCTGAGGATGTTCTTCCCGCGCCAGCATCCTGCGCGCACGGAGGGACGGCCAGGTTTTCAGCGCAGACGCGCCGCGGAGACCTCGGGGAAGTGGACGAGCAGGTCGTACGACGTGGTCAGCCTGACCGGTGCCTGGTTGCCTTCCCACGGGAACGCCGTGCCGATCAGCCACGCAGGGCGGTGCACGCCCAGCCAGCTCCGCGCGGCGGGCGTCGTCGCGCGCAGGTCCAGGTAGAAGGGGCGCGGCGACACCCGGTCCAGGGTCTCGGCGCCGCTGTCCGTCCCCGGCCGGCCGACCGTGAACGCCCGGATCGGCTCGCCCGGCGCCTCGGTGTCATGGGCGTTGAACGAGCCCCGCCCGAAGGACGCCCCCATGCTCACGTAGTCCCGGCCGAGCGCGTCGCGCAGGAACGCCCCCTGGAGGCGCGGGTACTGGGCCGGCTTCGTCGTCTCGTAGCCGACGTGGTTGTTGTGCGCGGACAGCACGATCCGGTCGCCGGTCGCCCGCTGCCACCACACGGTGTTCTCGGCCATGATCCGGTCGCGGTAGAGCATCGCGTCGGCGACGCTGGTGGCGCTCTCCGTGTCGTGCGCCATCTCGGTGCCGACCTGGGCGATCGCCCGGGCGTGCTGGACCGTCCAGGCGTGCGCCTCACGGTCGCGGCCGGGCTTCTGCCCCTCCAGGAGCGCGAGGGCGCGGTTCACGTCCGCGGCCATCCGCCGACGCTCCTCCAACGGCTTGGCGAGGTACCCGTTCATCCAGCTGTCGACGTCACCGACCGGCCGCGAGGCCCGGTACAGCTCCTGGAAGCGCGGCAGCAGCCGTGGGTGGGTGCGGGCGACATGGTCCGTGACCTCGTCGAAGAGGTTCGGCCCCGCGTAGCCGAGGTCGTTGCCCATGAACCGCACCTGGTGGCCGGGGTGGCGCAGATTGTGCTGCCGCATCCAGGTGATCAGATCGAGGTACTCCTCGGTGTTCCAGAAGCGGTAGGCGTTCTGGAACTCGTCCTTCAGGATCTGGCGCGGGTCGCCCTTGCCGAAGCGTACGTAGTCGTCGATCAGCAGCCCGGTGGACCAGTTGGCCTCCAGGGCGAAGGTGGTGAAGCCCTTCCTCTCCACCAGGTGCTCGAAGATCCGGTGCTTGGTCTCGAAGAACTCGGCCGAGCTGTGCGTCGCCTCGCCGATCCCCAGGACCTTGGCCGAGCCGATCATCCGGTCCAGCGGCCGCAGGTCGTCCAGAGGCACTGCGGTGCGGGCGAGTTCACGGGCGGGGTCCGGGGCGGCATGGGCGTCCGCGCCCGCGGCGGGAGCGAGGGCGGCGAGGCAGAGCGCCACGACCGCCCCCACCAGCGGTAACCGATGTCGTGTCAACGTCTTCATGGATCAAGCTTGTCGACGGCCGGACCCCGGTGACCAACCTGCCCGCACCCGTGATCATCCGGGGGTCTGCCCCACCCGACAGCCGGCCACCGACACCCGTCCCGCCTCCCGGGGGATCCCCGTCACCGGTAGAGCAGATACTCCTTCCGCACCGCACGGAACGCGGCCAGGTCCGCGCCCCACGCCCCCACCACCTCGTCCGTGTCCGCCCCCGCGTCGATCAGGGTCCGCACGCGCCTCGAGCCCGTCAGCTTGTCGATCCAGTTGTCCGACCGCCAGGCGAAGCCGCTCCACGAGCGCTTGGCGCTGACGAGCAGCCCGATCCCGGTCCGTACGGGGTCGAAGGCCTCCCGGTCGTGCACCTGCACCTGCACCCCGCCGACCGTCTTTCCCTGGAACTTCGAGAAGGTCGGGGCGAAGTACGCCTCCCGGAACCGCACCCCGGGCAGCTCCAGCGCGTTCGCCGCCTCCGCCCACCGCCGGTCCACGCCCTCCGCGCCGAGCAGCTCGAACGGCCGGGTGGTGCCGCGCCCCTCGGAGAGGTTGGTGCCCTCGAAGAGGCAGGTGCCGGAGTAGACGAGCGCGGTGTCGGGCGTCGGCATGTTGGGGCTCGGCGGCACCCACGGCAGCCCGGTGGCGTCGAAGAAGTCCCGCCGCCTCCAGCCCGACATCTGTACGGTCGCCAGCTCCACCGGCTTCGCCAGGAACTCCCCGTTGAACAGCCGGGCCAGCTCCGACACCGTCATCCCGTGCGCCTGCGCGATCGGTTCGCGCCCCACGAAGGTGGCGAAGGCGCGGTCGAGGACCGGGCCGAGCGCCGCCCGTCCGGTGACCGGATTCGGCCGGTCGAGGACGACGAACCGTTTCCCCGCGAGCGCCGCCGCCACCATGCAGTCGTAGAGCGTCCAGATGTACGTGTAGAAGCGCGCACCCGCGTCCTGGATGTCGAAGACCACGGTGTCCACGCCCGAGGCGGTGAAGACGTCCGCGAGCGGCTGTCCGCTCTTCAGGTACGTGTCGTAGACGGGAAGTCCGGTCGCGGGGTCGTCGTAGCGGCCCTCGGAGCCGCCGGCCTGCGCCGTGCCCCGGAAGCCGTGCTCGGGCCCGAAGACCGCCACCAGGTCCACCCGGTCGTCGGCGTGCATCACGTCGACGATGTGGCGCACGTCGGACGTGATCCCGGTCGGGTTGGTGACGACGCCGACCCGCTGCCCGGCGAGCGGCGCGTAGCCGTCGGCCGCCAGTTGCTCGAATCCGGTGCGCACCCGCCGGCCGCCCCCGTGCGCCACCGCCGCCGGGGCGGTCACCGCGCCCACCCCCAGTGCGCCGCCGGCGGCCAGCAGTCCGCGTCTGGACAGGCTCGACAGGTTCATGCGGAAACCTCCTTGATCGCCTTCCCTGACATGGCCACGCACGCTAGCGCTCCTGACGCCCCCAGGGAACGAGGCGTGCGCAGGGGACTTTCGCCACGACATACCGACTGGTTAGTCTGCCGGTACTGTCGTAACGGAGAGGCGGGTCTCGATGAGTACGGTGCAGGGTTCCGGAGTGGTCGTCACGGGCGCGGGCGGGGGTATCGGCGCCGCGCTGGCCCGCCGGTTCGCCGCCGAGGGCGCCCGGGTCGTCGTCAACGACCTCGACCCCGACCGCACCAAGGCCGTCGCCGAGGAGATCGGCGCCACCGCCGTCCCGGGCGACGCCTCGGAGATCGTCGAGGAGGCCCGGGAGGCCCTCGGCGGCACCGTCGACGTCTGGTGCGCCAACGCCGGACTCGCCTCGCCGGGCGACGCGTTCGCCGACGAGACCGTCTGGGCCGCTGCCTGGGACGTCAATGTGATGGCCCACGTCCGCGCGGCCCGCGCGCTGCTCCCCGACTGGCTGGAGCGCGGCAGCGGCCGCTTCGTCTCCACCGTCTCCGCCGCCGGCCTGCTGACCATGGTGGGCGCCGCCCCGTACAGCGTCTCCAAGCACGGCGCGTACGCCTTCGCCGAATGGCTCTCCCTCACCTACCGCCACCGCGGCGTCAAGGTCCACGCGATCTGCCCGCAGGGCGTCCGTACGGACATGCTCACCGCCGCCGGATCGGCAGGCGAACTCGTCCTCGCCCCCACCGCCATCGAGCCCGAGGACGTCGCCGACTCCCTCTTCGACGCCATCGAGGCCGACCGCTTCCTGGTCCTCCCGCACGCCGAGGTCGCCGACTACTACCGCGCCCGGGCGACCGATCCCGAGCGATGGCTCGGCAACATGAACCACATCCAGCGGAAGTGGGAGGGGGAGGGCCGATGACGGCGTCGCCCTACGCGGCCAGGCCCTGGCTCGCCCAGCTCACCGAGGTCCAGCGCGCGCCCATAGCCCCGCCGCCCACCGTGCTGCACGCCTTCCGCGCCTCCGCCGCCCGCACCCCCGAGCACCCGGCCCTCGCCTACTTCGACGGCCGTCTGACATACCGCGAGACCGATACGCTCTCCGACTCGGTCGCCGGACACCTCGCCACCCACGGCGTGGAGCGCGGCGACCGGGTCGCGATCATGCTCCAGAACAGCCCGCACTTCGTCCTCGCCCTGCTCGGCGCCTGGAAGGCGGGCGCCACCGTCGTCCCGCTCAACCCGATGTACAAGTCGGCCGAGGTGGGGCACGCCCTGCGGGACTCCGGGGCCGTCGCCCTGATCTGCTCCGACCGCGCCTGGGAGGGGTACCTGCGGGACACCGCCGCGGACTCTCCCGTACGGATCGCGCTCACCGCCTGCGAACGCGACCTCCAGACCCGCGACGACCCGCGCGTCCTCGCCTTCGACCGGGTGGCCACCGAGGCCGACGACCTCCTCGCCGTCGCCCGCGCCGGCCACCCCGCCCCGGACGGCCGTGAGGTGGCGGGTGAGGACGTGGCCCTCATCAGCTACACCTCCGGCACCAGCGGCACCCCCAAGGGCGCCCTCAACCTCCACCGGGGCATCGCCTACAACGCCGAACGCCAGCGGACCGGACACCCCGTCCCCGAAGGATCCGGCTACTTCGCGCTCGCCCCGCTCTTCCACATCACCGGACTGGTCTGCGAGCTCGCCGCCTGCTTCGGCAACGCCGGCACCCTCGTCCTCGCCTACCGCTTCGACGCCGGTGTCGTCCTCGACGCCTTCCTGGAGCACCGCCCCGCCTACACCGTCGGCCCCTCGACCGCGTTCATGGCCCTCGCCGCGCACCCCGGGGCCACGCCCGACCACTTCGCCTCCTTCCGGGTCGTCTCCTCGGGCGGCGCCCCCGTCCCGCCCGCGCTCGTGGAGAAGTTCCGCGCCGGCTTCGGCCCGTACATCCGCAACGGCTACGGACTCACCGAGTGCACCGCTCCCTGCGCCGCCGTACCGCCGGAGAAGGAGGCCCCGGTCGACCCCGCCTCCGGCACCCTGTCCGTCGGCGTCCCCGGACCCGACACGGTCGTCCGGATCCTCGACGAGACCGGCGCCGAGGTGCCGTTCGGCGAGCAGGGCGAGATCGCCGTGAGCGGCCCGCAGGTCGTCCCCGGCTACTGGCGGCTCCCCGAGGCCACCGCCGCCACCTTCCCCGACGGGGAGCTGCGGACCGGGGACATCGGCTTCGTGGACGCGGACGGCTGGCTCTACGTCGTCGACCGCAAGAAGGACATGATCAACGCCTCGGGTTTCAAGGTCTGGCCCCGGGAGGTGGAGGACGTCCTCTACACCCACCCGGCCGTCCGCGAGGCCGCCGTCGTCGGCGTCCCCGACGCCTACCGGGGCGAGACGGTCAAGGCGTACGTGAGTCTGCGCCCGGGCAGCGCCGTCGAGCCCGCCGAGCTGTCCGCATACTGCGAGCAGCGGCTCGCCGCGTACAAGTACCCGCGCGAGGTCGAGATCCTGGCGGAGCTGCCGAAGACGACAAGTGGGAAGATCCTCAGAAGGGAACTGCGTTCCCTCACGTAGCACGGCCCCACACGGATGATCACGAGAGAAAGGCGGCGGCGCATGGCCAGGACGACGGACGGGAGCGGTACCCCCGTCCCCCAGAGGCTGCTGGCCGCCGCCACCCGGCTCTTCGCGGAGCAGGGCTACGACCGCACCTCCGTCCAGGAGATCGTGGAGGCGGCGGGCGTCACCAAGGGCGCGCTCTACCACTACTTCGGCTCCAAGGAGGACCTCCTCCAGGAGGTCTACTCCCGGGTCCTGCGGCTCCAGCAGGAGCGGCTCGACGCCTTCGCGGACGCCGACGCCCCGGTCGAGCAGCGCCTGCGCGACGCCGCCGCCGACGTCGTGGTCACCACGATCGACAACCTCGACGACGCCTCGATCTTCTTCCGCTCGATGCACCACCTCAGCCCGGAGAAGAACAAGCAGGTACGGGCCGAGCGGCGGCGCTACCACGAGCGGTTCCGCGCGCTGATCGAGGAGGGCCAGCAGGCCGGTGTCTTCTCGTCCGCGACCCCGGCCGACCTGGTGGTGGACTACCACTTCGGCTCCGTCCACCACCTGTCCACCTGGTACCGCCCGGACGGCCCGCTGACGCCGCAGCAGGTCGCCGATCAACTCGCCGACCTGCTGCTGCGCGCGCTCCGCCCCTAGGAACGGCTAGAGGTACTTCTTCAGCTCCCGCCGCGCCAGAGACCGCTGGTGCACCTCGTCCGGGCCGTCCGCCAGCTTCAGCGTGCGCGCGGCGGCCCAGAGTTCGGCCAGCGGGAAGTCCTGGGAGACCCCGCCCGCTCCGTGCACCTGGACGGCCTTGTCCAGGATGTCGACCACCGCGCGCGGGGTCGCGATCTTGATGGCCTGGATCTCCGTGTGGGCACCCCGGTTGCCGACCGTGTCCATCAGCCAGGCCGTCTTGAGGACGAGCAGTCGCAACTGCTCGACCGTCACCCGGGCGTCCGCGATCCAGTTCTGGACCACGCCCTGCTGGGCGATCGCCTTGCCGAAGGCGGTACGGGAGACGGCGCGGCGGCACATCAGCTCGATCGCCCGCTCGGCCATGCCGATCAGCCGCATGCAGTGGTGGATCCGGCCGGGGCCGAGCCGGGCCTGGGCGATGGCGAAGCCGCCGCCCTCCTCACCGACGAGGTTCGAGGCGGGGACGCGGACGTCGTGGAAGACGACCTCGGCGTGACCACCGTGGGAGTGGTCCTCGTAGCCGTACACCTGCATCGCCCGGCGCACCTCCAGGCCGGGGGTGTCGCGGGGTACGAGGATCATCGACTGCTGGCGGCGGATGTCGGCGCCGTCCGGGTCGGTCTTGCCCATCACGATGAAGATCTTGCAGTCGGGGTTCATCGCGCCGGAGATGTACCACTTGCGGCCGTTGATCACGTACTCGTCGCCCTCGCGGAGGATCCGCGTCTCGATGTTCGTCGCGTCCGAGGAGGCCACCTCGGGCTCCGTCATCGCGAACGCCGAGCGGATCTCCCCGGCGAGCAGCGGTTCCAGCCACTGCTTCTTCTGTGCGTCGTCGCCGAACTGGGCGAGCACCTCCATGTTCCCGGTGTCCGGCGCCGCGCAGTTGAGGGCGGTGGGGGCCAGGTGCGGGCTGCGGCCGGTGATCTCGGCGAGCGGCGCGTACTGGAGGTTGGTCAGCCCGGCCCCGTGCTCGGCGTCGGGAAGGAAGAGGTTCCACAGGCCCTGGCGGCGCGCCTCGGCCTTCAGGTCCTCCACGATCTGCGGGGTGTCCCACGGCGAGGCGAGCAGCGCCCGCTGCTCCTCGGCGACGGCCTCGGCGGGGTAGACGTACTCGTCCATGAAGGCGAGCAGCTTCGCCCGCAGCTCCTCGGTACGCGCGTCGAATGCGAAGTCCATGGCGGATCAGCCTTCCTGGAGGGTGGTGAGGCCGTGCTCGATGAAGACGGGGACGAGTTCGCCGATGCGGTCGAAGCCGGCGCCGACGGTCTGACCGAGGGTGTAGCGGTAGTGGATGCCCTCCAGGATCACGGCGAGCTTGAACCAGGCGAAGGCCGTGTACCAGGAGATGGCGGAGGTGTCGCGGCCCGAGCGGGCGGCGTACCGCTCGATCAGCTCGGCGGGCGTGGGGTGCCCGGCGGCCGTGGCGGTCGTGCTGACGGGGGAGTGGGGGACGTCGAGCGGCGCGCTGTACATCGCGAGCAGACCGAGGTCGGTCAGCGGGTCGCCGAGCGTGGACATCTCCCAGTCGAGGACGGCCTTGATCCGGTCGTCCTCGCCGATCAGGACGTTGTCCAGGCGGTAGTCGCCGTGGACGACCGTCGGGGTGGGGGAGGCCGGGAGCGCGCGGCCGAGGGCGGCGTGCAGCTCGTCGATACCCGCCAGTTCGCGGTTGCGTGAGGCGTCGAGCTGCTTGCCCCAGCGGCGCAGCTGCCGGTCGAGGAATCCGTCGGGGCGGCCGAAGTCGCCGAGGCCCACCTCCGCCGGGTCGACGGCGTGCAGGTCGACGAGCGTGTCGACCAGGCCGAGGACGGCCGCGCGGGTGCGCTCGGGGCCCAGCGGGGCGAGCTGCTCGGCCGAACGGTACGGGGTGCCGGCGACGAACTCCATGACGTAGAACGGCGCCCCGAGGACGGTGTCGTCCTCGCAGAGGAGGACGGTCTCCGGGACGGGCACGGCCGTCGCGTGCAGGGCGCTGATCACCCGGTGCTCGCGCTTCATGTCGTGCGCGGTGGCGAGGACATGGCCGAGCGGAGGCCGGCGTACCACCCACCGGCCGGTGCCGTCGGTGACGACGTACGTCAGGTTGGACCGACCGCCCTCGATCAGCCGGGCGTCGAGCGGGCCGCGCACGAGTCCCGGCCGTTCCCGGTCGAGGAATCCGCGCAACTGCTCGGGATCGAGACCTGGCGGCGGGGCTGAGCTCATCGTGCGTACCTCCGGGGACGGGGGACGGGGCGGGTCGGCGTTCATGATGACCGACCAGTCGGTATGTCGTCCAGGGTTCGCGAGGGAAAGTGGCGCGGGCGGTCTGGTGATGGATCTGATCCATGAATAGGGTTCACATATGAATTCAGAGCTGCTCGTCGAAGAAGTCCGGCTGACCCCGATCCTGATCGCCGACCCGCCGCTGCTCAACACCCAGGGCGTCCACCAGCCCTTCACCCCCCGCCTGGTGGTGGAAGTGGTGACGCGGGGCGGGGTCACCGGCCTGGGGGAGACGTACGGCGATGGGAAGTATCTGGATCTCGCACGGCCGCTGGCCGAGGCGCTGCCGGGTCGCGCGGTCACGGACGTGAATGGCCTGTTCACGCTCGCCGCGCGGGTGTGCGGCGACTCACGGGCCGTCGACGAGCGCGTCGACGCGGGCGGGCTGCGCGGGGTCCAGACCGCCGCCAAGCTCCGCCTCTCCGTCGTCTCGGCCTTCGAGGTCGCGTACCTGGACGCGCTCGGCAAGAGCCTCGGCCTCCCCGTCCACGCCCTCCTCGGCGGCAAGGTCCGCGACTCCGTCGAGTACAGCGCGTACCTCTTCTACAAGGTCGACGGCACCGACGACTGGGGCCCCGCACTCGACCCGGCGGGCGTCGTCGAACAGGCCCGCCGCTTCGACCGGACGTACGGCTTCCGCTCCTTCAAGCTCAAGGGCGGTGTCTTCCCGCCCGAGCAGGAGATCGCCGCGATCCGCGCCCTGGCCGAGGAGTTCCCCGGCCGGCCGCTCCGCCTGGACCCGAACGGCGCGTGGTCCGTGGAGACCGCGCTGGAGGTGGCGCGTGAGCTGAAGGACGTCCTGGAGTACCTGGAGGACCCGACGACCGGCACGGAGACCATGGCCGAGGTCGCGTCCCGTACGGACGTACCGCTCGCGACCAACATGTGCGTGACGACCTTCGAGGAGGTTCCCGAGGCCTTCGCCAGGGACGCGGTACGGATCGTGCTCTGCGACCACCACTACTGGGGCGGCCTGCACCGTACGCGCGAACTGGCCGCGCTCTGCCGTACCTACGGCGTCGGGCTCTCCATGCACTCCAACACCCACCTCGGCATCAGCCTCGCGGCCATGACCCAGGTCGCCGCCACCCTGCCCGACCTGGACCACGCCTGCGACACCCACTACCCGTGGCAGAGCGAGGACGTCGTCACCACCCGCCCCGTCTTCCACGACGGCCGCCTCACGGTCTCCGACACCCCGGGGCTCGGTGTCGAGCTGGACCGCGAGGCCCTCGCCGCCCTGCACCGCCGCTGGCTGGACGACGACGGCTCCCTGCGCGACCGCGACGACGCGGCGGCGATGCGCAGGCTGCGCGCCTCGGGTACGTGACCCCGGTCAGGGGATGGTGAGCGGCTGCGTCTTGTCCCCGGGCGCCGGCGCCGGCCGGTCCGGGTGGACCGCGACCAGCCGCGCGTTGCCCTGGGCGTAGGCGCTCTCCCGGCCGAAGAACTGGTAGCCGGATTCGATGAGCTGAAGGATCTCGTGCCCGAGCATCGCCTGCGGGCCGCCTTCGTCCGCCGACTTGTTGCTGTCCCAGAGCGCGCCGTCGCCCAGGCTCTCGATCTCCTGCCAGAAGTTGCCCGCGTGCAGCTGTCCGCCGATCAGCATGCCTTCGATCTGCGGACCGAGACTCGTGAGGATCTTGAAGACGGCCCGTTCCTCGATGCCGCCGTCCATGAAGGCGTAGTTGACGGGGACGGACCACTTCGTGGTGTTGAGGCGTCGGCCCATCCGCGCGTCCTCGGGGAGCCGGTCACCGCCCGGCGCCTTCCCCTGCTGGTACGTGGCCCACGGGCCGGTGTCGCCGGTGCGGCCGAGGACGAGCTTGCGCTTCGCGGCGAGCGCGGCCGCCCGGGTCATCGACACCGTGTCCGAGGCGGTGGAGGCCAGGTCGGCGCGGATGGTCGACTCCAGCGCCGCCATCAGGTCGGCCTTGCTCCGCCCCGCGGGCGGGCCCACCAGGTTCTCCAGGTACTCGATGTTGTCGTTGAGGTCCGAGTTGTTCATGACCCACTTCATGTTTCCCCGCTTGGCCAGCCAGGTGTTGTACTCGGCGAGGTACTCGTCGAGGCCGGGCTCCGCCTGGGCGACCAGCCTCGACACCTCGCCGTCGATCTTGCCCGGGTGGTGCATGCGCTGGACGTCGCCGGTCCCGGCGGAGGCCGGCGCGGTCTGCGCGGTCTCTGCCGACGCCTCGCCGGAAGCGGTGGCGGTCGCCGGGCGGCTCATCACCTGACGGGCGGTGGCCTCCGCCTCGCGTTCGAACCGGTCCGACGGGTCGCTGACGCGGAGCCCGTCACCCCGGTCCGTCCCGGCCACAGGCCCCGAGCGCTGCTGGAGGACATGGGTCAGCTCGTGGGCGAGGGTGTGCCGGTCGATGCCGGAGGGTCCGGCGACGATATGGCTGCCGGAGGTGTAGGCCGCGGCGCCGAGTTCGGCGGCGGAGGCCCGGGCGGCCGAGTCGGTGTGGATACGGACGTCGGAGAAGTCGGCCCCGAAGCGCGCCTCCATGTCGGCGCGGCTGCCCTCGTCGAGCGGCCGGCCGCCGCTGCGCAGCACGTTGTGCACGGCGGACCGCTGCACCGCCGGCCGCGCCTCCTCCTCATGGCCGCATCCCGCGCCGTGCCGGTGCTCGTCCTGGGCGGCGCCGGCCCTGCGGAGCATCTGGACGACGGCGGCGTTCCCGGCCGAGCGCTGGAGGGCGAGCAGGGCCTCGGCGGGCGCGGTCGGCCGGGCCGAGGACGTACGCTCCGCCGAGGCGTCCCCCTTCTTCGTGGCTCGGCTGCTCGCTCGGTCGTACATGGAGGTCCCTTCGGGCGCCGGTCGTCTGCCTTCCCGGTATACCCGGGCGGGTCGACGGACCGCCAGGTACGGCAGGGCAGACTTCCCGGCCCCCGGGGCCCTGAGCCACCGCCCGAACGCCCCCTCGCGGCGGACGCCCGGGCAACGCGCCCCCCGGCTCACGCGTGGCAGGCCACCGGAACGCCGCCGTTCATCGCGGCCATGTCCCCGAAGACCGTCACCGGATCCAGCGGCGAGCCCTCCGGGAGGCCGTCCAACTCCGTGTACGCACGGTGCAGGTTGGCCACCAGCCGCTCGCTCTCCCGCCAGGCCGCGAACTCCCCGAGGTCCGCCGAGCGCGCCGTCTCCAGCGGGGTCGTCCCCTTGGCGTGCCCCTCGCGGGCCAGTTCGGCCACCCAGCGCAGGTACCGCTCCGTCGCGTCGTACGCCGACGGGTCCGTCACGCGCCCGTGGCCCGGCACCACCGTCGGTGCGTCCAGCGAGCGGAGCAGATCGAGCGCGCGCAGCGAACCCGCGAGCGAGCCCATCGGAAGGAACGGCGTCCCCCCGTGGAAGACCAGGTCCCCCGTGAACACCACACCCTGCTCCGGGAGATGGACGATCGAGTCGCCGGTCGTGTGCGCGGGCCCGGGGTGCAGCACGCGCACCTCCAGCTCACCCACGTACAACGTCAGCCGCTCGCCGTACGTGAGCGAGGGCGGCGCCACCTCGATCTCGCCGAAGTCGGTCTGCGGCCAGAGGAGATGGAGCTGACGCCCGGCCGCGAGCTGCTCCGCGCGGCAGGCGTCGTGCCCGACGATCCGCGCCTCCGGCAGGAACACCCCGTTGCCGTACGTGTGGTCGCCGTGGTGGTGCGTGGACACGATCGTGCGGGGAAGGGGCAGCCCCTCCGCGAGGACCGCCTCGCGGAGCAGGCGCGCCCGCCGCTCGGTCGCGGCGGTGTCCACGAGCAGCGACTCGCGGTGGTCCCCGACGAACCCGGCGTTGTTCAGGCACCAGCCGCCGTCGGGCTGGACGAAGGCGTGCACGTGTGGTGCGAGCGCGACGACGTACGGATCGGTGACGGACAAGGAATCCCCCTGAGTGTGAAGATCGGGCCCGACCGGCGATTACTGCCCCCGGAGGGAGCCTGCCAGTCGGGCCCGTTCCACAAATGCTCAATGGTCGTCCCAGTGGTTGCCGTGCGCCGCGTGCCGGTGTCCGTCGTGCACGTAGTCGACGTGGTCGCCGTGGTCGACGGCCGTGTGCCCGCAGTCCGGCCCGTGCGTGTGGTCGGGGTGGGTGTGCGGGACGTGCGACGAGGGCTCGCACTCGTCCCAGTGCCCGGAGTGCTCGCGGTGCAGGTGCCCGTCGTGGGCGTAGTCCACGTGGTCGTGGTGGGTCACGGCGGTGTGCCCGCACGACGGCCCGTGGGTGTGCGCGTGCGTGGGGTGCTCTTGGTGGAGAAGGGTCATGATCTCAGGCTAGTCCGAAATACCGCCTTCGTCCCTGTATGGCCCCCGGGCCTCGGCGACCGCGTCGCCGCACTCCGCCGGGGGTACCCGGCTTGCGGGGGCCTGGGGCCGCCGTGATCGTTCGGGGTATGAAGGCGATCAGTTACAGCCGGTACGGCGGACCCGAGGTGCTCGAGTACGGGGAGCGGCCCGACCCCAAGGTCGGCCCCGACGACGTCCTCGTGAAGGTGCGCGCGGCTGCCGTGAACCCCGTCGACTGGAAGGCCCAGGCGGGCTACCTCGACGGGATGATCGACGCCGTCTTCCCCGTCGTTCCCGGCTGGGACGTCTCGGGGGTCGTCGTCCAGCCCGGTGTCTCGGTCACCGAGTTCACCGTCGGCGACGAGGTCATGGGGTACGTCCGCGAGGACTTCCTCTGCCGCGGCACCTTCGCGGAGTACGTCGCCGCCCCGGTCCGCACCCTCGCCCGCAAGCCGCGCACCCTGGGGTTCGAGGAGTCCGCCGCGCTTCCGCTGGCCGGACTCACGGCCTATCAGGTGCTCCATCAGGCGCTCGCCGTCCGTTCCGGCGACACCGTCCTGGTGCACGCCGCGGCCGGCGGTGTCGGCTCCATGGCCGTCCAGATCGCCCGCCACCTCGGGTGCCGGGTCATCGGCGCGGCGCGCGAGGCGGGCCAGGAGCGGATCAGGGAGCTGGGCGCCGAACCGGTCCTGTACGACGAGGACACCTTCGTCGCGCAGGTCCGCGAACTGGCCCCGGACGGCGTGGACGCGGTCTTCGACACGATCGGCGGCCCGTTCCTCAAGCTCAGCCCCCGGGTCCTCGCCCCCGAGGGCCGCCTCGCCTCGATCGCGGACGGCGAGGTGATCGGCCTGGGCGGCCGCTACTTCTGGGTCCGCCCCGACCCCCAGGATCTCGCCGCCCTCGCCGCCCTGGTCGACGAGGGCGTGCTCTCCGTACGGGTGGCCCGCTCCTTCCCCCTGGACCAGGCCGCCGAAGCCCAGCGCGCCAACCAGGAGGGCGGCCTGAACGGCAAGGTCGTGGTCACGGTGGAGTGGCCCGACTAGCGGGTGTCCGGCCGGTCGGGGGCGTGACTACAGGACCACGGCCACCGCGAACGCCGCCAGGGCGACCGTGCATGCCGTCGCCAGCAGCGCGCCCCGGGGGGAGAGCGGCCGCGGGCGGGCCGCGTCCAGGGCGTGGATGCGGCGGTGGGCGACGGCCAGGAAGCCGATCCAGACCAGCGCGCTGAGCGCCGCCCCCGCCACCGCCGCTCCCGTGATGTCGTCACTGATCGCCGCCTTCACGGCGAGCACCGCCACCACCGTGCAGGTCAGCGTCGTGCGCCGCCAGGCCAGCCGGGTCCGCTCCGGCTGCAGCCCCGGATCCCGGGCGGGCTTCGCCGCCTCGGTCACCTCCCGGCCCAGCCGAAGAGGATGACCACCACCATCGCGAGCGCGACCACGGCGACCGCGAGGCTCAGCAGCGTCGGGAAGCGTGACACCGGCAGATCCTCACCGCGCCGCATCGCCCGCTCGCACCGCACCCAGTGGTTCACCGCCCGCAGCGCGCACAGCACACCCGCGGCGAGCAGCGCGAGGGCGAGCCCGACCCGTACACCCCACCGCAGATCCGGCAGGAACTGGTCGACGGCGAAACCGCCGCCGACGAGTGCGAGCGCGGTCCGGATCCAGGCGAGGAAGGTGCGCTCGTTGGCGAGCGAGAACCGGTAGTCCGGAGTCTCGCCCTCGTCTCGGATCCGCTGCGGCGCGAACCACAGCCGCAGGCTCTGTACGAAGTCACTCACCCGGGCACCTTAACCGTGGCGCGCACGCAGACGGTCGTAGGCCGCCAGCCCGTCCGGCACCCACTCCCACTCCCCGAGCCGCGCGACGACCTCCGCCTCCGGAAGGAAGGCGTGCCAGGCGACCTCCTCCACCTGAGGGTTCACCGGCAGCTCGCATCGCACCTGGTAGACCGAGGACCACCACTTCCCGGCGACACCCCCGGAGTCGTACAGGAACCGGAGCAGCGGCTCTGGGCGCGGCAGTCCGGAGACACCCAGCTCCTCCTCCGCCTCGCGCAGCGCCGCGTCGTCGTACGACTCGCCCGCGCCGACGACCCCGCCGACGAACATGTCGTACATCGACGGGTAGACCAGCTTCACCGGCGTGCGCCGGTGGACGAAGATCCGGTCCTCGGCGTCCCGCACCAGGATGAACACGCAGCGGTGGATCAGGCCCCGCGCGTACACCTCCGCGCGGGGGGCCTGTCCGATCACCTCGTCGTTCTCGTCGACGACGTCGAGGATCTCTTCGGCGGGGTTCGTCATGCCGCCATGAAATCACTGCCCCATGACGTACTTCACGGTCGGACCGGTCGTCCAGCCGCCGTCCACGGCCAGCTCCGCACCCGTCACGTACGAGGCCGCGTCCGAGAGCAGGAACACCACCGCGCCGGCGATCTCGGGCGCCTCGCCGACCCGCCCCATCGGGGTGTTGGGGTACTTGCCCTCGCCGCGCTCGATGCCGACGATCGCGGTCATCGGGGTGTACGTCATGCCCGGGTGGACCGAGTTGACGCGGATCCTCGCCGTGCCCAGCTCCACGGCGCCGATCTTCGTCAGCCCGCGTACGCCCCACTTCGAGGCGCCGTAGCCCGCGGTCAGCGCCAGGCCCATCAGTCCCGCGGCCGAGGAGATGTTGACGATCGAGCCGCCACCGGCCTCCTTCATCGCCGGGATGGCGGCCTTCATGCCGATGAAGACACCGGTCAGGTTGATGTCGAGCACCTTGCGGAAGTTCTCCACGGACTCGCTCTCCAGGAACGAGCCACTGGCTGTCCCGGCGTTGTTCACCAGACCGTGGAGGCCGCCGAACTCGGCGACCGCGTACGCGACGGCCGCCGCCCACTCCTCCTCGGACGTGACGTCGTGGTGGAGGAAGCGCGCCCGCTCGCCCAGTTCGGCCGCGGTCGCCTTCCCCTCCTCGTCGAGCACGTCCGTGACGACGACGTTCGCACCGGCGGCCACGGCCTGCCGCGCGGCCTCGGCGCCCAGGCCGCGGGCGCCCCCGGTGATCAGGACGGTCCGGCCGGTGAGGTCGTGGAGGCGGGGGTTCTCGGTCATGAGAAGTCCTCTCGGAGCGAGGGCGGCGGGGCCTGCAGCAGGGCCGTCGTGGTCCGGACGAGGTCGGCGAGGAAGAGCGGCCGCCGTGTCAGCGGCTCGGTGCCGTCGAGGTACTGCCGGGCCCGGTCGGCCATGGCGGCGCCGACGACGGTGAGCGCCAGATCGAGCCGCTCCAGCCGCAGCGGCTCGGGCAGCAGCCCGGTCAGACAGGCCTCGATCCGCTCGATCAGCCTCCAGTAGACGGTGCCGTCGAGCGTGGGATGGGGGGTGCGGGTGCGGACCCCGCTCTCATGGCTGAGCTGGGCGGAGATCCGCAGACAGCGGCGGCCGCTCTCGGTGCCCAGCTCGCTCGCCTCGGCGGTGACGAGGGCCCGGATCAGCGCGTGCGGTGTGTCGGGAGCCTCGGCGAGGAGCGGTTCGAGGACCCGCTCCGTACGTCTCTGGCGGCCCGCCATCACCGCGTCGAGAAGGCCGGCGCGTGAACCGAAGTGGTACTGCACGGCCGATGGGTTGCTCTGGCCCGCCAGGGCCACGATGTCCCGCAGCTGGGCGCCGTCGACGCCCTGCGCCGCGAAGACCTCCTCCGCCGCGCGGATCAGCTTCTCCCGGGTCTCGGGCCCCGACGTCCTCGCCATGCCCGCCATGTTAATGCTCGACATTAGAAAACGGGAGGGAGGCGAAGAGGTCCGGACTGTTGACTCGATACATCGGTGTATCCAAGATTCGGTCCATGTCGTACGACGCTGATGTGATCGTGATCGGAGCCGGCCTCGCCGGCCTGGTGGCCACCGCCGAACTCGTGGACGCCGGGCGGAGCGTCATCCTGCTCGACCAGGAGCCCGAACAGTCCATGGGCGGTCAGGCCCACTGGTCATTCGGCGGGCTGTTCCTCGTCGATTCGCCCGAGCAGCGCCGGATGCGGATCAAGGACAGCCATGAGCTCGCTCTCCAGGACTGGCTCGGCACGGCGGGCTTCGACCGCCCCGAGGACCACTGGCCGCGGCAGTGGGCCGAGGCGTACGTCGACTTCGCGGCGGGCGAGAAGCGTTCCTGGCTGCACGCGCGCGGGGTGCGCTTCTTCCCCGTGGTCGGCTGGGCCGAGCGCGGTGGCTACGACGCGAACGGGCACGGCAACTCGGTGCCCCGCTTCCACATCACCTGGGGCACGGGCCCCGGACTCGTCGCCCCCTTCGAGCGCCGGGTCCGCGAGGGCGTCGCCACCGGCCGGGTCCAGCTCCGCTTCCGGCACCGGGTGACCGGCCTCGGCCGCACCGCCGGAGCCGTGGACACCGTCAGCGGCGAGATCCTGGAGCCCTCCACCGCCGAGCGCGGCACCGCGAGCAGCCGGGAGGTCGCCGACACCTTCTCCCTGCGGGCCCAGGCGGTGATCGTCACCTCGGGCGGCATCGGCGGCAACCACGATCTCGTACGCAAGCAGTGGCCCGACCGGCTCGGCACCCCGCCCGCGAAGCTGCTCTCCGGCGTCCCCGCCCATGTCGACGGGCTGATGCTCGGGATCACCGAGGAGGCCGGCGCCCACCACATCAACCGCGACCGGATGTGGCACTACACCGAGGGCATCGAGAACTGGAACCCGATCTGGGCCCGGCACGGCATCCGCATCCTCCCCGGCCCGTCCTCGCTCTGGCTCGACGCGACCGGCCGCCGGCTGCCCGTCCCGCTCTTCCCGGGCTTCGACACCCTCGGCACGCTCGAACACATCATGCGGACCGGGTACGACCACACCTGGTTCGTCCTCGACCAGCGCATCATCGGCAAGGAGTTCGCCCTCTCGGGCTCCGAACAGAACCCCGACCTCACCGGCAAGTCGATCCGGGACGTCATCGGCCGCGCCCGCGCGGACGTACCGGGCCCGGTGAAGGCGTTCATGGACCACGGTGTCGACTTCGTGGTCGAGAAGGACCTGGCCGCGCTGGTCCGGGGGATGAACGCGCTCACGGACGAGCCGCTGATCGACGAGGCGGAGCTGCGCCACGAGATCACCGCACGGGACCGCGAGATCGTCAACCCCTTCACCAAGGACCTCCAGGTCACGGCTGTCCGGGGCGCCCGTAAGTACCTGGGCGACAAGCTGATCCGTACGGCGTCCCCGCACCGGATCCTGGACCCCAAGGCCGGTCCGCTGATCGCCGTACGCCTGAACATCCTGACCCGCAAGTCGCTCGGAGGCCTGGAGACGGACCTGTCGTCGCGGGTGCTCACCGAGAGCGGAGAGGTACTGGAAGGGGTGTACGCGGCGGGCGAGGCGGCCGGGTTCGGCGGCGGAGGCGTCCACGGCTACCGCTCCCTGGAGGGCACGTTCCTCGGCGGCTGCATCTTCTCGGGCCGAGCGGCGGGCAGGGCGGCGGCTCGGGCGGTGGGCTAGGGGCCGGTCGGCGGAAAGGGCTGTGGCGGCGCACGCGCCGCCGCAGCCGCCCGCGGGGCTCAGCCCAGGCGCCGTACGACCTTGAACCGCTCCGCGACCGCCACCGTCGCGTCGGTCACCGTGAACTCCGGGTCGCCGAGGAACTCCCGCATCTCGGCGCCGTGCCAGAACCTCTCGTGGGAGGCCCGCCACTCGGCGACCGTCGTGTACCCCTCCCCCTCCTCGATCGCGAACGGGAGGTCGATCTCCCCGACCGGCAGCACCCGTACCTGCGTGGTCTCCACCACCGCGACCGGCCGCTCCTGCGAGTCGATGAGCGCCCAGCGCTCGCCCACGCGCGGCAGCTCCTCGCCCTCCACCTCGTACTCCACCATCAGACCCGTCGTCGAGGTCTTCTCGCCGGAGAGCACCGCCGCCACCAGCTGGTCGCGCAGCGGGCCGGGGAAGGCCAGCTCCAACGGCTTGAGGGACTCGGGGTTCTCCAACTGCTCGGTGATCTCGCTCTGTTCCATGCGGCGCAGTCTGGCACGCGGCACGAAAGGAACCGGGCCCGGTCGCCCGGAAGGCGTCCGGACCCGGTCCGAGTGCGGGGGATGGGGCGCGCGTTGGCTACAACACCAGCGACAGCAGCAGGACGAAGACGATGCCGACGACCGAGATGATCGTCTCCATCACCGACCAGGTCTTGATCGTCTGGCCGACGGTCATCCCGAAGTACTCCTTGACCAGCCAGAACCCGGCGTCGTTCACATGGCTGAAGAAGAGCGAACCGGCGCCGATCGCGAGGACGAGCAGCGCCGTCTCGCTCGTGCCCATGCCCTCGGCGAGCGGGGCCACGAGCCCGGCCGCCGAGATCGTCGCCACCGTGGCCGAGCCGGTCGCGAGGCGGATGGCCACGGCGATCAGCCAGGCGAGGAGCAGCGCCGGAATCGACCAGTTCTCGGAGAAGTCCAGGATCATCTGGCCCACGCCGACGTCGATCAGGGTCTGCTTGAAGCCGCCGCCCGCACCGACGATCATCAGCACGCCCGCGATCGGGGCGAGGGACTTCTCGACGGTCGAGGAGAGCCGCTCCTTGGTGAAGCCGGCCGCGCGGCCCAGCGTGAACAGACCCACGATCACGGCCGCGAGAAGCGCGATCAGCGGCGAGCCGATGACGTCGGTGACCTTCTGCACGGCGTTGTCGGGGTTGCCGACGACGATGTCGACCAGCGCCTTGACCAGCATCAGGACGACGGGCAGCAGGACGGTCGCGACGGTGGCACCGAAGCCGGGGCGCTTCTCCAGATCCTCCGACGGACGGGCGGGGATCATGTTCTCGGGGGCCGGGATGTCGACCCAGCGGGCCGCGTACCGGGAGAAGACCGGACCGGCGATGATCACGGTCGGGATGGCGACCAGGACGCCGAGGGCGAGCGTGACCCCGAGGTTGGCGCCGAGCGCGTCGATGGCGACCAGCGGGCCGGGGTGCGGCGGGATCAGCCCGTGCATCACCGACAGACCGGCGAGCGCCGGGATGCCGATCCGCATCAGCGAGTAGTTGCCGCGCTTGGCGACGAGCAGGACCACCGGGATCAGCAGGACGATGCCGACCTCGAAGAAGAGCGGCAGACCGATGACGGAGGCGATCAGCACCATCGCCCAGGGCATGGACCGGCCGCTCGCCTTGGCGAGGATCGTGTCGACGATCTGGTCCGCGCCGCCGGAGTCGGCGAGCAGCTTGCCGAGGATCGCGCCGAGCGCGATCAGGACGCCGACCCCCGCGACGGTCTTGCCGAGGCCGGCGGTGAAGGCGTCGATGGTCGCCGCGAGCGGCGCCCCGGCGAAGGCGCCGAGGGCCAGCGACCCGATGGTCAGGGCGAGGAAGGCGTGCAGCTTGAACTTGGTGATGAGCAGGACGATGACGGCTATGCCCGCGAGCACGGCGATGCCGAGCTGGGCGTTGCCTGCCGAGGTGATCGGCTCGACGGCGTCCGCTGCCAGCACCTCGACGCTGAGACTGGTCACGGTTGTTCCTTAGGGGGACGGGGCAGGGAGGGGGACCGTCCGGCGCTCCGAGCGGGCTGGAGGACGGCGGGTACGGCGGGGGTACGGCATGGTGCCGCGGGGATACGGCGGGGACAGGGCTACGGCCGGCGTACGGAGATCAGCCGGCGAGTTCGCGCAGCGCGGCGACCGCCCGTGCGGCGATCTCCTCGGGGGAGCCGGAGACGTCGACGGCCACACCGGCCTCGTCGTCCCCCAGCGGCTGCAGCGTGGCGAACTGCGAATCGAGCAGCGCCGTCGGCATGAAGTGCCCCTTGCGCTCCCTCATCCGCCGCTCGATCAGCTCACGGTCGCCGGTCAGATGGAGGAAGACCACGCCCGGGGCGGCAGCCCGCAGCCGGTCCCGGTAGATCCGCTTCAGCGCGGAGCTGCTCACCACCCCGCCGAGCCCTTCCCGGCCGTGCGCCCACTGCCCGATGGCGTCGAGCCAGGGTCCGCGGTCCGCGTCGTCCAGCGGGGTGCCGGCCGACATCTTGGCGACGTTCGCCGCCGGGTGGAAGTCGTCGCCCTCGGCATAGGGGATGCCGAGGGCGTCCGCGACCAGCGGACCGATGGTCGTCTTGCCGGTGCCGGCGACGCCCATCACGACGACGACCGGGGGGACCGTCGGGGAGGTGGTGCTCATGGGGGTGTGCCTCGCTGTCCACGTCGACATCGATTCCGTCGCGCTCATGAAACCCATTGGGTACGACGTATTCAAGAGTCTGTGACATTAAAGTCATACTTTTAGTTTCCGATCTTGGTCCACGCGTAGGCTGACCCCCATGACGACACCGGCCCAGGGGCTCCATCCGCACGTGCTCGCCACCCTGGGTCTCGCGATCACCGCGGGGGAGTACCCGCCCGGCAGCGTCCTGCGCACCGACGAACTCGCCCAGCGCTTCGACGTCTCCCGCACCGTCGTCCGCGAGGTCGTCCGCGTCCTGGAGTCCATGCACCTGGTCGCGTCCCGCCGCCGCGTCGGCGTGATCGTCCTGCCGACCGCCCAGTGGAACGTGTACGACCCCCAGGTCATCCGCTGGCGCCTGGCCGGCGCCGACCGCCCGCGCCAGCTGCGCTCGCTCACCGTCCTCCGCTCCGCCGTCGAACCCGTCGCCGCCGGACTCGCCGCCGTGCACGCCACCCCCGAGCAGTGCCGCGAGCTGACCGAGCAGGCGCTCGGCATGGTCGCCACCTCGCGCGGCCGGCAGCTGGAGGCGTACCTCGTCCACGACATCGCCTTCCACCGGGTCGTCCTGAACGCCTCCGGCAACGAGATGTTCGCCCGGCTCGGCGACGTCGTCGCCGAGGTGCTCACCGGCCGCACGCACCACCAGGTGATGTTCGAGGACCCCGACCCGGCCGCCGTCACCCTCCACGTCCAGGTCGCCGAGGCGGTACGGGAGCGGGACGCGGTCCGCGCCGAGGAGCTGACCCGGCAGATCGCGGTCGGTGCGCTCAGGGAACTGGATGTTCTCGCACCGTAAATCCTGCCGATCCAAGGCATTCGCCATGGAGGAACCTCAGAAGTAGCTCAAATAAGGGCGTTCAGTGACATTGGCCACTGCTGAAATCCCGCCTTGCCGTGACGATGTGCGCTGGCCGTGAGAGCCGTGGACTACCTCCACGCGCGCGGCCGGGTACCGCACAGACCCTCCCCTCACGAAGGCGAACAACTCCATGAGTGACCGCACCCTCCCTGCGGCCGACACGCTGTCCGCCACGCCACCGGCGACGGCATCCGGGACGTCCCCCCACGTAGACGCCGGCGACGCCGGGTACCGCAAGGACCTCAAGTCCCGTCACATCAACATGATCGCCATCGGCGGCGCGATCGGCACCGGCCTCTTCCTCGGCGCCGGTGGCCGCATGGCCAACGCCGGACCGTCCCTCTTCATCGCGTACGCGGTCTGCGGCGTCTTCGCCTTCTTCGTGGTGCGGGCCCTCGGCGAGCTGGTCCTCTACCGCCCCTCCTCCGGCGCGTTCGTCTCCTACGCCCGTGAGTTCATGGGCGAGAAGGGCGCCTACACGGCCGGCTGGCTCTACTTCCTCAACTGGTCGACCACCGCCATCGCCGACATCACGGCAGCCGCGACCTACGCCCACTTCTGGGCCATGTTCAGCGACGTCCCGCAGTGGATCCTCGCCCTGATCGCCCTCGCGGTCGTCCTCGCCGCCAACCTCATCTCCGTGAAGTACTTCGGCGAGATGGAGTTCTGGTTCGCGATCATCAAGGTCGGCGCGCTCGTCGCCTTCATGCTGATCGGCATCTTCCTGATCGTGACGTCGCACGACGTCGGCGGCCACACCCCGGGCTTCTCCACCATCACCGACAACGGCGGCATCTTCCCCAGCGGTGTCATGCCGATGCTGCTGCTGATCCAGGGTGTCGTCTTCGCGTACGCCTCCGTCGAGCTGTGCGGCGTCGCCGCCGGCGAGACCGAGAACCCCGAGAAGATCATGCCGAAGGCGATCAACTCGATCATGTGGCGCGTGGGCCTCTTCTACGTCGGCTCCGTGGTCCTCCTCGCGCTGCTCCTGCCGTACACCGCGTACTCCGGCGACCAGAGCCCCTTCGTCACGGTCTTCGACAAGCTGGGCGTCCCCGGCGCCGCCGGCGTGATGAACCTGGTCGTCCTCACCGCCGCGCTCTCCAGCCTGAACTCGGGCCTCTACTCGACCGGCCGGATCCTGCGCTCCATGTCGCTGTCCGGCTCCGCGCCCAAGTTCACCGGCGTCATGAACAAGGGCGGCGTGCCCTACGGCGGCATCCTGCTGACCGCCGCCTTCGGTGTCCTCGGCGTCGGCCTGAACTACCTCATGCCGGGCGAGGCCTTCGAGCTCGTGCTGAACTTCGCCTCCATCGGCATCATCGGCACCTGGGCCATGATCATGGTCTGCTCGCTGCTGTTCGTGAACCGCTCCAAGGAAGGCCGGGTCACCCGCCCCGGCTACCGGCTGCCCTGGGCCCCCTACACCCAGATCGTCACGCTGGTCTTCCTCGGCTCCGTCCTCGTCCTGATGTGGATGGACGGCGGGATCAGCCGCACCACCGTGAACTGCCTCCCGCTGATTGCGCTCCTGCTCGTCGGCGGCTGGTTCCTGGTCCGTGGGCGCGTCCGCGCGACCGCCGCGGCGAACCAGGACTGACGGCCCCCCACGGGTGCCGAGACCCTCGCAGGCGGCAGCCTGCGGGGGTCTCGTGCTTGTCGTCCGGTCCGGGAACGCCTCAGTCCAGCGTGTCGGGCCCGTCCAGCCCGTCGAGCCGAAGTCCGCTCTCGAACCTCATCGGGACGCCGGTCAGCGGATCGGTGAACTCCAGCGTCCGCGCGAGCAGCTGGAGCGGGCGCGCGTAGTCCTCCGGCCCGTCCTCGCGGACCACGGGATAGACCGGATCGTTCAGGATCGGCAGCCCCAGGCTGTTCATGTGCACCCGCAGCTGATGGGTCCGCCCGGTCGCCGGGAGCAGCCGGTACCGCCCGAGCCCGCCGCGCCGCTCGACCAGCTCGATCCGGCTCTCGCTGTTCGGCTCACCCGGCTCCTCGCGGGCGGCGATCACCCCGCGCTCCTTCACGATCCGGCTCCGTACGGTCACCGGCAGCGCGATCCCTGGCTCGTACGCCGCCACCGCCTCGTACTCCTTGCCGACCAGCCGGTCCCGGAACAGCGTCTGGTACGCGCCCCGGTCGCCGGGCCGCACGACGAAGAGCACCAGGCCGGCCGTCAGGCGGTCGAGCCGGTGCGCGGGCTGGAGCTCCGGCATCCCCAGCTCCCGGCGGAGCCGTGCGAGTGCCGTCTCGGTCACATGGCGTCCGCGCGGCATCGTCGCCAGGAAGTGCGGCTTGTCGACGACCACGATCCGCTCGTCCCGGTGCACGATCCCCAGCTCGAAGGGGACCCGCTCCTCGGCGGGGAAGTCCCGGTGGAACCACAGACGCAGCCCGGCGACGTACGGTTCGTCGTCCGCGACCGGCCCGGCCACCCCGACGAACCGCCCGTCGCGCAGCATCTCCTCGACGCGCCCGTCCCCGACGGCACCTCCGTACCGTGCCCGTAGGTAGTCCCCGACGGTCGCCCACCCCGCATCAGGATCCTCGGGCAGCCGCACCCGCACAGGATCGATCCCGTCCCGCTGCGGAAGCGGCGCGGCGGGCGTCTTCGATCTTCGTCTCACCGTTCCCACGGTAGACGAGCCGTCACCGGCCACGACCCGGCGTCTCGCCGGTCAGTCGCCCGTGGAGCCGAGCCAGGTCAGGGCGGCGTCCTCGATCCGGCCCGCCGAGGGCGGAGGGCCACCGCCCCAGTGCGGGCTGGCCGTGACCAGCTTCGCCCGGAGTTCCTCGGCCAGCCTCCGGCGCTCACCCGCCGTCCGGGCCTCGGTGATGCGGCGGCCCCACCGGACCGTGTCCACCACCGCGGACTTCATCTCCTCGTACGAGCGATAGAAGGCCAGACCCGCGTGCCAGTCCCGGCGGCACTCGGGGGGCGCGACCCGCTCCCAGCCCGCGACGATCCGCTGTCGGTCCACTGCCGTGTACGACGTCTTGTGCAGGTGATCCGCCAGGTCGTACACGGGGTCCCCCCACAGTGCGAGCTCCCAGTCGAGGAAGGTCACCCGGGCCTGCTCGGTGAGGATCATGTTCTTACGGTGGATGTCCGCGTGCAGCAGGCGGAACGGACGCTCGGTGAGCTCCCTGCCCGCGCGCTCGGCCAGGGCCCCGCACGGGTCCGACGGGACGCCCAACGCCCCGTAGAGGCCTTCGAGCACCGCGTCCGCGCGTCCGCGAATATCACGGACGAGGGCCAGGAGCCGACCGGCGAACGCTGCGGTGTCCCCGTCGGCGGGCCAGTCGGCAGGCACCGCGGGCAGAGCGGTGAAGGGCACGCGGTGCATCTCGTGGAAGAGCCGCTCGACACCGTCGAGGACCGCGTCGGGTAGCGGTTTGCCGTCCTGCGCCAACTCGTCGACCCGGCGGCCCTCGACGAACTCGTGGATCTGGAAGCGGCGCTGCTCGTCCGCGTGCAACAGCCGCGGTGCCAGGGAGACGTAGGGATGGATCGCCCGGAGCACGGCCGGCTCGGACCAGAGCGTGAGGTCCATCGGCTCGGCGCGGGGACCGGGTATCCGTACCAGAACCGGCCCGGAGTCCGCCTCCATCCGCACATTGCGGTTGTAGAACCCGGCGAGCGCGTCCTCGCGCGTGCGTGCCTCTGCGTACAGCGCTGTGGCGTCCATGCCTATCTGTCTACCCAGGCAGCCAGGGTCCGTACGACCCTTTCCGGCGTCATACCGGCGTCCGCCCCCCAGACCGCACGGGCAACGTTGAGTTTGCGCGCCAGACGGCCGGTCAGGAACTCCCGCAGTGACTGGTCGGCCCCGACCAGCTGCTTCGAGTAGCGGACGGTGTCCACGATCGCCGACTTGATCCGCTCATGTGCCAGGTACAGGTCGAGGTCGGCCACCGGCCCGGCCGTTGCCTGCAGGGGAAGCCTGGCCCGCCACTTTCGGAAGGCCTCGGCCTGTTGCTGGGCCGGATAGTCCATCTTGTGGAAGTGGATGCCGATCTCGTACAGGGGATCGCCCCACAGAGCCAGTTCCCAGTCGAGGAACCAGGTCAGCCCGTCCGAGACGATCATGTTCTTGCGGTGCAGGTCGGCGTGGAGGACGGCGAAGGGGCGTGAGACCAGTCCGTCCCAGAGCGGTTCGACGACCGCGAGCGGCTCGGCCGGGATGCCGAAGTCCGCGAACACGTCCGCGTACTCGTCGCGGTGGGTGTCGTAGACCCGCTGCGTCAGCCGGGCGAGCAGTCGTCCGAAACCGGCACTGTCGCCGGACTCCGGCCACTCGGCGGGCAGCGAGGGCGCCTTCTCGACCGGAATGCGCGTCAACTGGTCCATCACACCGATGACATCGTCGATCACATGTGAGGGGACGGCACTGCCGCGTGGAGAGAAGCTGTCGAGCACCCGCCCCTCGATGAAGTGGTGCACCTGGAAACGGGGATCCCGGGAGACATGGCGCAACTCCGGGGCGTGGCCGACATACGGCCCGATGCACGCAAGTACGTCCTCCTCGTCCCACAGCCGTACGTCCATCGTGTCGGCCGCCGCCAGTGGGATGCGGACGTTGACCCTTCCGTCCGGCGTGCGAACACCCACGTTGCGGTTGTAGTAGCCCGCGGCCGACTCGCCCGAATCCAGCGCCTGCCCGTACAGCTCCAACCAGTTCACGCGTCCCCCTCGAGGAACATCGACAGCACGGAGTCCGTACGGCGTTGCAGGGCGTCCAGGGAGCCGAGCGGCCGTACGGCGGGGCTTGCCCGGTCCGCCGCCGCGCTCAGCTCCGGTTCGCTCAGCCCGATGCGCTCGGCCGCACGGTGGATCGCGAGGATCAGCGAAGGGTAGACCTGGCAGGCCAGGAACTCCGCCGACGCCTGCATGAGCAGGTCGCGCGTCGCCTGCCGGTCGCCCTGCCGCAGTGTCAGGAACGCACGGAACATGTCGGCCCGGGCCCGTCCCGAGCGGTAGCCCGCACGGTCGAGCGCCTCGTTGGCGTTCAGGAACGAGGATGCCGCCCGGTCGTACTGGCCCAGCCGGGTCTGGGCCATGGCCATAGCGGTGTACGCCTTGCCGAGCTCATGCTGGGCGCCCAGGTCCCGTTGCACCTCCAGGGCGGCCGAGGCCTCGTCGACGGCCGCCGTCGGGTCGGTGAAGGCGAACAGCTCGGCCCGGTTGGTGCGGACATTGGCCATGCCCACGACCGCGTTCGCGGCGCGGTACTCCTCCTCGGCCTCGACCAGCAGCCGCGCCGAGCTGTCGAAGTCCATCAGGAAGCGATGGCCGAGATGCATCAACCGCTTGAGGTCGCCCCGGATCACCCCGTCCTCCGGCGCCGAGATGCCGTGCACCTCCTCCGCAAGGGAGAAGGCCCCCGCGAAGTCGCCCTGCCACATACGGATGTCGGCGACGCAGTACCCGGCCGCCGGCCGCGCCGCGCCCCCGTGCTCCGCCCACACACGTTCGAAGATCGCCGCGGCACGGTCGCTCTCCCCCGCGATCCGTCGAGCGTTGGCACCCGCCAGAGCGAGCCGCGCCGAGACGAGCGAGGTCACGGGTCGCTCCAGGTGCGGCGTGAGGTCGATCGCCGCCGCCGCGTCGCCGCGCTCGAGCATCGCCTCAGCCTCCAGACAGACCGCCGCGTCCCGCAGCTCGGAGACCGCCTCCTGGTCCGCCCCGGCGGAAGGACTCGCCTCCAGCGACGCGAGGTGGTCGCGCAGGTCCTTCACCATGCCGTCCGCGGCCTGTCTGCCGCTGAGGGCGACCGCCCGGTCGGCGTGGCGCTGGATCTGCTCCGGTGAGATGTCGGCGGCGTGCAGCCCGTGGAACACCGCCTCGCGCAGGGGCGACAGCCGGGACATGCCGGAGGTACGAAGCTGTCCCTGCTCCATGCGCTCCGCCAGGCTCTCCCAGTGGGACCTCAGCGTGCTGTGGACACTGCGCTGGACGGACTGCGAGAGGTGCCGGCGCAGCGCCCCGATCATCAACTGGTGGAGTCGGTGCCAGCCGTCGGGCAGGGGGTAGGCGAAGGAGTACGCGGTGAGCGACTCCCACGTCAGCAGGTTGGCTGGGAGGTCGAAGGCCCGCCCGACAGCTTGGAACACACCGAAATCGAAGGTCCGGGCCACGCTGAGCAGCTCCAGGATCCGCACCTCGTCCGGAGCCACGTGCTGCAGAAATCGCTGGACGATCTCCTCCGAGGTCCCCGCGTGCTCCAGCCGGGCCGGGTTCTGCAGATGAGTATCGACCGCGAGGTGGAGGTAGAACGGGACGCCCGCACTGGCCTCTGCGATGGACCGCTGCCGGGGGATCTCGGTGATCCCGGCCTGGGAGAGCAGATCGAGCCGGGCGGACATGGGCAGTCCGTCCACGTCCGCCCGGCGGATCACCGACTCCCAGTCCCGGTCGTACGCCGCCCACCGCAGCGGCTCGCGACTGGCCAGAACGGTGAGCCCGCCCTGCAGCTGGCCCAGCACGTCGCGCAGCCAGGAGTCCGACCCGAAACTCCGGCCACGGGGCAGAGGGGCCGGTACGAGCGCCTCGTAGGCGTCCACGTACACGACGTAGGGCTGCTCCGCCGCCCTCAGGTCCTCGGCGAAGAGGTAGGAGACCGCGTGCCCGAGTTCCGCGGTGCTGAGGCTGTCGAGCTCGTGCAGCGTGGGGTCGGTTTCGATCCGCTGCCGGCGCTGGCGGTTCTTGATCGCCCGCCCGGTCAGCCGTACCAGCCCGGCCGCCGTTCCGAAGACGGGGATGCCCATGGCGTCGTCGAGGATCCTCGAGAGGATCTCGCTCTCCTCGGCGAACGGAGTGTTCTTCGGGTTCAGCTGCAGTTGCGGATGGACGCGCTGCCACAGCACCGCGTAGGCGATGTCGAAGCGGTCGAACTGGACTCCCTGGGCCCCGAACTCCATCCGGAGCACCGCGAGCGCGTCCTCCTGCTGTCGCATGGCCGGCAGCTGCAGGTCGAGGCAGGCGGTGCGGAAGTCGTCCGGGGTGCGGTTGCGTAACTCCTGGAGAAGGCGTGACTTGCCGATACCGCCGACGCCGACCACGTTGAGGATCCGGGGGCCGTCGTCGATGCCCTGCAGTTCCTCGTCGTAGGCGGCGAGGATGCCTTCTCTGTTGAAGAACTCCCGCTGCAGAGCCGATACCCGCCGGTACTGCGGTCTGATGGGCATGGTGGCTGTCCCCCCAACGTCGCCGTGCGCATGCGAGGGGAAGGTTATCGGTATCGGCAAGAAGCCGACATGTGGTTCATACGCAGAAGGACCCCACGTGATGTGGGGTCCTTCGTTGGTGTCCGAGGGGGGACTTGAACCCCCACGCCCGATAAAGGGCACTAGCACCTCAAGCTAGCGCGTCTGCCATTCCGCCACCCGGACAAGGTGTCTGTCTTTCCGGCCGCTCGGCCGTTCCGACGTGGAAAACCATAGCAAACATTGGAGGTGGTCGATCACCACCCCTGGTCGGGGCCGAACCGTGTGACAGACGCATGTCGGCCGACGGGCGCCCTTGGGTCCCGGGGGCCGGGCGCGCGAGGATGGGGGCGACCACCAGCAAGCACGTGGGGCACGTAGTGGGAGGAAGCAGCGTGAGCGAGTCGAACACGGCCCGGAGCGTCACCGGCGAGGACGAGGTCGTCGACCTCTGTCGTGACCTCATCCGCATCGACACCAGCAACTACGGCGACCACTCCGGCCCGGGCGAGCGGGCGGCGGCGGAGTACGTCGCCGAGAAGCTCGCCGAGGTCGGTCTCGAGCCGAAGATCATCGAGTCGCACAAGGGGCGGGCCTCCACCGTCGCCCGTATCGAGGGCGAGGACCCCTCCCGGCCGGCCCTGCTCATCCACGGCCACACCGACGTGGTGCCGGCCAACGCCGAGGACTGGACCCACCACCCCTTCTCCGGCGAGGTCGCCGACGGCTGTGTCTGGGGCCGGGGCGCGGTCGACATGAAGGACATGGACGCGATGACCCTCGCGGTCGTACGGGACCGGATGCGCGGCGGCCGCAAGCCCCCGCGCGACATCGTCCTGGCGTTCCTCGCCGACGAGGAGGCGGGTGGCACCTACGGCGCCCGGCACCTGGTCGACCACCACCGTGACCTCTTCGACGGCGTGACGGAGGCGATCGGAGAGGTCGGCGGCTTCTCCTTCACCGTCAACGAGAACCTGCGGCTCTACCTGGTCGAGACGGCCCAGAAGGGCATGCACTGGATGCGGCTGACCGTCGACGGCACCGCCGGGCACGGGTCGATGACCAACAACGACAACGCCATCACCGAGCTCTGCGAGGCCGTCGGCCGCCTCGGCCGCCACCAGTGGCCGGTGAGGGTCACCAAGACCGTGCGGTCCTTCCTGGACGAGCTCTCGGACGCGCTGGGCACCCCGCTCGACCCCGAGGACATGGAGGCGACGCTCGCCAAGCTGGGCGGTATCGCCAAGATGGTCGGCGCGACCCTGCGCAACTCCGCCGCCCCGACCATGCTCGGCGCCGGCTACAAGGTCAACGTCATCCCCGGACAGGCCACGGCGCACGTCGACGGACGGTTCCTGCCCGGTTACGAGGACGAGTTCCTGGCCGACCTGGACCGGATCCTCGGCCCGCGGGTCAAGCGCGAGGACGTGCACGGGGACAAGGCCCTGGAGACCAGCTTCGACGGGGCCCTGGTCGACGCGATGCAGCTCGCCCTGCGCGCCGAGGACCCGATCGCCCGGGCGGTGCCGTACATGCTCTCCGGCGGCACCGACGCCAAGTCCTTCGACGACCTCGGCATCCGTTGCTTCGGCTTCGCGCCGCTCCAGCTGCCGCCCGAGCTGGACTTCGCCGGGATGTTCCACGGCGTGGACGAGCGGGTTCCGGTGGACGGGCTGAAGTTCGGCGTCCGCGTTCTCGACCGGTTCATCGACGCTTCCTGAGCGGGCTCTTCGGGTATTCGGCCGCACGTACGCATGTGACCGGAACGAGTGAATGCACTCATACGCTCGTAGCCCCAATACTTCCCCCTCGTTACAGGTGGTGCGGTCCGCGGCTGGGATCGCATTGCCAACAAGGAGGAATAATGATCAAGAAGGTCGTCGCTGCTGCGGCTGCCACCGGCGGTCTCGTTCTCGCGGGTGCGGGCATGGCCGTTGCCGACTCGGGTGCCCAGGGTGCCGCCATCGGTTCCCCCGGCGTGCTCTCGGGCAACGTCGTCCAGGTGCCGGTTCACGTCCCCGTGAACGTGTGCGGCAACACGGTCTCCGTGATCGGGCTGCTGAACCCCACCTTCGGCAACACCTGCATCAACGCCTGACGTTGTGCCTCGACCCGTGAGGGTCTGAGCCAGTCCGGCCCCGGAGTGCGTGCCATGCACTCCGGGGCCGGTGGCCATTTCCGCCCCGGGCGTCGTGCCCGGTGGCCCTCTTCTGAAGCCAGAAGGCAGAAGCCGAGAAGGCAGGGAACAAGCTATGCGACAGGTCACGCGCAAGGGCCTGATCACCGTTGCGGCCGCGGGCGGCGTACTCGCCCTCGGTGGTGGTTATGCGAATGCCGATTCGGGCGCGAACGGCACCGCTTCGAATTCCCCGGGCGTCGCGTCCGGTAATTCCGTCCAGGTCCCGGTGCACGCGCCGGTGAACGTCTGCGGAAACACCGTCAACGTGGTCGGGTTGCTCAATCCGGCGTTCGGCAACAAGTGCGCCAACGTCTCCAAGCCGGGCAAGCACCGCGGCTCGTCGGCCGAGGGCGGCACCCGCAATTCCCCGGGCGTCGCGTCCGGCAACACCGTCCAGGTGCCGGTCCACGTCCCGGTCAACGCCTGCGGGAACAGCGTCTCGGTCATCGGCGCCATCAACCCGGCGTTCGGCAACGAGTGCGCCAACGGCATCGAGCCGACGCACCCCGGCAACCCGGGTAACCCCGGGAATCCGGGTAACCCTGGGAACCCTGGCAATCCGGGTAACCCCGGTAACCCTGGCAATCCGGGTAACCCCGGTAACCCTGGCAATCCGGGTAACCCTGGGAACCCTGGCAATCCGGGTAACCCCGGTAACCCCGGCAACCCGGGTACGCCCGGCACCCCTGGCAACCCCGGTGACTCCGAGGGGCCGGGGACGCCCGCCGGGCCGAACACGCCTGGTACGCACACGATCACGCAGCCCGGTGCGACCGAGGAGCTGGCGCAGACCGGTTCCGGTCCGCTCGGTGTGATCGTCCCGGCCGGCGCCGGTCTGCTGCTCGCCGGCGCGGTGCTCTACCGCCGCACCCGCCAGTCCGCCTAGATCGGCCGGATCGGCCGGGAGACGCGCAGGGGCCCCGCATCGCGGGGCCCCATGTCATGTCACCAGGTGGCGCGGACCTGACGGATGATGCGCCGGCGCAGCCGCACCCTGCGGCTGCCGTCCCGGTGCAGGGTCAGGCGGTCCAACTCCCAGTGCCCGTACTCGGCATGGTCGGTCAGAAGCCGCGTGGCCTCCTTGCGGGAGACGCCGCGCGGCACGTACACGTCGACAAATTCGTATTCCGGCATCGCATCTATTGTGCGGGCACCGGCCCGCTACGGATAGCGTGCGTCCCATGTCTGATGCTGCGCAGCCCACCGCTGCCGAGGTACGTGCCGCCGCCGAGGCGGTCAAAGCCGCACTGGACCGTCACCTGGAGGCGGTCGAACGTCGTTCGGGGGACGACGACCCGGCCGTCTACGAAGCCTTCAACGCCCTCGCCGCGGCGGCCGAGGCGTACGACGAGCGGCTCTACGACCGGTACGACGAGGTCACCCCCTTCGAGATCCCGGCCGCCGACGACTCGCTGCCGCCCTACGCCGGGCCGGAGGAGCCGCACGCCCTCAGCGTGCTGATCCGCCGCGACTACGCCGTGGCGGAGCCGAAGCGGCTGCTCGCCCAGGCCCAGCGCATCGCCGATCTGGAGAGCGACGAGGAGGGTTCGGACGGGGTTCCCGCCGTCGGTGTCAGTACGCACGCGGCGCTCGGCGTGCTCTTCGGCGAGTACGAACCGGACGAAATCGCCTCACGCCACAAGGAGTTCGGTCTGGAGGAGGGCGACTCCACGCTCTGGGTCTCGGCCGCGGAGGAGCTGCCGGAGCCGGGGGAGTGGCTGAACGCTCCCTTCGAGCAGGCCGATCCGGAGCGGATCGTCTGCCGCTTCGACGTCAGCGCGGTCTTCGACGACGAGCTGGACGACGACCTGGAGGAGCAGGACGCCTGACCGGGGCGGCGAAGAGCCGGTACGGCTGAGCGGTACGACGTACGGCCGGTACGGCGAAGTGCCGGTACGGCGGAGGGCGGGGCGCCACTCGGTGCCCCGCCCTCCGCGTACCGGCCCCTGTGGGGGCCGGTCAGTCCTCCGCGGCCGCCAGAAGGGCCTCCAGGAGCGGCCCCAGCCGGGTCGTACGCTCCTGGGGCATCCCCTCGGACACCGCGCGGGGCAGCGCCTGGTCCACGCCGTGGACGACCGACAGATGGCGCTCCCCACGACCGAAGGCCGTGTACACCCAGGGCCGGCTCAGCCCCTGGGCCGCGTCGCCCGGCAGCACCACGACCGCCGCCGGCCACCGCATCCCGGCCGCCTGGTGCGCCGAGAGCGCCCAGCCGTGCCGCAGCGCGGACTCCACCCGTTCCTTCGGTACGACGAGCTCCTCGTCCTCGCACTCCAGGCGCAGGCCCTCGGCATCGGCCGAGACGACCGTCCCGGTCACCGTCCGCCCCGGGGCCGGTACGTACGCCACACGGTCGCCCGGGTCGAAGCCGCCGAAGCGGCCGGGGCCGGGGTTGAGCCGCTGCTTGAGCGCCGTGTTCAGCGCGCGGGTGCCCGCCGAGCCGCCATGGCCGACCGTGATCACCTGGGTCTGCTCGGTGGGCACACCGATCGCGCGGGGAATCGAGTCGGCGACGAGCTGGACCGTGCGGTGGACGGCCTCGCCCGCGTCCCGGACCGGGACGATCACGACCTCCTTGCCGGGGGCCTCCACCTGGTTCAGCTCACCGATGCCGATGCCCGAGACCAGCTCGCCGATCGGGCCGGGGTCGGGGACCCGGGAGGCGATCTGGGGGCACACCCGGGCCGCGAGGACATCGCCGAACACCCGGCCCGCGCCCGCGGAGCCGAGGACCCCGGGGTCGCCGCCGAGCACCAGACGGCAGCCGTCGGGCAGGGACTCCACGAGCATCGCGGCGCTCTCGACGTCCAGCTGCGGGGCGTCCAGGACGATCAGCAGGTCCAGGGCGAAGGCGCCCTCCGCGTCCCGGCCGGGTCCGGCGGCTCCGGACAGCAGGGCGGCGACCGTCAGCGCCTCCGCGCCGAGTCGGCGGACCCCGTTCTCGCTGTGCACGGCCACGGCGACCCGCAGGCCCCGCTCACGGGCGGCCTCGGCCAGCGCGACCGGCTCGCGGCGGGCCGCCTCGCCGCCGGTGTGCAGGACCAGGCCGTGCGCGCCGGCGGCGCGGACCAGTTCGGGCCCCTCCCAGACCTCCGCGGAGGCGGTCTTGACCAGCCGTGCCAGGCCGTCGGCCAGGCTCTCCTCGGCGAGGGCGTACCGGTCGAGCCCCAGCAGGACCGGCACGTCGGGTGCGTCGAGGTCCTCACCGGCCTCGGCGGCGGCGGTCTCGTCGTCCTCGTCCTCGGCCTCCTCCGGCGCGGGCTCCTCGTCCTGGAACACCAGCACCGCGCCCTCGGAGACCGCCTGGCGGAGCGCCTCGTCCGGGTTGGGCACGGACAGCTTGGCGAGCCCGGCCCGCACGGCGCCGTCCTCCAGGGCCGTGTGCCCCTTCAGCGCGGCCCGCTCGAGCAGCCAGGCCACCAGGGCGACCGCCCGCCGGGGGTCGTCAGGGCCGCACTCCGCACCCAGCAGGGCCCGCGCGAAGCCGTCGGCGTGCTCGGGCTGCACCCCGGGCACCGAGAGGAGGAGCCAGGGGTCCTCGCGCAGCGCCTCGGCGGCGCCCTCGCCCAGGGCGGCGGCGACCTGGGCGGTCAGCGACTCCGGCGCCCCACCGCGCGCGAGGACCTCCCGCACGGCCTCGAGCGTCTCGGGTGCCGCCGTCCGCTCCGGGGCCGCCGTGCGCGCCGCCGCGGCCGGTGCGGGCGCGGGCGGGGGCGTCGGCGCGGGCGCGAGGGGCCGGGGCGCGGGCTCGGGCGCCTCGAAGAACGCGGTGCCCGGCTTCGTACCGCTCTCCACCGCCCGTACCGCCGCGAGCAGATCGGCCGCCGTGCCGCTGAGCTTCCCGCCCGCCTCGACCGGCGCCTCCTTCTCGGCCTTGCGCTGCTCGATCCTGGCCCGCAACTCACGCTGCGCGGCCAGCTCGGCCTGCGCCTCGGACACCTCCGCGGCCTTCGTCTCCCCGTCGGCCTTCGTCGCCCCGTCGTCGGCAGGACTCGCGGCGTCGGCAGAACTCGCGGCGTCGGCAGGACTCGCGTCGGCCACGGGGCTCGTGTCGCCGGCCTCAACCGCCTCGGCGCCCACCTCCGGGCCTTCCCCGACGCGCTCCGCCACGCCCTCCGGGGTGCGCTCGGTCGCGGCCTCGTCGGCCTCGCCCGGCACGGGCTCGGTGGCCTCGGGAGGGGTCTCCCGCGAAGGCTCGGTCACAAGGTGCTCCAGTCCTGATCCGGATAACGGTGCACGGGCGCCGACACATCGTCGAGAGCCCGGCAGATCTCGTCAGGAAGACTAAGGCTCTCCACTGACAACGCGGCCGTGAGCTGCTGCGCGTTGCGCGCACCGATGATCGGGGCGGTCACCCCGGGCCGGTCGCGGACCCAGGCGAGCGCCACCTGGAGCGGCGTCGTCGCCAGGCCGTCCGCCGCCGTGGTGACCGCGTCGACGATCCGGCTCGCCGCCTCGTCCAGATACGGCTCCACGAAGGGCGCCATGGTCTCCGAGCCGCCCCGGGAGTCGGTGGGCGTGCCGTCGCGGTACTTGCCCGTCAGCACCCCGCGCCCCAGCGGTGAGGACGGCAGCAGACCTATCCCCAGGTCCAGGGCCGCGGGCAGCACCTCCCGCTCGACGCCCCGCTGCAACAGCGAGTACTCCATCTGCGTCGCCGCAAGACGGGTCCGCCCCGCTCCCGTCGCCCCGAGCTGCCAGGTCCCCGCCTTCGCCAGCTGCCACCCGCAGAAGTTCGACACCCCCACGTACCGCGCGCGGCCGCTGCTCACGGCGATGTCCAGCGCCTGGAGGGACTCCTCCAGCGGGGTGTACGGATCGAAGGCGTGCAGCTGCCACAGATCCACGTGGTCCGTTCCCAGTCGCGACAGGGAGGCGTCGAGCGCCGCCAGCAGATGGCCGCGGGAGCCGTCCATCCGCCGGTCCGGGTCGGGCACGCTGCCCGCCTTGGTGGAGATGACCAGATCCCGCCGTGGCACCAGCCGTTCCATGAGCTGCCCGAGCATGTACTCGGCCTCGCCCCCGCCGTACACGTCCGCGGTGTCGACCAGCGTGCCGCCCGCGTCCCAGAACGCCTTCAACTGGTCGGCGGCGTCGTGCTCGTCGGTGTCGCGGCCCCAGGTGAGGGTGCCGAGTCCGAGCCGGGACACGCGCAGGCCCGTACGTCCGAGATGCCTCTGCTCCATGGGACGCGAGATTACTGGCCAAGACCCCACGCGGAGAGAGCCTGTGGACAACCTCCCCCTGACGGATCCCTCCCCCTCGCGCTAGAGTCCGGCGCAAGGGACGTTACTGATCGGTAAAGAGGGTGTGGTCATGAGGCTCGGCATCAACCTCGGCTACTGGGGCGCCGGAATGGACGGCGACAACCTCGCCGTCGCCCAGGAGGCGGACCGCCTCGGATACGACGTCTGCTGGGCCGCCGAGGCCTACGGCTCCGACGCGCCCACCGTGCTCTCCTGGGTGGCCGCCAAGACCGAGCGGATCGACATCGGCTCCGCGATCATGCAGATCCCGGCCCGTCAGCCCGCGATGACGGCGATGACCGCCGCCACCCTCGACTCGCTCTCCGGCGGCCGCTTCCGCCTCGGCCTCGGCGTCTCGGGGCCGCAGGTCTCCGAGGGCTGGTACGGCGTCAAGTTCGACAAGCCCCTCGCCCGCACCCGTGAGTACGTCGAGATCGTCCGCAGGGCCATGTCCCGCGAGCGGCTCACGTACGAGGGCGAGCACTGGACGCTCCCGCTGCCGGACGGCCCGGGCAAGCCCATCAAGCTCACCGTCCACCCCGAGCGCGAGCACATCCCGCTCTACATCGCGGCGATCGGCCCGAAGAACCTGGAGCAGACCGGCGAGATCGCCGACGGCGCGCTGCTGATCTTCCCCTCCGCCGAGCACCTCGAGGAGACCGCGCTCCGCCCGCTCCGCGCGGGCCGCGAGAAGGCCGGGCTGACCATGGAGGGGTTCGACGTCCACCCCACCCTGCCCCTCGCCCTCGGCGACGACATCGACGCCCTCGCCGACATCTTCCGCCCGTACACCGCGCTGTACGTCGGCGGCATGGGCAGCCGCAAGCAGAACTTCTACAACCAGCTCGCCCAGCGCATGGGCTACGAGAAGCAGGCCGCCGAGATCCAGGACAAGTACCTGTCCGGGGACAAGGCCGGCGCCGCCGCCGCCGTACCGCGGCAGCTGATCGACCAGACCACGCTGCTCGGCTCCGTCGAGCGGATCGCCGACCGGATGAAGGCCTACGCCGAGGCCGGTGTCACGACCCTGACCATCGCCCCGGCCGGCTTCACCCTCGACGAGCGGGTGGCGGCGCTGCGGGCGGGCACCGAGGCCCTGGAGCGGGCGGGCCTGGCCTAGGTCGCGCCTTCCGGAACCTGAAGGTCTGCGGCCGTGGTGGGGGCTCGGGGGTCTTCCCCGCCACGGCCGTCATGCTGCTCAACGCGTCACACGGCGCGCGGTTACGAGCGGAACGCTCCATCTTTCAGTCGAACGGCCCGCCGCTCCTGTTGCTGGGAGGCCCGTACCGCATTTGACTCGTTCTCTGCGGACGTGCGGCGTGCGGACGCCCGCAGGGAGGTGGAGCCATGCTCACGGCCAAGGGCCTGTTCCAGGAAATCATCGACAACGACGAGTCCTTCCAGCTCTTCTGTTCCATCGCCGCCAGCGGCGAGGCCCAGGGCGGCTGGGAGAACGGGCGGATCGCGGCCCTCGTCCCGCCGGCGATGCGCGATCTCGCGCCCAAGATCACCCGGCACGGGGCCGACGAGGAGAAGCACGGCCGGATCTTCAACGCGCTCCTGAAGAAGCGCGGACTCGATCCCGTGCCGGTGCCGCCCGACACCGACTACACGATGCTTCTCGAGAAGCGCGGGATCGGCCTCGCCCACGACAAGCTCCGCCGGGACGAGCCGCTGAGCGAGGAGGACATCATCGTCTACCTCTCGCACAGCCGGGTCACCGAGCAGCGCGCCGCGGACCAGATGGACATGCTGGTCACCTACTTCGGGGACCACCCCGAGCTGGGCAAGGCCATCCACATGATCGACAACGACGAGGCGAACCACCTGGCGTACTGCCACGAGGAACTCCTCGGCCTCGCGTACGCCGGACACGGCCGGCTCATCCAGCGCACCCTGCGCGAGTCCGCGCTCAGCGAGATCCAGGTCTACCGCGACGTCAGCCTCGCCGTGATGGGCCACATGGGCCGCATCCTCGGCTGGCCCAAGGCCAAGTCGGCCGTGCTGGCCGGCGGGATCCACGCCATGTACGCGTGGGAACGGGCCGCCGGCTGGCACAACATGGTCGGCCTGGCGATGCCCGAGCGGCGCGACGCTCTGGGCGGCCCCATGACGCCCGCCCCCGCGTTCTGAAGCACCGGCGGAACCGTCGGGCGCCACCGGGCCCGTGGCGCCGCGGCTACATCCAGCCGCGGCGCTTGAACAGCCGGTACAGACCGATCTCGATGCCGGCCATCAGCAGGATCACGGCCGGATACGCCCACGTCCACGAGAGCTCCGGCATGTGCTCGAAGTTCATGCCGTAGATCCCCGCCACCATCGTGGGGACCGCGGCCATGGCCGCCCAGGCCGAGATCTTCCGTACGTCGTCGTTCTGCCGCACGCCCATCTGGGCCAGATGCGCCGACAGCACGTCCGAGAGCAGCCGGTCCAGGCCCTCCACCTGCTCGTTGGCGCGGATCAGATGGTCGGCGACGTCCCGGAAGAACGGCCGCGCGTGCTCGTGCACGAACGGCACTTCGCCGGCCGCAAGCCGGGCCACCGGCCCCGAGAGCGGAACGCTGGCCCGCCGGAACTCCAGCACCTGCCGCTTGGCCGTGTAGATCCGCTCCGCCGTGCTCGCCCCATGGCGGCCCACCGGCGCGAACACGTCCGCCTCCAGCTCCTCCAGGTCGATCTGCAGCTCACCGGCCACGTCGATGTAGTGGTCCACGACCGCGTCGCTGACGGCGTACAGCACGGCCGTCGGGCCGTGCTTCAGAACCTCGGGCTCGGCCTCCAGACGGCGGCGCACCGCCGCCAGCGGCGCCCCTTCGCCGTGCCGGACCGTCACCACGAACGAATCGCCCACGAACAGCATCAGCTCGTCCGTGGAGACCCGGTCGCTCTTCGGCTCGTACACCACGGGTTTGAGGACCACGAACAGGGAGTCGTCGTAGATCTCCAGCTTGGGGCGCTGATGGGCCTTCAGCGCGTCCTCGACGGCCAGCGGATGCAGCGCGAACTCGTCCGAGACATGGTCGAACTCCGCCTCCGTGGGCTCGTAGAGACCGACCCAGAGGAACGCGTCCCCGGTCGCCCGCGCCTCCGCCAGAGCATCGGACAGGTCCGCGGGCCCCGCGGTGCGGCGCCCGTCCCGGTAGATGGCAGAGTCCACGATCACGCGCCGTATTCTCCCCGCTCCGCGCCTTTCCACACCCGCGGACACCCCGCCCGCGCGTGCGGCCGCCTACTCTTGCCGCCATGGCCACGCTGATTCTCGTCCGGCACGGACGCTCCACCGCCAACACCTCGGGTGTCCTCGCCGGGCGGCTGCCCGGGGTCGCCCTCGACGAGCGCGGGACGGCTCAGGCCGCCGCGCTGCCCGGCCGACTGGCCGGGGTGCCGCTCGCGGCGGTCGTCACCAGCCCTCTGCAGCGCTGCCGCGAGACCCTGCGGCCGCTCCTCGACGCCCGGCCCGGGCTGCCGCTGCACACCGAGGAGCGGATCAGCGAGTGCGACTACGGGGACTGGTCCGGCCGCAAGCTCGCCGAACTGGCCGACGAGCCCCTCATGGAGGTCGTCCAGGCCCACGCGTCCGCCGCGGCCTTCCCCGGCGGCGAGTCGATGCGCGCCATGCAGGCACGGGCCGTCGACGCCGTACGGGACTGGAACGCGCGCGTGGAGGCCGAGCACGGCGAGGACGCCGTCTACGCGATGTGCTCGCACGGCGACATCATCAAGTCGATCGTCGCCGACGCCCTCGGGCTCCACCTCGACCTCTTCCAGCGCATCCACGTCGACCCCTGCTCCGTCACCGTCATCCGCTACACGCGGCTGCGTCCCTTCCTCGTACGGCTCGGCGACACCGGCGACTTCGCCGCCCTCGCCCCCCGGGAGAGCGGCGACCAGGGTGGGGCCGCCGAGGTCGGGGGCGGTGCGGGCGCACCGTGATCCATCCGCGCAGTAGGGTGGACGGGCCGCCGTAGCGCGGGCCTTCATCACCGCCGAGACGCAAGGGAGTCAGGGACGTGTCCCGTCAGGTGTTCCTCTACGACCCACCGGAGCGTTTCGTGGCCGGTACGGTCGGGCTGCCTGGCCGCCGTACGTTCTTCCTGCAGGCGTCCGCGGCAGGCCGGGTCACCAGCGTGGCCCTGGAGAAGACCCAGGTCGCCGCGCTCGCCGAACGCATCGACGAACTCCTCGACGAGGTCGTGCGCCGCACCGGCGGCAACGCCCCCGTCCCGGCCATGGCCCCGGCCGACATCGCCGACACCGCCCCCCTCGACGTCCCCGTCGAGGAGGAGTTCCGGGTCGGCACCATGGCGCTCGCCTGGGACGGCGAGGAGCAGCGCATGATCGTCGAGGCGCAGGCCCTCGTCGAACTCGACGCCGAGTCCGAGGAGGACCTGGCGGCCGCCGAGGAACGGCTGCTCCAGGACGAGGAGAACGGGCCGCCGATGCTGCGCGTCCGCCTCACCGGCGCGCAGGCCAGGGCCTTCGCCAAGCGCGCCCTCGACGTGGTCAACGCCGGCCGCCCGCCGTGCCCGCTGTGCAGCCTGCCGCTCGACCCCGAGGGGCATGTCTGCCCGCGCCAGAACGGATACCGACGCGGAGCATGAGCGGTCCCGACAACCGGGCGGTCGTCGACCTGCTCACCAAGGGCGAGCTGACCGTACGCGGCCAGGTCCGCGAGGCGTCCAACGCCGTGCTCGTCTGCTCCGTCGGCCACGACGGCGTCGAAGCCGACTGCGTCTACAAGCCCGTCGCGGGCGAGCAGCCGCTCTGGGACTTCCCCGACGGCACCCTCGCCCAGCGCGAGGTCGCCGCCTACGAGCTCTCCGAGGCCACCGGCTGGGGGCTCGTACCGCCCACGGTGCTCCGGGACGGTCCGTACGGCGAGGGCATGGTCCAGCTGTGGATCGAGGCCGACCCCGGGGCGAGCCTGCTCGCCCTCACCGAGGACGAGGAGGCCGGCGAGGGCTGGAAGGCCGTCGGGCCCGCCCAGGTGGGCGAGGACCGCACCGCGCTCCTCGTCCACGCCGACAGTCCCGAGCTGCGCCGGCTCGCCGTCCTGGACGCCGTCATCAACAACGGCGACCGCAAGGGCGGGCACCTGCTGCCCGCGCCGGACGGGCGCCTCTACGGCATCGACCACGGGGTGACCTTCCACGTGGACGACAAGCTGCGCACCCTGCTGTGGGGCTGGGCGGGCGAGGAGCTGCCCGCCGAGGCCGCCGAGGTCCTGGCGCGGCTCGACGGGTCCCTGGCCCCCGGGACGGCGCTCGCCACCCGGCTGGCCGAACTGCTCACGGCCGCCGAGGTCGACGCCCTGCGCCACCGGGTCACCACGCTGCGCACCACCGGCCGCCACCCGGAACCCTCCGGGCAGTGGCCGGCGATCCCGTGGCCCCCGGTCTGACCGATCGGATCCGGCCAACCCGGGTTCGGGGGCGCGGACCCCCAGGGGGTATGCACGAACGGCCGCGAGCTGCAAGAGCGCCTTGTCGGCCAAGATCCCGGATCCGGTTCGTATCCGGAACAGGTGTCCGGTTACGCTCAGGTCATGCATGCCTGGCCCGCTTCTGAGGTCCCCGCCCTTCCCGGCAAGGGCCGCGACCTCCGGATCCACGACACCGCGACCGGCGGACGAGTGACCCTCGCCCCCGGCCCCGTCGCCCGTATCTACGTCTGCGGCATCACGCCGTACGACGCGACCCACATGGGTCACGCGGCGACCTACAACGCGTTCGACCTCGTTCAGCGCGTGTGGCTCGACACCAAGCGGCAGGTTCACTACGTCCAGAACGTGACCGACGTCGACGACCCCCTCCTGGAGCGGGCGATCCGGGACGGCGTCGACTGGGTCGGCCTCGCCGAGCGTGAGACGGCCCTCTTCCGCGAGGACATGACCGCCCTGCGGATGCTGCCGCCGCAGCACTACATCGGCGCGGTCGAGGCCATACCGGGCATCGTGCCGCTCGTCGAGCGGCTGCGGGACTCCGGCGCCGCCTACGAACTCGATGGCGACATCTACTTCTCCGTCGAGGCGGACCCGCACTTCGGCCAGGTGTCGAACTACGACACCGAGCTGATGCGCCATCTCTCCGCCGAGCGCGGTGGCGACCCGGACCGCGCGGGCAAGAAGAACCCGCTCGACCCGATGCTCTGGATGGCCGCCCGCGAGGGCGAGCCGAGCTGGGACGGCGGCAGCCTCGGCCCCGGGCGCCCCGGCTGGCACATCGAGTGCGTCGCCATCGCCCTCGACCACCTCGGCATGGGCTTCGACGTCCAGGGCGGTGGCTCCGACCTGATCTTCCCGCACCACGAGATGGGCGCGTCCCACGCCCAGGCGCTGACGGGCGAGTTCCCCATGGCCAAGGCGTACGTGCACGCCGGCATGGTCGCCCTGCACGGCGAGAAGATGTCCAAGTCCAAGGGCAACCTGGTCTTCGTCTCCGCGCTCCGCCGCCAGGGCGTCGACCCGGCCGCCATCCGGCTCTCGCTCCTCTCGCACCACTACCGCGCCGACTGGGAGTGGACCGACCAGGTGCTCCAGGACGCCGTGGCGCGTCTGGACCGCTGGCGCGCGGCCGTCTCCCGCCCCGACGGGCCGTCCGCCGACGCGTTGGTCGAGGAGGTCCGCGAGGCGCTCGCCGACGACCTCGACACGCCGACGGCGCTCGCCGCGGTCGACCGGTGGGCCGAGGGGCAGAACGCCGAGGGCGGTACGGACGAGTCCGCGCCCGGCCTCGTCTCCCGTGCCGTCGACGCGCTCCTCGGTGTGGCCCTGTAGCCCGGCCTCCGTACAACTCGCTTTCGGCCAACCGCCCTCGGACTTCTCCGCGAAGTCCGAGGGCGGTTCCGTTTTGTCCTAGCCTCCATGCTCGTTTCTGCGCTAAATACCGTCCATGCAATCAACATTGCGCATGAAGGCTGCATTCGCAGGCGCTGTACTCGGGCTTCTCGCGGTGTTCGCGGGACCCGGAAGCGCCCAGTCCGCCGAGCCCTCACCCACCACCGTCGGCGACCTCACCGGCTTCGAGGCCGACGGCGCCGTCTACCGGCTGACCGCCGGCCCGGCCAAGGCACGCGTCAGCTTCGTCACCGACGAGACCTTCCGCATCGAACTGGCCCCCGACGGGACGTTCACCGACCCCACCGGACAGGACATCGTCCGTCCTCAGGGCGCCCCGCCCAGGACCCGCTGGTACGACCGCGGCGACCGCTACGAGCTCACCACGGCGAAGGTGACCCTGCGCGCCTACAAGGCGCCCCTCCGATTCGCCGCCGTCCGCGCCGACGGCACCCCGCTCTGGTCCGAGACCCAGGGCCTCACCTGGAGCCAGGAACGCACCACCCAGACCCTGGCCCGCGGCGCCGAAGAGCAGTTCTACGGCGCCGGCATGCAGAACGGACGCGGCAACACCTCGCACCGCGGCAAGACCGTCGAGGTCGGCGTCGACTACAACTGGAACGACGGGGGCCACCCCAACTCCGTGCCGTTCTACCTCTCCTCGGCGGGCTACGGCGTCTACCGCAACACCTACGCGCCGAACACCTACGTCTTCGGCGAGCCCGTCACCACCAGCGCCCGCGAACAGCGCTTCGACGCCTACTACTTCGCCGGCTCCGGTTCCGACGCGCTCAAGGACGTCATCGGCCAGTACACGAACCTCACCGGGAAACCGTTCCTGCCGCCCGTCTACGGGCTGGAGATCGGCGACGCCGACTGCTACCTCCACAACGCCAACCGCGGCGAGCGCCGCACCCTCGACGCCCTGAAGGTCGCCGACGGCTACGTCGAGCACGACATGCCCAACGGCTGGATGCTCGTCAACGACGGCTACGGGTGCGGCTACGAGAACCTCGCCGAGACCGCGACCGGCCTGAAGCAGCGCGGCATGGAACTCGGCCTGTGGACCGAGGACGGCATCGACAAGCTGGAGGAGCAGGTCAAGGCCGGCCAGCGGGTCGCCAAGCTCGACGTCGCCTGGGTCGGCGAGGGCTACAAGTTCGCGCTCGACGGCTGCAAGGACGCCTACGCCGGCATCGAGGCCCACAGCGACGCCCGCGGCTTCACCTGGGCCCCCGAGAGCTGGTCCGGCGCGCAGGCCTGCGGCGTCCAGTGGTCCGGCGACCAGTCCGGCACCTGGGAGTACATCCGCTGGCAGATCCCCACCTACGCGGGCGCCTCCATGTCCGGGCTCGCGTACACCACCGGCGACGTCGACGGCATCTTCGGCGGCAGCGCCAAGACGTACACCCGTGACCTCCAGTGGAAGATGTTCCTGCCCGTCACCATGACCATGGACGGCTGGGCCGCCAACGACAAGCAGCCCTTCCGCTACGGCGAGCCGTACACCTCCGTCAACCGCGACTACCTGAAGCTCCACGAGTCGCTCCTGCCCTACATCTACTCGCACGCCCACCAGGCCACCAAGACCGGCGTCGGCCTCGCCCGGCCGCTCGTCCTGGAGTACCCGGACGACCCCGAGGCCGCCTCCGACGCGGCGAAGTACGAGTTCCTGAGCGGCGAGGACTTCCTCGTCGCCCCCGTCTACCAGGACGCCGTCGAGCGCGACGGCATCTACCTCCCCAAGGGCACCTGGATCGACTACTGGAGCGGCCGCACCTACCAGGGCCCGGTCACCGTCGACGACTACAGCGCCCCGCTCGACACCCTGCCCCTCTTCGTCCGGGCCGGCGCCACCGTCCCGATGTGGCCCGGGGGCATCCGCTCGTACACCGACCGCACCCCGGACTCCCCGGTGGCCTGGGACATCTACCCGCAGGGCGACTCCTCGTTCGAGCTGTACGAGGACGACGGTGTCACCCGCGCCCACCGCACCGGCCAGTACGCCACCCAGACCGCCGAGGTCCGCGCGCCCCAGCGCGGCGCGGGTGACGTGACGGTACGGATCGGCGCGAGCAAGGGCTCCTTCGCGGGCAAGTCCCCCTCCCGGCCGTACCAGTTCACCGTCCACACCGGTGACGCGCCGAGCGAGGTCGAACTCGGCGGGCGCGAGCTGCCCCGCCTCACCTCCGAGGCCGCCTACGAGGCCGCCCGTCAGGGCTGGTGGTACGACCGCGACGACCGCGGGGGAGTGGTGAAGGTCAAGACCGCCTCCCAGCGAACCGACCGGGCCTTCACCCTCGAACTGGAGGACACCAGCGCGGTCGGCGGCGCCGTACCGGGCGCCGCCGCGACGGCCGCCGTCCCGGCCGGTCAGGAGCTCGGCGCGGGAGCGCCCGGCACCGTCGCCGTCGACGTCACCGCGGGGACGAAGGACGCCACCGGCGTCGAGGTCTCGCTCTCGGCCCCGGACGGCTGGCAGGTCACACCGGCCGCACCGGTCGCCCGCATCCCGGCCGGCGCCACGCGGCGGGTCGAGGTCTCCGTCACCCCGGCGAAGGACGCGAAGCCCGGGGAGGTCACGCTCGGCGCGACCGTACGCCACCGCGCGGCGGGCCAGGACCGCACCGCCGTCCAGCGGTTCGCCGTCGGGGTGATGCCCGAGCCGCCGAGCGCCGACGCCTGGGCGAGCGACCTGACGTGGCTGAAGGCCACCAACGGCTGGGGCCCGCCCGAACGCGACCGCTCCAACGGCGAGTCGGGCGCGAGCGACGGCCACCCGCTGACGCTGGCCGGAAAGAGCTACGAGAAGGGCATCGGCGCCCACGCCGACTCCGACATCGAGGTCTACCTCGGCGGCCGCTGCACCGCCTTCACCGCGGAGGTGGGTATCGACGACGAGATCAACGGCTACGGGGAGGTCGCGTTCTCGGTGGAGGCCGACGGCAGGGTGCTGTGGACCTCACCCAAGGTGACCGGTGCCTCGGCGACCGTCCCGGTCGACGTCGACGTCACCGGCGCCCGCCATGTCCGCCTCCGGATCACCGACACCAACGGCTCCAAGAGCGGTGACCACGGAGACTGGGCGGCCGCCCGCTTCCACTGCGCCTGAGCGGCGAAGGGGGCCGCACCGATCCCGGTGCGGCCCCCTTCGGCTCACTGCCCTTCCGTACGGCTCACTCGTCGCCGTCGCCGTCCTCGGAGCCCTCGTCCTCCTGGGGCGGCTCCGGCGCCGATTCCGCGGCCGACTCCGGCCCCGGCCGCTCCGGCTTCGGCGGCCGCGTGCGGCCGCTGCCGGGGTCCCTCAGATACGAGGTGTCGCCGCCGTCCGTCGCGAGACCGGGGCCGGGACCCGGGCCCTGCCCGGGACCGCCGTCACGCCGCCGCAGATACCGCTCGAACTCCCGGGCGATGGCCTCGCCGGAGGCCTCCGGCAGCTCCGCCGTGTCCCGCGCCTCCTCCAGCGTCTGGACGTACTCCGCCACCTCGCTGTCCTCGGAGGCGAGTTGGTCCACGCCCAGCTGCCAGGCCCGGGCGTCCTCGGGGAGTTCGCCCAGCGGGATGCGCATGTCGATCAGATCCTCGAGGCGGTTGAGCAGCGCCAGCGTCGCCTTGGGGTTGGGCGGCTGCGACACGTAGTGCGGCACGGCGGCCCACAGGCTGACCGCGGGCACTCCCGCGTGCGTGCAGGCCTCCTGGAGGATGCCGACGATGCCCGTGGGCCCTTCGTAGCGGGTCTCCTCCAGATCCATCGTCCGCGCCAGGTCCGGGTCGGAGGTGACCCCGCTGACCGGGACGGGCCGGGTGTGCGGGGTGTCGCCGAGCAGCGCGCCCAGGATCACCACCATCTCGACGCCCAGCTCATGGGCGAAGCCCAGGATCTCGTTGCAGAACGAGCGCCAGCGCATCGACGGCTCGATCCCGCGCACGAGCACCAGGTCGCGCGGCTTGTCGCCGCCGACCCGGACCACGGAGAGCCTCGTCGTCGGCCAGGTGATCTTCCGGACACCGTTGTCCAGCCACACCGTGGGCCGGTTGACCTGGAAGTCGTAGTAGTCCTCGGCGTCGAGCGCCGCGAACACCTCGCCCTTCCACTCCCGGTCCAGATGGGCGACCGCGGTGGAGGCAGCGTCGCCGGCGTCGTTCCAGCCCTCGAACGCGGCCACCATGACCGGGTCGATCAGCTCGGGAACCCCCTCGAGCTCGATCACCCAGTGCCTCCTTTTCGAAGTTCCTGTCGTACGGACCAACCTTACGGCTTTCCGACGGTCCGTCCGCAGCCCTCGTGCACCACCGGGAGCCTTCGCGGCCTTGATCGACTACCCAGGAACCGGCCTCGGCACACGAACGCGTAAGGGGCGGCCTCCCTTGGAGACCGCCCCTTACAAGCCGCTACTTGCCGAGCATGTCCTCGACCTTGCCGCGGATCTCGTCCGTCGCCAGACCGCGGATCGTCAGCGTCGTACGGCGGCGCAGCACGTCGTCCGCCGTCTCGGCCCACTCGTGGTCACGGGCGTAGGCGACCTGCGCCCAGATCTCCGGTGCGTCCGGGTGGATGCGCCGAGCCAGCTCCGGGTTCTCGTTCGCCATCCGCGCGATGTCGAAGGAGAGCGAACCGTAGTGCGTCGCCAGGTGCTTGGCGGTGTCGGCGGCCATCCGCGGGCCGGGGGCCGGACCGTCGACGAGCAGCCGGTGCGCGACCGCGTTCGGGTTGGCGATACCGGGCAGCGGGAGCCGCTTCGGCAGCGTCGAGACGGACTCGTAGTCCTCGCCCAGCGGGTGGCCCGGCAGGGCCTCCAGCTTCTTCATCACCGTACGGCCGATGTGGCGGAAGGTCGTCCACTTGCCGCCGGCCACCGACAGCATGCCGCCGCGGCCCTCGGTGACGACCGTCTCGCGCTTGGCCTTGGAGGTGTCGCCGGGACCGCCGGGCAGCACCCGCAGCCCCGCGAAGGCGTAGGTGATCAGGTCGCGTGACAGCTGCTGGTCGCGTATGGAGAACGCGGCCTCGTCCAGGATCTGCGCGGTGTCCTTCTCGGTCACCTCGACCTTGCCGGGGTCGCCCTCGTACTCCTCGTCGGTGGTGCCGAGCAGCAGCATGTCCTCCCAGGGGAGGGCGAAGGTGATGCGGTACTTGTCGATCGGGGTCGCCAGCGCGGCCTTCCACGGCGAGGTCCGCTTCAGGACCAGGTGCGCGCCCTTGGAGAGGCGGATGGAGGGGGCCGCGTTCGGGTCCTCCATCTTCCGCAGGTGGTCGACCCACGGTCCGGTCGCGTTCAGCACCAGACGGGCGGTGACGCCGAACTCGTCGCCGCTCGTACGGTCCTTCAGCTCCGCGCCCGTGACCCGGCCCCGGGTGAAGCGCAGCCCGGTGACCTCGGCGTGGTTGAGGACGACGGCGCCGGCGTCGACGGCCGCGCGGACCGTCATCAGCGCCATGCGGGCGTCGTTCATCTGGTCGTCGCCGTACACGGCCACGGCCTTCAGGTTGTCGGTCCGCAGCTCCGGCACGTCCTGCGCGGCCTTCGCCGGGCTGAGCAGGTGGCCGACGCCGTCACCGAACGCGGAGAGGGCGGAGTACGCGAAGACGCCGGCGCCGAGCTTGGCGGCGCCGTGCGGGCCGCCCTTGTAGACGGGCAGGTAGAAGGTGAGGGGGTTGGCGAGGTGCGGTGCCACCTGACGGGAGACCGCACGCCGCTCGAAGTGGTTCTCCGCCACCAGCTTCACCGCGCCGGTCTGCAGGTAGCGCAGACCGCCGTGGAGAAGCTTGGAGGAGGCGGAGGAGGTGGCGCCGGCGAAGTCGCCGGCGTCCACCAGGGCCACCCGCAGACCCGACTGCGCGGCGTGCCAGGCCGTGGAGATGCCCAGGATGCCGCCGCCGATCACCAGGAGGTCGTACGTCGCCTTGGAGAGCTGTTCCCGGGTCTCGGCGCGGCTCGGCAGGGAACCGGCGGCCGGTCGCGTCCCCAGGGCGGGGACGCTCTGCAGGGTGGTCATGTCGAATTACTCCTCGTCAGATCCGTCTTCGAGCCAGCCCATGGAGCGTTCAACGGCCTTCAGCCAGCTCTTGTACTCGCGGTCACGCTTGTCGGCGTCCATGCGAGGGGTCCATTCCGCCGCGCGGCGCCAGTTGGCGCGCAGGGCGTCGGTGTCCGGCCAGAAGCCGACGGCCAGGCCGGCGGCGTAGGCGGCACCGAGGCAGGTGGTCTCGGCGACCATCGGGCGCACGACCGGCGCGTCGAGGAAGTCCGAGAGGGTCTGCATCAGCAGGTTGTTGGAGGTCATGCCGCCGTCGACCTTGAGCGCGGTCAGCTCGACGCCGGAGTCCTTCGTCATGGCGTCGGTGATCTCGCGGGTCTGCCAGGCGGTGGCCTCCAGGACGGCGCGGGCGATGTGCGCCTTGGTGACGTACCGGGTGAGACCGGCGATCACACCGCGGGCGTCGGAACGCCAGTACGGGGCGAAGAGGCCGGAGAAGGCCGGGACGAAGTAGGCGCCACCGTTGTCCTCGACCGAGGACGCGAGGGTCTCGATCTCGGCGGCGGACTTGATGAGGCCCATCTGGTCGCGCATCCACTGCACCAGCGAACCGGTGACGGCGATCGAGCCCTCCAGGGCGTAGACCGGCTTCTCGTCGCCGATCTGGTAGCCGACGGTGGTCAGCAGGCCGCTGTAGGAGTTGATGATCTTGTCACCGGTGTTCATCAGCATGAAGGTGCCGGTGCCGTACGTGGACTTGGCCTCGCCCTCGGCGAAACACGTCTGGCCGAACAGGGCGGCCTGCTGGTCGCCCAGCGCGGAGGCGACCGGGACACCGTCCAGGACGCCGCCCTTGACGGTGCCGTACACCTCGGCGGAGGAACGGATCTCCGGCAGCACGGCGGCCGGGACCTCCATGGACTGCAGGATCTTGTCGTCCCAGCCCATGGTGTGCAGGTTCATCAGCATGGTGCGCGAGGCGTTGGTGACGTCGGTGACGTGGTGGCCGCCGTCGACACCGCCCGTGAGGTTCCAGATGACCCAGGAGTCCATGGTGCCGAAGAGGATGTCGCCGCGCTCGGCGCGCTCGCGCAGGCCCTCGACGTTGTCGAGCAGCCAGCGGACCTTGGGGCCGGAGAAGTACGAGGCGAGGGGAAGACCGGTCTCGCGGCGGAAGCGGTCCTGGCCGACGTTGCGGCCGAGCTCCTTGCAGAGGGCGTCGGTGCGGGTGTCCTGCCAGACGAGGGCGTTGTGGACGGGCTCACCGGTGTTCTTGTCCCAGAGCAGCGTGGTCTCGCGCTGGTTGGTGATGCCGATGGCCTTGACGTCGGCGGAGGTGATGCCCGCCTTGGCGATGGCGCCCGCCACGACCTCCTGGACGTTGGTCCAGATCTCGGCGGCGTCGTGCTCGACCCAGCCCGGCTTCGGGAAGATCTGCTCGTGCTCCTTCTGGTCGACCGAGACGATCCGGCCGTCCTTGTCGAAGACGATGCAGCGGGAGGAGGTGGTGCCCTGGTCGATGGCGGCGATGAACGGGCCGCTGCCGTGGGAGGAAGAGCCGGCGATGTGTGCGTCGGTCACGGTGTGCTCCAAGGAAGTCTGGGTGGAAGGACGGCTCAGGCGAACGCGATGTTGTAGATACCCGCGGCGATGGCGCCACCCACCAGGGGGCCGACGACCGGGATCCAGGCGTACCCCCAGTCGGAGCCACCCTTGTTCGGCAGCGGCAGCAGGGCGTGCACGATGCGCGGGCCGAGGTCACGGGCCGGGTTGATGGCGTAGCCGGTCGGGCCGCCGAGCGAGAGGCCGATGGAGACCACGACGAAGGCGGTGATCAGGGCGCCGATGACGCCGAGGCCCTTGCCGCTGTCGTTGAGGCCCTGCGTCAGCACCGCGAGGACCAGCACGACCGTGCCGATGATCTCGGTGGCCAGGTTCTGCCAGACGTTCCGGATCTCGGGTCCGGTGGAGAAGACACCGAGCACCGGGCCGGCCTTGGGGGCGGACTTCTGGTCGACCATGCCCTCCTCGTGCGGCGAGGAGATGATCTCCTGGTCCGTGAGGTGCGCGTGGAACTGTCCGTAGTACGCGACCCACACCAGGACCGCGCCGAGCATGGCGCCGAGCATCTGACCCGCGAAGTAGACCGGAACGTTGCTCCAGTCCCCGTCCTTGAGGGCGATGCCGACCGTGACGGCGGGGTTCAGGTGGGCGCCCGAGAGGGTACCCGTCATGTACACGGCGGTCATGACCGCGAAGCCCCACCCGAAGGTGATGGCGAGCCACCCGGCGTTCTGAGCCTTCGAGCGCTTGAGTACCACGGCGGCGACGACACCGCCGCCGAGCAGAATGAGTACGGCGGTACCAATGATCTCGCCGATGAAGATGTCGGAGCTGGACACCCGCGACTCCTTTGTCCTTCGTCCAGGGGAAGGCGAACCCCGGGTCCCTCCGGTGGTCCGCGCCCTCTGATGAGGGCGTTGCCGGCCCTTGGCACTGCCACACTCTAGCGCGTATTGCCGGTAGGTGTTCGACAATGCCGACCGATGAACGGAAGTTTTGCCCTCCGGTTAACAGCGCGTCAAGGGTTGCGGTAACGAAAAACCCGCCGATAACGGGATCGTTACCGACGGGTTCACCATGCCCTCCCGCGCGTGCGTGCGCCTGCTCGGAGGGGTCCGGAGCTCGGGATCGGACGCGTGGCGCGGGGCGCCGTCAGAAGCGCCCGGCGCCCAGGTCGCGGGAGACGGCGCGGGCACAGTCCCGTACCGCCGCGACGAGCTCGGAGCGCAGCTCGCCGCCGTCGCAGACCCGCTCCACCGCGCCCGTGATCGCCACCGCGCCCACCGGCATCCGGCGCCGGTCGTGGATCGGGGCGGCCACCGAGGCCACGCCCTCCCAGGTCTCCTCCACATCCGCGGCCCAGCCCTTGGCCCGCGTCATGTCGAGCAGCGACTCGAACTCCGTGAGCTCGGTGACCGTACGGGGCGTGAAGCCCTCGCGCGGCACCTCCAGGACCTCGCTGTGCGCCACCGGGTCGTACGCTGACAGGACCTTGCCCAGGGCCGTGGAGTGCAGCGGCTGCATCGCCCCCACCTCCAGGACCTGCCGGCTGTCGTCCGGCCGGAAGACGTGGTGCACGATCAGGACGCCCTGCTGGTGCAGTACGCCGAGGTGGACGCTCTCGCCGCTGGACCGCGCCAGGTCGTCCGTCCAGACCAGCGCCCGCGCCCGCAGCTCGTGCACGTCCAGATAGCTGTTGCCCAGGCGCAGCAGCTCGGCGCCCAGCTGATAGCGGCCCGAGGCCGCCTCCTGCTCCACGAAGCCCTCGGCCTGCAGCGTGCGCAGGATGCCGTGCGCCGTCCCCTTGGCCAGGCCCAGGGACGAGGCGATGTCGGAGAGGCCCAGCCGGCGCTCGCCGCCCGCGAGCAGTCGCAGCATCGCCGCCGCCCGTTCAAGCGACTGGATGTTCTTCGCCATCGCCCGGCCCTTCTCCCTGTCCATTGATGTCCCGATCCCCGGTCGTCCCGTGGATCCTCGGGCAACAGGATCGCTTGGATCATGCTGTTCGACAATGCTGAACACTATCGGTCGATGCCGACCGTCTTTTACCTACACAGTGTCGGGCATGAACGGCCGTGACCGGGAGCCCCGGGACACAGGATGCCGTCCGCCCACTGGAACGCGATGTCCACCCCGGCATCCACGCGGTTAGTCTGGCTCCGTGCACCCTCCACCGAGCGTGCAAAGCCGACAGCCGTCGCATCCCAGGGAGCTCATCCATGGCCTCGTCGCCGACCCCTTCCGCTGACAGCCGGACCCGCGCCGCAGCCCTCCGCGAGGCACTCGCGAACCGGGTGGTCGTGGCCGACGGAGCCATGGGCACCATGCTCCAGGCGCAGGACCCCACTCTTGAGGACTTCCAGAACCTCGAGGGCTGCAACGAGATCCTCAACGTGACCCGGCCCGACATCGTCCGCTCGGTGCACGAGGAGTACTTCGCCGCGGGTGTCGACTGCGTGGAGACCAACACATTCGGCGCAAACTTCGCCGCCCTGGGGGAGTACGACATCCCCGAGCGGGTGTACGAGCTGTCGGAATCCGGCGCCCGTATCGCCCGCGAGGTCGCCGACGGGTTCACCGCCTCCACCGGACAGCAGCGCTGGGTGCTCGGCTCCATGGGGCCCGGTACCAAGCTGCCGACGCTCGGCCACGCCCCGTACACCCTGCTGCGCGACGCCTACCAGCAGAACGCCGAGGGCATGCTCGCCGGCGGCGCCGACGCGCTGCTCGTGGAGACCACCCAGGACCTGCTGCAGACCAAGGCGTCCGTCATCGGCGCCCGCCGCGCCCTCGACGCGCTCGGTGCCGACGTACCGCTGATCGTGTCGGTCACGGTCGAGACCACGGGCACCATGCTGCTCGGCTCGGAGATCGGCGCCGCGCTGACCGCGCTCGAGCCGCTCGGCATCGACATGATCGGCCTGAACTGCGCCACCGGCCCGGCCGAGATGAGCGAGCACCTGCGCTACCTCGCCCGCCACTCCCGTATCCCGCTCTCCTGCATGCCCAACGCCGGCCTGCCCGTCCTCGGCAAGAACGGCGCGCACTACCCGCTGACCCCGGTCGAGCTCGCCGACGCCCAGGAGACCTTCGTCCGCGAGTACGGACTGTCCCTGATCGGCGGCTGCTGCGGTACTACCCCGGAGCACCTGCGCCAGGTCGTCGAGCGGGTCCGTGACCTCACCCCCGGCGTGCGTGACCCGCGCCCCGAGCCCGGCGCTGCCTCGCTCTACCAGACGGTCCCGTTCCGCCAGGACACCTCCTACATGGCGATCGGTGAGCGCACCAACGCCAACGGCTCCAAGAAGTTCCGCGAGGCCATGCTGGACGCCCGCTGGGACGACTGCGTCGAGATGGCGCGCGACCAGATCCGCGAGGGCGCGCACATGCTCGACCTCTGCGTCGACTACGTCGGCCGTGACGGAGTCGCCGACATGGAGGAGCTGGCCGGCCGCTTCGCCACCGCCTCGACCCTGCCGATCGTCCTCGACTCCACCGAGGTCGACGTCATCAAGGCCGGTCTGGAGAAGCTCGGCGGCCGCGCCGTCATCAACTCCGTCAACTACGAGGACGGCGACGGACCCGAGTCCCGCTTCGCCAAGGTCACCCGTCTGGCCCAGGAGCACGGCGCCGCGCTCATCGCGCTCACCATCGACGAGGAGGGCCAGGCCCGCACCGTCGAGAACAAGGTCGCCATCGCCGAGCGGCTCATCGACGACCTGACCGGCAACTGGGGCATCCACGAGTCGGACATCCTCATCGACACCCTCACCTTCACCATCTGCACCGGGCAGGAGGAGTCCCGCAAGGACGGCATCGCCACCATCGAGGCCATCCGCGAACTCAAGCGCCGCCACCCGGACGTCCAGACCACGCTGGGTCTGTCCAACATCTCCTTCGGTCTCAACCCGGCCGCCCGCATCCTGCTCAACTCCGTCTTCCTCGACGAGTGCGTCAAGGCCGGTCTCGACTCGGCGATCGTGCACGCCTCGAAGATCCTGCCGATCGCCCGTTTCGACGAGGAGCAGGTCAGCACCGCGCTCGACCTCATCTACGACCGGCGCGCCGAGGGCTACGACCCGCTGCAGAAGCTGATGGCCCTCTTCGAGGGCGCCACCACCAAGTCGATGAAGGCCGGCAAGACCGAGGAGCTCCTCGCCCTGCCGCTGGAGGAGCGCCTCAAGCGCCGCATCATCGACGGCGAGAAGAACGGCCTGGAGGCCGACCTCGCCGAGGCCCTGCAGGAGCGCCCCGCCCTCGACATCGTCAACGAGACGCTGCTCGACGGCATGAAGGTCGTCGGCGAGCTGTTCGGCTCCGGCCAGATGCAGCTGCCGTTCGTGCTCCAGTCCGCCGAGGTCATGAAGACGGCCGTCGCCTACCTCGAACCGCACATGGAGAAGACGGACGCCGACGGCAAGGGCACCATCGTGCTCGCCACCGTCCGCGGCGACGTCCACGACATCGGCAAGAACCTCGTCGACATCATCCTGTCCAACAACGGCTACAACGTGGTCAACCTGGGCATCAAGCAGCCGGTCTCGGCGATCCTGGAGGCTGCGGAGGAGCACCGCGCCGACGTCATCGGCATGTCCGGGCTGCTGGTGAAGTCGACCGTGATCATGAAGGAGAACCTGGAGGAGCTCAACCAGCGTGAGCTGGCCGCCAAGTACCCGGTGATCCTCGGTGGCGCCGCCCTGACCCGCGCCTATGTCGAGCAGGACCTCCACGAGATCTACCAGGGCGAGGTCCGATACGCCCGCGACGCCTTCGAGGGCCTGCGGCTGATGGACGCGCTCATCGCCGTCAAGCGCGGTGTCCCCGGGGCCGTACTGCCCGAGCTCAAGCAGCGCCGGGTCGCCAAGCGGGACACGCCGGCCCTCCAGGTGGAGGAGTCCGAGCCCGCCGGCCGTTCCGACGTCGCCGTCGACAACCCGGTGCCCACCCCGCCGTTCTGGGGCACCCGCGTCAGCAAGGGCATCCCGCTGAAGGACTACGCGTCCTGGCTGGACGAGGGCGCCCTGTTCAAGGGCCAGTGGGGACTCAAGCAGGCCCGTGCGGGCGGTCCGACGTACGAGGAGCTGGTCGAGACCGAGGGCCGGCCCCGGCTGCGCGGTCTGCTGGACAAGCTGCACACCGAGAACCTCCTGGAGGCGGCCGTCGTCCACGGCTACTTCCCCTGTGTCTCCAAGGGCGACGACCTGATCATCCTCGACGAGGCCGGCAACGAGCGGACCCGCTTCACCTTCCCGCGCCAGCGCCGCGGCCGCCGCCTGTGCCTCGCGGACTTCTTCCGCCCCGAGGAGTCCGGCGAGACCGATGTCGTCGGCCTCCAGGTCGTCACCGTGGGCTCGAAGATCGGCGAGGCCACCGCCAAGCTGTTCGAGTCCGACTCCTACCGGGACTACCTGGAGCTGCACGGACTCTCCGTGCAGCTGGCCGAGGCTCTCGCGGAGTACTGGCACGCCCGCGTCCGCGCCGAGCTCGGCTTCGCGGGCGAGGACCCGGCCGACGTCGAGGACATGTTCGCGCTCAAGTACCGCGGCGCCCGCTTCTCGCTCGGTTACGGGGCCTGCCCCGACCTGGAGGACCGGGCGAAGATCGCGGATCTGCTGGGCCCCGAGCGGATCGGCGTCCAGCTGTCGGAGGAGTACCAGCTCCACCCCGAGCAGTCCACCGACGCGATCGTGATCCATCACCCCGAGGCGAAGTACTTCAACGCGCGGTAACACCCGCACCGGGAGTAAATCAGGGCACCTTCGGTGATCCGGACGTACACTGGTCGGTCCAGTGCAGGCCGGTCGCCCTACCCCCGTACCGGGGAGGGAGACCGGCCTTCTCGTCCCTCCATGGAGGTGTGCCGGATGACCAGTACGGTCCCCGCGTCCTTGTTCCGCGCCAATGGAAGCTCCGCCCTGCAAGCGGTCTTCCTCGACATGGACGGCACCCTCGTCGACACCGAGGGGTTCTGGTGGGACGCGGAGGTCGAGGTCTTCGCCGACCTCGGACACCGGCTGGACGAGGCCTGGCGCGACATCGTGGTGGGCGGCCCCATGACCCGCAGCGCGGGCTACCTCATCGAGGCCACCGGCGCCGACATCACGCTTCCCGAGCTCACGGTCCTGCTCAACGAGAAGTTCGAGCAGCGCATCGGCCGGGGCGTGCCGCTGATGCCGGGCGCCGAGCGGCTCCTCGCCGAGCTGGCGCACCACAACATCCCGACCGCACTGGTCTCCGCCTCGCACCGCCGGATCATCGATCGGGTCCTCGCCTCGCTCGGCCGTGACCGCTTCACCCTCACGGTGGCGGGTGACGAGGTGCTGCGCACCAAGCCTCACCCCGAGCCGTATCTGACCGCGGCGACCGGGGTCGGCGCCGAGCCGGCGCTGTGTGCCGTGATCGAGGACACCGCGACGGGCGTGGCGGCCGCCGAGGCCGCCGGCTGCCGCGTGGTGGCCGTCCCCTCGGTCGCCCCGATCGCGCCCTCGGCCGGCCGGGTCGTGGTCCGCTCCCTGGAGGACGTGGACGTGCCCTTCCTGCGGACGCTGATCACCGGACCGTGACCCGTGCCGCGGTCCGGTCCGTGTCCAGGGTCACGACCCGGGCCGCGGTCCCGTCAGTGCCCCGTCGTCCGACCCTGTCCGTGCCTCTGTGACCGGCCATCCATGGAACAGGACCGGCCATCCGCGGAACGGCCGCACGCGTGACCTTCGTCACCCAGCGTGCCGGGCCGCGGGTGGCCCCTCCGCACCCCATGTCCGTAACGCCAGGGTTTGACCGTCGACGTCTGTCCCGATTCGCACGTTCCCTGCTGAATCGTTCCCGCGCATGACTATCGGGCCCACCGTATTCATGATCACTATCCGCATCCGGACCCGCCCGCCCGCGGTCGGGCGTCTCGGCGTCTCCCACTAATCTTTCGCGAGTACTTCGCCGCACCATCCGAGTGCACCGGCGCCGCATCCAAGTCGCCGCGAACACAGGACCGATCGCTCACCATCCCGGCCCGATCGCCCGCCCAGAACGGGCGGAAGCGGCGGAGTGTCCGTACTGCGCTGTATCCCAGTGCCGGATGAGGAGAACTCCCCGGATGAACCGCAAGACCTTGGCGCTGCCGGCCGTCGCCGGCCTGCTCGCCCCGCTGCTCGTCGCCTGCGGCGGCTCGGACGAGTCCAGAGCCATCGTCGTCGGCACCACGGACCAGTTCGTCGCCACCAGCGAAGCTCCCGCGCCCTTCGACCCGGCCTTCGCCTACGACACCGGTGCCTGGAACATCCTCCGGCAGACCGTCCAGACCCTGATGCACGTGCCCCGCGGCGGCGGCGAGCCCGTCCCCGAGGCCGCCGAGAGCTGCGGCTTCAGCGACCGGGCCAGCGAGAGCTACCGCTGCAAGCTCCGCGAAGGACTCACCTTCGCCGACGGCACCCCCCTCACCGCCGAGGACGTGAAGTTCTCCGTCGAGCGGGTCCTCGCCATCAAGTCCGACAACGGCACCGCGGCCCTCCTCGCCAACGTGGACACCGTCGAGACCAACGGCGACCGCGATGTCGTCTTCCACCTCAAGACCCCCGACGCGACCTTCCCGTACAAGCTCTCCACCCCGGTCGCCGGCATCCTCAGCAAGACCAAGTACAGCGCCAAGGAGCTCCGCGAGGGCTTCGACGTCGACGGCTCCGGCCCGTACGTCATGAAGACCGAGCGTGACGGCGAGCGCATCCTCAAGGCCGTCTTCACGAAGAACCCGCACTACAAGGGCGACATCGCCCTGAGCAACGACAAGGTCGAGCTGCGCTCCTTCCCCGACGCGGGCGTCATGGGCAAGGCCCTGGAGAGCCGCGAGATCGACATGATGACCCGCTCCATGTCGCTCGACCAGGTCAAGTCGCTCACCGAGAAGCCCAAGGACGGCATCGAGCTCACCGAGGTCCCCGGCCTGGAGATCCGCTACCTCGCCTTCGACACCGACGCCCCGTCCGTCAAGGACAAGGCCGTCCGGCAGGCCATGGCGGCCGTCATCGACCGCGGCGCGATCGTCAACACGGTCTACGGCGCGACCGCCCAGCCGCTCTACTCGCTGATCCCCTCCAGCGTCACCGGCCACTCCACCGCCTTCTTCGACGCCTACGGCGAGCCCAGCAAGAGCCGGGCCGCCGGCATCCTGCGCAAGGCCGACATCACCGCCCCGGTCGCGCTCACCCTGCACTACACCACCGACCACTACGGCTCCGGCACCAAGACGGAGTTCGAGGCGCTGCGCGACCAGCTCAACGCCACCGGGCTCTTCGACGTGACCGTCAAGGGCAGCGAGTGGTCGACCTTCCGGCCCGCGCAGAAGCGCGGCGACTACCCCGTCTACGGCCTCGGCTGGTTCCCCGACTTCCCGGACCCGGACAACTACGTCGCCCCCTTCCTCGACGCCGACAACTTCCTGAACACCCCTTACGTCAACGCGTCCGTACGTGACCAGTTGATCCCACGCTCCCGCCGCTCGGCCGACCGCAGCGCCGCGAGCCCCGTCTTCGGACAGATCCAGAAGATCGTCGCCCAGGACGTACCGGTCCTGCCGCTCTGGCAGGGCAAGCAGTACGTCGCCGCACGCGACGACCTGACCGGCGTCGAATGGGCGCTGAACACCTCCTCGGACCTGCTCCTCTGGGAGCTCGGACGCGGCAGCGCCTGACCTTCCTCAACCCCGTTCGGCTACACCGGACGCGCACCCGCGCGCGACCGGCCTGGCAAGAGATCAAGAGGCACGTTCTGTGAAGCACAACAAGTGGCTGACGGCCCCCCTCGCCGCGGGCCTGTCCGCCGCCCTGCTCAGCGGCTGCGGCACGGAGCAGGGCGCAGGCGCCGGCGGCTCCGGGGACAACGTCCGCGTCGGCATGTCCGACGAGGTCCTGGCCACCGACCCGGCCGCCGGCTACGACCCCGGTTCCTGGCTGCTCTTCAACAACGTCTTCCAGTCCCTGCTCAGCTTCCCCAAGGGCACCACCGAGCCCCAGCCGGAAGCGGCCGAGAAGTGCGCCTTCGCAGGGGGCAGCAAGATCTACACGTGCACCCTGCGCGAGGGCCTGAAGTTCTCCAACGGCAACCCGCTGACCTCGAAGGACGTCAAGTTCTCCTTCGACCGCGCGCTGAAGATCGCCGACCCGGCCGGCCCGGCGCCGCTGCTCTCCTCGATCGCCTCCATCGAGACCCCCGACGACCTCACCGTCGTCTTCCGTCTGAAGACCCCCGATGCCACCTTCCCGAGCAAGATAGCCTCGGGCGCCGGCTCGATCGTGGACCACCGCGAGTACGACGAGAACGGGCTGCGCACCGACGGCAAGGCGGTCGGCTCCGGCCCGTACAAGCTCGACTCCATCAGCGACACCGAGGCCGTCTTCTCGGTCAACGCCGACTACCGGGGCAGCGCCAAGCCGCAGAACGGCGGTGTCACCCTCAAGCTCTACGGCGGCGACCGCGCGGCTCTCTCCAAGGCCTTCGCCGACAACGACGTCGACGTCGCCTACCGAGGCCTCAACGCCGACGACATCGCCGCTCTCGAAGCCACCGCGGACGACAAGGGCATCGAGGTCGTCCAGGGCACCAGTGCCGAGGTCCAGCACCTCGTCTTCAACGTCAAGGACTCCGTCGTCGGCAAGCTCGGCGTCCGTCAGGCGATCGCCCACCTCGTCGACCGCGAGGCGCTCGTCCAGGATGTCTACAAGTCGACCGCCACGCCGCTCTACTCGATCGTCCCGGCGGGCATCGCCGGCCACAACACCGCCTTCTTCGACACCTACGGCAGCCCCGACGCCGCCAAGGCCAAGAAGGCGCTGCGCAAGGCCGGCATCACCGACAAGGTGAAGCTCACCCTCTGGTCCACCCCGAGCCGCTACGGCCCCTCCACCGACCAGGAGCTCAAGGCGATAGCCGAACAGCTCAACCGCAGCGGCCTGTTCGAGGCCGAGATGAAGTCCGTCGAGTACGAGCAGTACGAGAAGGACATCGCGGCAGGCAAGTACGGCGTGTACGTCAAGGGCTGGGTGCCCGACTACCCGGACGCCGACAACTTCACCGCGCCGTTCTTCGGCGAGGGCAACGTCCTCGGCAACAACTACACCAACGCCACCATCAGCGGCAGCCTGCTCCCGAAGACCGCCGCGGCCGCCGACCGCGCCGGCACCGGCCAGGACTTCGGCAGGCTCCAGGACCTGGTCGCCGAGGAGCTGCCCCTCCTGCCGCTCTGGCAGGGCAAGCAGTACGCCGTCGCCCGGGAGGGCGTCACGGGTCTCGACTGGACCCTGGACGCCTCGACCGTCTTCCGCTTCTGGGAGATCAAGAAGGGCTGACGGGTCCACCCGGAGGGCGCCCGGCGCCACGGTGCACCGTCCCGTGGCGCCGCGCGAAGGGGCCCGGCACGCATCACGCGTGCCGGGCCCCTTTCTGTCGTGTCGTCAGGCGCTACTGCGCACCGGGGCGCACCAGACCGCTCTCGTACGCGTACACCGCCGCCTGGACCCGGTCGCGCAGGCCCAGCTTCGTCAGCACATGGCCCACGTGCGTCTTCACGGTCGTCTCGCTGACGAACAGGTCCGCCGCGATCTCCGCGTTGGACAGACCGCGTGCCACCAGCTTCAGGACCTCGACCTCGCGGTCGGTCAGGGTGTTTAGCGTGTCCGGGACCTGCTCGTCGCCCGACGGCAGATGCGCGGAGTACTTGTCGAGCAGGCGGCGCGTGATCGACGGCGCCAGCATCGCCTCGCCGGCCGCCACCACCCGGATCGCCTGCACCAGTTCGTTGGCCGGCGCGTCCTTCAGGAGGAAGCCGCTGGCGCCCGCCCGCAGCGCCTCCACCACGTACTCGTCCAGGTCGAACGTGGTCAGGACCAGCACCTTCGCCGGACCATCCCGCCCCGGACCCGTGATCTGGCGCGTCGCCTCGACCCCGTCCATCCGCGGCATCCGGATGTCCATCAGCACCACATCGGGCTGGAGCGCCCGCACCTGGTCGAGGGCCTGCAGGCCGTCCCCGGCCTCACCGACGACCGCGATGTCCTGCTCGGCCTCCAGAATCATCCGGAAACCGGTGCGCAGCAGCGGCTGGTCGTCGACCAGTAGGACGCGGATAGCCACGGACAACTCCTTCACGGCGCGGGCTGGACCGGGTCCATTCTGCCCTGCCCCGAATCGCCCGACTCCGGCGGGCGCGCGGAAACGATCTCGCCCCGGATCTCCTCCTGGATCTCCTCCCGGGTCTTCTCCCCGATCTCCTCCAGGGTCCTGTCCCGGACCTCCTCACGGGCTGCCTCAGCGACCTCCTGGCGGGCCGCCTCACGGGGTACCCCCGGGACCTCCTCACGGGCTGTCCCCGGGACCTCCTGGCGCGCGACCTCCGGGACCTCCTGGGGGGCCGCCTCCGGGGCCCCTTCCCGCGCCGCCTCCGGGATCGCTCCTCGGATCTCCAGCGGATACACCGGGGGAGTCCCGCCGAACTCCGGGCAGACCGCCTGGTGGTCGCACCAGCCGCACAGCTTCGTCGGACGCGGCCGCCACTCACCCGTCTCCGTCGCGAGCCGGATCGCCTCCCACAGCGCCAGCAGCTTCCGCTCCACCCGCAGCAGATCCGCCTCCACCGGGTCGTACGTCAGCACGTCACCGCTGCCCAGATACACCAGCTGCAGACGGCGCGGGATCACCTGCTTCAGCCGCCAGATCACCAGCGCGTAGAACTTCATCTGGAAGAGCGCGCCCTCGCTGTACTCCGGGCGCGGGGCCTTCCCCGTCTTGTAGTCGACGATCCGGACCTCGCCCGTCGGCGCCACGTCGATCCGGTCGATCACCCCGCGCAGCCGCAGCCCCGAATCGAGCTCCGTCTCGACGAACAGCTCACGCTCCGCCGGCTCCAGGCGCGTCGGGTCCTCCAGCGTGAACCACCGCTCCACCAGCCGCTCGGCCTCGACCAGCCAGCGCGACAGGCGCTCCCCCTCCGTGTCCTCCGCGAACAGCTCGCCCAGCTCGGGCCGCGACTCCAGAAGCCGGTCCCACTGCCCCGGGATCAGCGCCTTCGCCCGCGGCGGCGTCCGCTCCACCGCGGGATCGTCGAAGAGCCGCTCCAGGACCGCGTGCACCAGCGTGCCCCGCGTCGCCGCCTCGCTCGGCTTCTCCGGCAGCCTGTCGATCACCCGGAACCGGTACAGCAGGGGACACTGCATGAAGTCGCTCGCCCGCGAGGGCGACAGCGACGTGGGTGTCCTGGCCCCCGCGGGCGGCTGCTCGCTCGTACTCATGACACAGACCCTACGACCCGCCACCGACAGCGAGCCGAATACCATCGACGCCGGACCCCGTCACGCTGCATGATCGAAGAGTGACGCACGACAGCGGTCGGGCGGAAGGCTACGAGAGGAACCCGTGAACCAGGACGACGAGCGCGGCGAGAACAAGCGGCCGCGGTCCGGCGACCCGGAACCGCCGGTCAACGCCGACGCCCGCACCCGGCGGAGCGAGGAACCCGGCGGAGGGATCCTCATGGGCCGCCCGTTCGGCGTGCCCGTCTACGTCGCGCCCAGCTGGTTCCTCGTCGCCGCCCTCATCACCTGGGTCTTCGGCGACCAGATCCAGCGCGTCCTGCCCGACCTCGGCGCCGCCCGCTACCTGGTCTCCCTCTTCTTCGCGATCGCCTTCTACGCCTCCGTGCTCGTCCACGAGCTGGCCCACACCATCGCCGCGCTCCGCTTCAAGCTCCCGGTGCGCCGCATCCAGCTCCAGTTCTTCGGCGGAGTCTCCGAGATCGAGAAGGAGACGGAGACGCCCGGCCGCGAGTTCGTCCTCGCCTTCGTCGGCCCCCTGCTCTCCCTGGTGCTCGCCGGCGTCTTCTACCTCTGCATGTACGCGGTCGAACCCGGCACGGTCCCCGGCGTCCTGCTCGCCGGCCTGATGATCTCCAACCTGATCGTCGCGATCTTCAACCTGCTGCCCGGTCTCCCGCTCGACGGCGGCCGCATGCTGCGCGCCGTCGTCTGGAAGATCACCGGCAGGCCCATGACCGGCACCGTCGCGGCCGCCTGGGTCGGGCGCGCCCTCGCCGTCGCCGTCCTCATCGGCCTTCCCCTCCTCACCCGCACCGGCCTCCTCGGCAACTCGACCGACGAGATCAGCGGCATGGACACCGTCACCGACGCCCTGCTCGCCGCGATCCTGGCCGCCATCATCTGGACCGGCGCCGGCAACAGCCTCCGCATGGCCCGGCTCCGCGAACACCTCCCCGAGCTCCGCGCCCGCACCCTCACCCGGCGCGCCATCCCCGTCGAGCCCGCCACCCCGCTCTCCGAAGCGCTCCGCCGCGCCAACGAGGCAGGAGCCCGCGCCCTCGTCGTCGTCGACGGACAGGGCAACCCCACCGGCCTCGTCCGGGAGACCGCCATCGCCGGCGTTCCCCAGCACCGCCGTCCCTGGGTGGCCGTCAGCACGCTCGCGCAGGACCTCACCGACGGCATGAGGGTCCCCGCCGAACTCACCGGGCAGCCCCTCCTCGACCACCTCCGCGCCAGCCCGGCCTCCGAATACCTCGTCGTCGAGGAGAGCGACGAGATCTACGGAGTCCTCTCCGCCGCCGACGTGGAACGCGCTTTCGTCAAGGCCATGGCAAGACCCTCCGCATAACCCCGGTACTCTGGTGACATGTCCGAACCGACCGGTGCCGCCCGCCGTCGCGGGCCCTTCAAGGTCGGGGACCAGGTCCAGCTCACCGACCCCAAGGGACGCCACTACACGTTCACGCTCGAGGCCGGGAAGAACTTCCACACCCACAAGGGTTCCTTCCCCCACGACGAGCTGATCGGTGCTCCCGAGGGCAGTGTTGTCCGTACCACGGGAAACGTCGCCTACCTCGCGCTGCGCCCCCTGCTCCCCGACTACGTCCTGTCCATGCCCCGCGGCGCCGCCGTGGTCTACCCCAAGGACGCGGGTCAGATCCTGGCCTTCGCCGACATCTTCCCCGGCGCCCGCGTCGTGGAAGCGGGTGTGGGATCGGGCTCTCTCAGCAGCTTCCTCCTGCGCGCCATCGGAGACAGCGGCATGCTGCACTCCTACGAGCGTCGCGAGGACTTCGCCGAGATCGCCAAGGGCAACGTCGAGCGTTACTTCGGCGGTCCGCACCCCGCCTGGCAGCTGACCGTCGGCGACCTCCAGGACAACCTGTCCGACACGGACGTCGACCGCGTCATCCTGGACATGCTCGCCCCCTGGGAGTGCCTGGAGGCCGTCTCCAAGGCCCTCGTCCCCGGCGGCATCCTCTGCTGCTACGTGGCGACCACCACCCAGCTCGCGCGCACCGTGGAGTCCATCCGCGAGTTCGGCTGCTACGCCGAACCGCAGCCGTGGGAGTCCATGATCCGCAACTGGCACGTGGAGGGCCTGGCCGTCCGCCCCGACCACCGCATGATCGGGCACACCGGCTTCCTCGTCACCGCCCGGCGCCTCGCCGACGGCGTCGAGCCCCCCATGCGCCGCCGTCGCCCCGCCAAGGGCGCGTACGGCGAGGACTACGAAGGCCCCAACAAGGGCTGACGGCCCTCAGGGCTGACGCCCCGACAACGAACGCGTGCCGCCGTCGAGTTCCGCCCCCAGGGCAGGGAACTCGACGGCGGCACCTTCACGTTCGGCATCTTTGCGCGGAGCCCGCACCCCACCTGTTCCACCCGCCTGTGACGTGTGGCACGATGCCCGCAACTCCTTCCGCACCACCCTCACAGGAGACATCCCGCGTGCAGCCCCCCGCCGTCCCGGACCTCGCGCACACCCACGCCCGGCCGGTGCACTGGCTGGCCACCGCGACCGCGATGGCCGCCGTCGTGGCCGCCGCCGGACTGCTGCAGCCCGGCCCCGCCACCGCCACGACCGCCGCCGCCTCCGTCGGCGAGCCGCCCGCCGTACGGCCCGCGCCCGACGCCGCCACGGCCGACTATCCGCTGGAGTGCGGGGGTGCCCCCGTCAAGATCGCGCAGCGGGCCTCCGGGGACCTCGACGGCGACGGAAACCCCGAGGCCGTCGCAGTCGTACACTGCGAAGCCGGTTCGGGAACGCCGCCCCACGCCCTCTACGTCCTGACCCACGGCAAGGGCGGCCCGGGCGCGCGCGTGGTAGCGACGCTCGTCGAGTCCACCCAGCAGAAGAACGTCGCCGATCTCGCCGTACGCGACGGAGCGGTGACCGCCACTCTGCTCGGCTACTCGTCCCCGGACGTACCGAGTTGCTGCCCGGACGAGCAGGAGCGCGTCAGCTGGCGATGGAGGGGCGGAACCTTCGTCCGGACCGCCCAGTCCGACGCGCGGAGCGTGTGATCCGTCACTCCGCGTCAGGGCCGTAGACCTCGACCCTGTCCGATACCCGGCGTACGTGGATGCAGTCGCCCGGGCACTCCTTCGCGGAGTCCACGACGTCCTGGAGCAGCGGCAGCGGCACCGGCGTCGTCGCCCCGGCGTCCTGCAGCAGCTCGTCGTCCGCGCTCTTCACGTACGCGAGGCCGTCGATGTCCAGCTCGAAGACCTCCGGAGCGTACTGCGCGCAGATCCCGTCCCCGGTGCAGAGATCCTGGTCGATCCAGACCTCCAGCGCCTCGCCGGCGCCCTGTGTCGGGGCCTCGTGCTGCACGGTCATGTCTCCTGCCGTTCCTGAGCGTCGAAAAAAGAGATCGTTCTTCTAAGTCCGGTCAAGCCTGACGGGTGTTGACCACTGACGACGATACAACCGGCGGCTTTCTGATGTTGATGGGTGGGTATTCACCTGGCGTGAGGGGAAGCGCAAGGGTGAAGATCGGACACACCCCGACAGTCTTTGTGATCTAGGGGTTTCAATCACCACCCACGCAGGTAGGGTCAGGAAGCGTCCAGCTCCCCTTGGAGGAGGTGAGGACCGTGGCAGCCCACGACGACGACATCAACCGCGGCATCCGGCCGGGGCGGGGGTCTGAAGACCCCGCCGGCCAGGTTGCCTATCTCGAGCAGGAAATCGCCGTCCTGCGCCGCAAGCTCGCCGACTCTCCGCGTCATACGAGGATTCTCGAAGAGCGGATCGTCGAGCTGCAGACAAACCTGGCCGGCGTGTCCGCGCAGAACGAGCGGCTCGCGAACACACTCCGTGAGGCCCGCGACCAGATCGTGGCCCTCAAGGAGGAGGTCGACCGGCTCGCGCAGCCGCCGGCCGGCTTCGGTGTGTTCCTGCATGCCAACGAGGACGGCACGTGCGACATCTTCACCGGGGGCCGCAAGCTCCGGGTGAACGTCAGCCCGAGCGTCGAGCTCGACGAGCTCCGGCGCGGCCAGGAAGTCATGCTCAACGAAGCGCTCAACGTGGTCGAGGCCATGGAGTTCGAGCGCGCCGGGGACATCGTCACCCTCAAGGAGATCCTCGAGGACGGCGAGCGCGCCCTGGTGGTCGGGCACACCGACGAGGAACGGGTGGTCAGGCTCGCCGAGCCGCTGCTGGACATCACCATCCGCCCCGGCGACGCCCTGCTGCTCGAACCCCGTTCCGGCTACGTCTACGAGGTCGTGCCGAAGAGCGAGGTCGAGGAACTGGTCCTCGAAGAGGTCCCGGACGTCGACTACAACAAGATCGGCGGCCTCGGCGGCCAGATCGAGATGATCCGGGACGCGGTCGAGCTTCCGTACCTCTACCCGGACCTCTTCAAGGAGCACGAGCTCCGGCCGCCGAAGGGCATCCTGCTCTACGGTCCGCCCGGCTGCGGCAAGACGCTGATCGCGAAGGCCGTCGCCAACTCCCTTGCCAAGAAGGTCGCCGAGGTGACCGGGCAGCCCGCCGGGAAGTCCTACTTCCTGAACATCAAGGGACCCGAGCTCCTCAACAAGTACGTCGGTGAGACCGAGCGGCACATCCGCCTCGTCTTCCAGCGTGCCCGGGAGAAGGCGAGCGAGGGCACCCCCGTCATCGTCTTCTTCGACGAGATGGAATCCCTCTTCCGCACCCGCGGATCCGGAGTCAGCTCGGACGTCGAGAACACGATCGTCCCGCAGCTGCTCGCCGAGATCGACGGCGTGGAAGGCCTGGAGAACGTCATCGTCATCGGCGCCTCCAACCGCGAGGACATGATCGACCCCGCGATCCTGCGGCCCGGCCGGCTCGACGTCAAGATCAAGATCGAGCGTCCGGACGCCGAGGCCGCGAAGGACATCTTCGCGAAGTACCTCACGGCCTCGCTGCCGCTGCACTCCGACGACCTCTCGGAGCACCACGGCTCCAAGGAGGCCGCGGCCCACGGAATGATCCAGTCCGTGGTCGAGCAGATGTACGCGGAATCCGAGGAGAACCGCTTCCTCGAGGTCACCTACGCCAACGGCGACAAGGAAGTCCTGTACTTCAAGGACTTCAACTCCGGAGCGATGATCCAGAACATCGTCGACCGGGCCAAGAAGATGGCCATCAAGGCCTTCCTCGACCACAACCAGAAGGGCATCCGCGTCTCCCACCTCCTCCAGGCCTGCGTGGATGAGTTCAAGGAGAACGAGGACCTGCCGAACACCACCAACCCCGACGACTGGGCCCGGATCTCCGGAAAGAAGGGCGAGCGGATCGTATTCATCCGCACCCTTGTCACCGGAAAGCAGGGCGCGGACACCGGACGCTCCATCGACACGGTGGCCAACACCGGTCAGTACCTCTAGATCGCACACCGGCTGCGGAGGTCCGGACCCACGGACCTCCGCAGCCGGACGCTTTTCCCCGCAGGAATGACGTAATCGATCTCCCCACCGGCGCGGAGTCGCTCTAGGCTCGTCGGTACTTGTAGCGCCGCACCCGTTCGGGGAGCGCCGCCGGGCAAGGAGGGCCGCATGACCGTACGGCGAGTAATGGGCATCGAGACGGAGTACGGGATCTCCGTTCCGGGCCACCCGAACGCCAATGCCATGCTCACCTCGTCCCAGATCGTCAACGCCTACGCGGCGGCGATGCACAGGGCGCGCCGCGCCCGCTGGGATTTCGAGGAGGAGAATCCGCTGCGGGACGCCCGCGGCTTCGACCTCGCCCGCGAGGCCGCCGACTCCAGCCAGCTCACCGACGAGGACATCGGCCTGGCCAACGTGATCCTCACCAACGGCGCCAGGCTCTACGTCGACCACGCCCACCCCGAGTACAGCGCCCCCGAGGTCACCAATCCGCGTGACGCCGTCCTCTGGGACAAGGCCGGCGAACGGATCATGGCGGAGGCCGCCGAGCGGGCCGCCCAGCTCCCCGGCGCCCAGCCCATCCATCTGTACAAGAACAACACCGACAACAAGGGCGCCTCCTACGGCACCCACGAGAACTACCTGATGAAGCGGGAGACGCCCTTCTCGGACATCGTCCGCCACCTCACCCCCTTCTTCGTCTCCCGCCAGGTCGTCACCGGCGCGGGACGGGTCGGCATCGGCCAGGACGGCCGCGAGCACGGCTTCCAGATCAGCCAGCGCGCCGACTACTTCGAGGTCGAGGTAGGTCTGGAGACGACCCTGAAGCGTCCCATCATCAACACCCGCGACGAGCCGCACGCGGACGCCGAGAAGTACCGCCGGCTCCATGTGATCATCGGCGACGCGAACCTCTCGGAGATCTCCACCTACCTCAAGCTGGGCACGACGGCCCTGGTCCTCTCCATGATCGAGGACTCGTTCATCAACGTGGATCTCGCCGTCGACCAGCCCGTCCGCACCCTCCACCAGGTCTCCCACGACCCCGGCCTCCAGTACCTGATCACGCTGCGCAGTGGCCGGACACTCACCGCCGTCCAGCTCCAGATGGAGTACTTCGAGCTGGCCAGGAAGTACGTGGAGGAGCGCTACGGCGCGGACGCCGACGAGCAGACCAAGGACGTCCTGGTCCGCTGGGAGGACACCCTCAACCGGCTCGAGAACGATCCGATGAGCCTCGCCGGCGAGCTGGACTGGATCGCCAAGCGGGAGGTCATGGAGGGCTACCGGCGCCGCGACGGCCTCGACTGGGACGCGGCCCGGCTGCACCTCGTGGACCTCCAGTACGCCGACGTACGCCCCGAGAAGGGCCTGTACAACCGTCTGGCGGCCCGGGGGCGCATGAAGCGCCTCCTGGACGAGACCGAGGTCGAGAGGGCGGAGACGAAGCCTCCGGAGGACACCAGGGCCTATTTCCGTGGCCGCTGCCTGGAGCAGTACGCGGACGATGTGGCGGCGGCTTCCTGGGACTCCGTGATCTTCGATCTTCCCGGCCGTGACTCCCTCCAGCGGGTGCCGACCCTGGAGCCCCTGCGGGGCACCAGGAACCACGTGAAGGAGCTCCTGGACCGGTGCAGGACGGCCGAGGAACTGGTGCGTGTGCTGTCCGGCAACTGATCGAGGGCCGGTGCGCGGCTGAAATGGCCGGCCACTGGGAATCATGGGACTAAGTGCCCGGACGTTGTAGCAAACTGCGGGGCCGATGTCAGACCTGGCTTGTAGGGTCTGATCTTGAGAGACCCAACCGAGCGGGCCGATTCGAGCGGGGTGAGGGATATGGCGACCAAGGACACCGGCGGCGGACAGCAGAAGGCGACGCGTTCCACGGAGGAGGTCGAGGAGACGACCGCGGAGGCGAGCTCCGACCTCAAGGAACGCCAGGAGAAGCTGAGCGACGACGTGGACTCCGTCCTGGACGAGATCGACGACGTCCTCGAGGAGAACGCCGAGGACTTCGTACGGTCGTTCGTGCAAAAGGGCGGACAGTAAGCCATCTGACCTTCGAATCGAAGGCGGGGGTGGGTGACTCATTGGGTCACCGGACGGTGCGGGCCACGGCGCCCGCACCGGTCCCGTCACAGCGAGGCGCCGAGCGTGCCCGCGGGCCGGAAGCTCCCCCGAAGCCGATGTGGATCACCGTCACGAGCCGGGTAGGGTCCGTGACGTACCGTGCTTCAACTGCAACGCGGCCAACGGCATGCCGGGAGACGAACCCGGTCCGCGTCGGGCCATCTCATCTTTGGAGGGACACGCGTGGAAGCCAACACTCGTAGCACCGGGCGTCTACCAGCTGCCTTCCTGACGCCGGGCTCGTCTTCATTCATGGACTTCCTCTCCGCCCACTCGCCGGAGATGCTCCCGGGCAACCGGAAGCTGCCGGAGGGTGTCGTCGAGGCGCCGCACGGCACCACGATCGTCGCCGTGACCTTCCCCGGTGGTGTCGTGCTCGCCGGTGACCGGCGGGCGACCATGGGCAACATGATCGCGCAGCGCGACATCGAGAAGGTGTTCCCGGCCGACGAGTACTCGGCTGTGGGCATCGCCGGCACCGCCGGCCTCGCCGTCGAGATGGTCAAGCTGTTCCAGCTGGAGCTGGAGCACTTCGAGAAGGTGGAGGGCGCGACGCTCTCCCTGGAGGGCAAGGCGAACCGCCTGTCCACCATGATCCGCGGCAACCTCGGCATGGCCATGCAGGGCCTGGCCGTCGTGCCGCTCTTCGCCGGCTGGGACGAGGGCAAGGAGAAGGGCCGGATCTTCTCCTACGACGTGACCGGCGGCCGCTCCGAGGAGCACGGCTTCGCCGCCACAGGCTCCGGTTCGGTCTTCGCCCGCGGCTCCATGAAGAAGCTGTACCGCCCCGACCTCACGGAGGAGCAGGCCACCACGCTGGTCGTCCAGGCGCTGTACGACGCCGCCGACGACGACTCGGCGACCGGCGGCCCGGACCTGTACCGCCGCATCTTCCCGATCGTCACCGTCATCACCGACGAGGGCTTCCGCAGGCTCACCGAGGAGGAGTCCTCCTCGCTCGCCCGCTCGGTCACCGATCGGCGCCTGGAGCAGCCCGACGGCCCGCGCGCGGCCCTGCTCTGACCACTCGTCGTCCTCCCCCGGAGTTCGCCCGGGGGACCCCCAGCCCAGAAGAAAGGGGCGGATAGCCGGTGTCGACTCCGTTCTATGTCTCACCCCAGCAGGCCATGGCCGACCGGGCGGAGTACGCCCGCAAGGGCATCGCCCGCGGTCGCAGCCTGGTCGTCCTGCAGTACACCGACGGCATCGTGTTCGTCGGCGAGAACCCGTCGCGCGCGCTGCACAAGTTCAGCGAGATCTACGACCGCATCGGGTTCGCCGCCGCGGGCAAGTACAACGAGTACGAGAACCTCCGCATCGGCGGCGTGCGCTACGCCGACCTGCGGGGCTACACCTACGACCGGGACGACGTGACGGCCCGGGGCCTGGCGAACGTGTACGCGCAGACGCTGGGCACGATCTTCTCCAGCGCCGGTGAGAAGCCGTACGAGGTGGAGCTGGTCGTCGCCGAGGTCGGCGAGGATCCCGAGGGCGACCAGATCTACCGGCTGCCGCACGACGGCTCGATCGTGGACGAGCACGGCTCGGTCGCGGTCGGCGGCAACGCGGAGCAGATCGGCAGCTTCCTCGACCAGCGGCACCGCGACGGGATGTCGCTCGCCGAGGCGCTGAAGCTGGCCGTGCAGGCCCTCTCGCGGGACACCAACGGCAGCGAGCGGGAGATCCCCGCGGAGCGTCTGGAGGTGGCGGTCCTCGACCGCAAGCGTCCGCAGCAGCGCAAGTTCAAGCGGATCGTCGGGCGCCAGCTGGTGCGCCTCCTGGAGGCGGACAACGCGGCGATCACGAAGACGGACGAGCCGTCCGACGAGATCGTGGAGGACTCGGAGGAGTAGATCTCCGGGAGAGCATGACGAAGGCCCCGGTCCACGCCTGTGGACCGGGGCCTTCGACGTGCCGCTCGGCTCGGCCGTGCCCGCTCAGGCCGGTACCGGGCCGGAGGAGCCGCGGGCCATGAGCGTGACCGGGAGGTCGCCGGGCTCGGGGCTCTCGCCCGCCAGGACGGCCAGCAGGGCGGCCATGCCGCGCTCGCCGATGTGCTCGGCGGGCAGCCGTACCGTCGTGAGCTCCGGCTCCACCGCGGTGGCGAGAGCCAGGTCGTCGAAGCCCGTGACCGAGACGTCCTCGGGGACACGCAGGCCGAGGCGGCGCGCCGCCTTGCAGGCGCCGGCGGCGAGGACGTCGTCGTCGCAGATCAGGGCCGTGGGGCGTGGCCCGGGTCCGGTGAGGGCGCGTTCGGCCGCCGCGCGGGCGCCGTCCACGTCGAGGGGTGCGCGGACCGTCCGTACGTCGGCGTCGCCCAGCGCGTCGGCGAGGGCCGCCGCGCGGACGTCGAAGGTCCAGGACGGCACCGCCGAGGCCAGATGGACGAAGCGGCGGTGGCCCAGACCCCGGAGGTGGGCGGTGACCTGTCGCATCCCGTCCGCGATGTCGAGGTTGACGTGGGCGGCGGCCCCGGCGTCGGAGGGGTCGCTGTCGAGCATGACCAGCGGCAGGTCGGTGCCGTGGAAGGCCTTCAGGGCGTCGGCGGCCATGGACGAGGCGATGATGCCGTCGAGCGCGGCCCGCGCGGAGGCGAACGGGTCCTTGGCCGGGCCGACGCCGTCGGGGGAGGGGTAGAGCACGACGCCGAAGCCGTGGCGGGCGGCGACCGTGGCGGCGCCGGTGTAGACCCGGGCGAAGAACTCGTTGGTGAGGGCCGGGACGACGAGCAGCGCGGTCCGCGTGCGCCCGAGGCGGAGATTGCGAGCGGCGAGATTCGGCCGGTATCCGAGCGTACGGGCGGTCTCTCGCACTGCGTCCGCGGTGCGTTCCGAGACCCGGCCGCGCCACTTGTCGCCGAGGACCAGGGAGACGGTGGCCTGCGACACCCCGGCGGCCCTGGCGACGTCCCGACTGGTGGGCCGTGCCGAGCCGGGGGACTCTGGGGTCTGCACTCGTGCCTCCGCGAGAGGTGGTCGCTGCCCGCGAGGTGGACCCGTGGGATCCCGCCATGGTACGTATGACCCGAGACGTTATACGTAAAACCTCGGGGGGTGGACGCCGGGGGAGAGGAGACGGACATGGTCACCGAGGCCAAGGAGAGCCGCGGCTATCGCGACATCCTCAGGGCACCGCACGCGCTGCGACTGCTCACCGGCACGCTCGTCGGCCGGCTCCCCAACGGCACCGGGCCCATCGCCATCGTGCTCTTCGTCCGCTCCGAGGGTGGCAGCTACAGCCTGGCGGGCGGGCTCACCGCCGCGTACGGCATCGCCACCGCGGTCGGGCAGCCGCTCCTCGGCCGCGCCGTCGACCTCAAGGGCCAGCCGCGCGTCCAGCTCCCCGCCGCGTTCGTCTCCGCCCTCGGCATGATCGTCCTGGCCGTGGCCGGAATCAGCCCCCTCGTGCTCGCCTACGCGGCGGTCGTGGTCGCCGGACTCTTCACTCCGCCCCTCGAAGGCGGACTGCGCGCCCTGTGGCCGAGCGTCCTCGGCCGCGAGGACCGGGTCCACCGGGCCTACGCCCTGGACGCCGTGGCCCAGGAGGTCATGTTCACCGTCGGCCCCTTGCTGGTGACCCTCCTGGTCGCCCTCTGGTCGCCCGCCGCCGCCCTGCTGGTCATCAATGTCCTCGGCGTCCTCGGGGCGCTCTCCGTGGTCCTCTCCGAGCCCTCGCGCGCGTGGCGCTCCGAGCCCCGCGAGGCACACTGGCTCGGCGCCCTGCGCTCGCCCGGCCTCCTGGCCCTGCTCGGCTCGTTCTTCTTCGTCGGACTGGCCCTCGGCTCCATCACCGTCGCCGGCCTCGCGTACGCCGACGACCAGGGCAACGAGTCGGCGTACGGCTGGCTGATGGCCGCTCTCGGCCTCGGCGCCCTCATGGGCGGCGTCCTCTACGGCGCCCGCCGCTGGGCCGGTAGCCCCGAGCGGCGGCTGACGGTCATCGTCGGCCTGCTCGCCCTCGGCTACCTGCCGCTCATGCTCACCCCCGGTGTCCTGCCGATGACCGCCCTCGCGGCCCTCTCCGGCGTCTTCCTCGCCCCCGCCCTCGCCTGCGGGTTCATCGTCGTCGACCGGCACGCCCCCAGCGGCACCGTCACCGAGGCCTTCTCCTGGCTCGTGACCACCTTCGGCGTGGGGGCGGCGCTGGGCTCCGCCGTCGCCGGACCGGCCGTCGAACTCGCCGGAACCACGGCGGGCTTCGCCGTCGCCGGGGCCGGTGGCACGGTGGCCCTCCTGGTCCTGCTCGCCACCGGCCGGGTGCTCGCCGCGCCCGGCCGCAGCGTGCGACACGCCGTCAGCGCGACCACGGGCGGGGCGGGCCACACCGAAAAGAACACGCACTCATCGGAAAATGATCGAAACGGGGCTGTCGAACCCGGTTTCAGCTCAGGCCATCAGGCGTAATGTTCAGACATGGACCGCCGCATTTTCGGGCTGGAGAACGAGTACGGCGTCACGTGCACGTTCAGGGGACAGCGCCGACTGTCTCCTGACGAAGTGGCGCGCTACCTCTTCCGCCGTGTCGTGTCATGGGGCCGCAGCAGCAATGTCTTCCTGCGGAACGGCGCCCGCCTGTACCTGGACGTGGGTTCGCATCCGGAATACGCAACGCCGGAATGCGACAACGTGACCGAACTGGTCACCCACGACAAGGCCGGCGAGCGCATTCTCGAAGGCCTGCTCGTCGACGCCGAACGCCGCCTGCACGAGGAGGGAATCGCGGGCGACGTCTATCTCTTCAAGAACAACACCGACTCGGCGGGAAACTCCTACGGCTGCCACGAGAACTATCTCGTCGCCCGCCATGGAGAGTTCTCCCGGCTGGCGGACATCCTCATTCCCTTCCTCGTCACCCGACAGCTCATCTGCGGCGCCGGAAAGGTGCTGCAGACCCCGCGCGGCGCGGTCTACTGCGTCTCCCAGCGGGCCGAGCACATCTGGGAGGGCGTCAGCTCCGCGACGACCCGCTCCCGGCCCATCATCAACACCCGTGACGAGCCGCACGCGGACGCCGAGCGCTACCGCCGGCTGCACGTCATCGTCGGCGACTCGAACATGTCCGAGACGACCATGCTGCTCAAGGTCGGCGCCACCGACCTCGTGCTGCGCATGATCGAGGCGGGCACCGTCATGCGCGACCTGACGCTGGAGAACCCGATCCGGGCCATCCGCGAGGTCAGCCACGACATCACCGGCCAGCGCAAGGTCCGCCTCGCCAGCGGCCGCGAGGCCTCCGCCCTGGAGGTCCAGCGCGAGTACTACGAGAAGGCGGCCGACTTCGTCGACCGCAGGGGCATCCGTACGGGCACGGTCGCCCAGGTCCTGGAGCTGTGGGGCCGCACGCTCGACGCCATCGAGGCCGAAGACCTGGACCGGATCGGCACCGAGATCGACTGGGTCATGAAGTACAAGCTCATCGAGCGGTACCGGGCGAAGAACAACATGACCATGTCGCACCCCCGGGTCGCTCAGATAGACCTCGCCTACCACGACATCCACCGTCGCCGCGGGCTGTACTACCTCCTGGAGCGCAAGGGGCAGGCGGCCCGGATCTGCAACGACCTGAAGATCTTCGAGGGCAAGTCCGTGCCCCCGCAGACCACCAGGGCGCGACTGCGCGGCGACTTCATCCGCCGTGCGCAGGAGCAGCGACGGGACTTCACCGTCGACTGGGTCCACCTCAAGCTCAACGACCAGGCGCAGCGCACCGTGTTGTGCAAGGACCCCTTCCGGTCCGTCGACGACCGGGTCGAAAAGCTGATCGCCGGAATGTAGGACATCGGCGTACGAAGTGCCAGGGCCCCGCGCGATTGACGTGCGGGGCCCTTGGCCTGTCCGGACGGTCCCCTAGAGTGTCGAGCAACTAATGTGCCGTCTGAGATCTGAGGAACACGTGCGCCGACTTGCCGGCCTACTGGTCGTCCCACTGCTGCTGCTCTCGACCGCGGCCTGCGGCAGCGACGACGGAGGCTCCGATTCCGCCTCGATGAAGAACGGGCTGCCCGCCATCACCGCGGGTGAGAAGTTCGGAGAGAAGCCCACCCTCTCGAAGGGCGAGGGCGACCCGCCCAAGGAACTCAAGGTCAACGTGATCAGCGAGGGCGACGGCGCGGTCACGAAGAAGGGCGACGCGCTCCAGGTGAACTACCTGGGCCAGGCCTGGGACTCGACCACCCCCTTCGACAACAGCTTCGACCGTGGGACGCCGTTCGACCTGACCCTCGGTGCCGGTCAGGTCATCAAGGGCTGGGACCAGGGCCTGGAGGGCCAGAAGGTCGGCAGCCGTGTCGAGATCGGCATCCCGCCGGAGCTCGGCTACGGGGAGCAGGGCCAGGGTGACATCAAGCCCAACGCCACCCTCGTCTTCGTCGTGGACATCCTGAAGTCCACCACGATCCCGAAGTCCGCCGAGGGCACCGAGGTCGCCCAGGACAACAAGGACCTGCCCAAGGTCGGTACGAACACCGACGGCAAGGCCCCCTCGCTGACCGTGCCGAAGGTCGACCCGCCGACCGCGCTCGTCTCCAACTACATCCTGGAGTCCAAGGGCGAGGTCGTGAAGGGCACCGACACGGTCGTCGTGAACTACGTGGCGGCGCTGTGGAAGGACGGCAAGGTCTTCGACTCGACGTACCAGACGGGCAAGACCGCGAACTTCCCGCTCGCCCAGCTGACGTTGAAGGGCCTCAAGAACGGCATCACCGGCAAGAAGGTCGGCAGCCGCATCCTGATCGTCGCCCCGCCGGCCGAGGCCTTCGGTGACCAGGAGCAGCAGGGTATTCCGAAGAACTCCACGCTGGTGTTCGCCGTCGACATCCTGGCGAAGATGTAAGACTGTCCCGGTCGCGCAGTTCACCGTTGCGCGGTTCATCAGTTTGAGGAGCACACTGCAGTGAGCATCGAGAAGCCCGAGGTCGACTTCCCGGGCGGCGAGCCGCCGAAGGACCTTCAGATCAAGGACATCTGGGAGGGTGACGGCGAGGTGGCCGGCAAGGGCGACTTCGTCAAGGTCCACTACGTGGGTGTGGCCTTCTCCACCGGCGAGGAGTTCGACGCCTCCTGGAACCGTGGCAGCGCGCTGGACTTCCAGCTCGGTGTCGGTCAGGTCATCGCGGGCTGGGACCAGGGCGTGCAGGGCATGAAGGTCGGCGGCCGCCGCCAGCTGGTCATCCCCGCGCACCTCGCCTACGGCGACCGTGGCGCCGGCAGCGCGATCGCGCCCGGCGAGACGCTGATCTTCGTCTGCGACCTGGTCGGCGTCACCAAGCGCTGACCGGATCCACTCGAACGAGGGCCCGTGCCGCTCAGGCACGGGCCCTCGGCTTTTGCCACGACACCCCGGGGCGGTACGGTCGGATGTCCCCGAAGTCAATCCGGCAGAAGAGGTGCAGGGCGTCGATGGCGATTGCCAAGGCCGAGCGGCTGATGAATCTGGCCCTCTGTCTGCTCGGGACCCGCAGACCGCTCAGCAAGCGTGAGTTGCGCGGCTCCATCGAGGCCTACATGGAAGCCGGAACCGACGACTCCTTCAACCGGATGTTCGAGCGCGACAAGGACGATCTGCGCGAGCTCGGTCTGGTCATTGAGACCGTCGAGAACCTGGAGGGCGAGACCGGCTACCTGGCCCGCCGCGACTCCAACCGCCTCCCCCCGATCACCCTCGACGCCGAGGAGGCCGCGGCGCTCGGCCTGGCCGCCAAGGTCTGGCAGCAGGCCCGCCTCGCCGGCGCCGCCAGCGGCGCCCTGCAGAAGCTCCGCGCGGCCGGCATGCCCGAGGCCGAGGACTCGTACGACGCCCAGCACAGCGCCCTCGAACCGCGCATCCCGGTCCACGAGGCCGCCTTCGAGCCCCTGATGCTGGCCTGCCGCGACCGGCGCCCGGTCGTCTTCGACTACCGCAAGGCGACGGCGGCACGCCCCGAGACCCGCCAGGTCGAGCCGTGGACGCTGGAGTGCTGGCGCGGCCACTGGTACCTGGCCGGCTGGGACCGCGACCGTGGTGCCGAGCGCGTCTTCCGCCTCTCCCGTATCACCGGCAAGGTCCGCTCCCGGGCCGGCGCCTTCACCGCTCCCGTGCCCGACGTGGTCACCGTCCGCGAGACCGTGGAGAGCTGGGCCGGCGAGACCGCCACCCGCTCCGCCCGGATCCGGCTGCGCACCGGCTGCGGCTACCCGCTGCGGGCCCGCGCCCAGTCCGTACGGGAGGGCGCGGACGGCTGGGACGAGCTGGAGATCCCGTACGGGCACGGCCTGGACGCCTGGCTCGTGGAGTTCGGTCCCGATGTCGTCGTACTCGAGCCCGCGGATCTGCGGGCCGACGTGGTGGACCGGCTGCGCGCCGTGGCCAAGGGCTGAAGGGGGAGACGTACAGCATGGCTGCGAACGCGATCGACCAGACGAGGCGGATGCTCTCCCTCGTCACCTATCTACGGGAGCGCCCCGGCGCGCATGTCGCCGACGTGGCCCGTGCCTTCGGGATCACCGAGGACGAACTGATCTCGGACCTCGACGTGCTGCCGATGTGCGGCACGAGCTTCCGTGGCGGCGATCTGCTCGACATCGACACCGACGGCGACCGGATCTGGTGGCACAACCCGGACGATGTGGCCGAGCCGCTGCGGCTCGCCGCCGACGAGGCGACGGCCCTGCTGGTCGCCGCGCGGGCGGTGTCGACGCTGCCCGGACTGAGGGAGAGCGACCGCGAGGCCCTGCTGCGGGCCACCGCCAAGCTGGAGACCGCCGCCGGTGAGGCAGCCGGGGCGAGCGCCCGGCTCTCGGTCACGTTCGAGTCCGAGGGCGGCGTCTTCGCCGAGGTGGACAGGGCGATCTCGGAGCGCCGGCGGCTGTGGGTGCGGTACTACTCGCCCGCCCGCGACGAGCTGACCGAGCGCGAGGTGGACCCGATCCGGCTCTTCGCCGTCGGCCACACCTACATGGAGGCGTGGTGCCGGCTCTCCGAGGCGCGCCGCACCTTCCGGCTCGACCGGGTCGCCGAGATCCGGATCCTGGACGAGCACGCGGCGCCGCCGGAGATCGAGCTCCGGGATCTGTCGGAAGGGCTCGTCCAGCCGTCCGCCGAGGACCCCGAGGTCGTCGTCGAGGTGGGCCCCGGTGGCCGCTGGGTCGCGGAGTACTACCCGCACGACCGGGCCGACGAGCTGCCCGACGGCGGGCTGCGCATCACCCTGCGCACGCCGGCCCCCGCATCGCTGCGGCGTCTCGCGCTGCGGCTCGGCAGCGACGGGCGGATCGTCTCGCCGCAGGACCTCGCCGACAGCGCGAGGGAAGCGGCCTCCGCGGCGCTCGCCGCCTACGAGGGCCACGCGTAGGACGCGGGGAACGGGTCACGGGGAATGTGACATTCCCCGCCGGGCCGACGCAGTTGCCTGGGGAGGGTGACGGATGGCCGGGAGCGGCCGGGGTACGTGGCAGCCGAGAGCGCGGGAACGAGAGGGACGAGAGAAATGTCCGTGATGCACGGAATGACAGCTTCGATCGCACCGGTCTTCTTCAAGGCCGCCTGCCCGGACTGCCGCGCCCGCTTCGAACTCTCCGCGGGCGCCCTGCGCCTCGCCATCGGCGCCAGCCGCCGTACGACCTTCTACTCCTTCACCTGCCCCGAGTGCGGCAGCTCCGTCCGCAAGCCCGCGGGCGAGCGGATCGTCGAACTCCTCACCGGCGGCGGCGTCCGCACCCTGCGCCTGCACTCGTCCACCGTCTGACGCCCCGGCCGGGGGCCGGCCGGGCCTCGCGGGGCGCGTCGGCACCCGCGACGGTCGTCCGGAGCCGCTCGGGACGCACCGGCCTCCGGGCAGCGTCTAGGCTCGGCACATGTTCTGGCCCATGCTCGCCATCGCCCTCGGCTTCCTCGGCATCGCCGTCCTCGGCATCCTCGCCATCAAGGTCTTCCTCGAAGCCCAGCGGCTGGGCCGCCAGGTGGCCAGTACCACCGAGCGCATCAACCGCGCCGCCGAAGACCTCGAACGCGCCGCCACGGACCTGAGTCAGACCGGTGGAGCCCTGCGCTAGCACACGGAATTCGCGCTCCGGGGCGGCGCTTCCCGGGCGCGGGTGGTGGTCTCCTCGCCTGTGGTGACGCGGGGTACGCTGCTGATCGCGGCCCAGATTCAAGAGGTGCGGGTCGCAAACGGGTGTACGCACGGGGATTGCCCTGCGTTTACTCGTGCGCGTTACGATCGCTGACGGTCGGGTTCGGACAACAGTCCGGGCGGCGGCCGCCAGACCAGCACCACGCCGCCTCGATGAGAAGGTAGACCACGCTTATGTTCCGTCAGATCGGTCCTCTCGAGATCAGCCTGATCCTCCTCGTCATCGTGCTGCTCTTCGGAGCCAAGAAGCTGCCCGAGATGGCCCGTTCCCTCGGCAAGTCGGCGCGCATCCTGAAGAGCGAGGCCAAGGCGATGAAGTCGGAGGGCCAGCAGCCCGCCCCCGCCGACCCGCCGGCCGAGCAGCCCCCGGCCGCGCAGCGCACCATCAAGGCCGCTCCCGGCGACGTCACCTCCGCCCGGCCCGTCACCGAGCCGTCGGACACCACCCAGCGCTGACCCCGCTCGACCCCCAAGGCCGCTTCACGACGGCCTGCCGCACGAGATGAGGACGTGGGTTGCTCAAGCCTGCCCGCACAAAGAAGGAGAAGGACCCCGAGGGGCGGATGCCGCTCGTGGATCACCTGCGCGAACTCCGCAACCGCCTGACCAAGGCGATGCTCGCGGTGGTCGTGACCTCGGTCGTGGCCGCGTTCTTCAGCCAGCAGCTGATGGACTTCCTCTCCTCACCCGTCCCGAAGTGCCCGCCCGGCACCTCGATCGCCGACAACACCGGCGGGCGCTGCGTCGTCATCGCGTACCAGACCGTGCTGTCACCCTTCACCTCGACGGTCAAGGTGATCATGCTCGCGGGTGTGCTCGCCGCCTCCCCGGTCTGGCTGTACCAACTGTGGGCGTTCGTCGCGCCCGGCCTGCACAAGAGTGAGAAGCGGTACACGTACTACTTCGCTGCCGTCGCCGTGCCGCTCTTCGCCGCCGGCGCCTACGTCGCGTACCTGATCATGCCGGTCAGTGTGAAGGTCCTGATCAGCATCACCCCCGAAGTCGCCTCCAACTTCGTCTCGCTCGACGACATCCTGGACTTCACCACGCGCATGGTGCTCGTCTTCGGGCTCGCCTTCGAACTGCCCCTGCTGCTGATCATGCTCAACTTCGCCGGCGTCGTGACCGGCAAGCGCATGGCCGGCTGGTGGCGCGGCGTGATCATGGGCATCTTCGTCTTCGGCGCGGTCGCCACGCCGTCCACCGACCCCTTCGGCATGATCGCCCTCTCCGGTCCGATCATCGTGCTGTACTTCATCGCCGTCGGCATTGCGATCCTGAACGACCGGCGCCGCGCCCGGAACAACCCGGACGCCGAGCTCGACGACGACGAGGCCTCCAGCCTCGACCTCACCCCCGAGGCCGTCGGCGCCGTGGAATCGGTCGGCGCCGCCCGCGCCCTGCCCGAGCAGTCCACCGGTGAGGCCGACGGCAGAAGGTCGCTCAGCCCCGGCGGTTACGACGACATCACCTGATCTTGTAGGGTCCTCCCCCGAGCTCCGTCCGGGGGGACACCCATGACCCGCGAGATCACCCTCTTCGTCAATCCCACCGCGGGACGCGGCCGGGGAGCGCACGCCGCGCAGCCGGCCGCTCAGGCGTTCAGGGACGCCGGATTCACCGTCCGTACCCTCCTCGGCGCCGACGCCGACGACGCCCTGCGGCGCGCGCGTGAGGCCGTCGCGGGCGGGACCGGTGCGCTCGTCGCCGTCGGCGGGGACGGCATGATCTCCCTCGCCCTGCAGGCCGTGGCCGGCACCCGCACCCCGCTCGGGGTTGTGGCCGTCGGTACCGGGAACGACTTCGCCCGCGCCCTCGGCCTGCCCCTGCGCGATCCGTCGGCCGCGGGACGGCTCGCCGCCGAGCTGCTCACGGGCGGCGGCGGGCGCGACATCGACCTCGGCAGGGTCGGCGACCGCTGGTTCGGCACCGTCCTCGCCTCCGGCTTCGACTCCCGGGTCAACGACCGCGGCAACCGCATGCGGCTGCCCGTCGGCCGTTTCCGGTACGACCTCGCGATGATCGCCGAACTCGCGGCCTTCCGGCCCGTCCCGTACCGCCTCACCTTCGACGACGGCACCGAGCGGGAGGTCGATGCCACGCTCGTGGCCGTCGGCAACGGCACGTCGTACGGCGGCGGAATGCGGATCTGCGCCGGGGCGCGCATGGACGACGGCCTCTTCGACGTCACCGTCGTCGGCGACTGCAGCCGTACGACACTGATCAAGGTCTTCCCGCGGGTCTACCGGGGCACCCACCTCGACCACCCCGTCGTCACCGTCCACCGCGTCCGCTCCCTCACCCTGGACGCGCCGGGAATCACCGGCTACGCCGACGGCGAGCCGCTCGGACCGCTCCCGCTGACCGCCACATGCGTGCCCGGAGCGCTGCGGGTCCTGGCGCCACCGGCCGGGTCCGCGGACCCTCATTAAAGATCGCGTCACTGTCAGAGGTGGCGGGTAGGCTCGACAGCAAGATGACAGAGGACCTCACACCAGCCGAAGCGTACGCAGCTGCCCGGGCCCGCAATGCCGAGCAGGCCACGGCGCTGGCCCCCTTCCGCGAGATGTACGAATTCGGTCTGGACCCCTTCCAGATCGAGGCCTGCCAGGCCCTCGAAGCGGGCAAAGGCGTGCTCGTCGCCGCGCCCACGGGCTCGGGCAAGACCATCGTCGGCGAGTTCGCCGTCCACCTCGCCCTGCTCCAAGGGCGCAAGTGCTTCTACACGACACCGATCAAGGCGCTGTCGAACCAGAAGTACGCCGACCTCGTGAAGCGGTACGGACCCGGCAAGGTCGGCCTCCTCACCGGCGACAACAGCGTCAACGGGGACGCCCCGATCATCGTCATGACCACCGAGGTCCTCCGCAACATGCTGTACGCGGGGTCCCAGGCGCTCAGCGGCCTCGGCTACGTGGTCATGGACGAGGTGCACTACCTCTCGGACCGCTTCCGCGGCGCCGTCTGGGAGGAAGTGATCATCCACCTTCCCGAATCGGTGACGCTTGTCTCACTCTCCGCGACCGTCTCCAACGCCGAGGAGTTCGGCGACTGGCTCGACACCGTCCGGGGCGACACCGAGGTCATCGTCTCCGAGAGCCGCCCCGTGCCGCTCTGGCAGCACGTCCTGGCCGGCCGCCGGATGTACGACCTGTTCGAGGAGGAGACCGACCACGGCGGCCGTGGAGCGGCCCGCCGCGAGGTCAACCCCGACCTGCTGCGGCTGGCCCGCACCGAGAACTCCCGTACGTACAACCCGCGCGAGCGGCGCCGCGGCAAGATGGTCCGCGAGGCCGACCGGGAACGGGAGCGCCGTCAGCGCTCCCGCATCTGGACGCCCGGACGGCCCGAGGTCATCGATCGCCTCGACGCCGAAGGGCTCCTGCCCGCCATCACCTTCATCTTCAGCCGGGCCGGCTGTGAGGCCGCCGTCCAGCAGTGCCTGTACGCCGGACTGCGGCTCAACAACGACGAGGCGCGGCAGCGCGTCCGCGAGATCGTCGAGGAGCGCACGGCCGCCATCCCGTCCGAGGACCTCCACGTCCTCGGGTACTACGAATGGCTGGAAGGCCTGGAGCGCGGCATCGCCGCCCACCACGCCGGCATGCTGCCCACCTTCAAGGAGGTCGTGGAGGAGCTCTTCGTCCGCGGCCTCGTCAAGGCGGTCTTCGCGACCGAGACCCTCGCGCTGGGCATCAACATGCCCGCCCGGTCCGTGGTCCTGGAGAAGCTCGTCAAGTGGAACGGCGAACAGCACGCCGACATCACCCCCGGCGAGTACACCCAGCTCACCGGACGCGCCGGTCGGCGCGGCATCGACGTCGAGGGCCACGCCGTCGTCCTCTGGCAGCGCGGTCTCGACCCCGGCCACCTCGCCGGACTCGCGGGCACGCGCACGTACCCGCTGCGCTCCAGCTTCAAGCCGTCGTACAACATGGCCGTCAACCTGGTCGACCAGTTCGGCGCCCACCGCTCGCGCGAGCTGCTTGAGACCTCGTTCGCGCAGTTCCAGGCGGACCGGTCCGTCGTAGGCATCTCCCGTCAGGTCCAGAAGAACGAAGAGGGCCTGGAGGGCTACCGGGAGGGCATGACCTGCCACCTCGGAGACTTCGAGGAGTACGCGCGGCTGCGCCGTGACCTCAAGGACCGCGAGACCGAACTGGCCAAGCAGGGCGTCGCCCAGCGTCGCGCGGCGGCCGCCGCCTCGCTGGAGAAGCTGAAGCCGGGCGACGTCATCCACGTGCCCACGGGCAAGTTCGCCGGACTCGCCCTCGTCCTCGACCCGGGGATCCCGGCCGGGCGGACCAACGGGCACCGCGGCTTCGAGTCCCACGACGGGCCCCGCCCGCTCGTGCTCACGGCCGAACGGCAGGTCAAGCGGCTCGCCTCGATCGACTTCCCGGTCCCGGTCGAGGCCATGGAGCGGATGAGGATCCCCAAGTCCTTCAACCCGCGCTCCCCGCAGTCCCGGCGGGACCTCGCCTCCGCCCTGCGCACCAAGGCGGGGCACCTCAACCCCGAGCGGCACCACAGGCAGCGTGCGGCGGCCGCCGACGACCGCGAGATCAACCGGCTCCGTACGGAGCTGCGCGCGCATCCCTGCCACGGCTGCGACGAGCGCGAGGACCACGCCCGTTGGGCCGAGCGCTACCACCGGCTGCAGCGGGACACCCGGCAGCTGGAGCGGCGGATCGAAGGCCGGACGAACACCATCGCCCGCACCTTCGACCGGATCGTCGCGCTCCTCACCGAGCTCGACTATCTGCGCGGCGACGAGGTCACCGCCAACGGCAAGCGGCTCGCCCGGCTCTACGGCGAGCTCGACCTGCTGGCCAGCGAGTGCCTGCGCGACGGTGTGTGGGAGGGCCTGACCCCGCCCGAACTGGCGGCGTGTGTCTCGGCGTTGGTGTACGAGGCGCGTCAGTCCGACGACGCCGTGGCGCCGAAGCTCCCCGCGGGCAAGGCCAAGGCCGCGCTCGGCGAGATGGTGCGGATCTGGGGGCGGCTCGACGCCCTGGAGGAAGAGTTCAAGATCAACCAGGCGGAGGGGGTCGGACAGCGCGAACCCGACCTCGGCTTCGCCTGGGCCGCCTACCAGTGGGCCTCCGACAAGGGGCTCGACGAGGTCCTGCGGGAGGCGGAGATGCCCGCCGGCGACTTCGTGCGCTGGTGCAAGCAGGTCATCGACGTCCTGGGGCAGATCGCCGCCGCGGCGCCGAAGGAGAACAGCACCGTCGCCAAGAACGCGCGCAAGGCGGTGGAGTCGCTGCTGAGGGGAGTCGTGGCGTACAGCTCGGTGAGCTGACACGCTTCTGAACTCGCCTGTGGGGGCCCGTGGTTGACGCCACGGGCCCTTGGCGTTCACGGATTTCTCCCGCGGTGCCGCAGGCGTCTCCTCCTTCGTGTCGCGGGCGCCGCGTCCTTCGTGCCGCGGGCTTCCCGGGCGGCGCGGTATTCGTCCGGGAGGGGCCGGGTTGTCCACAGCGGCGTTGTCCACAGGGGTGGCGGAGTGTCAGACCTCTCCGATTCCATGGACTCAGACACCGGGGAACACCGCTGGGAGGGGACGCACGTGACCACGCAAGCCGGTTCGGCCGCCGTCGAGGAGACGGCCGACGGACACACGATCGTGCCGGGGCCACGGGGCGTACCACTGCTCGGAAACCTTCCGGAGTTCGGCAAGGACCCGCTCGCCTTCTTCGAGCGGCTGCGCGAACGCGGTGACGTCGTCAGCTGGCGCTTCGGACGCGGCCCGGCGCTCTTCGTCGCGCACCCCGACACCATCGGTGAACTCCTCACCCAGGTCGAGAGCACCTTCGACCAGCCCGACCTGGGCATCGCCTTCCGTACGCTGCTCGGGAACGGAGTCGTCGTCGCCAAGGGCGCCGACTGGCGCCGCAAGCGCTCCCTCGTCCAGCCCTCCGTCCGGCCCAAGCAGGTGCGTTCCTACGCCGCCACGATGGCCGAGTGTGCCATCGCCCTGGCCGACCGGTGGAGCGACGGACAGCACATCGACATCAAGAAGGAGATGGCCGCCCTCACCCAACTGATCGCCGTCCGCACCATCTTCGGCGTCGACACCGCCGCCGACGCGGAAGCCATCGGCCGTGCCATGGACGTCGCGCAGAAGGAGATCGGTGCCGAGTTCAGCGGCATCGGAGCCCTGTTGCCCGACTGGGTGCCGACACCGGGACGCGCCCGCATCAAGCGCGCCACCGCGGTCATCGACGCCGAGGTCGCCCGGGTCGTCACCCGCCACCGCGACGGCGAGACCGAGCGGCCCGACCTGCTCAGCCGGCTCCTCGCCGCCCAGGACGAGACCGGCGCCCACCTCTCCGACCAGGAGATCCGCGACGAGACCGTCACGCTCTACATCGGCGGACACGAGACCACCAGCTCCACCCTCGTCTGGGCCTGGCACCTCCTCTCCCGCAACCCCCGCGTGCGGGACGCCCTCGGCGAGGAGCTGGACCGGGTCCTCGGCGACCACGAGCCCGGCTTCGAGGACTACGCCCGGCTGACGTACACCCAGGCCGTCGTGAAGGAGACGCTCCGGCTCTACCCGACCATCTGGCTCCTGACCGGTGTCGCCCGGGAAGGCGCGACGCTCGGCGGGATGCCGGTGGCGCCCGGGACGCGGGTGTGGAGCAGCCAGTGGGCCACGCACCGGGACGGGCGCTGGTTCGGCGATCCGGAGGAGTTCCGCCCGGAGCGCTGGGGCACGGTGGGGGGCGAGGCCGGAGACGACATACCGGAGTACGCGTGGTTCCCGTTCGGCGGCGGGCCCCGGGTGTGCCTCGGGACGCGGTTCGCGATGGTCGAGGCCGTCCTGATCCTCGCCGTCCTCGCCCGTCGGTTTCGGCTCGACCTCGACCCCGGAGAGATACGCCCGGTGCCGAGTCTGACCCTCCAGCCCGACCGGGAGGTCCTCGCCACGGTCCGGACACGCCGCCCGTGAGGTGCGGGATGATTTCCGTATGAAGATCAGCGCTCGGGGGCTCAACCGGTCCACTCTCGCCCGGCAGTTGCTGCTCCGTCGCGAGAACGTCGGTGCCGCGGACGCGGTGCGGAGCGTGGTCGCGCTACAGGCCCAGCAGCCTGCCTCGCCGTACCTCGCCCTGTGGAACAGGATCGCCGGGTTCGACCCGTCCGAGCTCGACGACGCCTTCGCCCACGGGACGGTCGTCAAGACGACCCTCATGCGGATCACCCTGCACGCCGTCCACGCCGACGACTACCGGGGGTTCCGCGCGGCCCTGCACCCGGTGCTGAGGGCCGGGAGGCTCGGTGACCGGTTCACGGTGTCGGGTCTGACCCCGGCGGACGCCGACACGCTCGTACCGGAGCTGCTGGCGTTCGCGGACCGGCCCCGGACGAACGCGGAGTACGAGGCGTGGCTGGAGCAACGGGTGGGGACCGCGCCGAAGTCCGGGGCCTGGTGGGGGCTGCGGCACTACACACCGCTGCTGCACGCGCCCACCGCGCCCCCGTGGTCGTTCGGGGAGCGGCCCTCGTACGTCGCACCCCCGGACCCGCCGGAGCCGCCGACGCCGGAGGTGTCCGACGCCGCGCTGGGGACGCTGGCCCTGCGCTATCTCGCAGGGTTCGGGCCCGCGTCCGCGGCGGACGTGGCGCAGTTCGCGATGGTCCAGCGGGCCAGGGTCAGAAGGGTGCTGACGGCGCTGGACGACGAGCTGGTACGGGTGGAGGGGCCGGACGGCGAAGAGCTGTTCGACGTGCCGGGCGCGCCGTATCCGGACGAGGACACGCCCGCTCCGCCCCGGCTGATGGCCATGTGGGACAGCACGCTGCTGGCCTACGCCGACCGCAGCCGCATCATCCCGCCCGACCACCGGACGGCGGTCATCCGGAGGAACGGAGACGTGCTGCCGACGCTGCTGGTCGACGGCCATGTCGCAGGCGTGTGGCGTCCGGCGGAAGGAGGGATCGAGGCGACCGCGTTCCACGGTCTGGCCGACGAGGCCTGGGAGGGACTCGCCGACGAGGCCCGCTCGTTGACGTCCTTCCTCGCCGACCGCGAGCCGCGGGTCTACCGCCGCTACGACCACTGGTGGAGCAAACTGCCGGACGGCGAGAGACGCCTGCTCCCCGGCACGTGAGACGCCTCCCCGATCCCGGCTCAGACCGAGGGCGGCCCACTGCCCGGGTCGGAGGCCGAGGCGGGGCCCGGCGCCGGGACCGGGGGCGTGGGCAGGGCGGTGGCGAGTGCCGTGGCCAGGGTGCGGAGATCCTCGGCGTGGAGGACTCGGTCGCCGAAGCCGGGGAGCGGGAAATGGAGGGGGTCCGTCCAGCGGGACGGGATCGAGACGGGGCCGTGGACCGCGCCCGCGAGGATGCCGGTGACCGCCGCGACGGTGTCCGTGTCGCCGCCGAGGTCGATCGCGGCCGACAGCGCCTCCTCGAAGGTGCCCGTCGTGCGCAGGGCCCAGACGGCTGAGCCCAGGCACGGCCAGACCGCTCCGTTGAACTCGGTCGCGTCGTCCGGGTGCCAGTCGGGCGCGAGGACGGTTGCCCAGCGTTCCCGGTGCGCCGGGGCGACGGCTTCGAGGGCGGCGGGCAGGGCGGAGAGCGGGTCCTCGCCGAGGAGCGCGACGCGGACGAGCTCGTGGAGGACGGCTGTGCCTTCCCAGGCGGCCGCGTCACCGTGGGTGAGCGCGGCGATACGGCGGGCGGCGGCCATGGTGGCCTCGCGTCCCGCGGCGGCGAAGTAGACGGCCGAGGTCGAGGCCCGCATCAGAGAACCGTTGCCGGCCGCACGTCCATTGACCTGGAAATGGAGGGCGGCAGCCAGGTCCCACGGGTTGCCGCTCCTGAGGACGTCCTCGGTCTGGAGCCCGATGTCCTTGGGTTCGGCCGCTGCCCAGGCCACGAACCGCCGGAAGACATCCCGTAGATCGAGGCCATCCCGTTCGAGCAGCGACTCCCCGACCAGGACGGCCATCTGCGTGTCGTCGGTGGCCTCGCCAGGGTCCCAGCCGCCACCCCCGCACATCTCACCCCGGCCCGCGGGAAACCGCTCCCGGTACACCCCCGGCAGCCCGAACTCGAAGGGGGCGCCGAGCGCGTCCCCGACGGCGGAGCCGAGCACGGCCCCGACGGCCCGGTCGATGGTTCGCATCCGGTCAGCCTAAGGGCTGTCCAGTACATGACCTGTCAGTCCGCCTGTCGGCTACGACCTCTCGCTCGGGAACCAGGCGTGACCTCTGGTCAGAGCCTTTGCGCCGGACCGGGCAAGGCGAGGTCCAGGCGTCGAGCCGCCAGCGCTGAGCCGGGACCGGGGGCGTGCTCGTCAGCCGCGGACCTTCAGGGTCCACTTCTCGGAGGTGCGGACACCGATCAGACCGGGTGGGACCAGGTAGATCCCGGGCTTGTGGCACAGCTGCCGCTCCGGGCGCAGGTGCGCGTCCACGGTGGCCAGAACGATGCCGTCGGACTCGGCCCCGCGGTCGAGCCTGACCTCCACCTTCGCGGCGGAGCCCGCCATCTCCACCAGCTCCCAGCCGTGGCCGGACAGCTTCCGCTTCAGCTTGCGGGCGTCGTCCAGGGGCAGGACCTCCAGCTTCCACGAGGCCGCGTGGTCGAGCTTCACGAGTACGTGACACCAGCCCTCGGGGCCCACGGCGAGTGGGCCGGTCATCCGGAGCCGGGTGCCGATCCGGCCGACCCTCTCGCTGGTGCCGTCCGGCTGGACGGTGTGCACATAGCTGATGGTGTCCTCGGAGCCGTCGCACGTGACGTGGAGCAGCGCGGGCGGGCCCGCGTAGCGCAGCACCGCCTGCCCGCGCCCGGTGGCACGTCTGCCCAGGGCCTCCACCGTGTCGAGCGGACGGACCCGGAGGCGCCAGTCGCCGGAACCCTCGACCCTCACCCGCATCTCGGGCTCGCCCTTGGCGAACGCCAGCAGCTGCCCCCGCGCGTCCCTGGTGGTCGAGAAGATGCTCAGCTGATCGACCTCGCCGTGCTCGTCGAGCCGCCAGATCCAGAACCAGCTGTGCGGATCAGGCCCCCCGGTCCGCTCGAACTCCACCACGGCGGGCGTTCCGGGTTCCGGGTTCACCACGGTCAGTTCCTGCTTGCCGCGCCCCTCGTACGCGCCGGTGGCCAGGGACCGACCGCGGGCCCCCTCGGCATCCTCCGGGGCGCCATCCGGGGCGGTCTTGCCCATGGGCAGGCGCGGCATCGCGCCCGGAGGCGAGGTGGTCTCCTTGTGGACCTCGGCCATCACCGGGCCCGGCACCGGCGCCGCCGGAAGGGCCTCGGCCGGAATGTCGAAGTCGGCGGCCAGCGCCGCCGGTCCGGCGCCGTAGCCCTGGCCCACGGCGCGGAAGCGCCAGGACCCGTTGCGGAGGTAGCACTCACCGAGCACCATCGCGGTCTCGTCGCCGGCGTCCGCGACCTCGTACCGCGCCACCGGAGGGCCCTCGCCGCCGGCCACCTCCACGGACAGCCCGGCGACAGCGCCGAACGCCCCGCCCGAGGCGAGGACGGCGATCAACACCCGCTGTACGGCGGGCTCCACCGCCTCCTCGTCCACCTCGAGCCGCTGGACGAGGAGCCCGCCCTCCGCCGACCCGCCCAGGTGCCGTACGGCGCCGGAGGCGTGCGCGGGCCGGTCCACCCGGACCACGTCGGCTTCACCACGGACCCGGCCCCCGGCATCCAGGAGCACCGCCGTCACGGCCACCAGGGGGGCGCCCGGCCGGGCCTCGCGGGTCACGGTGATGCGGAACGGACCCCTGGGCAAAGGGGTGTTGGCCCCCTTGGTCATGATCGTCATACCCGGCATCCTGGCACCGGAGGCCATCCGCCGTCGATGGTCTCCGGCGACCGGAGGTACTGCTCGACGCCTCCCTACGGGACTCGGGCGGCGTGCGGGGCCGCCACAGGAGGAGCGGGCCTCTTCGCCGCCCGCAGCCCGAGGAACACGAGCAGCCCGAAGGGGGACAGCAGGATCGTCAGGACGAGCAACGGACCCATCACCAGAGGCGAGATGCCCCGCGTGCGGGCCTCCTGGTACATCCACTGACCGACCAGCAGATCCCAGGCGATGACCTGGGCCCAGACCGCCCCGGCTCCGTCCGCCATGGCCGTGAGCTCCCGGAAGGTGCCGAGGTCCGGGCTGCGCACCGCCGCCCACAGCTCGGGGAAGACCGGGAGAGCCAGGGCGACGTAGACCGCCAGGATCGGTACGACCGTCAGCGGCGAGGCCGCGAGCCGCTCGGTCACGCGCCACCGTGGCGCGAAGATCATGAGCAGCCAGACGGGCGCGGCGAGGTAGAAGCTGAGTTCGAAGAGGAACTCGGTCATGAGGCGAACTCCTTGGCTGCGGGAACGGTTTCGGTGCGGTTCGGGGTGCGCAGGGCCGCCCAGGTCGACCCCGCGCCGAGCAGCGCGATCGCGCCGGCCGCGGCGAGGGTGGCGCCGTCGGGGTCCAGCAGCGCCTGACCGCGGAACGCCTGCCAGGTGACGAGGGCGAAGAGCGCCGCGTACGTCCCCGAGGCCACGAGCGTCAGTCGCAGACGTACGCGTTCGTCGCGCAGCCGGACGAACCGCGCGGCGAGCGTGACGAGCAGGAGCACCACGAGCGGGATCACCTGGAGGGCGTGCATGCCGAAGAAGTGGGCGATACGAAGATCGCCGCCGGTCGTGGACCAGCCGGTGAGGGGCATCGTGGGGCCGCCGTCGGGGACGCCGACGCTGTGCGCGCCGACGATCCCCGCGTCGTCCCCGACCGCGCGCTGCTCGGGCGTGGGCCGCGTCATCACGAACCCGATCGCGGTCCCCGCGAGGGCGATCAGAGACGCGAGGCGTACGGACCAGGCGGTGGCGCGGTCCAGGATCCGGGCGCGCAGCAGCAGGACCGCGATGATCAGCGCGGCCAGCCACAGGACGGCGATGGTGAGGCCCATCACCCGGAAGACGGCGGAGTCGAAGGCCGTCTCGTGGTTGAAGTGGCTCCGCCGGCCGCGGATCACCTGCGTCGTGATCAGCACCATCTCGATGGCGCTGGTCACGGTCACCACCGTTCCCGCCCACCAGCCGGTCCGCCGGCCGCGGGGGAGCAGGGTGAGCATCCAGGCGAGCGTCATGCAGTACGCGACGAACGACACCGCGAACTTGAACGGCTTCGCCCAGATCGGCGCGCCGACCAGGAGCCGGTCGTCGAAGAACAGGCCGCCGAACGCGACCAGGGCGAGTAACGCCATGGACGCGGAGAACCAGACCAGGGGCCGGTGGAGCTCATGGACCCGAGGAAAGGATGAGGACATGTGGGTACCCCCGTCGAGACTATGGATAGCAAGACTTGCCGCTATCTGATAGCGCCACTATCTAGGATGGGGAGGTCGCTCGGCAAGTCCGGAGCGAGACGGAAAGGTGAACGCGGGTGCGCATCGGAGAATTGAGTCGCCGTACCGGGGTGTCGGTACCGACGATCAAGTACTACCTACGGGAAGGGCTGTTGCCGGCCGGGGAGTTGTCGAGCCCGAACCAGGCCTCCTACGACGAGGCGCACGAGCGGCGACTTCGCCTGATTCGCGCGCTCCTGGATGTCGGCGGACTGTCGATCGCCGGGATCCGCGAGGTGCTCGCGGCGATCGAGGACCGCGAGCGTCCGGTGCACAAGATGCTGGGTGCGGCGGCGGACCGGGTGGTGCCGCGCTACACGGAGGAGCCGGGGGAGGGCGTCGTCGCAGCCCGGAAGACGGTCGCCGAACTGATCGCCCGGCGCGGCTGGACCACGTCCGCGGAGAGCCCCGCGGCGGAGGCGCTCGCGGTCGCCCTGGCGGCGCTCAAGGAGGTCGGCCACGGGGGGTTCGCCCAGGTGCTCGACGCGTACGCCGGGGCGGCGGAGCAGGTGGCCGGGGCGGACCTGGAGTACGTCGCGGGCAACGTGGAGCGGGAGGAGCTCGTGGAGAGCGTGGTGGTGGGGACGGTGCTGGGGGACGCGATGTTCGCGGCGCTGCGGAGGCTGGCACACGTGGACGCGTCGGGGAAGGTGTTCGGTACGGGCGGGTGACCGCGCGGCTCGCGTGGTGCGGCGCGGGCACGTCGGGGCCTTGGCCCCGGGGTGCCCGCTCCCCTGCGGGTGCCCGCTCCCCTGCGGGTGCGGGCGCCCTGGAGGGGAGCGGGTCACGTGCCGGTGCGGGCGCCCTGGGGGGTCGGGGTCATGTGCGGAAGGGGCTGAACGGGCTGCCCTGCAGGCAGGTTCGGCCGCGACAGGCCCGGGGCCCGAAGGCTCCGGGCGCTACTTCTCCTGTTCGCGTTCCACCTGGTCGTTCCAGTCGCGCTTGATCGCGCGCCAGGCCTCGTCCGTCTTGCCCAGACGCCAGTAGCCCGAGATCGACAGGCGCTCGCGCGGGACCTGGCGGTCCAGGCGCAGGTGGCGGCGGAGTTCCTTCACGAAGCCCGCCTCGCCGTGGACGAAGGCGTGGACGTCGCCCGCCGGGAACTCCAGCGCGCGGACCGCCTCCAGGAGCGCCTCGCCCGTCGCGCGGTCGCCCCGGTGCAGCCAGGTCACCTCGACACCCGCCGCCGTCGCGAACTTCTGCTCCTCCGACGCGTCCTTGACCTCGAGCAACGCGTGGACGGTCGAGCCCTCCGGCAGCCGCTCCAGGGCCACGGCGATCGCCGGCAGCGCGCTCTCGTCGCCCACCAGCAGGTGCCAGTCCGCCTCGGCGTCCGGCGCGTAACCGCCGCCCGGCCCGAGGAAGCGGATCGTCTCGCCCGCAACGGCCCGCGCCGCCCACGGCCCCGCCAGGCCCTCGTCGCCGTGGACCACGAAGTCGACGGTCAGCTCGCGGTGGAGCGCGTCCCAGCTCCGTACCGTGTACGTCCGCGTCGTGGGCCACTGCTCGCGCGGGAACTCCGCACGGATCCGCTCCATGTCGAACGGCTCGGGATAGCTCACGCCCTCCGGCGCGAAGAGCAGCTTCACGTAGTGGTCGGTGTACTCGCCCACGGTGAAGGCGTCCAGACCCTCCCCGCCCAGCACGACCCGCACCATGTGCGGCGTGATCCGCTCCGTGCGCACCACCCGTGCCTCGTGGGCCTGCGGTGCCTTGCGCGCGGGCTGCTCTGCCACGACGGTCTCCCTGACTCAGCGAACTTAGGTTTACCTAAGCTAGCATCCCGGGCCGCCGGGGGCCCACAACCGCTCACCGCGCCAGTACGGGAAGCAGCCGCCCGACAGCCCCGCCGAGCCCCCATCGCGTCACCAGCTCCGCCAGCGCCTCCGGGTCGCGCGGCCCGGCCGGCAGGGCCGGGTCGAACTCCGGCAGCGGGACGTCCCCCGCGACCCGGACGACCGTCGGGGCCACGTCCAGATACGCCGCCGCCTCCACGATCCCGCGCCGCTTGGCCGGGGTCAGCTTCGACGTGCGGTCCACGGCGGCCGTACGCACGCCCGCCAGATCGCCGTACTCCGTGATCAGCTGCGCGGCCGTCTTCTCGCCGATGCCCTTCACTCCGGGCAGTCCGTCGCTGGCGTCGCCGCGCAGCGCCGCGAAATCGGCGTACTGGTCCGCCCGCACCCCGTACTTCGTACGGATCAGGTCACCGTCGACCAGGTCGCAGTCGCCGACGCCCTTGCGCGGGTACAGCACGCGCACGCCGCGCTCGTCGTCCACCAGCTGGAAGAGGTCCCGGTCGCCCGTGACGATGTCCACCGGCCCCTTCGCCTGCCCGGCCAGCGTCCCGATGACGTCGTCCGCCTCATAGCCCGCGACCCCCACCCGGGCGATGCCGAGAGCGTCGAGCACGGCCTCGATCACCGGCACCTGCGGGGAGAGCGTGTCCGGGATCTCCTCCTCGTCCGGCCCCGTCTCCGTCACCACGGCCACCCGGTGCGCCTTGTACGAGGGGATCAGGTCCACCCGCCACTGCGGGCGCCAGTCGGCGTCCATGCAGGCGACGAGGTCGTCGGGGTGGTGGTCCTGGACGAGCCGGGTGATGAAGTCGAGGAGGCCGCGCACGGCGTTGACGGGCGTGCCGTCCGGGGCCCGGACCGAGTCCGGCACACCGAAGTACGCGCGGAAGTACAGGGAGGCGGTGTCGAGGAGCATCAGGCGTCGCGTCACACCCCGATCATGCCGCACCCCACTGACAGCGGCCCCATGCGACAAGCACCCCCGGGAATCCCTTCGCCCGCCCCCCGGAAACCCCGGCCCGAGTGACCCCCGTCACCTTCGCGTTTGCCGCGGGAAGCCCCGGGCAGGCGCGGGCCCGGAGCGGACCCGGTACGGGATTCAACAACGAATCGCCGTACATCACGGGAGTCGCGGGCCGAAACCGCCCCGCTCCACGGCCCGGCTGCGGGGGTGGCGGGCCGTTTCTCGTTCCAACGCGTGAGGTATATGTGTCCAGGCTCCAGGCCGATCACCTGTTCAAGGTGTTCGGCAGACGACCCGACGAGGCCGTGAAGAAACTCGCGAACGGCGCGGACCGCGACGAGCTGCGCGCGGACGGCACGACCGCCGCGGTCATCGACGCGTCCTTCACCGTCGAGCCCGGGCAGATCTTCGTGGTGATGGGTCTGTCCGGATCCGGCAAGTCCACCCTCCTGCGCATGCTCAACGGCCTGCTCGAGCCCACCGCGGGCCGCGTGCTGTTCGACGGCACGGATCTCACCGCGCTCAGCCCCCGCGATCTGCGCACCGTGCGGTCCACGAAGATCAGCATGGTCTTCCAGCACTTCGCCCTCTTCCCGCACCGCAGCGTCCTCGAGAACGCCGCGTACGGCCTGGAGGTCCAGGGCGTCCCGCGCGCCGAGCGTGAGACCCGGGCCGCCGAGGCCCTGGAGCTGTGCGGCCTCGCCGGCTGGGAGAAGTCCTGGCCCGACGAGCTCTCCGGCGGCATGCAGCAGCGTGTGGGCCTCGCCCGCGCGCTCGCGACCGACGCCGACCTGCTCCTCATGGACGAGTCGTTCAGCGCGCTCGACCCGCTGATCCGCCGCGACATGCAGGACCAGCTCCTCGAACTGCAGAAGCGGCTGAAGAAGACGATCGTCTTCATCACCCACGACCTCAACGAGGCCATGCGCCTCGGCGACCGCATCGCGGTGATGCGCGACGGCCGGATCGTCCAGCTCGGCAGCGCCGAGGACATCCTGATCCGTCCCTCCAACGACTACGTCGCCTCCTTCATCCAGGACGTCGACCGCTCGCGCGTCCTCACGGCCGCCGCCGTGATGACCGAGCCCGACCACCCGCGGCCCGACGGCTGCGACTGCGAGACCGTCGGCCCCGACACCCTCGTCGCCGACCTGTGCGCCGTCAGCGCCCGCGTCCCGCACGCGGTGGCCGTCAAGGACACCGACGGCACCGTCCTCGGAGTCGTGCCCCAGTCCCGGCTGATCGGCTTCATCGGGGACGAGCAGCGCCCGCCCGTTGCCTGCACCACCGGCGAGAAGGAGGTGGCCGCGCATGCCTAGGCTCCCTCTCGGCCAGTGGGTCGACAGCTCCGTCGACTGGCTCCAGGCCCAGCTCTCCTGGCTCTTCGACGCCATCACCACCGTCGTCACCGGTCTCTACGACGGGATCGACGCGGTCCTCTCGGCGCCCGAGCCCCTGCTCTTCGCCGGCATCCTCGCCGTCGTCGCCTGGTGGCTGCGCGGGCTGACCGCCGGTGTGCTCGCCTTCGCGGGCTTCGCGCTCGTCGACTCCATCGAGCTGTGGGACGACGCCATGTCGACCCTCTCGCTGGTGCTCGTCGCCACCCTGGTCACCCTCGTGATCGCCGTACCGCTCGGCATCTGGGCGGCCCGTTCCAAGACCGTCAGCGCCGTGCTGCGCCCGGTCCTGGACTTCATGCAGACCATGCCCGCCATGGTCTACCTGATCCCCGGCATCATCTTCTTCGGCGTCGGCGTGGTCCCCGGCATCATCGCCACCATCGTCTTCGCCCTGCCGCCCGGCGTCCGGATGACCGAACTCGGCATCCGCCAGGTCGACGGCGAACTCGTCGAGGCGGCCAAGGCGTTCGGTACGACCCCGCGCAACACGCTGCTGCGCGTGCAGCTGCCGCTCGCCCTGCCCACGATCATGGCCGGCATCAACCAGGTCATCATGCTGGGCCTGTCCATGGTCGTCATCGCCGGCATGGTCGGCGGCGGCGGGCTCGGCGGCGCGGTCTACCGCGCCATCGGCAACGTCGACATCGGCCTCGGCTTCGAGGCCGGCATCTCCATCGTCATCCTCGCCATGTACCTCGACCGGATGACGGGTGCGCTGGGCCGCCAGGTCTCGCCGCTCGGGCGCCGGGCGCTCGCCAAGGCGCGGGCCGCGAGCGCCGCGCGCGCCGGCGCGAAGGTCTGGAGCCACCGCCCGCAGCCGGTCACCGCGCTCGTGGGCGTGGTCGTCCTCGCGCTCGTCGCCGGTGGCATGGGCTTCCTCGGCGGCGGTGCGGCGTCCACCACGGCCGGCGGCAAGGACATCGGCCACGGCAAGAAGATCACCATGGGCTACATCCCCTGGGACGAGGGCATCGCCTCCACCTTCCTCTGGAAGGAACTGCTCGAACGGCGCGGCTACGAGGTCGAGGCCAAGCAACTGGAGGCCGGCGCGCTGTACACCGGCATGGCGGGGGGTCAGATCGACTTCGAGACCGACTCCTGGCTCCCGGTCACGCACGCCCAGTACTGGGAGAAGTACCAGAACAAGCTGGAGGACCTCGGCTCCTGGTACGGGCCCACATCCCTGGAGCTGTCCGTGCCGTCCTACATGAAGGGCGTCGACTCGCTCGACGACCTCAAGGGCAGGAGCGGCGAGTTCAAGGGCCGGATCATCGGCATCGAGCCGAGCGCCGGAATGATGGGCATCCTCAAGGACAAGGTCCTGAACGAGTACGGCCTCAAGGGTGAGTACAAGGTCGTCGACGGCTCGACGCCCGGCATGCTCGCCGAGCTGAAGCGCGCGTACGACAAGAAGGAACCGGTCGTGGTCACGCTCTGGTCGCCGCACTGGGCCTATTCGACGTACGACCTGAAGAAGCTCAAGGACCCCAAGGGCACCTGGGGCAAGGGCGACGGCGTCCACACCCTCGCCCGTAAGGGTTTCACCGCCGACAACCCCGAGGTCGGCGCCTGGCTGAAGAACTTCGAGCTGACCGAGAAGCAGCTCACGGATCTCGAAGCCGCCATCCAGGAGACCGGCAAGGGCAAAGAGCAGGAGGCCGTCCGCGGCTGGCTGGAGAAGAACCCTGGCCTCGCCGAGAAGCTGGCTCCGCAGTAGAGCCGGCAGGGGAATCCCGGGGATCCGCGAGGGAATCCCGAGGGCCGTGGAGGGAATCCCGGCTCCCGACCGCACAGGGGTGGTCGCCGAACGTGTTCGGCGGCCACCCCTTTTCGCCACGACGCGAAACCCCGCGCCAAAGCTGCGTAAGGTTCAGGTAACCGACCAGTACGCGGCACCGAGGCACGAGGGAGGGAGCCGACATGGACGACAAGGATTCCCCACGCGTGGGCGCGGCCGTCAAGAGGCGCCGCAGGGCCCTCCAGCTGACCCTGGCCGTCGTGGCCTCGCGCAGCGGCCTGTCCGTGCCCTTCCTCAGCCAGATCGAGAACGAGCGGGCCCGCCCCAGTGAGCGGTCGCTCTCGCTCGTCGCCGGTGCCCTGGAGACCACGGCCGCCGAACTGCTCGCCGCGGCGGAGGCGGCCCGCACCGTCGACGTCGTACGGGCCGACGAGCACCCCCACGCGATGCCCGCGGGCGTACGGTCCCTGGTCCGCGGCCGGCACCAGCTGCACGCGCTGGAGTTCACCGGCGAGCGGGACGCGGGCCGTGAATTCCAGCACCGCAACGACGAGTTGCTGTTCGTCGCCGACGGCGCCGCCGAGGTCGAGGCCGAAGGCCGGGCGTACCGGCTCGAACGCGGCGACACGCTCTACCTCTCCGGAGGCGTACGGCACCGCTGGCGCGCCACCGAGCCCGGCACCCGTCTCCTCGTCGTCGCCGTCGCCGAACACATCGAGGCCGACGACACATGAGCCCGGCGCCGCGCGTCGTCTCCCTCGTCCCCTCGCTGACCGAGGCCGTCGCCGCCACCGCACCCGGTCTGCTCGTCGGGGCCACCGACTGGTGCAGCCACCCGGTGGACCTCGACGTCGTACGGATCGGCGGCACCAAGAACCCCGACGTCACGGCCGTCACCGCGCTCCGCCCCGATCTGGTGATCGCCAACGAGGAGGAGAACCGCGCCCCGGACCTCGCCGCCCTGCGCGCCGCCGGGATCGAGGTCCTGGTCACCGAGGTCCGCACGCTCGACCAGGCCTTCGGCGAGCTGGACCGTGTCCTGCGGGCCTGCGGCCTCCCCGACCGGCCGCGCTGGCTGGACGAGGCGGAGGAGGCGTGGGCGGCTGTCGAGGCGTCCGGCTCGCCGCTCACCGCCGTCGTGCCGATCTGGCGCCGGCCCTGGATGGTCCTCGGGCGTGACACCTTCGCCGGGGACCTGCTGGCCCGCCTCGGCGTACGGCATGTGTACGCCACGCACACCGAGCGCTACCCGCGAATCCCCCTCGACGAACTCCGGGCGGCCGGCGCCGACCTGGTGGTCCTGCCGGACGAGCCGTACCGCTTCACGCGCGACGACGGCCCCGAGGCGTTCCCCGGGACCGCCGCCGCACTCGTCAGCGGGCGTCATCTCACCTGGTACGGGCCGTCACTGGCCGAGGCGCCACGGGTCCTCGCCCGGGACCTGCGAGCAGCGCACCGCTGAACAGCCCGCGCAGGGTGTGGAGTCCGGCCACCAGCCAGGCCCCGACGAGGAACACGTACAGCGCGATCGCGAGCCAGCGGTAGGCTGCGAGGCCCGTGTGCAGGGCGAGTCCCTCCGCGCCTGTCACGCAGGTGCCGACCGGGAAGGTGAAGGCCCACCAGGTCATCGCGAAGCCCATGCCCTGACGGCGGGCCCGCAGCACCATCGCCCCGGCCAGTGCCAGCCACAGCAGGGCGAAGCCCATGACGGGGACGCCGTAGAGGACGGCGAAGGCGGCGAACCCGTGCGCGTACGGGGTGGGCAGCACACCCGCCGCGACGTCGGCGAACTTGTTCGCGGCGGTGGTCGACTGGCCCAGCGGGCCGAGGACCAGGAAGAGCGTCGGGGTGAGGGCGAGCGGCAGGGGGCCGGCGGTGACCAGCCGGCCGAAGACCAGCGGCAGCATGACGAGCGTCGCGAGCAGACTGATGCCGAACATGGCGTAGCAGGCGATCAGCAAGGTCTGCTGGGGCTGCCCGGCGGCCAGGTGGGGCAGGAGCAGCGGACCGACCGCGGCGGAGACCATGGGCGCGACCACGGGCAGCAGCCACACGGGAGTGGCGCCCTCGATCCTGTGGTGCACCACCATCAGGTACGGGATCGCCACGGCGGCCGCCAGGCCGATCGCGGTACCGGCCGTGAACAGGACCGTGTCGACGGCGACGGCCGCGGGCAGGCCGATCCAGTCCCGGCCGACGATCAGCGCGCCGGCGCCGACCGCGAGCAGAGCCATCGACAGACAGCCGTAGAACGGGGCCACGGCCGGGTCCATGAGGTGCTCCTTGGCGCGGTCGCGGTGGTGGATCCAGTGCGCGGCACGGGCGGCGAGCAAGGTGAGGAGCATCGCGGCGGAGAGGGCCCAGACGGCCGTGCAGGCGGTGCGCAGACCGGGAACGTGCACGGGGAGGGTCGCTCCCGCGTTGGCGACGATGGCGGTGCCCATCACCGAGGCGTACCAGTTGGGGCCGAGGTGACGGACCGCGGCCGCCCGTACGCCGGGGGTGGTGGCGAGGGGGGCCGGGAGGGAAGGTGCGAGTGTTGCCATGGCCTCACCCTCGCGCGGCCGCGCGCGACCGACCAGGGATCTTGGCGCTATGACGTCATAAGCTGACTTTATGAGCAGCGAGCCCAGCCAGTCCGCACCCCTGTCCCACCGGGTCCCCGACCTGGGCGCGCTCGAACTGCTCCTGGCCGTCGCCCGCCACGGGAGCCTGGGGCGGGCCGCCCGCGAGGTGGGCATCACCCAGCCCGCTGCGAGCAGCCGGATCCGGTCGATGGAGCGGCAGCTCGGAGTCGCCCTGGTGGACCGATCGCCGCGCGGCTCACGGCTCACGGACGCGGGGGCGCTGGTCACGGACTGGGCGCGGCGGATCGTCGAGGCGGCGGAGGCCTTCGACGCGGGGGCGCAGGCGCTGCGGGGGCGGCGGGACTCGCGGCTGCGGGTGGCCGCGTCGATGACGATCGCCGAGTATCTGCTGCCGGGGTGGCTGATCGCCCTGCGCGGCGACCGGCCGGACACGGCCGTGTCGCTGATGGCGGGGAACTCGGCGGCGGTCGCGGAGCGGCTGCTCGCGGACGAGGCGGACCTGGGGTTCGTGGAGGGGCTCGCCGTCCCCGAGGGCCTGGACGGGGCGGTGGTGGCCCGCGACCGGCTGGTCGTGGTCGCCGCGCCGTCCCATGGGTGGGCCCGCCGCCGCAGGCCGCTGGACCCGGGGGAGCTGGCCGCGACCCCGCTGATCCTGCGCGAGCGGGGGTCGGGGACGCGTCAGGTCCTCGACTCCGCGCTCTCCGCGCACGGGGGGCTCGCGCAGCCGCTGCTCGAACTCGCCTCCACAACGGCGGTGAAGGCGGCGGCGGTCAGCGGGGCGGGGCCGGCGGTGCTGAGCGAGCTGGCGATCGCGGAGGAGCTGGCGTCGCGCCGCCTGGTCGAGGTCCCGGTGGACGGCGTCCTGCTCCGCCGTGACCTTCGCGCGGTCTGGCCCACGGGCCACCGGCCCACGGGCCCGGCACGGGACCTGCTGTCCTTGACGCGGGCGACGCCGACGACCCCCCGGGCCTGAGTCCGGGCCGGGGACCGCACGCCGCGCCCGTCGTAGCCCGTAGGACGGTCAGACGCTGAGGCGGGACCGGGACCGGGCCAGTCCGCCGAGGGCCGTGGCGACCAGCCCCACCACGAGGGCGACGATCCCCCCGCCCAAGCCGTTTCCGGTACCGAGGCCACCCTCGGCGGTGGTCACGACCAGTCCGCCGAGAGCCATGGACAACAGCCCCGCGGTCACGGCCACGACCGCCCTGTTCCGCACGGATCCGCGGCCGGTGGGGCCGGTGGAGCGGGCGAGGGCCAGGCAGCCGGCGACCACACCGATCAGCCCCGCCAACCCGGCCACGATGGATCCGATCCGGCCGGCGCTCATGGTGGACACACTCGCGGCGACCGGCTGGACCGCAAGCACAGTGGCGATGGACATGAGGTGCTCCTTCTCCGACGAGGACGGGACGTGGCTCGATGATGTCCGCCGGACCCGCCGCCGGTCGTCCGGCGGACGCAGACGATGTGCGCTACCGCGGGCGCCGGAGTCGGCTGCCGCGGACGCGGTAGCAGGCGCGTGGGTACTGCGTCCGCGGTAGTCGGGCGCTCGTCCGCGAGCGGGACTCGTCCGCGGGGGCATCCGGCTAGGGTGCGCGCATGAGCACACGACGGTTCGCTGTTCCGGCCGGTGTCGGGGACTGGGTGATCGCCGTCGGCGTGGCGGCGGCGCTATTGGTCACCGGGTTGTCCGTGGAGCGCTCCGCCACCACCGACCTCGACCTGCTCGGCCTCGGGCTGCTGGTCGCGGGCGGGCTCGCGCTGGCCGCCCGCCGCCGGGCCCCGGTCGCCGTCCTGGCCGTCACCGGACTGTGCGCGGTGGGGTACCAGGCGGCCGGGTTCGACGTGCCGGCCGTCGCGTACCTGTTCGCGGTGTACGCCGCCGTACGCACGGGACACCGCTCCGTCACGGTGGCGGCGAGTGTGACCGTGCTGGCCGCTCTCCCTCTCGCCGCCCTGGCCGCGGGCCTGCACGACACGAGCGAGGCGTTCGCCCGGGCCCGAGGAGCGCTTGAGCTCGCCTGGCTGATCGCCGCAGCCGCCGCGGGAGAGGCGCTGCGGCAGGCCGAGCGGCGGGCGGACGAAGCGGAACGCACTCGGGAGGAGGCCGCGCGCCACCGCGCCGACGAGGAGCGGCTGCACATCGCGCGGGAGCTGCACGACTCGCTCACCCACCAGATCTCGGTCATCAAGGTGCAGGCCGAAGTCGCCGTCCACGTGGCCCGCAAGCGCGGCGAGCCCGTGCCGGAGGCCCTGCTGGCGATCCAGGAGGCCGGACGTGAGGCGAACCGGGAACTGCGCGCGACCCTGGAGGCGCTGCGCGACGACGACACGGCCCCGCCACGCGGGCTCGACCACGTTCCGGAACTGGTGGAGCGGGCCCGCGCCATCGGCCTGGACGCGACGCTGACGATCGAAGGACCGCGGGACGACGTGCCGGCCCTGGTGGGTCGTACCGTCTACCGCATCGTCCAGGAGTCGCTCACCAATGTCGCCCGTCATGCGGACGCGGGCACGGCATCGGTCCTGATCGACTGCCGTGCGGACGCCCTCGCGGTACGTGTCGACGACGACGGCAAGGCCACGCCGGACACCGCCCCGGTGCCCGGCGTCGGCCTGCTCGGGATGCGCGAGCGCGTCACCGCCCTCGGTGGCCGGCTGCGGGCGGAACCGCGTGGCGGGGGCGGCTTCACCGTCCAGGCCGAACTCCCCGTGGACCGCACGTCATGATCCGTGTCCTGCTGGTCGACGACCAGCCCCTCATCCGCAGCGGATTCCGCGCGCTCCTCGACCTCGAGGACGACATCGAGGTGGTGGCCGAGGCGGCCGACGGCGCCGAGGGTCTGGCGCTGGCCAGGGAGCACCTGCCCGACATCGTGCTCATCGACATCCGGATGCCGGTCGTCGACGGGATCGAGGCGACTCGGCGCATCGCCGCCGATCCGGCCCTGGCGGGGGTGCACGTCGTCATCCTGACCAACTACGGCTTCGACGAGTACGTCCTCGACGCCCTGCGGGCGGGCGCGGCCGGATTCCTCGTCAAGGACATCGTGCCGGAGGACTTCCTCCACGCCGTACGGGTCGCCGCACGCGGCGACGCCCTGCTCGCGCCCGCGATCACCCGCAAGCTGATCGACAGGTACGTCGCCCAGCCGCTCCACCCCGGAGTCCACGAGGGTCTCGAAGAGCTGACCAACCGCGAACGCGAGGCCGTCGTGCTGGTCGCGCAGGGCCTGTCCAACGACGAGATCGCGGACCGCATGGTGATCAGCCCACTGACCGCGAAGACCCACGTCAACCGGTCCATGACCAAGCTCCACGCCCGAGACCGCGCTCAGCTCGTCGTCCTCGCGTACGAATCCGGCCTGGTGACCCCGGGCAGCTCCTGAGCGCGGGCTAACGGAAAATGCGCCGTCAGCCCGCGGCCGCCCCTACCAGGCCCCGCATCACCCTCAGGTCCTCGCCCATCTCCGGGTGCCACTGGACGCCCAGGGCCCAGGTCGGGGCCGGGAGTTCGATCGCCTCGATCGTGCCGTCCTCCGCGTACGCCGAGGGGGACAGGCCCTCGCCGAGGCGGTCCACCGCCTGGTGGTGGTAGGTCGGAACCGAGGTCAGCTCCGGCACCAGCGAGGCGTACCGCGTCAGCGGGACCGGCTTCACCGTGTGGCGGCCGATCACGCCCGTCGCCTCCACATGGCCGTCCAGGTGCTGGACCAGCGTGCCGCCGAGCGCCACGTTCAGCAGCTGCATGCCCCGGCAGATGCCCAGCACCGGCGTGCCGGAGGCGAGCGCCGCCTCGATCAGGGCCAGCTCCCACGCGTCCCTGGCCCGGGCCGGCGGGCCGGTACGGGGGTCGGGCTCGGCCCCGTACCGTACCGGCTCGACATCCGCCCCGCCCGCGACCACCAGACCCTCCAGCCGCGCCACCACCGGCGCCGCGGCGGACGGGTCGTCCGGCGGGAGCATCGTCGCGAGGCCACCGCTCGCCTGCACCAGCCGCGGGTACTGCGCGGGCAGCAGCGCCGCGGGCATGTCCCACACGCCCCAACGGGCCTGGTCCAGATAGGTCGTGACGCCGATGAGCGGCTTGGACACGGAATCTCCTCCAGAAGAACCGACGACGGTCAGTCGCGTTCGAGCTCGGCCTCGGCCGCCGCCAGCGCCGCGAACTCCTCCTCCGGCGCCTTCGCGACCAGGTGCTTCCGACTGTAGAACGCGAAGTAGGCGAGGGCGATCGCGTACACCCCGAGCGCCATGAACGCCGCGTCCTTGTCGACCAGGAACGTCGCCACCAGCGCCGACAGGGCGAGGACGAACGCCACGGACGAGGTCAGGACGCCGCCCGGCGTCCGGTACGGCCGCGGCAGATGCGGCTCGCGACGCCGCAGCACGATGTGCGAGAGCGCCATCAGGGCGTACGAGATGGTGGCGCCGAACACCGCGATGTTGAGCATCCGCGCGCCGTTCCCGGTCCCCGCGGCCAGTGCGAAGCCGATCGCGCCCGGGATGAGCAGCCCCAGGTACGGCGACTTGCGGCGGCTGGTCAGCGAGAGGAAGCGGGGCAGGTAGCCGGCCCGGGAGAGCGCGAACAGCTGGCGCGAGCCGGCGTAGATGAGGGAGAAGAACGAGGCCACGAGCCCGGCGAGGCCCGCGTAGTTCACGAACCGGCTGAGCGCCGTCGGGTCTCCGTCGCCCTGCAGCGCCACGACCAGCGGGTTGCCCGCCTCCTGGATGGCGGCCGAGCCGCGCGCGCCGGTCGAGGCGATGAAGGTCATCACGGCGAGCAGCACCAGGATGCCCATCGAGATCGCGAGCGCCTTCGGCATCGAGCGGACCGGGTCCTTCGCCTCCTCGGCGGCGAGCGGCACGCCCTCGACGCCGAGGAAGAACCACATGCCGAAGGGGAACGCGGCCCAGATCCCGAGGAGACCGTACGGCAGCCAGGAGCTGGAGCCGAGCGCGTCGGTGTCGACCGGGATGTCGTTCAGTGCGTCGACATGGAAGTCGCTGAGCGCGCCCAGCGCGAAGATGACCAGGGCCGCGACGGCGATGGCCGTGACGATCAGGCTGAAGCGCAGCGCCTCGCCCACGCCCCACAGATGGATCCCGATGAAGATCACGAAGCAGGCGAGATAGACGGGCCAGCCGGACTCCAGGCCGAAGAGGCCGAGTGATTCGACGTAGTCGCCGATGAAGATGGAGATCGCGGCGGGGGCGAGGATGTACTCGATGAGGATCGCGGTGCCGGTGAGGAAGCCGCCCCAGGTGCCGAGCGCCCGGCGCGCGAAGCCGTAGCCGCCGCCCGCGGTGGGCAGGATCGCGGAGAGTTCGGCGAGCGCGAAGACGAGACAGGCGTACATGGCGCCCATCAGGACGGTCGCGATCGCCAGTCCGCCGAAGCCGCCCTTGGAGAGGCCGATGTTCCAGCCGGAGAAGTCGCCGGAGACGACGTAGGCGACGCCGAGGCCCGTGAGCAGCAGCCAGCCGGCGCTGCCGCGGCGCAGCGCCCGGCGTTCGAGGTAGTCGTCAGGTGCCGCCCCGTCCCGTGGTGCCGCTTTGTCCCCGGTGGTGTCTTCGAGCGTCATGGCAGCGTCAGCTCCCGCGTCGGGCCCAATGGATTGGTGCCATACCTTTGCGTCGCCTCGGCTGGAACGCAACCCCCGTGCGTTACTTTCGGGTTACGCGGGCTTCTCGCCTCCGGGCTCGGCTCGCCTCCGGGCGCCCCTGTGCGTGCGCCGCGGGCGCCCTCCGGCTCGCTCGCCAGGCAGGCGTGCGTGCCCTCACGTCAGGAAGCCGCGCAGCAGCGCCGCCGTGCCCCCGCAGTGTTCGCGCATCACCTCGCGGGCCCCGTCCGCGTCGCCGTCCAGGACCGCTTCCACCAGGGCCGTGTGCTGGTGCTGGGAGTGCTCCAGGTTCCGTACGAGCAGCGGGATGCAGTCCAGGAGGTCGTTCACCGTGGCCCGTACGGCGGCGTACTGCGCCGTGAGCGTGGCGGAGCCGGAGAGCTCGGCCAGCGTGAGGTGGAGCAGGGTGTCCTGGCGCCGGTAGTCGTCGAGCGTGGCGTCGTGCGTGGCCGCGAGGGCCGTACGGAGCCGCTCCGCGCCCGCGTCGTCCAGACCGTGCGCCGCGCACAGCCCCGCCGCGCCGACCTCGAGGACCTCGCGGAACCGCAGGGTGTCCTCCATGTCGACGGAGGCGATACGGCGCCGCAGTTCGTCCTCGTCGGCCGTCTGCGGCCGGTGCAGCACGAACGTTCCGCCGTACCGCCCGCGCCGGCTCTCCACGAGCCCCTGCTCCTGGAGGACCTTCAGCACCTCGCGCAGGGTGACCCGGCTGATCCCCATCCGGTCGGCCAGCTCCCGCTCGGCGGGCAGCCGGCCGCCGCCGGGGACGAGCCCCAGCCGTACGACCTGGAGGATCTGCTCCAGCGCCTCCTCGAAACCGTTGCCCGCCCGGACCGGCCGCAGCACGGGCGTCAGCCGGTCCGCCGATTCACTCGTACTGGACACGTTCCCGTTTCCCCTTCCCAAGCAATGGTCTTCGGCAATACCTTATGGCTTCCGGCTGACCCAAGGAGGAGTAAATCCCGTGGCAGACCGCAAAGCCCCGCTCTCCGTCGAGGAGCTGCGCTCCCTCGTCGCGAGCGGTGAGATCGACACGGTCGTCCTCGCCTTCCCCGACATGCAGGGACGGCTCCAGGGCAAGCGGTTCGCCGCACCGTTCTTCCTCGACGACGTCCTCGACCACGGCACCGAGGGCTGCAACTATCTCCTGGCCGTCGACGCCGAGATGAACACGGTCGACGGATACGCGATGTCCTCATGGGACCGCGGCTACGGCGACTTCGCCATGCGCCCCGACCTCTCCACGCTGCGCCGCGTGCCCTGGAACGAGGGCACGGCGATGCTCATCGCCGACCTGGCCTGGAACGACGACTCGCCCGTCGTCGCCGCGCCCCGCCAGATCCTCCGCCGCCAACTGGAACGGCTCGCCGAACACGGCTACACCGCGCACGTCGGCACGGAGCTCGAGTTCATCGTCTTCAAGGACACCTACGAGCAGGCCTGGGACGCGAACTACCGGGACCTGACCCCGGTCAACCAGTACAACATCGACTACTCGGTCCTCGGCACCGGCCGTATCGAGCCCCTTCTGCGCCGGATCCGCAACGAGATGGCCGGCGCCGGCCTGACCGTCGAGTCCGCCAAGGGCGAGTGCAACCCGGGCCAGCACGAGATCGCCTTCAAGTACGACGAGGCGCTGGTCACCTGCGACCAGCACGCCGTCTACAAGACGGGAGCCAAGGAGATCGCCGCCCAGGAGGGCGTCTCGCTCACCTTCATGGCGAAGTACAACGAGCGCGAGGGTAACTCCTGCCACATCCACCTCTCCCTCCAGGACGCCGACGGCCGGAACGTCATGGCCGGCGACGGACCCGCCGGCATGTCGCAGATCATGCGCCACTTCCTGGCCGGCCAGCTCGCCGCCCTGCGTGACTTCTCCCTCCTCTACGCCCCCAACATCAACTCCTACAAGCGCTTCCAGCCCGGCTCCTTCGCCCCCACCGCCGTCGCCTGGGGCGTCGACAACCGCACCTGCTCCCTGCGCGTCGTCGGCCACGGCCGCTCCATGCGCTTCGAGAACCGCCTCCCCGGCGGAGACGTCAACCCCCACCTCGCCGTCGCCGGACTGGTCGCCGCAGGTCTGTACGGCATCGAGCAGGAGCTCGAACTGCCCGCCGCCTGCGACGGGAACGCCTACACCGCCGACTACGCCCACGTCCCCACCACCCTGCGCGAGGCCGCCGAGCTCTGGGAGACCAGCAGCATCGCCAAGGCCGCCTTCGGAGACGAGGTCGTCGCGCACTACCGCAACATGGCCCGCGTCGAACTGGACGCGTACGACGCCGCGGTGACCGACTGGGAGCTGCGCCGCTCCTTCGAACGCATGTGAGGAACGAGTTGCCGCACGAACTGCTTGTCCTGAACCCGGCGACCGAGGAGCTCGTCGCCACCGTCCCCGCCGCCACACCGCAGGACGTCGACGCCGCCGTCGTGCGGGCGGCCGAAGCCCAGCGGGGCTGGGCCGCCGCCGCCCCCGCCGACCGGGCCCGGCTGCTGCGCCGCTTCGCCGCCGTCGTCGACGCCCACACCGAGGAACTGGCCCTCCTCGAAGTCCGCGAGGCGGGCCACACCCTGGGCAACGCCCGCTGGGAGGCGGGCAACGTCCGCGATCTGCTCGACTACGCGGCGGGGGGAGTGGAGCGCCTGAACGGCCGGCAGATCCCCGTCGCGGGCGGCCTCGACATCACGATCCTCGAACCCCTCGGCGTCGTCGGCGTGATCGCGCCCTGGAACTTCCCGATGCCGATCGCCGCCTGGGCCACCGCCCCGGCCCTCGCCGCCGGCAACGCGGTCGTCCTCAAGCCCGCGGAGACCACCCCGCTCACCGCGCTCCGGCTCGCCGAACTCGCCCTGGAGGCCGGGCTCCCCGAGGGCCTCTTCCAGGTCCTCCCCGGTGAGGGAGCCGTCGCGGGCAACGCGCTCGTCGAACACCCCGGCATCGCCAAGATCGTCTTCACCGGCTCGACGCGCGTCGGCAAGAGCATCATGGCCAAGTGCGCCGACCAGGTGAAGCGGGTGACGCTCGAACTCGGCGGCAAGAGCCCTAACATCGTCTTCGCCGACGCCGACATCGAGGCCGCCGCGGCCGCCGCCCCCATGTCCTTCCTCGACAACAGCGGCCAGGACTGCTGCGCCCGCACCCGCATCCTGGTCCAGCGCAGCGTGTACGACCGCTTCCTGGAGCTCCTCACCCCCGCCGTCGAGGAGATCGTCGTCGGCGACCCGGCCGACGAGAAGACCCAGATGGGCCCGCTGATCTCCAAGGCCCAGCTGGAGCGCGTACGGGCGTACGTCCCCGACTCCCTCCCCGGCATCCGCGGCAAGGCCCCCGAGGGCCCCGGCTTCTGGTTCCCGCCGACCGTCCTGACCGGCGTCGCCGAGGACGCGCCCTGCGCCGTCGAGGAGGTCTTCGGACCGGTCGCCGTCGTCCTGCCCTTCGAGGACGAGGCGGACGCCGTACGGCTCGCCAACGCCACCGAGTACGGCCTCTCCGGCTCCCTCTGGACCCGTGACGTCGGCCGCGCCCTGCGCGTCTCGCGCGCCGTGCGGGCCGGCAACCTCTCCGTCAACTCCCACTCCAGCGTCCGCTACTGGACCCCCTTCGGCGGCTACCAGCAGTCCGGCCTCGGCCGGGAGCTCGGCCCCGACGCACTGACCGCCTTCACCGAAACCAAGAACGTCTTCATCAGCACGGAGGGCCCCGCACTGTGAGCAACGAGACCAACGAGACCGTCTGCCGCCGCCTCGTCGGCCGCACCGCCGTCATCACCGGCGCAGGCAGCGGCATCGGCCTGGCCACCGCCCGCCGCCTCGCCTCCGAGGGCGCCAACGTCGTCTGCGGCGACATCGACGAGACCGCCGGCAAGGCCGCCGCCGAGGAGGTCGGCGGGACCTTCGTACGGGTCGACGTCACCGACCCCGAGGAGGTCGAGGCGCTCTTCAAGACCGCGTTCGACACCTACGGCTCCGTCGACATCGCCTTCAACAACGCGGGCATCTCGCCGCCCGACGACGACTCCATCCTCACCACCGGTCTCGAAGCCTGGAAGCGCGTCCAGGACGTCAACCTCACCTCCGTCTACCTCTGCTGCAAGGCCGCCCTGCCCTACATGCAGCGACAGGGCCGCGGCTCCATCATCAACACCGCCTCGTTCGTGGCGATCATGGGTGCGGCCACCAGCCAGATCTCGTACACCGCCTCCAAGGGCGGCGTGCTCGCCATGTCCCGTGAACTGGGCGTGCAGTTCGCCCGCGAGGGCATCCGCGTCAACGCGCTCTGCCCGGGGCCGGTCAACACTCCGCTCCTCCAGGAGCTGTTCGCCAAGGACCCGGAGCGCGCCGCGCGCCGGCTCGTGCACATCCCCGTCGGCCGGTTCGCCGAGGCCGAGGAGATCGCCGCCGCCGTGGCCTTCCTCGCCAGCGACGACTCGTCCTTCGTCAACGCCACCGACTTCCTTGTCGACGGCGGCATCTCGGGCGCGTACGTGACCCCGCTGTAGGCCCCCGCCGCAGGGCTTGTCACGCGGGCCCTAGGCTTGCGGGATGAGCATGACGACCCCTCCCGGCTGGTACCCGGACCCGGCCGTGCCCACCGTCGAACGATGGTGGGACGGTACGAACTGGACCGCGCACACCCGGCAGGCCCCGGCCGCGTCCACGGTCGTCTCTCCGGCTCCGCCCGTACATGACGGGCGGAGCCGGGCGGTCGTCCTCGGCGCCGTCGCCGTCGCCGTGGTCGCGGCGGTCGTCGCGGGCGTCGTCGTGTTCGGCGGCGACGACCGGGAGGACCCCCCCACGGCCGGTCCGACGGCGGCCACGAGCACCCCCACCGCCCCGTCCACCTCGGCCACCACCGACTCGCCCGCCGAGGAGGAGGACGAGAACCCCACGCAGGTGGTCGACCAGATCAACGGCATCACCCTCCCCGTCGTCCAGGGCTGGGAGAAGCCGGAGTACTACTCCGGCCCGGCACCGACGATCACGACCGTCGGCACCTATGCGTGCTACGCGGCCGACACCAAGCAGTGCCGCCACGGCACGGTCTCCTCGCACGCGGTCTCGGGCACCACCGCCTCGACGCCCGAGGCGGTCGCCAAGGAGGACATCGCCCTGGCCGCCAAGGAGACCTACGAGGAGGACGTCCTCGGCAGCCTCCCCTACGGAAGGATGATCTCCCACAAGGTCGTCGCCGCACGCCCCGCCGCCGTCGCCGGGCGCACGGGCTACCTGGTCCGCTGGCAGGTCACCACCGACAAGGGTCCCGGCGGCTACGTCCAGTCGCTGGCCTTCCCCTCACCGGTGGGCAGCGAGTCCCCGGTCGTCGTGCGCTTCGTGTTCGACGCGGGTCCGGACGGCCCCTCGCTCGCCACGATGGACGAGATCACGCGAGGGATCCGGCCCATCGGCAGCGACACCAACGGGGGAGTGGGCAGCTCGATCACCCCGGGCGGCTGAGAGCGCCCGCTACAGGAACGTGCGGCCCTCGCCCCGGTACGTCGGCACGGCCGCCGTGATCCGGTCGCCCTCGATCAGCTGCAGGCTGTCGAACCGCTCGCACAGCTCTCCGGCCTTCGCGTGCCGGAACCACACCTTGTCCCCGATGAGGAGATCGTCGGCCGCCGACCCGATCAGCGGCGTCTGCACCTCGCCCGGACCCTCCTGCGGGTCGTAGCGCAGCCCTTCCGGCAGATACGGGACGGGCAGCCGGTCCACGCCCGCCGCGCCGGACGCCGGATAGCCGCCGCCGAGCACGGTCACCACGCCGACGCCCGGGCGGCGCACGACGGGCTGGGCGAAGAGGGCGGCCGGACGGCCGGTGAAGGACGTGTAGTTGTCGAAGAGCCGAGGCACGTAGAGCCCCGAACCGGCGGCGATCTCGGTCACCGCGTCCTCGGCCGCCGTGTGCTGGACACTGCCCGTACCACCGCCGTTGACGAACTCCAGGTCCGGCGCCACCGCCCGGACGGCACGGACGACGGCCGCGCGCCGGGTCTCCAGCTCCTTGCGGGCGGCCGACTGCATCAGCCGGATCGCCCGGGACCGCAGCGGCCGCCCTGCGACCGCGTCGCCGACGCCGGCGACATGCCCCTCGTACGCCATGATCCCGACCAGCCGGAAGCCGGGCCTGCGGGCGATCGAGCGGGCCAGCTCGGCGAGCTGGGCGGGCTCACGCAGCGGGGAGCGGAGCGCTCCTATCCGCACCCGGCCGCCGAGCAGCAGGAACGAGGTGTCCAGCTCCAGGCAGACCCTGATCTCCTCGCCGCCACCCGCGCGTGCCGTGTCGATCAGCTCCAGCTGCGCCGGGTCGTCGACCATCACGGTCACGGCGGCGGCGAGCTTCGGATCGTTCGCCAGCTCACCGAACGCGGTCCGGTCGGCGGACGGGTAGGCGAGCAGCACGTCCTCGAACCCGGCGCGCGCCAGCCACAGCGACTCGTCGAGCGTGAACGACATGATCCCCGCGAAGCCCTCGCGCGCCAGGACCCGCTCCAGCAGCGCGCGGCACCGCACCGACTTGCTCGCCACCCGGATCGGCTTGCCGCCTGCCCGCCGTACGAGATCGTCGGCATTGGCGTCGAAGGCCTCCAGGTCGACGATGGCGACGGGCGCGTCAAGGTGGGCGGTGGCCCGGTCGTACCGGGCCCGGTCGGCGGCGCGGGGAGTCATGGCCCGAGCTTGCCAGACGGGTTTACGGGTGGGTAGCCCCTGAGTTCCCGTGCCGAGGGGAACAGCCCGTAGAGTGGCGGGCATTGCGAGGGCAGGCACCACGACGGAACGACCAGGGGGCGGGGATGAGCACCGACGCGCACCGTCCCGCCTCCCGCATCGGCGAGGCCCTGTTCCCGGCCCCGAAGCCGGCGCCCGACACCGCGCCGACGGGTGTCCCGAGCCCCTCCGCGCCGGACCGTCCTCCGGCCCGACCGGGGGAGACCGCCGCACCGGCCGCGAAGACCGCCACCGGCCCGCACGGCACTCCGCCGCGCCCGACGGAAGCCCCCGCGCCCGCGCGCCCCGCCGCGCCCGCTCCCGCGCCTGCGCGCCCTGCCGCTCCCGCGCCTGCGCGCCCTGCCGCTCCCGCTCCCGCGCGCCCCGCTGCGCCTGCGCCCGCGCCCGTGCCCGCCCGCCCCACCGAGCCCCCGGCCGCCGCGCCCCCGGCCCCCGCCGGGCCCGCAACCCCCGTGCCCGCGTCCGGTGGTGCCACCGGCTCCGCCCGTCCCGCTCCGGCCGCTCCCGGCGCCGGCGTACCGGCCGTCGAGACGACCACGCGGCTGCGGCCGATCCGCGACACCGGCGCCCGGCCGATACCGCCGCGCCCCGCGACCCCGCCCCCGAGGCGGCCCGCCCCGGCGCGCCCCGCCCCGCCCGCCCCGCGGATGCCGGCGCAGGCGTACGGAACGTACGGCGCCTACCGGCCCTACACCGCGCCGCCCGAGACCGTCGTCGAGACCACCACCCGCCTCCGGCCCGTCCGCGAGCGCCGCGTCGGCCGGGTCGTCGCGGCCGGAACCTGCCTCGTGCTGGGCGTCGGCCTCGTCGGCGGCGCCGCCGCCGGAGCCGTCCTCGCCGCCACCGACGCCGGTGCCCCCGAGGAGCCCCAGGGCTACGCCGAGGCCAGGACCCTGTGGCACAGCGTCCCCGTCGACACCCTCTTCCCCCGCACCCTCGCCGGCCCCAAGGAGGGCCCCGGCGCCGCGGACCGCACCTGGACGCGGGTCGTCGTCGCCCCCGACGCCTCCTGCACCCCGGCCGTCCTGCCCAAGAGCGTGCTCACCACCCTGCGACCCGTCGGCTGCGAGCGCGTCCTGCGCGCCACGTACACCGACGCCACCGCCTCCAGCGTCATCACCGTCGGCCTCGTCTTCACCCAGGCCGATCCCACCACCACGCGCTCCCTCGCGACGGATTCCTCCGCGCGTCTCGGCGCCGACGTGCCCCCGGCGCTCGCCGCCCCGGGCACCGTGGCCGCCCGCTTCGGCGCCGCGCAGCGCGCCGGCTGGTGGACCCGCGCCCTGACCGATCTCCCCGTCGTCGTCACCGCCGTCTCCGGCTTCGCCGACGGCCGGCCCGTCGCCTCCCCCCAACCCGCCGACCGGGCCATGGCCGACGGACAGACCAGCCCCGTCGCCCAGGCCGGCCTCGGCCACGAGGCCAAGGGCGTCGCCGACCGGATCGAAGGCGCCCTGCGCGCCACGGTCACCACGGCAGCGAAGGACGACGACCGGTGATCCGCCCCCGCGCCCTCGCGGCCCTGCTGGCCGCCGCCTTCGCGGTCCTCCCCGCCACCACCACCCCGGCGTACGCCGACACCATCCGCGCCCGCCAGTGGGGCCTCGAAGCCATGCACACGGCCCAGGCCTGGCGCACCACCAAGGGCGAGGGCATCACCGTCGCCGTCCTCGACACCGGGGTCGACGCAAGCCACCCCGACCTCGTCGGCTCCGTCCTCACCGGCAAGGACCTCGTCGGCTTCGGCGCCGAACGAGGCGACCGCGCCTGGGCCCGCCACGGCACCGCCATGGCCGGCATCATCGCCGGGCACGGCCACGGCCCCGGCCGTCAGGACGGTGTCCTCGGCATCGCCCCGAAGGTCGAGATCCTGCCCGTCCGGGTCATCCTCGAAGGCGCCGACAAGGCCCGCGACAAGGCCCGCAAGACCCGCGGCACCGCCCTCGCCGAAGGCATCCGCTGGGCCACCGACCACGGCGCCGACGTCATCAACCTCTCCCTCGGCGACGACTCCAAGTCCGCCCACCCCGACGCGGGCGAGGACGCCGCCGTCCAGTACGCCCTCGCCAAGGGCGTCTCCGTCGTCGCCTCGGCCGGCAACGGCGGCGAGAAGGGCGACCACATCTCGTACCCCGCCGCCTACCCCGGTGTGGTCGCGGTCGCCGCCGTCGACCGGTACGGCGCGCACGCCTCCTTCTCCACCAGCCGCTGGTACTCCACCGTCAGCGCCCCCGGCGTGGACATCGTCATCGCCGACCCGGACCGCCGCTACTACGAGGGCTGGGGCACCAGCGCCGCCGCCGCGTTCGTCTCCGGCGCCGTCGCCCTCGTCCGGTCCGCCCACCCCGACCTGACACCGGCACAGGTCAAGAGGCTCCTCATCGACACCGCCCGCAACCGGCCCAAGAAGGGCCGCAGCGACGACAAGGGGTACGGCACCGTCGACCCGGCCGCCGCCATCGAGGCCGGCGCCCGGCTCAAGGGCGCCGACCCCAAGAACGCCTCCGCCGGCTACCGGGGCCGGTTCTTCGGCGCCGGACCGCAGCCCGCCCCCGACGACGACAAGCCGGTCGGCCTGCTCGCCCCCGCCGCCGGTGGCGTCGGCGTGCTCCTGCTCGTCGCCGCGGTCGTCCTCTGGCGCGGCAGCGGCGCTACAGGGCCGCGCCCACCGCGCTGACCGCCGCCCGCGCGGCCCTCTCCACGTACCCGACGCCCGCGTCCTTCGCGACGTGACCGTCGGACAGCACCGCGACGAGGCAGACCCGCCCGCAGGCCGTCACCCGCCCCACGCTGTTGATGTCCCAGCGGCCGGTCGCGTCCCGGGGGAGCCACCCGTTCTTCACCGCCGGATCGTCGCCCGCCGCCGACACGCCCCAGGCCTGGTCGGCGACCACCCCCTCCATCAGCCCGGTGATGTACGTACGGGAGTCCTCGGCCAGCGGCGAGTCCGTGCCGAACACCGCGTCGAGGAGCACCAACCGATCCGCGGCCGTCGTCTGCGTCAGCCCCCACGCCGTGGCGCCGGTCGTCCGTGAGAGCCCGAGCCGCGCGTTGGCCGCGTCCAGCCCGACCGCGCCGCCGATCACCCGCCACAGCGCGGTCGTCGACGGGTTGTCGCTGTGCCGGATCATCGCGGCGGCCGCCGTCCGCTCTCCCGGGGTCAGCTCCCGGCCCTCGTCCTGCGCCCGCAGCAGCAGGGCCACGAGGACGTCGAGCTTGACGACGCTCGCGGTGTCGTACGTCCGGCCCTCGCCGCCGTACGAGGCCGAGCGCCCGGTCTCCAGGTCGAGCACCGCGACCGACAGGGACACCCCGCTCCCGGTGAGCAGGGGCGTGACCGCCTCCGCGAGGACGGCGTCGAGATCCGCTTCGACGGTCACGGTGGCTGTCTCCTCCATGGTGGGGCGTGCGGCGGCCGGGGCCGGTTCGGCCGGCCGCACGGCGGGCGCTCGCGGAGCTGCCCGCCGGGGGCACGACGGCGGGCCAGGGCAAGTCTGGGGCGTGGCAGGGGCGGGACGCCAGGGAACGGCGCCCGGGAGCGGCCTGTGGGCGAGCCGGCCACCCGCGGGGAAGGCGGCTCCCCGAGGGCGGTTAGGCTCGGTGCGTGGCGCTCAAGAACATCCCTGACCCCGGTTTCTCCGACGACGACGGAACCGCCGACCCGCGGCTCGCCGAGGCCCTGGCGGCCTGGGCGGCGGACAGAACCGCGCACGGGCCGGTCCTGGAGGCGCTGAGGAGCGCGCGTCTGCTGGTGCCCGTCGTCGCGGTCCTCGGCGAGGTCGAGGAGGATCCGGAGACGGGGCTGCGCCGCGAGAAGACCAGCGACATGGCCGTGCCCACGCTCACCGCGGGCGACCGGCGGGCGCTGCCGGCGTTCACCTCGATCGCCTCGCTCGCGCTCTGGGACCCGGAGGCCCGGCCGGTGGCCGTCCCCCTGCACCAGGCGCTCCAGGCCGCCGCGCACGAGAAGGCGGACACCGTCGTCCTCGACCTCGCGGGCCCGGTTCCGTACCAGCTGACCGGCCCGGCGCTGCTCGCCCTCGCGGAGGGCCGCACCAGCGCGGACCCGCTGGACGACCCGGCGGTACGGGAGGCGGTTCGGAAGGCCGTCGCGGCCGAGCCCGCGGTCCTGCGCGCCCACCTCGGCCCCGGAAGCGCCGACGGCACCCTGGTCCTCGTCCTCGCCGAGGACGCGGCCCCCGCGGAGGCCGCCCAGCGCGTGGCCCGCGGCATCGCCGCCGACGAAACACTGAGGGCCCGCCTGGTGCGCGGCCTCGACCTGGCACTCCTGCCGGCCTCGGCCACGCCTCCCGGCGAGCCCTTCTACGTCAAGCTGTGATCGCGCGGGGGGCGACCCCCGCGCCTTCGGCGGGCCCTAGCCGTAGACGGGGCCCGTGTACTTCTCGCCCGGGCCCTGGCCCGGCTCGTCCGGGACGATGGAGGCCTCGCGGAAGGCCAGCTGCAGGGACTTCAGGCCGTCCCGCAGGGGCGCCGCGTGGAAGGAGCTGATCTCCGTGGCACCGGCGTCGAGGAGGCCGGCCAGCGCGTGGACCAGCTTGCGCGCCTCGTCGAGGTCCTTGTGCTGCTCGCCGTCCTCGGTGAGCCCGAGCTTCACCGCGGCGGCGCTCATCAGGTTCACCGCGACGGTCACGATGACCTCGACGGCCGGCACCTCCGCGATGTCACGGGTCATGTCGTCGAAGTCGGGGGACTCGGTGTGGGGCGTCTCGCTCATGCCCACACGATATGCCGGGCGGGCCGCGCGGCGTCCCGCGGTCCCCTCCCGCGGGCTCGGTTAGCGAACCCGGACGGTCGGTGCTAACCTTGTGTAACGACCGGCCGGACACCTGTGTGCCCGGCCCACAAGTGGAGGCTCCGATCTCCCACCTGGCCGCTCTCCGGAGCGGCGGGTCACCGGTCAGGTGGCGCCCATCGTTCCGTACGGACGATGGAGCCGCCCGATGTGCGCCCCGCGGTTCACCGCGGCGGTGCTCCGGTATTTCCGTGGAGCCCCGCCTGTGTCCCGTCCGGGGCATTTTTCATATCCCGGCGCGGTTGGTCTCACTAAAACAGACAGTACGCGTCCGTCCGCCAGGCGGTCGCGTGGTGCTACCGAGGAGGATCCATCAGCGCCGAGCCCCGCATCAACGACCGGATTCGCGTTCCCGAGGTGCGACTTGTCGGTCCCAGCGGCGAGCAGGTCGGGATTGTTCCGCTTGCCAAGGCCCTGGAGCTCGCACAGGAGTACGACCTCGACCTGGTCGAGGTCGCGGCGAACGCCCGTCCGCCCGTGTGCAAGCTCATGGACTACGGGAAGTTCAAGTACGAGTCGGCCATGAAGGCCCGTGAGGCGCGCAAGAACCAGGCGCACACGGTCATCAAGGAGATGAAGCTCCGGCCGAAGATCGACCCGCACGACTACGACACCAAGAAGGGTCACGTCGTCCGGTTCCTCAAGCAGGGTGACAAGGTCAAGATCACGATCATGTTCCGTGGTCGTGAGCAGTCCCGTCCCGAGCTTGGCTTCCGGCTGCTGCAGCGGCTGGCCTCGGACGTCGAGGAGCTTGGCTTCATCGAGTCCAACCCGAAGCAGGACGGCCGGAACATGATCATGGTTCTCGGCCCGCACAAGAAGAAGACCGAGGCCATGGCCGAGGCGCGTGAGGCCCAGGCCGCGCGCAAGGCGGAGCGTCAGGGCGTCTCGTCCGACGAGACCGCCGAGGCTCCGGCCGAGGAGGCTTCGGCCGAGGCTCCCGCCGAGGCCGAGAACCCCGAGGCGTGACCCGAGGGGCTGCCACCCAGGCAGCCCCGGGCCCCGCCCGGAACCACCACACGAACTGACGCTCCTGGATGTCCGGTGTCCGCACCGGGGGAGCGCCACTGACGAGGAGATAACGGCGCGATGCCGAAGAACAAGACGCACTCCGGTGCCAAGAAGCGCTTCAAGATCACCGGCTCCGGCAAGGTGCTGCGCGAGCGCGCCGGCAAGCGCCACCTGCTCGAGCACAAGTCGTCCAAGCTGACGCGTCGCCTCACCGGCAACGCCGAGATGGCCCCGGGCGACGCGGCCAAGATCAAGAAGATGCTGGGCATCTGATCTTGATCTCCCGCCCTCGGCGACGAGGGCATCCGGCCAAGACCGGGACCCATCCGTTTTCCGGGTCGTGTGAGTACCCCCACGGCCCCGCTACAAGGAGTTAAGAAGTGGCACGCGTCAAGCGGGCAGTCAACGCCCACAAGAAGCGCCGGGCGATCCTCGAGGCGGCCTCCGGCTACCGCGGTCAGCGTTCGCGCCTGTACCGCAAGGCCAAGGAGCAGGTCACCCACTCCCTGGTCTACAACTACAACGACCGCAAGAAGCGCAAGGGCGACTTCCGTCAGCTGTGGATCCAGCGCATCAACGCCGCTGCCCGCCAGAACGGCATGACGTACAACCGCCTCATCCAGGGTCTGAAGGCCGCCAACATCGAGGTGGACCGCAAGATCCTCGCCGAGCTGGCCGTCAACGACATCAACGCGTTCGCCGCGCTGGTCGAGGTCGCGCAGAAGGCCCTCCCGGCCGACGTCAACGCGCCGAAGGCCGCTGCCTGATCCCCAGGCCGCAGATCTTCCGCACCGGACCCGCAGGCCTTCGGGCCTGCGGGTCCGGTCGTGTTCGGAGCACGCCAGGGGGTGTCCGCCGGACACCCCCAGCCCCCGTCACCCGCCCGGACCCCCGAAAAGAGCCACCGACCCCATGGGTACCCCCGAGCTGATCTCCCCGCGTTCGCCCCGTGTCGTCGCCGCCAGGCGGCTCGCCAAGCGCAACTTCCGGGGCAAGGACCGCCTCTTCATCGCCGAGGGCCCGCAGGCCGTCCGCGAGGCCGTCGAGCACCGCAGCGGCTCCGGTGAGCCCACCCTCGTCGAGCTCTTCACCACCGTCGAGGCCGCCGAGCGGTACGCGGAGATCGTCGACGCCGCCCGCGCGGCCGGGGCCCGGGTCCACTTCGCCCCCGACGCCGTCCTCGCCGAGGTCTCCCAGACCGTCACCCCGCAGGGCCTCGTCGGAGTCTGCCGCTTCCTCGACTCGCCGTTCGAGGAGGTCCTCGCGGCCAGGCCCAAGCTCGTCGCCGTCCTCGCCCACGTACGCGACCCCGGGAACGCCGGCACCGTCCTGCGCTGCGCCGACGCGGCCGGCGCCGACGCCGTCGTCCTCACCGACGCCTCCGTCGACCTGTACAACCCCAAGTCCGTGCGCGCCTCCGTCGGCTCCCTCTTCCACCTCCCGGTCGTCGTCGGCGTCCCGGTCGAGCAGGCCGTCGCCGGTTTGAAGAGCGCGGGCGTACGGATCCTCGCCGCCGACGGCGCCGGCCGGAACGACCTCGACGACGAACTGGACGCCGGCACCATGGGCGGGCCCACCGCCTGGGTCTTCGGCAACGAGGCCTGGGGGCTCCCGGAGGAGACCCGCGCGCTGGCCGACGCGGTGGTACGCGTACCGATCCACGGCAAGGCCGAGAGCCTCAACCTCGCGACGGCCGCCGCCGTGTGCCTCTACGCCTCCGCGCGTGCCCAGCGCCCCCGAACCTCCCGCTGAGGGGCTCCAAAGCGTCACCCGCACCTAGTAGGGTGACCAACTCGGGGGCCCACTGCGCTACACGGAGGGGTGGGGAACGGGGATGACGGTCGGCACGGACAGTCCCGCACAGGCACGGAGCACCGCGCCGGATGCCCCGGAGGGCCCGGAAGGGTCCTCCCGACCGGCACCGGACATCCCCGGCGTCGACCCCGACGAGCTGCCCGACGGCCTCGTCGTCGCCGACGCCACCGGACACGTCGTCTGCTTCAACGCCGCCGCCGCCCGCATCACCTCCGTACCCCCGGACCAGGCCCTCGGCCTCCCGCTCGACCAGGCGCTGCCCCTGGAGGACCTCAAGGGGCGCCGCTGGTGGACCCTCACCGACCCGTACGGCGGGCTCGCCACCCGCCGCGGACAGCCGGAGCGCAATCTGCTGCTGCCCGGCGGCCGCGAGGTCCTCGTCTCCGCCCGCTACGTCCGCGACCACCCAACCGGTCCAGTCAGCCGCGTCGTCGTCTCGCTGCGCGGCACCGAGGCCCGGCGCCGTACCGAACGCAGCCACGCGGAGCTCATCGCCACCGTCGCCCACGAGCTGCGCTCCCCGCTGACCTCCGTCAAGGGCTTCACGGCGACCCTGCTCGCCAAGTGGGAGCGGTTCACCGACGACCAGAAGCGGCTGATGCTGGAGACCGTCGACGCCGACGCCAACCGCGTCACCCGGCTCATCGCCGAACTCCTCGACATCTCCCGGATCGACTCCGGCCGCCTGGAGGTACGCCGCCAGCCCGTCGACATCGCCGCCGCCGTCGGCCGCCACATCCAGGCCCACACCACCGGCGGACAGTCCCCCGACCGCTTCTTCGTCCGCGTCCGGCCCCAGCTCCCCGATCTGTGGGCCGACCCCGACAAGGTCGACCAGGTCCTCGGGAACCTGCTGGAAAATGCGGTGCGCCACGGCGAGGGAACCGTCACCATCGAGGTGGCACCCACCTGCGACACCCCCGACGGAGAGAAGGGAACGGCGGTCACCGTGAGCGACGAAGGCCCCGGCATCCCCGAGGAGTCGATGGGTCGTGTCTTCACCCGCTTCTGGCGGGGGAGCAAGCGCGGTGGCACCGGACTCGGCCTCTACATCGTCAAGGGCATCGTCGAGGCCCACGGCGGCACCATCACCGTCGGGCGCGGCCCCCGGGGCGGCGCCGAGTTCCGATTTATCCTGCCCGTCGGCGCCCCGGCCTATCTCGCCTGACGAGATCACCAGCCGCCCGGGCCGCCCACGGGCTCATTCGCGTCCCCGCGCCCCGTTAGACTCGACCTTTGGCACGTTTGCGCCCTTGACGTCGAGCGGGGCCGCGCCCAAGCCAGCCAAACGGAAGCACGGGAAGAGATGTCCGCACCCAATAAGTCGTACGACCCGGTTGAGGTCGAGGCCTTGAAACCGGAAGAGATCGAGCGCATGCGGGACGAGGCGCTCGCCGCCTTCGCCGCCGCGGGTGACCTCGACGCGCTCGCGCACGCGAAGGTCGCTCACACGGGGGGCACCTCGCCGCTCGCGCTGGCCAACCGCGAGATCGGCGCGCTGCCGCCGCAGGCCAAGGCCGCGGCCGGCAAGCTCGTGGGCCAGGCCCGCGGCGCGGTCTCCAAGGCCCTCGCCGCCCGCCAGGCCGAGCTCGAGGCCGAGCGTGACGCCCGCGTCCTGGTCGAGGAGGCGGTGGACGTCACCCTGCCCTACGACCGCGTCCCGGCCGGCGCCCGCCACCCGCTGACCACGCTCATGGAGCGGGTCGCCGACGTCTTCGTCTCCATGGGGTACGAGGTCGCCGAGGGTCCCGAGGTCGAGGCGGAGTGGTTCAACTTCGACGCCCTCAACTTCGTGCCGGACCACCCGGCGCGCCAGATGCAGGACACCTTCTTCGTCCAGGGCCCGGAGGGGACGACCGGCGACGAGTCCGGTGTCGTGCTGCGGACGCACACCTCCCCGGTGCAGGCCCGCACGCTCATCGACCGGGAGCCCCCGGTCTACGTGGTGTGCCCCGGCCGCGTCTACCGCACCGACGAGCTCGACGCCACGCACACCCCGGTCTTCCACCAGATCGAACTGCTCGCCGTCGACGAGGGCCTGACCATGGCCGACCTCAAGGGCACCCTCGACCACATGGTCCAGGCGCTCTTCGGGCCCGACATGAAGACCCGGCTCCGCCCGAACTTCTTCCCGTTCACCGAGCCGTCCGCCGAGATGGACATGCTCTGCTACGTCTGCCGCGGCGAGTCCGTCGGCAACCCGGACCGGCCCTGCCGCACCTGCGGCAGCGAGGGCTGGATCGAGCTGGGCGGCTGCGGCATGGTCAACCCCAAGGTGCTCGTCGCCTGCGGTGTCGACCCGGAGAAGTACAGCGGATTCGCCTTCGGGTTCGGCATCGAGCGGATGCTGATGTTCCGCCACAACGTCGAAGACATGCGAGACATGGTCGAGGGTGACGTCCGGTTCACCCGGCCGTTCGGGATGGAGATCTGATGCGGGTCCCGCTTTCTTGGCTGCGGGAGTACGTCGACCTGCCGGCGACGGAGACCGGACGTGACGTCCAGGCCAAGCTCATTTCGGCAGGACTCGAGGTCGAGACCGTCGAGCAGCTCGGCGCCGGCCTGACCGGCCCGCTGGTGGTCGGCAAGGTCCTCACCATCGAGGAGCTGACGGAGTTCAAGAAGCCCATCCGCTTCTGCACCGTCGACGTCGGCCAGGCCAACGGCACCGGCGAGCCCCAGGAGATCATCTGCGGCGCCCGGAACTTCGCCGAGGGCGACAAGGTCGTCGTGGCGCTGCCCGGCGCCGTCCTCCCCGGTGACTTCCGGATCGCCGAGCGCAAGACGTACGGCCGGGTCTCCCGCGGCATGATCTGCTCCGGCGACGAGCTGGGCATGGGCGACGACGGTTCGCACGGCATCATCGTGCTGCCGCCCGAGCTCGAGATCGGCATCGACGCCACGAAGCTCCTGGAGCTGTACGACGAGGTCCTCGACATCGCCGTCACGCCCGACCGCGGCTACTGCCTCTCGATGCGCGGTGTCGCCCGCGAGACCGCCATCGCGTACGGCCTGCCGCTGCGCGACCCGGCGCTGCTCGACGTGCCCGCGCCGAACTCGTACGGCTACCCGGTCCAGGTCGCCGACCCGATCGGCTGCGACCGCTTCACCGCCCGTACGGTCGTCGGTGTCACGCCCGAGGCGCGCACCCCGATCTGGATGCAGCGCAGGCTCCAGAAGGCCGGCATGCGCACGGTCTCGCTCGCCGTCGACATCACCAACTACGTGATGCTGGAGCTCGGCCAGCCGCTGCACGCCTACGACCGCACCCGGCTCGACGGCCCCATCGGCGTCCGCCGCGCCGCCGCCGGAGAGACGATCACCACGCTCGACGGCGTCAAGCGCGTCCTCGACTCCGGGGACCTGCTGATCACCGACAACACCGGCCCCATCGGTCTCGCCGGCGTGATGGGCGGCGCCCACACGGAGATCGCCGACCCGGTGACCGACCCCGAGACGGGCATCGTCACGGGCACCACCGAGGTCGTCATCGAGGCCGCGCACTTCGACGCGATCTCGATCGCCCGTACGGCCCGCCGGCACAAGCTGGCCTCCGAGGCGTCCAAGCGCTTCGAGCGCGGGGTCGACCCGCAGGCCGCGGCCGCCGCCGCGCAGCGCTGCGTCGACCTGCTCGTGCTGCTCGCGGGCGGTACGGCCGAGGCCGGGGTCACCGAGATCGTCGCGCCGTCCGCGCCGCGCACGGTCACCATGCCGGCGAACCACCCGGACAAGGTCGCGGGTGTCGCCTACGGCCGCGAGACCGTCGTCCGCCGTCTCCAGGAGATCGGCTGCGACGTCTACGGGCAGGACGAGCTCGTCGTCACCGTCCCGTCGTGGCGCCCCGACCTCTATGTGCCGAACGACCTGGCCGAAGAGGTCATCCGCCTGGAGGGCTACGAGAACCTGCCCTCCACGCTGCCCAAGCCGCCCGCCGGGCGTGGCCTCACCGAGCGCCAGCGCACCCACCGCCGGGTCGGCCGCGCGCTGGCCGGCGCCGGGTACGTGGAGGCGCTGAACTACCCGTTCATCGGCGCGCAGGTCTTCGACCAGCTCGGCCTGGACGCGGACGACGCCCGCCGCCGTGTGGTCACGCTCGTCAACCCGCTCTCCGACGAGGAGCCCGCGCTCCGTACGACGCTGCTGCCGGGCCTGCTCGGCGCGCTGCGCCGGAACGACGGGCGCGGCAGCCACGACCTGGCGCTCTTCGAGACCGGTCTGGTCTTCCGGCCGGGCGAGCAGCCGGGCGTCGCCGTGCGGCTGCCCGTCGACCGCCGTCCCACCGACGAGGAGATCGAGGGCGTCAACGCCGCGCTGCCCGCGCAGCCGCGTCGCGTCGCCGTCGTCCTCGCCGGGGCCCGTGAGCAGGCCGGCTGGTGGGGCAAGGGCCGTCCGTCCAACTGGGCCGACGCGATCCAGGCGGCGCGCACCGTGGCCGCCGAGGCCGGTGTCGAGCTGATCATCAGCGCCGACCAGCACGCCCCGTGGCACCCGGGCCGCTGCGCCGCGTTCCACGTGGTGGTGGACGGCGAGAAGGTCCTCGTCGGCCATGGCGGCGAGCTGCACCCGCGCGTCGTGAAGGCGCTCGGTCTGCCGGACCGCACCTGCGCGATGGAGCTGGACCTGGACCTGGTGGAGCAGGCGAACGAGGGCCCGCTGAAGGCCCCCGCCATCTCCTCCTTCCCGGTCGCCACGCAGGACGTCGCCCTGGTCGTCGACGCGTCGGTCCCGACCGCCACGGTCGAGGCCGCGCTGCGCGACGGCGCCGGTGAACTCCTGGAGGCCATCCGGCTGTTCGACGTGTACACCGGCGACCAGCTCGGCGAGGGCAAGAAGTCCCTGGCGTACGCCCTGAAGTTCCGCGCCACGGACCGCACCCTCACGGTCGACGAGGCCAGCGCCGCCCGCGACGCGGCCGTCGCCCTCGCGTCCGAGCGCACGGGCGCGGCACTGCGCGGCGCCTGAACGCGGTGACCCCAGGAGGGGGCCGGACCGGTGGTCACCGGTCCGGCCCCCTCCGGCGTTCTCCCGCGACGCCTCCTCCTGCGTTCCCGGGGCCCTCGGCCTGACAGGCCCCCGATCGCGAGGTGCAATGGGGGAGGAGGCGCCATGGACGTCGCTGCGGAACTCGAACAGGCCAGGGATGCCTTCGGTCGCCAGGCGTGGCTGGATGCCTACACCTCGTTGTCGCACGCCGACCGGGAGCAGCCGCTCGGGCCCGACGACCTCGTACGGCTGGCCACCGCCGCCTACCTGGTCGGACACGACGCGGAGAGCGGCGCGGCGACCGAGCGGGCGCATCACGCGTACCTGCGTGAGGGCCTGCCGGCGCGAGCGGTGCGGTGCGCCTTCTGGATGGCGATGCCGCTCATCCTGAAGGGCGAGGTGGCCCGCGGCGGCGGCTGGCTCGCCCGGGGGCAGCGACTGATCGACGACGCGCGGCTCGACTGCGTGGAGCAGGGCTATGTGCTGTTCCCCTCCGGCGTGCGGCTCATTTACGAGGGAGACGCCGAGGCCGCGTACGCCGTCTTCACCAAGGCCGTCGAGATCGGCGAACGCTTCGCGGAACCGGAGCTGGTGGCCCTCGCACGGCACGGCCAGGGCCGGGCGCTGATCGCCGGGGGAGAGATCGCCGCCGGTGTGACGCTCCTCGACGAGAGCATGGTCGCGGTCACCTCCGGAGAGCTGTCGCCGCTCGTGACCGGCATCGTCTTCTGCAGCGTCATCGAGGCCTGCCAGGAGATGTTCGACCTGCGCCGCGCGCAGGAGTGGACGGCGGCGCTGTCCGACTGGTGCGCCTCCCAGCCGGACCTGGTGCCGTATCGCGGCCAGTGCCTGGTCCACCGCTCCCACGGTGCGAGATCCCGTTCGACATCGAGGGCGGGCCAGCGCACGTGATCTTCCCGGTGCTGTGGTTGCTGGCGCAGCACCTGCTGACTCTCCGGACCCCCATCGGCCGTGCGATGCGTCCCGAGGTCAGAGCCCATGGCGGGCCGCTGATCCGGATCAAGCGGGCCGACCTCGCCCGCGCCGGCGTCGAGATGGTCCCGGAGCGGACCGCCGGTGTGAGCGACGGGCTGCCGGTCCTCGACGGGGGCCGTGTGCTCGACGTCGCCAACGTCGTCTGGTGCACCGGCTTCCGGCAGGATTTCTCCTGGATCGACATCCCGGTCACGGACGACGACGGCTGGCCGCTCGAGGAACGCGGCGTGGTGCCCTCGTCGCCCGGTCTGTACTTCGTCGGCCTGGCCTTCCAGTACGCCTTCGCGTCGATGCTCGTCGGAGGCGCCGGCCGGGACGCGGAGTATGTCGTCCGGCACCTCGCGGGAAAGGGCGTGCACCACCGTCCGAAGGCGAAGGCCCTCGCGTAGGGGTGCTTCGTGGACACGACGACGGACACGACGGCACTCCGGCGCCGCGTGGGCGAGCATCTGGCGCGGGCACGGTGGCACCGGGCCGGCGGCCGTTACACGGAGGCCGAGCGCGCGCTGCGGGCGGCCCTCCGGCTCGCGCGCGGCACGGCCGGTCCGGCCTCGGCCGATGTGGCCGACGCGGCGTCCGCCCTGGGCATCCTGCTCGAAGCGCTGGGCCGTCCCGCCGAGGCGGAAGAGGCCCTGCGCCACGTGGTGCACCTCTACGAAAGCGTCTACGGCCCCGACGACACGCGTCTCGCTCCGCCGCTGAACGCCCTGGGCGCCGTCCTGCGCCTGCACGGCGACCTGACCGGGGCGGAGCGGCTCTGCCGACGGGTGGTCGACATCGTGGGCCGCACGACGGCCTGAGGCCGAGGGGGCGCATCCGTGCGGGACTGCGCCTTCTGTGCGGGTGGCGCACGGGTGGCGCGCTGCGGCGTACCCGGGGCGCTCACTCCTTCGGGTGAGATGTCCGGACCGTGTTCCCCCGGGCCCGGTGCGGTCGGGAGAATCGACGCGGCCACAGGGGCGGGCCTGTGCGCCGCAGGGCCTTCGGGCGCTGCAGGGCCTCAGGAAGGGCCGTGCATGATCCGTACAAGGACGTTGCTCCCCCACGACTCCCGGCTGCGCCGGCTGGGACCACTCGCCCTTCCCACCCTCTGGGGTGCCGTGGCCGTGACGTGGAAACTCGGCTGTCCCCTGGCGCAACAACCCGGTCTCCCCATGCGCATCGCCACCAGCGTGCTCTTCTTCACCGTCGGCACCGGGCTCATCCTCGGCATCCGCCGTGGCCTCTCGCGCGAGCTGGAGCGGATGAGGGCCATCGCGGACGCCACCCAGCGCGTACTGCTGCGCCCGCCCGCGCCCCGGCTCGACGGCCTCTCCGTCGCCGCCGGCCAGCTCTCCGCCTCCCGGGGCGCGTCCGTCGGCGGGGATCTGTACGAGGCGGTGGCCACGCCGTACGGCGTGCGGGTCGTCATCGGCGACGTCCGGGGTCATGGTCTCGCGGCCCTCGGCGCCGTGGTCGCCGTGCTCGGCAGCTTCCGCGAGGCCGCCCACGACGAGCGCGAACTCGGCGGCGTGCTGCGCCGGCTCGACCGTGCGCTCGCCCGCCATCTGCGGGAGCGGGCCCGCGACGAGCACCCGGCGGTCTGCGCCGGGCGGGAGCCGGAGCACCCCGCGGCCGAGGAGTTCGTCACCGTGCTGCTCCTGGAGATCCGTGCGGACGGGGAGGTGTACGCCCTCAACTGCGGGCACCCGGGCCCGTACCGGATCGCCCATCGCGTGGAGGCCGTCGCCGGGGGCGACCCGCTTCCGCCGCTCGGTGCCTTCCCGCTCCCGGCGGAACTCCCCGTGTACCCCTGCACCCGGCTGCTGCCGGGCGAGACGCTCTTCCTGCACACCGACGGCGCGGAGGACGCCCGGGACCGGGCGGGCCGGTTCTTCGCCCTCGAACGGGCCCTGGCCGAGGCCGCCCGTGACGCGCCCGTCTCCCCGGCCGCGCTGGTCCGCCGTGTGCATGAAGCCCTGTTGCGGCACACCGGCGGCCGACTCGCCGACGACGTGGCGCTGCTGGTCGTCCGCAACGACCGCGTGCGGGTTCCGGCGCAGCCCGCCGAACCCGGGCTGCGCCGTACCCGACCTGCACCCTCCCCTCACTGTTGAGCGACGGGACATGAGGCCGGCGCCGCCCGGACCGCCGCGGAGTGTCGGGCAGGTCGGCGGGCGGGCGGCGCGGGGCGGGCCGCCGCACTGTACGAGGGGGGAGCCCGGCGGCCCGGGTCGCCTTGCGGCGAGGCGCTCAGTCAACCGGCAGCGGGGCGGCGGCGGCAGAGCGCTCGGACCGGAAGAACGGGCACTTCATTCACACCCCGTGCGAAATCGCCCTCCACTACGGTGGTCGGGCGCGGACCGAGTCATCGGAGGGGCCCATGCAGCCCAACACCCTGCTCGACGCCCTGCTGGACGAGGCGGGCATCTCGCGGGCGGGCCTCGCCGCCCACGTCAACCGCGCCGGTCGTGCCCGGGGGCTCGCGCTGCGGTACGAACACACGGCCGTGGCCCGGTGGTTGAAGGGCCAGCGGCCGCGCGGCCAGGTGCCCGACCTGATCTGCGAGGTGCTCGGGTCGCGGCTGCACCGGGCGGTCACGCTCGACGACATCGGGCTCGGCGTCGGCGGCGGTGACGCCGTCGCGTCCAGCTCGCCGCTCTCCGGCTTCGTCGAGCGGGCCACCGCCCTGTGGCGCTCCGACGAGCAGCAACGGCCGCACATACTCGGCGCGCAGGCGGTCACCGGTACGCCCGCCGTGATGCCGGTCTGGGAGTGGGAGAACCCGCCGGAGGACTCCGACGTCTCCCGCGACGGCCGGACGCGGGTCTCCATGGCCGACATCACCATGCTCGGCGCCGCCCGGACGCACTACGAGCAGATGTACCGCAAGGCCGGCGGCGTCGCGACGCGCGTGCGGATCGTCGGCTTCCTCAACTCCGAGACCGCGCCGCTGCTGCGCGGGTCGTACAGCGACAGCCTCGGCCGGCAGCTGCACCGCGCCACCGGCGGACTGGTGGCGGTGGCGGGCATCTGCGCGTACGACTCCGACGCCCATGGTCTCGCGCAGCGCTACTTCCACCAGGCGCTGCGGCTGGCGAAGGCGAGCGGGGACCGGGGCCTCGGCGCCTATGTGGTCGCGCTCCTCGTCAACCAGTCGCTGTTCATGGGGGAGTACCGGCAGGGGGTGGCCTTCGCCGAGGCGGCGCTGCGGTCGGCCGGACGGCAGATCACCCCGGCGCTCGCGGCGGACCTCTCCGCGATGCAGGCGAAGGCGTACGCCCATCTCGGGGACGGCGCCTCGGCGCTGGTCTGCATCCGGCGCGCGGAGGCGGAGGCGGAGCGGATCCGGCCGGGCCATGAGCCGGCCGAGACCGGCTATGTCCAGCCGGGGCTGGTCAACGTGCAGGTCGCCGAGGCGCTGCTCAGTCTGGGGGATCTTCCGGCGGCCCGGGAGCACGCGCGGGAGGCCGTGGAGACACCGGCGCACGACCGGGGCCGGGTGCACCGGCTGGCCATGCTCTGTCAGATCGAGCTGCGGCAGGGGGAGGCCGACGCGGCGGCGCGGACGGCCGTGGAGATGACGGAGCGGGCGCGCGGGATGGAGTCGCAGCGGCTGCGTGACCGGCTGAGGCTGGTGCGGGAGTACCTGCTGGCCACCGACTGCGCGGACGCGAGGCAGGCGGCCGAACTCATCGACGGGGCGCTACGCGTTCCCCTGTGAGCCCCGGGCTGCTGCCATATTGCCACCGACCAATCGGAAGGTGGCAAAAACGTGCAGTGGACGAAACTGAGCGAACAACCTGTCTATGAGAACCGCTGGTTCCGGGTGAACCTCGCGGACGTCGAGCTCCCGGACGGCCGCCACCTCGACCACTATCTGATCCGGCTCCGCCCGGTCGCCGTGGCGACCGCCGTCAACGAGGCCAACGAAGTCCTCATGCTCTGGCGGCACCGCTTCATCACCGACAGCTGGGGCTGGGAGCTGGCCGCCGGCGTCGTCGAGGACGGCGAGGATCTCGCGGCCGCCGCCGCCCGCGAGATGGAGGAGGAGACGGGCTGGCGCCCCGGCCCCCTGCGCCATCTCCTCACCGTCGAGCCCTCCAACGGCCTCACCGACGCCCGGCACCATCTCTACTGGGCCGAGGAAGCCACGTACATCGGCCCGCCCGAGGACGAATTCGAGTCCTCACGGCGTGAGTGGATACCCCTCAAGCTGATCCCGGACATGATCGCCCGGGGTGAGATCCCGGCCGCCAACATGGCCGCCGGACTGCTCCTGCTCCACCATCTGCGCCTCGGCTGACCGGCCGGCGCCGCACACGTGGCGGAACGCCGAACGGCCCGTACCTGTGCGGGTGTACGGGCCGAACGGTGATCGTGGGGCTCAGGGGTACGGGTAGAAGCCCGAGCCCGTCTTGCGGCCGAGCCGGCCCGCGTCCACCATGCGCTGGAGCAGCGGGGGAGCGGCGTACAGCGGCTCCTTGTACTCGGTGTACATGGAGTCGGCGATCGAGGCGATCGTGTCCAGGCCGATCAGGTCGGCGAGCTTCAGCGGACCCATCGGGTGGGCGCAGCCGAACTCCATGCCGTTGTCGATGTCCTCACGGCTCGCGATGCCCGACTCGAACATCCGGATCGCGGAGAGCAGGTACGGGACCAGCAGTGCGTTCACCACGAAGCCCGACCGGTCCTGCGCGCGGATCGCGTGCTTGCCGAGCACCTTCTCGGCGAAGACCTGGGCGCGGCTGATCGTGCCCTCGGAGGTGGTGAGGGCCGGGATCAGCTCCACCAGCTTCTGCACGGGCGCCGGGTTGAAGAAGTGGATGCCGATGACCTGGTCCGGGCGGGAGGTCGCCACGGCCAGCTTCACCAGCGGGATGGAGGAGGTGTTCGAGGCCAGGATCGCGTCGGGCCGGGTCATCACCTGGTCCAGCACCTGGAAGATCTCGGTCTTGATCTGCTCGTTCTCCACCACGGCCTCGATGACGAGGTCGCGGTCGGCGAACTCGCCGAGGTCGGTGGTGAAGCTGAGGCGCGCCAGCGTCGCGTCGCGCTCCTCCTCGCTGATCTTGCCGCGTTCGGCGGCCTTCGCGAGCGAGTTGTACAGCCGCGTACGGCCGATCTCCAGCGCCTCGCCGGTCGTCTCGGCGACCTTCACCTCGAGGCCGCTGCGGGCACACACCTCCGCGATGCCCGCGCCCATCTGGCCGCAGCCCACCACTCCGACGCGCTCAATGTCGGCCATGGAGTCCGTCACCTCGTGCCTTTCGCTCTTCACTGGCGGCGGGCCCCGTGTGATTCCGGTGCGTCCGCCTCGACCCCACGACGTTACCGCTCATTAACCGATGATCGATCGCCCGGGGCGGGCATGCTCTGCCTGGGGGTGTGACGTATCCGACAGAAGAGGACAGGTGGATGGGACGTATCGGGAGAAGAGGGTTCGTGGCGGGTGCGGCACTGGCGGCGCTCGGTGTGACCGGTTCGGGCACCGCGGGGGCGGTACGGAAGAAGCCGAGGGCGGGCGGCGAGTTCCGCGGCATGTGGATGGCGACGGTCTTCAACGTCGACTGGCCCTCGGCTCCCGGTCTCACTCCCGGGCGGCAGCGGGCCGAACTCCTCGCCCATCTGGACATGGCCGTCGAGCGCAGGCTGAACGCGGTGATCCTCCAGGTGCGGCCGAGCGCCGACGCCCTGTGGCCCTCACCGCACGAGCCGTGGGCGGAGTGCCTCACCGGCGTGCAGGGCCGCGATCCCGGCTGGGACCCGCTGGGGACGGCCGTCGAGGAGGCCCACCAGCGGGGGCTCGAGCTGCACGCCTGGTTCAACCCGTACCGCGTGGCGAATCACACGGATCCCACCCGGCTGACCCCCACCCATCCGGCCCGGCGCAACCCGGAGTGGATCGTCCCGTACGGCGGGAAGCTCTACTACGACCCCGGGCTGCCCGAGGTCCGCCGCTTCGTCCAGGACGCGATGCTCGACGCAGTCCGGCGCTACGACATCGACGCCGTGCACTGGGACGACTACTTCTACCCGTACCCGGTCGACGGTGAGGTCTTCGACGACGACGACGCCTACGCGCGGTACGGCGGGGACTTCACGAGCCGGGCGTCCTGGCGGCGGAACAACATCGATCTCCTGGTCTCCGAGATGTCCGCCCGGATCAAGGAGGCCGACTCCCCGCCGAGCTTCGGGATCAGCCCCTTCGGGATCTGGCGCAACGCCGCCACCGACCCCGCGGGATCGGACACCCCGGAGGGGCTGCAGAGCTACGACGACCTCTTCGCCGACACCAGGAAGTGGATCAGGGAGGGCTGGATCGACCACGTGGTGCCGCAGCTCTACTGGCACATCGGCTTCGCCGAGGCCGACTACGCCACGCTCGTGCCCTGGTGGGAGGCGGCGGTGCGGAACACCGGCGTCCGTCTGTACATCGGCGAGGCCCTCTTCAAGTGCGGTGACCCCGACCAGCCGGCGGCGTGGCAGGACCCCGACGAACTCTCCCGCCATCTGACACTCGCCGGCCGTCATCCGGGGGTGGCCGGGCACTGCTTCTTCTCGGCGACGCAGGTCACGGCAGACCGGATCGGGGCGATGGCCGCCGTCGTGGCCGACCACTACCCGACCGCGGTCCGCCCGGCGCGCTAGACGGCTCGCGTCACATCTTCTCGTGGTGGCGTACGACGGTGTCGGGGCCCGGAGCCATCAGGGCCTCGTGGCCGTCGTCGTCGAACTTGACGCGGTACGGGGGGTTGCCGTTCTCGCCCAGTACCTGAAGTACCTCGGCCGTACGGTCGTGCTGACCGACGGTCCGGCCGTGCACCAGCAGTTTGTCGCCCACGCTCGCTTGCATCGGGGTGACCTCCTCGCGGCCGCGCTCGTCCTCTTCGGGAGCCTATGTTCGCCATTGTGTCCCGCATCGCCTCCGGCCGCGCGCCCAGTCCGGCGTCGCGGCTCCGCGCGGTGTCCCGGCTCCAGGCGGTGCCGGCTCCGCGCGGTGTCTCAGCTCTTCGCGCGCTGGGTCACCGCGATGCAGACCAGGACCGCCACGGCCGCGAGCGGCGCGGCGAGGGGCAGGGACTCGCCGAGCAGCGAGACCGACCAGACGAGGGTGAGGAGCGGCTGGGCGAGCTGGAGCTGGCTCGCCTTGGGGATGCCGATCGCCGCCATGCCGCCGTACCAGACGTACATGCCGACGAAGGTGGAGCCGGCCGCGACCCAGACCAGCCCGATGACGCCGTGGGCGCCCAGCCGGACGGGTTCGAGGGTGAGCGCGACGGCCGAGCCGACGACCATCAGCGGCAGGCAGAGGATCAGCGCCCAGCCGATGACCTGCCAGCCCGGCATGAGCCGGGCGAGCCTGCCGCCCTCGGTGTATCCGGCCGCGCAGACCAGGAGCGCGCCGAAGAGGTACAGGTCGCCCGTGGACAGGGCGCCGCCGCTCTGCTGGACCGTGAAGGCGATGACGACCGCCGCTCCGGCGAGAGCCGCGATCCAGAACGTACGCGACGGGCGGCGGCCCGTGCGGATCGCGGCGAAGGTCGCCGTGGTGAGCGGCAGCAGGCCCACGACCACGGCGGCGTGCGAGGTGGTCGAGGTCTGCAGGGCGAGGGTCGTCAGGAGCGGGAAGCCCACCACCACGCCACCGGCCACGACGGCGAGCCCCGCCCAGTGGCGGCGCTCGGGCAGCGGGACCCTCATGGCGAGCAGGAAGGTGCCCGCGAGGAGCGCGGCGAGCGTCGACCGCAGGGCGACGAGCGACCACGGGCCGAAGCTCTCCAGACCCCAGGCGGTGGAGGGGAAGGTGAGCGAGAACGCCACCACGCCGAGGCCGGCGAGGAGCGTGCCGCGGGCCTGGGGGGAGGCCCATGGGGTGCTGCCGACCGCTATCGTGGAGGTGGGAGTAGCGCTATCCTGTGCTGTCATGCACGAGCGTAGCAGTGTGGGTGAACTGGCCAACTCCCTGAGGGCGGAACTGAACCGCTACTCACCTGGTGGGAAGCTGCCGTCGAGCCGGGCCCTCGTCGAGCGGTACCGCGTCTCCCCGGTGACGGTGACCCGGGCGCTCGCCCAGCTCGCCGCCGAGGGCCTCGTCGTCACCCGGCCGGGAGCCGGGGCGTACCGCGCGGAGCCGCGCGGCCGGACGCCCGTGGCCGGCGACACCTCCTGGCAGGAGGTGACGCTGAGCGCCGACACGGCGACCGAGCTGGTCCCGCGCAGCGTCGACGCCTCCGGCGTCCTCGTGACCCTCTCGGCGCCGCCGCCGGGCGTCGTCGAGTTCAACGGCGGCTATCTCCACCCCTCGCTCCAGCCCGAGCGCGCCATGGCCGCCGCCCTGGCCCGGGCGGGCCGCCGCCCCGGCGCCTGGGGCAGGCCGCCCACCGACGGCCTGCCCGAACTGCGCGAGTGGTTCGCCCGCGAGATCGGCGGTACCGTCACCGCCGCCGACGTCCTCGTCACCGCGGGCGGGCAGCCCGCGATCACGACCGCCCTGCGCGCCCTCGCCCCGCCCGGCACGCCCGTCCTCGTCGAGTCGCCCACCTACCCGGGCATGCTCGCGGTCGCCCGCGCGGCCGGCCTGCGTCCCGTACCCGTACCGGTCGACGCCGACGGGGTACGTCCCGAGCTCCTCGAAGCCGCCTTCCGCGCCACCGGCGCACGGGTCTTCGTCTGCCAGCCGCTCTTCCAGAACCCGACCGGCGCCGTGCTCACCGCCGAGCGGCGGCGCGAGGTGGTCCGGATCGCCAGGGCCGCCGGAGCCTTCGTCGTCGAGGACGACTTCGCCCGCCGGCTCGTCCACGAGGACTCCGGGCCGCTCCCCGCGCCCCTGGCCGCCGAGGACCCGGACGGCGTCGTCGTCCACGTCTGCTCCCTGACCAAGCCGACCTCGCCCAGCCTGCGCGTCGGCGCGCTCGCCGCCCGTGGCCCCGTCCTCGAACGGCTGCGCGCCATCCATGTCGTCGACAGCTTCTTCGTCCCGCGCCCCCTCCAGGAGACCGCCCTGGAGCTCGTCGGCTCGCCCGCCTGGAGCCGCCATCTGCGCGCCGTCTCCCAGGAGCTGAAGAACCGCCGCGACGCCATGACCGGCGCCCTCGGCCTCCACCTCCCCGAGCTGGCCCTGCCCCACGTTCCCTCCGGCGGCTACCAGCTCTGGCTCCGGCTCCCCGACGGCCTCCCGGAGGCCGCGCTCCTCACGAGTGCCCTGCGGGCCGGCGTCGCCGTGGCCCCCGGCCGCCCCTACTTCAGCGCCGAACCGCCCGCAGGACACATCCGCCTCAGCTTCGCCGGCGTGGCCGGGCCGACGGAGATCGCCGAGGGGGTGCGCAGGCTGCGGTCGGCCGTCTCCGAACTCACGGCCTGACCGGCCAGCCGCCGACCGCACACCGCTCCGCGCCCTTCCCGCCACCACGGACGCGCGCGGTGTGTACGGGAACGCCGGTTTCGCGCACCGGCGGAACCGGGACAAGTGGAGGACTTTCGGACGCGACCGGCCCGCAGGGGCCCCCACGACCTCGGCCGGAGCCCGCGCATATGACCTCTTGACCTGCCAGGCATCCGGCCTCACGATCGCGGCCATGGGTCTTCGGGTCACGCTCGTCGCAGCGGCGCGCAGCTCCTCCCTGCTCGCCGAGCGCTTCGACGACGACCGACCGCTCGACGAGGCCGGCTGGTACGAGGTGCAGCTCGCCGCGCACTCGCTGGTCCCGCTCGGCGCGGCCGAGCTGCGCTACTGCTCCCCGACGCCCCGCAGCCGGGCCACCGGCACCGCCCTCGGCTACGCACCGCTCGCCCAGCCCGCCCTCCGCGACTGCGACATGGGCCGCTGGCGCGGACTGACCCTCGCCGAGGTCGCGGCCCTCGAACCCGCCGCCGTCGACGCCTGGCTCTCCGACCCGCGCATCGCCCCGCACGGCGGTGAGAGTCTGCTCGCCTTCATCTCGCGGATAGGGAGCTGGCTCGACACCCGCCCCGCCGACGACGGCTCCATCGTCGCCGTCGCCGAACCCGCCGTCGTCCGCGCCGCCCTGGTGTACGCGCTGAAGGCCCCGCCCTCCACGTTCTGGAACGTGGACGTCCGCCCGCTCTCCACGGTCACGCTCACCGGCCGCCCCGGCCTCTGGCACCTCCACCTCCAGGCGGCCGTCGGCTGAGCGACGGGGCAGGGGCGGCGACCGGCTAGCCTGAGACCACGATGAACCGTCTGACCACGTCATGGGGCGAGTTCCCGCTCACCCGCTTCCCCGAGGACCCTCGCGACCCGCTCCGTGCCTGGGACGCGTCCGACGAGTACCTGCTGCGCCACCTCGCCGAGACGGACACCGACCTGTCCGGCACGGTCGCCGTCGTCGGCGACCGCTGGGGCGCCCTCGCCACCGCCCTCGCCGCCCGCCGCCCGGGCGCGCTCGCGCAGATCACCGACTCCTACCTCGGCCGCCGGGCCACGGAGGAGAACCTGGCCCGCTCCGGGGCCGCCCCGGACGCGGTCCGGCTCCTCACCACCCAGGACGCGCCGCCCGAGCGGATCGACGTGCTCCTCGTCCGCGTCCCCAAGAGCCTCGCGCTCCTGGAGGACCAGCTGCACCGGCTCGCGCCCGCCCTGCACGAGGGCACCGTGGTCGTCGGGACCGGCATGGTCAAGGACATCCACACCTCCACGCTCCAGCTCTTCGAGACGATCCTCGGCCCCACCCGCACCTCGCTCGCCGCGAAGAAGGCCCGACTGATCCTCTGCACCCCGGACCCAGGGCTGGGCCGGGTGTCCAATCCCTGGCCGTACCGGTACGCACTCCCCGCCGACACCGGGACCGTCGCCGGCCGGACGGTGGTCAACCAGGCCGGGATCTTCTGTGCCGACCGCCTCGACATCGGCACGCGCTTCTTCCTGAAACACCTGCCGACGGGCCTCGACCGCACCCGCGTCGTCGACCTGGGCTGCGGCAACGGCGTCGTCGGCCTGGCCGTCGCACTCGCCGAGCCCGCGGCGGAGCTGGTGTTCACCGACGAGTCGTACCAGGCCGTCGCCTCCGCCGAGGAGAACTTCCGCACCCACGCGGCCGCCGGCCGTACCGCCGAGTTCGTCGTCGGGGACGGGACGGCCGAGCTCGCGGCGGAGTCGGTGGACCTCGTCCTGAACAACCCGCCCTTCCACAGCCACCAGGCCACCACCGACCGCACCGCCCGCCGGATGTTCACGGACGCGCGGCGCGTCCTCCGGCCGGGCGGCGAACTGTGGGTCGTCGGCAACCGGCACCTCGGCTACCACGTCACGCTGCGCCGGATCTTCGGCTCCTGCGAACTGGTCGCGAGCGACCCGAAGTTCGTGGTCCTGCGGGCCGTCAAGCGGACAGGCGGGCCGGCCCGACGACCCGACCGGGCAGCGGCAGCCACCTGACCGGCACCTGACGCATGACGAGGACCGAGTCCAGCTCGGCGGTGCCGGGCGGGAAGCGGTCCGGGTCCTCGAAGAAGCTGGAGCGGGCGGACGTGATCCGGCCGGGCTCGATGTGCCAGGCGTCCGTGTCCAGCTCCATCCCGTCGAGGCGAGGGCCGGTGCGGGTCGCCGACCAGCCCTTGGCGCCGCCGCGGAAGAACACCGACGCCTCGTCGAGGTCGGCGAACAGCCCGCTGCCCTCCAGGCTGTCGGTGATCTCCGCGGCGACGTCCACGCGCGTCTCACCGTCGCGGGTCGCGAAGGCCACCCGCACCGCGTCCGCGCTCTCGCTCACCTCGAAGTCCGCGCGCCCGTGCTCGCCGGGGAAGAGCCGGCCGCCCGCCCAGCGGTTGACCAGCGAGGCGGTGTCCCGGCGCGGGATGTACACACCCGTCTCGACGCCGTCCGGACCGTCCCACTCGACGGCGATCCGGTGCGCCGCGTTCTCGCTGCGCAGGCCCACCGCGGCGGGCGCCCATACGGGCCGCACGGAGCCGAGCCGCAGGAGACAGATCCCGGCGACGGCGTGCCCGCGGACCAGCTGCGGGCGCAGCCCCTCCGGCAGGAGACGGGCGGCCACCTCCGGCTCGACCCGGTAGTTGACGAGCAGCCGTCGCTCGATGACGCTCGCCAGCGTGAGGTGGTTCATGGGACCGGACTCCGCTCGTACGGGAAGGGCACGCGCCCGGGAGGGCGACGACTCGGGGGGAGCGTAGCCCCGCGCCCTCAGGCCAGGGCGACGAGGTCCCGGTACTCCTCGCTCCAGAGGTCCTCGTCCCCGTCCGGGAGCAGCAGCACCCGGTCCGGCCGGAGCGCGTCGATCGCCCCTTCGTCGTGCGTGACCATCACGATCGCGCCCGGGTACGTGCCCACGGCCGCCAGGACCTCGTCCCGGGAGGCCGGGTCCAGGTTGTTCGTGGGCTCGTCGAGGAGCAGGACGTTGGCGCCCGAGTGGACGAGCCCGGCCAGCGCGAGCCGGGTCTTCTCGCCGCCCGACAGCACCCCGGCCGGCTTGTCGGCGTCTTCGCCCCGGAACAGGAACGCCCCGAGCACCCGCCGTACCTCACCGTCCGTCAGATGCGGCGCCGCTGCGGCGAGGTTGGCGCGGACCGTGCGGCCCGCGTCGAGCGTCTCGTGCTCCTGGGCGAAGTAGCCGATCCGCAGACCGTGACCGCGCACCACCCGCCCGGAGTCGGGCTGCTCCTCGCCCGCGAGGAGCCGCAACAGCGTGCTCTTCCCGGCGCCGTTGAGGCCCAGCACCACGAGGCGGCTGCCCCGGTCCACGGCGAGGTCGATCCCGGCGAGGACCGGGCGCCCATCCCCGTACGACTTGACCAGGGAGACCGCACCCAGCGGCATCCGCCCGCACGGAGCGGGCTCGGGGAGCCGGATCCGAGCCACGCGCTCGGCCTGCCGTACGGGATCGAGCCCGTCGAGCAGCCGGTCGGCGCGCCGCGCCATGCTCCGGGCCGTCGTCGCGGTCGCGACACGGGACTTCATCTTCTCCGCCTGCGCGTGCAGCGCTGCGGCCTTGCGCTCGGCGTTGGCGCGCTCGCGCGTGCGGCGTCGCTCGTCGGCGTCCCGCTGGGCGAGGTAGCCGGCCCAGCCGGTGTTGTGGACGTCGATCGCGGCGCGCTGCGGATCGAGATGGAAGACCCGGTTGACCGTCTCGGCCAGGAGCGAGATGTCGTGGCTGATCAGGACGAGGCCGCCCTGGTGCGCGGCGAGGAAGCCGCGCAGCCAGCCGATCGAGTCGGCGTCGAGGTGGTTGGTGGGCTCGTCCAGCAGCAGCGTGCCGTCGCTGCCGTGCCCGGCGAAGAGGATCCTGGCGAGTTCCACACGGCGCTTCTGGCCGCCGGAAAGCGTGCCGACGGCCCGCCCCATGACCTCGGCGGGCAGCCCGATCCCGGCGGCGACCCGGGCGGCCTCGGCCTCCGCGGCGTACCCGCCGCGGGCCTCGAACTCCGCCTCGGCGCGCGCGTACGCGGCCATGCGCCGCTCGTCGGGCGTCTCGCCGAGCGCGAGGGCGGCCGCGTGCAGCTCGCGCACGGCCCGGTCGAGCCCGCGCGCGGACAGGATCCGGTCGGTGACCGACACGCCGGGGTCGGCGGCGCGGGAGTCCTGGGCGAGATGCCCGACGGCGCCGGTACGGGTGACGGTCCCGGCGGCCGGCGCGCGCAGCCCGGCCAGGGTGTCGAGGAGGGTCGTCTTGCCGGCGCCGTTGCGGCCGACGAGGCCGATCCGGTCGCCCGGGGCGATGTGGAAGGAGAGGTCGGCCAGCAGGAGACGGGCGCCGACGCGCACGTCGGCACCACGAACGGTGATCATGAGGTAACGCTCCGAAACAGCAGAAGGACACACGGGTGGCGTGGAGGTGGGTCCTTGAGCTAGGAGATTCGGGGCGTAGACATGGGATCGAGGCTAACGCGACCCGGGGGAGGGACGCATCGCATTAATCGCGGGCGGCGGACCGGGGCGGCGGGCGGTGCGCGGGGGCCGCCGGGCGGGCGGTGCGCGGGGGCCGCCGGGCGGGCGGTGCGCGGGAGCCGCGCTCCGGGTCCACGTGCCTCCGTCACCAGTCCGGGAACGCCAGGTCGAGACCCCCTACCCGCTCCGGACCCGTCGTGATGTCGAGCGTGACGATCCTGTCCTGGCGGAGCGTGAGCGCCACCGCCGAGACCGGCCGCCCGCCGGCGAAGGCCACGAGCCCGATCGACCCGTCGACCAGCGCGGGCCGCGTCACCGCCCCGGTCCGCGCGAACGCGGCCACGCCCTCCGCCACGGCGGGCGCCCCATGGACCGGTCCGCGCTCGGAGTACGCCACGACGTCAGGGTCGAGGGCGGCGGAGAGGCCGCGGGCGTCCCCCGCGCGGGCGGCACCGAGGAACCGCTCCACGATCGCGCGGTGCCGCGACAGGTCCGCGCCGGACGCCTCCGTACCGCAGCCACCGCCGCGACCGCCCCCGGCGCCCCGTACATGCCGCCGGGCGCCGCGGGCGAGCCGTGCCGCCTCCGGCGTCGTACGGCCGGTGAGGCGGGCGACCTCGGGCAGCGGCAGGGCGAACAGCTCGTGCAGCACGAGGACGAGCCGCTCGTCCGGGGCGAGGGACTCCAGGACCACGAACAGCGCGAGCTCCGCGCCGTCCGCGAGCTCCACCCCGTCCGCGACCTCCACCCGCTCCGGCCGCGCGACGTCCGCGTCCCGCCCGCACCCACCCCGCCGTGCCCGCAGGCGCTCCACGCACACCCGAGCGACGGCCGTCGTCAGCCAGCCGTCGATGCCGCCGAGCCCGGCTGCCCTGGCCTCGCGCAGCGCCTCCTCGGCCTCCCGCCGCGACCCCAGCATCCGCAGGGCGACAGCCCCCAGCCGCTCCCGCTGGAGGTCGAACCGCCTGGCCAGAAACGCGTCGCCGTCGTCCATGGGCGCATCACTCCTCTTCGTCCGCGTACGAAGCCATGACGCGTCCGGCGGAGGCGATGTGACAGCGGTCGTCGTCCGGCCGCCATCGACCCCTGCGCCCACCGCATTTCGCTCCGTCAAGCTCGATGAATCGGAACGGGCGAGGCATGTCGGACCCATCTGCCATGCTGGATGACGTGACGCTCGAAGACCTGGTGCGCCTCCGCCGCGCGCGCGACACGATGGACCGCGACTACGCGCAGCCGCTGGACGTCCAAGCGCTGGCGAACGTCGCCCTCATGTCGGCCGGCCACTTCTCCCGCAGCTTCCGTGCGGCCTTCGGGGAGACGCCGTACAGCTATCTGATGACGCGCCGTGTCGAGCGGGCGAAGGCGCTGCTGCGGCGCGGGGACCTGAGCGTGACGGAGGTCTGTTTCGAGGTCGGATGTACCTCGCTCGGCTCCTTCAGCTCACGCTTCACCGAACTGGTCGGCGAGAGCCCCAGTGCCTACCGCGCCCGCTCCCACGAGGCGGGGGCCGCGATCCCGGCCTGCGTGGCGAAGATCCACACGCGCCCTGTCCGGAACGGCGCCGCCGCCGGAAGGGACCGGCCGGTCGGGATCGGAGAGGCGGAGTAGGACGTCGACTTCGCTTCGACGCCATGCGCCTCACGCTCGCCCCGGGCTCCCTCGCGCCCTGGAGGGCGAAACACGAAAGGCAAGGAGGTCGGACGCTCCTTGCCACTCTCAACTTATAGCGCACAGGGGGCCTTGCGGCAAGGCCCCCGTCGTGGCGCAGAATGGCCGACCTGAGCCGGGGACCTGCACGAACGAGAGATTTGTGCGGACTTCGCGGGACCGTGCGGAGCGGTGGCCGGCCGGAGAGACGAATGGGCGAGTGGGGCGGTTTCCGATGATGGACGTGATCGTTGCCGGCGGTGGGCCGACCGGCTTGATGCTGGCCGCGGAACTGCGGCTGCACGGTGTGCGGGTGGTCGTACTGGAGAAGGAGGCGGAGCCGACCCTGCAGTCCCGTGCGCAGGGACTGCATGTGCGCAGTATCGAGGTGATGGAGCAGCGCGGTCTGCTGGAGCGCTTCCTCCCGCTCGGCAAGCAGGTCACCGCCGGTGGTTTCTTCGCCGGTCTCAGTGAGACCTGGCCGGAGGGGCTGGACACGGCGCACTCGTACGTCCTCGCCGTCCCGCAGCAGATCACCGAGCGCCTGCTGGGCGAGCGCGCCACGGAACTCGGCGCCGAGATCCTTCGCGGGTCCGAACTGGTCGGGCTGAGCCAGGACGACGACGGAGTGACCGTCGAACTGGCGGACGGCACACGGCTCCGCTCGCGCTACCTCGTCGGCTGCGACGGCGGCCGCAGCACGGTGCGCAAGCTGCTCGGGATCGACTTCCCGGGCGACCCGTCGACGGTCGAGACGCTGCTGGGCGAGATGGAGCTGACCGCGTCGCCGGAGGAACTGGCCGCCGTGATGGCCGAGGTCCGCAAGACCCAGCTGCGGTTCGGCGCCATGCGCCAGGCCGACGGGACGTACCGCGTCGTGGTGCCCGCCGAAGGGGTGGCCGAGGACCGTACGACCGCGCCGACCCTGGAGGAGTTCAAGCAGCAGCTCCGGGCTTACGGCGGAACGGACTTCGGCGCTCACTCCCCGCGCTGGCTCTCCCGCTTCGGCAACGCGACCCGGCTCGCCGAGCGTTACCGGAGCGGTCGCGTGCTGCTGGCCGGCGACGCGGCGCACATCCACCCCCCGACGGGCGGACAAGGGCTCAACCTCGGCATCCAGGACGCGTTCAACCTCGGCTGGAAACTGGCCGCCGAGGTCGCCGGCTGGGCACCGGAGGGCCTCCTCGACAGCTACCAGACCGAGCGGCACCCGGTGGCGGCCGACGTACTGGACAACACGCGCGCGCAGATGGAGCTGATGTCCACCGCGCCCGGTGCCCAGGCGGTGCGCCGGCTGATGTCGGAACTGATCGGTTTCGAGGAGGTGAACCGCTACCTGATCGAGAAGATCACCGGCATAGGGATCCGCTACGACTTCGGCGAGGGCCACGACCTGCTCGGCCGGCGGCTGCGGGACGTGAAGCTGAAGCGCGGCAGCCTGTACGAGCTGACGCACGAAGGCCGCGGCCTGCTCCTCGACCGGACCGGCCGCCTCTCGGTGGACGGCTGGGCGGACCGGGTCGACCACGTCGTCGACGTCAGTGAGGAACTGGACGCCCCGGCGGTACTGCTCCGGCCGGACGGCCACGTGGCCTGGGTGGGCGAGGACCAGCAGGACCTGCTGAGCCACCTGCCCACGTGGTTCGGCGCTCCGCTGGGCTGATCACCACACCGCGGTACCGCTCGGCCCCGGGGTCGGACGCCGTGGAGCTCACCCGGCCGCGAGCGGGCGGTACCGCACGTCCACCTCGGTGCCGTCCCATGTTCGTCACGGGCGGGGTGGGCGTGTTGTCGGGCATGATCGATCCTCTCGGCGCGGGCTGAAACCGGTCCCGTACGGGTGGACCGCGCACGCCCCGCCAACTCATCGCGTCGGGCGGCATTGCGGGTGTCGCCGCGGAGCGTGTGCTTAGGATCACCGGTATGGCACTGCGCCCTGTTCAGGTGAACATCAAGGCCCTTGACGGCTCGGCGGTGGGCCGGTTCTGGGCGGAGGCGCTCGGCTGGAGCGCCTACAGCCCCGGCGTGACCACCTATGTCGGCCCCGCCGGCGGACTCGTATGGCCGGACCCGGTCGGTGTCGGCATCGACGTCGTGCCCGTCCCGGAACCCAAGACGCCGACCAAGAACCGTATGCACCTCGATCTCGCCACCACCTCCGCGACCCATCAGGCGGAGCTGGTCGCGCGTCTCCTGGCCCTCGGTGCGACGCCCGCCGACGTGGGCCAGGGCGATGTGCCGTGGACGGTCCTCGCCGACCCGGAGGGCAACGAGTTCTGCGTGCTGGAGCCCCGGGAGATCTACCGGGACACCGGGCCGATCGCCGCGATGGTGGTCGACTGCGCGGATCCGCGTGCGATGGCCCGGTTCTGGGGCGAGACGCTCGACTGGACGCTGCACGAGGTGACCGACGACCAGGCGACGTTGCGCTTCGCCCAGGGCGGCGGCCCCTATCTGGAGTTCCTCCGCACACCCGGCGCGAAGACCGTGCCGGACCGCGTCCACCTCGACCTCCTGCCCCACCCCGGTGACGACGAAGCGGCGGAGGTGGCCCGGCTGCGCGCCCTCGGCGCCACCGACCTCGACCTCGGCCAGGGCGACGTCCCGTGGACGTGCCTGGCCGACCCGGAGGGCCACGAGTTCTGCGTCCTCGCCCTGCCCTGACGCCCGGGCCCCGGAATCCGGCTTTGCATAAAACTGCGGTGATGCGTATAGTCATGCCATCGATGGAGGAGGGTTCCGATGACGGTACGAGCAGCAGTGGCAGGCGCGAGCGGGTACGCGGGCGGCGAGCTTCTGCGTCTGCTTCTGGCGCACCCCCACGTCGAGATCGGGACCCTGACCGGGCACTCCAACGCCGGTCAGCGGCTCGGTGGGCTCCAGCCGCATCTGGTGCCGCTCGCCGACCGCGTCCTCGCGCCGACCACCCCCGAGGCGCTCGCCGGGCACGACGTCGTCTTCCTCGCGCTCCCGCACGGGCAGTCCGCCGCCGTCGCGGAGCAGCTCGGGCCTGACGTCCTCGTCGTCGACATGGGCGCCGACTTCCGGCTCCAGGACTCGGCCGACTGGGAGACCTTCTACGGCTCCCCGCACGCCGGCACCTGGCCCTACGGCCTCCCGGAACTGCCGGGCGCGCGCGCCGCGCTGGAGGGGTCCAAGCGCATCGCGGTGCCCGGTTGCTACCCCACCGCCGTCTCCCTCGCGCTCTTCCCCGCGTACGAGAACGGCCTCGCCGAGCCCGAAGCGGTGATCGTCGCCGCCACCGGTACCTCCGGTGCGGGCAAGGCCCTCAAGCCGCATCTGCTCGGCAGCGAGGTCATGGGCTCCATGTCCCCGTACGGCGTCGGCGGCGGCCACCGCCACACCCCCGAGATGATCCAGAACCTCAGCGCCGTGGCCGGCGAGCGGGTGGCGGTCTCCTTCACGCCGACCCTCGCCCCCATGTCCCGCGGCATCCTCGCCACCTGCTCCGCCAAGGCGAAGCTGGGCGCCACGGCCGAGACCGTGCGCGCCGCGTACGAGAAGGCCTACGCGGACGAGCCGTTCGTCCACCTGCTTCCCGAGGGGCAGTGGCCCGCCACGGCGTCCGTATACGGTTCCAACGCCGTTCAGATCCAGGTCGCCCACGACCCGGCGACCCACCGGATCATCGCGATCAGCGCCATCGACAACCTGGCCAAGGGCACCGCCGGCGGCGCGGTGCAGAGCATGAACATCGCCCTCGGGCTCCCTGAGGACACCGGACTTTCCACGATTGGAGTCGCTCCATGAGCGTCACCGCAGCGAAGGGATTCACGGCAGCGGGCATCGCCGCCGGGATCAAGGAGAACGGCAACCCGGACCTGGCCCTCGTGGTCAACGACGGGCCCCGCCGCGCCGCCGCGGGCGTCTTCACCTCCAACCGCGTCAAGGCCGCACCCGTCCTGTGGTCGCAGCAGGTCCTGGCCGACGGCGAGCTGGCCGCCGTCGTCCTCAACTCCGGTGGCGCCAACGCCTGTACGGGCCCGCAGGGCTTCCAGGACACCCATGCGACGGCCGAGAAGGTCGCCGAGGTGCTCGCCGCGAAGGGCAAGGACATCGGCGCCGGCGAGGTCGCCGTCGCCTCCACCGGCCTCATCGGCCTGCTGCTCCCCATGGACAAGGTCCTGGCCGGTGTCGAGAAGGCCGCGGGCGAACTCTCCGAGTACGGCGGCGAGAAGGCCGCCATCGCCATCAAGACCACCGACACCGTCCACAAGACCGCCGTCGTCACCAAGGAAGGCTGGACGGTCGGCGGCATGGCCAAGGGCGCGGGCATGCTCGCCCCCGGCCTCGCCACCATGCTCGTCGTCCTCACGACCGACGCCGACGTCGAGAGCAAGGACCTCGACGCCGCGCTGCGCCGGTCCACCAAGGTCACCTTCGACCGGGTCGACTCCGACGGCTGCATGTCCACCAACGACACCGTCCTCCTGCTCGCCTCCGGCGCCTCCGGCATCACGCCCGCCCAGGACGAGTTCGCCGAGGCCGTGACGGCCGTCTGCGACGACCTCGCCCGCCAGCTCATCGGCGACGCCGAGGGCGCCAGCAAGGACATCCGTATCGAGGTGGTCAACGCCGCGACCGAGGACGACGCCGTCGAGGTGGGCCGCTCCATCGCCCGTAACAACCTCCTCAAGTGCGCCATCCACGGCGAGGACCCCAACTGGGGCCGGGTGCTCTCCGCCATCGGCACGACGGCGGCCGCCTTCGACCCCGACCAGCTGAACGTCGCCATCAACGGCGTCTGGGTCTGCAAGAACGGCTCGGTCGGCGAGGACCGTGACCTCGTCGACATGCGCTTCCGGGAGGTCACCATCACCGCCGACCTCGCCGCGGGCTCCGAGACCGCCGTCATCTGGGCCAACGACCTCACCGCCGACTACGTCCACGAGAACAGCGCCTACTCGTCATGACCGAGACCCGGAAGCACACCGCGCTCCCCAAGGCCGAGATCCTCATCGAGGCCCTGCCGTGGCTGACCCGCCACAACGGCAAGACGGTCGTCATCAAGTTCGGTGGCAACGCCATGATCGACGAGGAGCTCAAGGCGGCCTTCGCCCAGGACGTCGTCTTCCTGCGCCACGCCGGCCTCAAGCCGGTCGTCGTGCACGGCGGAGGCCCGCAGATCAGCGCCGCGCTGGACCGGCACGGCATCGTCAGCGAGTTCAAGGCCGGCCTGCGCGTCACCACCGAGGACGCCATGGACGTCGTACGGATGGTCCTGGCGGGCCAGGTCCAGCGCGAGCTCGTCGGGCTGCTCAACCAGCACGGCCCGTTCGCCGTCGGAATGACCGGCGAGGACGCGCACACCATCAGCGCCACCAGGCACCAGCCGGTCATCGAGGGCGAACAGATCGACATCGGCCGGGTCGGCGAGATCACCGCCATCGACACCGGCGCCATCGAGGCGCTCCTGGAGGACGGCCGGATCCCGGTCATCTCCTCCATCGCCCGCTCCGAGGACGACGGACATGTCTACAACGTCAATGCTGATACGGCGGCTGCGGCTCTCGCTGCGGCGCTGGGCGCCGAGACCCTGATGGTCCTGACCGACGTCGAGGGCCTCTACGAGGACTGGCCGAACAGCGACGAGGTCATCAGCCGGCTCACCGCGAGCCAGCTGGAGAAGCTGCTGCCCGAGCTCTCCAGCGGGATGGTCCCCAAGATGGAGGGCTGTCTGCACGCGGTACGGAACGGGGTCACCACGGCCCGTGTGATCGACGGGCGCGTCCAGCACTCGATCCTGCTGGAAATCTTCACCGACTCGGGCATCGGCACGATGGTCGTGCCCGACGAGACGACGGGGGACGGGAAAAAATGAGCACGACGGACCCGAGCACGACGGCACCGGGCAACGCGGACCTGACCCGGCGGTGGCGGGGCTCGCTGATGGACAACTACGGCACCCCCAAGCTGTCGCTCGTCCGCGGCGAGGGCGCCAAGGTCTGGGACGCCGACGGCAACGAGTACCTCGACCTCGTCGGCGGCATCGCCGTCAACGCGCTCGGTCACGCCCACCCGGCGATCGTCGAGGCCGTGTCGCGGCAGGTCGCGACCCTCGGCCATGTCTCCAACCTCTTCGTCGCCGAGCCGCCCGTCGCGCTCGCCGAGCGGCTGCTCCAGCTCTTCGGCCGGCCGGGCCGGGTCTTCTTCTGCAACTCCGGCTCCGAGGCCAACGAAGGCGCCTTCAAGATCGGCCGGCTGACCGGCCGGTCCCACATGGTCGCCACCCAGGGCGGATTCCACGGCCGGACCATGGGCTCGCTCGCCCTCACCGGCCAGCCCGGCAAGCAGACCCCGTTCCTCCCGCTCCCCGGTGACGTCACGCACGTCCCGTACGGAGACGTCGAGGCGCTGCGCGCCGCGGTCACCGAGGAGACCGCGCTGGTGATCATCGAGCCGATCCAGGGCGAGAACGGCGTCGTCGTACCGCCCGTCGGCTATCTCCAGGCCGCCCGCGAGATCACCCGCGCCACCGGCACCCTGCTCGTCCTCGACGAGGTCCAGACGGGTATCGGCCGGACCGGCCACTGGTTCGAGTACCAGGGCCACGAGGGCGTCGAGCCCGACATCGTGACCCTGGCGAAGGGCCTCGGCGGCGGTCTGCCGCTCGGCGCGACGGTGGCCTTCGGCGAGGCGGCCGAGCTCTTCCGGCCCGGTCACCACGGCACGACCTTCGGCGGGAACCCGGTCGCCTGCGCCGCCGGACTCGCTGTCGTCGACACCCTCGCGGCCCACGGAACCCTCGACGACGTGAAGCGGCTCGGCGAGAAGCTGCGCAGCGGAATCGAGGGTCTGCACCACCCGCTGGTCTCCCATGTCCGTGGTGCGGGCCTCCTGCTGGGTATCGTGCTCACCGAGTCCCTCGCGCCCCAGGTGCAGCAGGCGGCTCAGGACGCCGGTCTCCTGGTGAACGCGCCCGCCCCCGATGTCGTACGGCTCATGCCGGCACTGATCATCGGAGACGCTGAGGTGGACGCGTTCCTCGCGGCCCTCCCCGGTGTCCTCGACGAAGCGGTGAACGGGGAAGGACGAACCGGAGAATGAGACGACGATGACCGACGCGCAGGAAACCGAGCACGGCGGGCCGTCCGTTCCGCAGACCCGCACCGCACGCCACCGCAGGATCGTCGACATCCTCAACCGGCAGCCGGTTCGCTCCCAGAGCCAGCTCGCCAAGCTCCTCGCGGACGACGGGCTGAGCGTCACCCAGGCGACGCTCTCCCGCGACCTCGACGAGCTCGGCGCGGTGAAGATCCGCAACACGGGCGGCGAGCTGATCTACGCGGTTCCCAGCGAGGGCGGCTTCCGCACCCCGCAGGCGCCGCTCGGCGAGTCCGCCAAGGAGGAGCGCATGCGGCGCCTCTCCGGCGAACTGCTGATCTCCGCCGAGGCCTCGGCCAACCTGGTGGTCCTGAGGACTCCACCGGGTGCGGCCCAGTTCCTCGCGTCGGCCATCGACCAGGCCGAACTCCACGCGATCCTCGGCACGATCGCGGGAGACGACACCCTGCTCCTGATCTCCCGCGACCCGCTGGGCGGCCAGGCACTCGCCGACCATCTGCTGCGCCTGGCGCAGAACGACCGCTAGGCGGTCGGGGCCGGCGGGGCGACCCGTACGGCCCCGCCCGGCCTAGTGCCCCGGCCGGGGGAGCGGCGGCAGCGGCAGCGGCAGCCCAGGCAGCCCGTCCATGCTGACGCCGATGTGGTCCTTCTTCTCGAAGTACGCGCTCAGCGAGGCGTCGTCCTCGCGCGCGAACCGCCTCCCGTGCAGATCGCGGTCCTCGTCGTACGTCATGAACGGCACGGCGTACCCGCAGGAGTCCCGGATCACCTCGGCCGTGACGACGATGATCGCGCGCAGCCCGTGCTGCGTCACGTCGATCGAGGGGAAGTGCGCCATCAGCCCTTCCCACCGCGGATCGTCCCGGAACACGGGCTCGCCCCGCCCGTGCACGCGCACGATGCTCGGCGGTCCCTGAAACGCGCACCACATGAGCGTGATGCGCCCGTTCTCGCGCAGATGCGCGACGGTCTCGGCGGTGGACCCGGCGAAGTCCAGGTAGGCGACGGTCAGTTCGTCGATGACGGCGAAGGATCCCGTCAGCCCCTTGGGCGAGAGGTTGACGGTGCCGTCGGCGTCGAGCGGGGCAGTGGCGTGGAAGAAGATCGGCTGGGCCTCGATGAAGGTCCGAAGCCGGCCCTCGATGCGTTCATATGTCTTTCCCATGTGGCTCATTCTGCGCGCCGGCCTCCCGCCGGAGCCGTCCGCCCCATGATCGCCCGCGCCCCTTTCGACTGCATTGACAAAACATACGGAGGACTGCATAGTTATACCTATCAGTGCTTGCAAGGTAAGGAGAAGCCCGTGACCGAGCGTGTCGTACTCGCCTACTCCGGCGGCCTGGACACCTCCGTCGCCATCGGCTGGATCGCCGAGGAGACCGGCGCCGAGGTCATCGCCGTCGCCGTCGACGTCGGCCAGGGTGGCGAGGACCTGGACGTCATCCGCAAGCGCGCCCTCGCCTGCGGCGCGGTCGAGGCCGAGGTCGCCGACGCCAAGGACGAGTTCGCCGACGAGTACTGCCTCCCGGCGATCAAGGCCAACGCCCTCTACATGGACCGCTATCCGCTGGTCTCCGCCCTCTCCCGGCCCGCCATCGTCAAGCACCTCGTCGCGGCCGCCAGGAAGCACGGCGCCGGCGTCGTCGCCCACGGCTGCACCGGCAAGGGCAACGACCAGGTCCGCTTCGAGGCGGGGATCCAGGCTCTCGGGCCCGACCTGACGTGCATCGCCCCGGTCCGTGACTACGCCATGACCCGCGACAAGGCCATCGCCTTCGCGGAGAAGGCGCAGCTCCCGATCGCGACCACCAAGAAGTCCCCGTACTCCATCGACCAGAACGTGTTCGGCCGCGCCGTCGAGACCGGATTCCTCGAGGACATCTGGAACGCGCCGATCGAGGACATCTACGAGTACACCGCGAACCCGGCCACCCCGCGCGAGGCCGACGAGGTCGTCATCTCCTTCGAGGAGGGCGTCCCGGTCGCCCTCGACGGCAGGCCCGTCACCGTCCTCCAGGCGATCCAGCAGCTCAACGAGCGCGCCGGCGCCCAGGGCATCGGCCGGATCGACATGGTCGAGGACCGGCTCGTCGGCATCAAGTCCCGTGAGGTCTACGAGGCTCCCGGTGCGATCGCCCTGATCACCGCCCACCAGGAGCTCGAGAACGTCACCGTCGAGCGCGAACTGGCCCGCTACAAGCGGCAGGTCGAGCAGCGCTGGGGCGAGCTGGTCTACGACGGCCTGTGGTTCTCCCCGCTCAAGCGCGCCCTGGACGGCTTCATCCACGAGGCCAACCAGCACGTCACCGGAGACATCCGGATGACTCTGCACGGCGGCCGCGCCGTCGTCACCGGCCGGAAGTCCGAGGAGTCGCTGTACGACTTCAACCTCGCGACCTACGACTCGGGCGACACGTTCGACCAGTCCAAGGCGCAGGGCTTCATCGACGTCTTCGCCCTCTCCGCGAAGATCGCCGCACGGCGTGACCTCGCCTGACCGCGATTCGTTCCCCAGCCGCCTCCCCACCGCAGGGACCGGGGAGGCGGCCTGTTATCCACCCTCCTGAGGAGCAGTAGCTGTGAGCAGCAACAACGGTGACGTCCGGCTCTGGGGCGGCCGTTTCGCCGACGGGCCGGCCGAGGCCCTCGCGAAGCTGTCCGCGTCGGTCCACTTCGACTGGCGGCTGGCGCCGTACGACATCGCCGGTTCCCGCGCCCACGCGCGCGTGCTCCACAAGGCCGGGCTGCTCACCGAGGACGAGCTGACGCGCATGCTCGCGGGTCTCGACCAGCTGGAGGCGGACGTCGCCGACGGCTCCTTCGTGGGCACCATCGCCGACGAGGACGTCCACACCGCCCTGGAGCGGGGCCTCCTGGAGCGCCTCGGCGCGGACCTCGGCGGCAAGCTGCGCGCCGGCCGGTCCCGCAACGACCAGGTCGCCACCCTCTTCCGGATGTACCTGCGCGACCACGCCCGGATCATCGGCGGCCTGATCGCCGAGCTCCAGGACGCCCTCGTGGGCCTCGCCGAGGCGCACCCGGACGTCGCCATGCCGGGCCGGACCCACCTCCAGCACGCCCAGCCGGTGCTCTTCGCCCACCATGTCCTCGCCCACGTCCAGTCCCTCTCCCGGGACGCCGAGCGGCTGCGGCAGTGGGACACCCGTACGGCGGTCTCGCCGTACGGCTCCGGAGCCCTGGCCGGCTCCTCCCTCGGGCTCGACCCGGAGGCGGTCGCCAAGGACCTGGGCTTCGAGCGGGGCTCGGCGGGCAACTCCATCGACGGCACGGCCTCGCGCGACTTCGTGGCCGAGTTCGCCTTCATCACCGCGATGATCGGGATCAACCTCTCCCGGATCGCGGAGGAGATCATCATCTGGAACACGAAGGAGTTCTCCTTCGTGACCCTCCACGACGCCTTCTCCACCGGCTCGTCGATCATGCCGCAGAAGAAGAACCCGGACATCGCCGAGCTGGCCCGGGGCAAGTCCGGCCGTCTCATCGGCAACCTCAGCGGTCTGATGGCCACGCTCAAGGCCCTGCCGCTCGCCTACAACCGCGACCTCCAGGAGGACAAGGAGCCCGTCTTCGACTCCTGCGACCAGCTGGAGGTCCTGCTCCCCGCCTTCACCGGCATGATGGCCACGCTCACCGTCAACCGGGAGCGCATGGAGGAGCTGGCCCCGGCCGGCTTCTCGCTCGCGACCGACATCGCCGAGTGGCTGGTCAAGCAGGGCGTGCCGTTCCGGGTGGCGCACGAGGTGGCCGGCGAGTGCGTGAAGGTCGCCGAGGCGGAGGGCAAGGAGCTCGACGAGCTCACGGACGACCAGTTCGCCAAGATCTCCGAGCACCTCACCCCCGAGGTCCGCACGGTGCTCAATGTTCCGGGCGCGCTGGCCTCGCGTGACGGCCGGGGCGGTACGGCCCCGTCGGCGGTCGCCGCCCAGCTGGTCGAGGTCAAGGCCGACCTGGTGATCCAGCACGCCTGGGCCACCGCGAAGAAGTAGCCCTCAGAGCGTCACAGCGCCGCCGCCCAGTTCGCGAGCGCGTCGAAGTCCGGCCGGGTCAGCCCGATCCGCTCGTCGACGCGCAGCAACAGGGCGGCGGCGAGGTGGTTCTGCTCCACGTACTCGTGGTCGTACGGCGTGATGTCGTCGTCCACCCAGGCGAACGGCCGCCCCGCCGCGTACTCCAGGATGTACTGCGTCTTCCAGAAGGTCCCGCGAGGGGCCCTTCCGTGCATCTGGGGCCAGTCGATGAACGGCAGCTCGGGCAGCCCGAGGTGGGGCCCGATCGAGTCGTTCGCCTCGCCCTTCCAGGTCGTCGCCCACACCAGCTCGTACGCCTCCGCCAGCGCGAGCAGCTCGCCCCCGTGCGCCGGATTCAGCCACACCCGCAGCGGCTTCCGATCGGTCCACCCGCTCGGCCGCATCCGGTGCGTGGTGTACCCCTCCGGACGGCGTTCGCGCTGCGCCGCATAGGGATTCAGCGGCCCGTCCACGTCGATCAGCAGCAGTGGCTTCGTCATGCCCACAGCATTCCTTTCCGCCTCCTGATGAGGCGTCGAATTATCGAATGAGACATCAACGTCTCATTCGGGGTATGGTTGTCTCATGTCAGTCGACCGCACCCAGGTGCTCCGCTCCGCTGCCGCCCTGCTCTCCCGGAAATCGACCGCCACCATGGACGAGGTCGCCCGGGCCGCGGGGATCGGCCGCGCCACCCTGCACCGGCACTTCGCCGGGCGGGACGCGCTGGTCAGGGCGCTGGAGGCGATGGGGCTCGAGGAGTTCGAGGCCGCGTGCGACGCCGCCCGCCTCGACGACGGCCCGGCCGACGAGGCGCTCCGGCGGCTCGTCGCCGAAACGGAGCCCAACGCCCCGCTGCTGGCCTTCCTCGTCACCGAGAACCAGCTCTTCGAGGGCGACGACGTCGACGAGGGCTGGTCCCGGCTCGACGCCAGGGTCAGCGCCCTCTTCCGGCGCGGCCAGGAGGAAGGCACCTTCCGGATCGACCTGAGCCCCGCGTGGCTCACCGAGGCCCTCTACGGCCTCGTCTCGGCCTGTGCCTGGTCCGTGATGGACGGCAGGGTCGCAAGCAACGACTTTCAGTACATGATCACCGAGCTGCTGCTCGGTGGCGCACGACGGAGCGTGGAGAAATGAGCAGGACCCAGGAGCTGAGCCCGACGACGGGGACGGAGGTGAAGAGCCCCGGCCGCTGGCTCGCGCTCTCGGTACTCGTCCTGGCCGTCCTGCTGGTCGCGGTGGACGCCACCGTACTCGGTCTCGCGACGCCCTCGCTCAGCGAGGACCTCAAGCCGTCCGGTACGCAGCTGCTGTGGATCGGCGACATCTACTCGTTCGTGATCGCCGGCCTGCTCGTCTCCATGGGCTCCCTCGGTGACCGGATCGGCCGCAAGAAGCTGCTCCTGATCGGTGCGACCGCGTTCGGTGCCGTCTCGGTGCTCAACGCGTACGCGACCAGCCCGGAGATGATGATCGTCGCCCGCGCGCTCCTCGGTGTCGCCGGCGCGACGCTGATGCCGTCGACCCTGGCGCTGATCCGGAACATCTTCCACGACCCCAAGGAGCGCAGCCTCGCCATCGGCATCTGGGGCGCCACCGCCTCGGCCGGTGCGGCCGTCGGTCCGGTCGTCGGCGGAGCGCTGCTCCAGCACTTCTGGTGGGGCTCGGTCTTCCTCATCAACCTCCCCGTCATGATCGCCCTGGTCCTCGTCGGTATCAAGCTGCTGCCCGAGTCCAAGAACCCGGTCTCCGGTCCCTGGGACCTCGTCAGCGTCGGACTCTCGCTCGTCGGTGTCATCGGCGTCGTCTACGCCATCAAGGAAGTCGCCTCGCACGGCCTGACGTGGGAGGTCGGCGCGGCCGTCGTCATCGGCGCCGCGGCCCTGTACGCCTTCGTCCGGCGGCAGCACACACTGACCGCACCCCTGCTCGACATGCGGCTCTTCAAGCACCGCGGCTTCTCGGGCGCGGTCCTGGCGGACCTGCTCACCGTCTTCGGACTGTCCGGACTGGTCTTCTTCCTCTCCCAGTTCCTGCAGCTCGTCCAGGGGCGTGACCCGCTGGAGGCCGGACTCGCCGAACTGCCAGCCGCCGTCGGCGCGGTGGCCACCGGTCTGCTCGCCGGCCGGTACGCCCGGCGGTTCTCCGTACGCGCCGTCGTCACCGGCGGTCTCGGCGCGATCGGACTGGCGCTCGCCGCGATCACCCTGGTCCACAAGGAGACCGGCTACCCGCTGCTCGGCGCGGCTCTGCTCGTCGTCGGCCTCGGCGCCGGATTCTCGTTCACCGTCACCGCCGACGTGATCCTCTCCAGCGTGCCCAAGGAGCAGGCGGGTTCGGCCTCCGCCGTCTCCGAGACGGCGTACGAGCTGGGCGCGGCGCTCGGTATCGCGCTCCTCGGCTCGATCGTCACGGGCGTCTACCAGGGCTTCACGACTCCGGCGGGCGTCCCGGCGGACGCCGCCGCGGCGGCCCACGACTCGCTCGGCGGCGCGGTCGAGGCCTCCGCGGGTCTCGACCCCGCCACGGCCACCGGCCTGGTCTCCACCGCCCAGGAGGCCTTCGTCGACGGCCTGAACATCGCGGCGGGCGTCGGCGCGGCGGTCCTCCTCGCGACGGCGGTCGCGGCCTGGTTCCTCCTGAAGGGCCAGAAGCTGGAGGACGGCATCGAGCACTGACGCACACCGCGGGCGTCACGAACGACGCGCGTCCCTGGGCGTCACACACGAAGGGCCCCGCACGGCGACTGCCGTGCGGGGCCCTTCGGCCACGTCGTGCCGGCTACGCGGCCTTCGCCTTCGTGGCGTACATGTCCACGTACTCCTGACCGGACAGCCGCATCACCTCGGACATCACCGAGTCCGTCACGGCCCGCAGCACATAGCGGTCCCGGTCCATCCCCTCGTACCGCGAGAACTCCATCGGCTCACCGAAGCGGACCGTCACCCGGCCCGGCCGGGGCAGCCCCGCCCCGCCCGGCTGGATCTTGTCGGTACCGATCATCGCGAACGGCACCACCGGCGCGCCGGTCATCAGCGTCAGCCGCGCGATGCCGGTACGGCCCCGGTAGAGCCGGCCGTCGGGGGAGCGGGTGCCCTCGGGGTAGATGGAGAAGATCTTGCCCTCCTCCAGGACGCGGCGGCCGGTCATCAGCGCCGCGACACCGCCCCGGCCGCCGTCGCGGTCCACCGGGATCATGCCGACGCTGGTGAAGAACCAGGCCATCAGCCGGCCCTTGAAGCCCTTGCCCGTGACGTACTCGTCCTTGCCGATGAAGAAGACCGGGCGGTCCGTGCAGATCGGCATGATCATCGAGTCGATGAAGGTGAGGTGGTTGCCCGCCAGGATCACCGGACCCGTCCCGGGGATGTTCTCGACACCTTCCACACGTGGGCGGAACATCAGACGCAGGATCGGTCCGAGCACTGCCTTGATGAGTGCGAGACGGGACAACGGTTCCTCCGGTGTCGGGGGCGGGGCGGCGTCGTACGGGGGCCGTGCAGGTGAGGACGATACTCGCGGGTCATGGTCGTGCGCACATCGGGTTCACCGAGTGGATACACAGTGTTGACGTGTGTTTCCGCCATGTTCGACCAGGGTCTGCCGCAGGTAAGGGGTGACTGCCTACGGTCGGAGCGTCGTTTGACAGGTGCGGGACATCACATCGAAGGAGTCTTCATGACACAGGGTGCGCACGGCAGCCCGGCTCGGCGGACGGTCCTCGGAGCGGCGGGCGCGGCGGTGACGGGCGTGGCGGGAGCCGCCGTCCTCGGCGCCTCCTCGGTCCTCGCCGCCGGCAACGCCCAGGCCGCCGAATCGAACGGCGCGGGCCGCGGGCACGGCCACCGTTCCCTCCCCGTCCCCACCGTCATCGCCCACCGCGGCGCGAGCGGCTACCGCCCCGAGCACACCCTCGGCTCCTACCAGCTCGCCCTCGACCTCGGCGCGCACGTGATCGAGCAGGACCTCGTCCCCACCAAGGACGGCCACCTGGTCTGCCGTCACGAGAACGACATCACCGGGACGACCGATGTCGCCGACCACCCCGAGTTCGCCTCGCGCAGGACCACCAAGTCCGTGGACGGCGTCTCTTACACCGGCTGGTTCACCGAGGACTTCACGCTCGCCGAGCTCAAGACCCTCCGCGCCAAGGAGCGCATCCCGGGCACCCGCCAGGAGAACACGCTGTACGACGGCCGCTGGCAGATCCCGACCTTCGAGGAGATACTGCGCTGGGCCGAACGGGAAGGCCGCCGCCGCGGCCGCGACGTCTGGCTGCATGTCGAGACCAAGCACCCCACCTACTTCCGCTCCCTCGGCCTCGGCCTGGAGGAGCGCCTCGCCACGCTGCTGCGCCGGTACGGGCGTCACCGCGCCGACTCCCCGGTCTTCCTGCAGTCCTTCGAGCCCAGCAGCATCCAGCGCCTGGCGAAGCTGGTGAACTCCCCGCGGGTCGTGCTGCTCTCGGCCGCGGCGAGCCGCCCCTGGGACTTCGTCCAGGCGGGCGACCCGCGCACGGTCGCCGACCTCGTCACGCCCGAGGGCCTGCGCTGGATCGCCTCGTACGCGCAGGGCATCGGGCCCACCCTGGACCTTGTCATCCCGCGCGACGCGAGCGGCCGCCTCGGCACCCCGACCACGCTGGTGCGCGACGCGCACGCGCAGGGCCTGATCCTCCACCCGTACACCCAGCGCAACGAGAACAGCTTCCTGCCGGCCGAGTTCCGCCGCGGCACGGACCCGAACGCCTACGGAGACGTCTTCGGCGCCCTGAGGGCCTACCTGGCGACGGGCATCGACGGCATCTTCTCGGACAACCCGGACACGGCACTCCTGGCGGTGTCCGACCTCTGATCCGCCGTGTGGCCCGTCGGGGGAGGGCGTCGCCCGTTGCCGTGGTCCGTACGGCCCAGGACCCTGGGCCCGGACCACGGCAACGGCACCCGCCCGGGTGGTTTGACCCCAGGACCGCAACCACCCCCGGCGGCTCCCGCATCGTGCCGTGCATGACCCCCACCGACCGCCACCTCCTCCGCACCCTCGCCCCGCTGCTCGCCGCCGAGTCCAGTGCGGAGGCCTCCGCCGCCGGCGTCGAGGCGGGCGACCTCGAACAGGCCGTCTGGCTCAAGCTCCTCGAACGGCTCCAGGACGACGCGGCACCGAGCCACCCCGCCGACTGGCTCCGCCGAGCCGTCCGCGCCGAGGCCCGCCGCGCCCGGCGCGCCGCCCTGCGGGAACGCCCGTACCGCGGAGAGGAGGCCACCGAGTCGCACGACTCTCCCGAGAGCTCCGCGCTGACGACCGAACGCCGTCGCGCCGTGCGCGCCGCCGTCCGTCGCACCCCCGGCCACTGCCCGCGTCTGCTCACCGCGATGCTCGACCCGGCTGACCCCACCTACCGGGAAATCGCAGGGGAGTTGGGTATCTCACAGGGGAGTCTGGGGCCGATGCGTTCCCGTTGCCTGGGATGCCTGCGCAGAATGCTGGCTTCAGAGGTTCCCGCGGCGACCCCGAGGGGAAGGGTGCGGGAGACCGACCGATGGACCAGGTGAGCGGGAGGCATGCACACATGGGCATGAGCGTGACCATCTCAGCCGCGGACGCACAGGACGCGGAGCACATACTCAAGCTGCAGTACCTCTGTTACCAGAGCGAGGCCGAGCTCTACGGCGACTACTCGATCGAGCCCCTCACCCAGACCCTGGACGCCCTGCGGGCCGAACTGGCCCAGGGGCACGCGCTCGTGGCGCGCCTCGGTGACGAGATCGTCGCCTCCGTACGCGGGCAGGTCGACGAGGCCGGCACCGTACGGATCGCCAAGCTCATCGTCCACCCGCGCATGCAGCGCCACGGTCTCGGCGGCCGCCTGCTCGACGCCATCGAGGGCCACTTCGCCGCCGACCCGGCGCCCACCGCCAAGCGCTTCCAGCTCTTCACCGGCCACCGCAGCGAGCGGAACCTGCGGCTCTACCGCAGCAAGGGATACGAACAGGTCGCCGCGCGCGAGATCGGCCCCCGGCTCACGCTCGTGACCCTGGAGAAGGCCGCCTAGGCCCGGCGCCCACGCCTAGGCGGTCGCCCGCGACCGCCGCAGCCACCAGATCCCGGTGACCGGCAGGAGCACCGGGATGAAGATGTAGCCGTAGCCGTAGTCCGACCAGACCGTGGCGTCGGGGAACGCCGACGGGTCGGCCAGCGTCCAGGTCCCCACGGTCAGCACGCCCACCAGCTCGGCGGCGCAGCACACCAGCGCCGCCCTGCGGGCCGTCTCCCCGCCCCTCACCAGCGTGTACGTGATGAAGGCGTACACCACGGCAGCCACCGCCGACAGCGCGTACGCGAGCGGCGCCCGGTCGAACTCGGTCGCGATCTGGTAGATCGACCGCGAGACCGCGCCCACCGACATCACGCCGTACAGCCACACCAGCAGCATGCCGGGGCCCTTGACCAGGCGTCCGGCTCCCTCGATCGCGCTCATCAGCCCACCGTCCAGATGTCGAAGAGGCGTACCTCGAGGACCGCGAGCACGACACCGCTCGCCGCCACCGTCGCCGAGCCCCAGCGGCTCCGCTCGCTGAGCGACATGAAGGCGGCCGCGGGCACCGCGCACAGCGAGCCCAGGAGATAGGCGACGAAGATCGTCGAGCCCTCCTCGGCCTTCTCGCCGCGCGACAGCTGCACGATGCCGACGATCAGCTGCACCAGTGCCAGGAACGTCACCACGGCCATGCCGATGAAGTGCCAGTCCTTGGTCGGCTGGTCGCGGGAGAAGGCGAAGCCGCACCAGGCGGCGAGGGCGAGCGCGGCCACCGAGACCGCGACCGTCAGGGCGTCAAGCATGGGCCCGAGGGTATTACGGGCCAAAAGACCCGATGCGCTCGCCCCCCACCCGCCCCGCACGGGCCGAGACTCGTGACGACGCGCGCCGAAGCCCTGCGCCGGATCGAGGGGTCGGCGGTCGCCGACGTCCCCGGCGGGGCGAGCGCTGCCCGGGGCCGAGGAGCCGCTCCCCGCGCTGCTCGCCGGCCGCCGGGCCGTCGTCACCTCCGCGCGTGCGGACCGTGGCCTTGGCCACAACCCACGACCGTTCCGGGCTCGACACCGATGTCGTCGTGACCGACCTCTCGGAGGCATCGGCGCAGGCCACCGACGGGGGAGCGGGGAGCACCGCCGGGGTGCGACGGCCGGACGGGGTGTCCGCATGATGTCTCAACGATGTCCGCTATACGGACACCCCCGTTTTGGTCGAACAGGTGCGTGCTTTACTTGCAGACATGACCACGACGAGCAGCCGCACCCTTGCGACCGAGGCGATCACGACGCCCGGTGCTCGTTGTATGTGTCGAATGTGCGCCATCTGAGGGCCCCCGCCGAGCCTCGCGCCCCGAAGCGAGACCCCGACGGCCGAGCCGATCCGCCCGCCGAAACCGGCGCCGGACGTGCCCGCCCCGCGCACGCGCTGCCTTCCGGTTCACCCACCGAAGCCGGCCCACCTGCGCCTGACTGTCCGAACGACGAATGCCCCGTGCCCGGCGGACCCCGCGCCGCGCACTCGACAGTGACGGAAACCCCCTGTGATCACCACTTCGGGCCTGACCAAGGTCTATGAGTCGCGAGGCCGCCAGGTCACCGCTCTGGACGGCGTCGACCTCCACGTCCGCGAGGGCGAGGTGTACGGCGTGATCGGCCAGAGCGGCGCCGGCAAGTCCTCGCTCATCCGCTGCGTCAACCTCCTGGAGCGCCCCACCTCCGGCACCGTGACCGTGGACGGCGTCGACCTCACCGCGCTCGCCGCCACGGGCCGCCGCGCGGGCAAGGACCTGCGCCGCGCCCGCAGCAGCATCGGCATGGTCTTCCAGCACTTCAACCTGCTGTCCTCCCGCACGGTCAAGGACAACATCGAACTCCCCCTGGAGATCCTCGGCGTCTCCGGCGCCGAGCGCACCCGCCGTGCGCTGGAGCTCCTCGACCTCGTCGGCCTCGCCGACAAGGCGAAGGCCTACCCCGGTCAGCTCTCCGGCGGCCAGAAGCAGCGCGTCGGCATAGCCCGTGCCCTGGCCGGCAACCCCAAGGTCCTGCTCTCCGACGAGGCCACCAGCGCGCTCGACCCGGAGACCACCCGCTCCATCCTTCAGCTGCTGCGCGACCTCAACCGGCAGCTCGGCCTCACCGTCCTGCTCATCACGCACGAGATGGACGTCGTCAAGACGATCTGCGACTCGGCCGCGCTGATGCAGAAGGGCCGGATCGTCGAGTCCGGCACCGTGAGCGAACTGCTCGCCACCCCCGGCTCCGAGCTGGCCGCCGAGCTCTTCCCGGTCAGCGGCGCCCCCACCGGACCCGACCGCACGGTCGTCGACGTGACCTTCCACGGCGAGGCCGCCACCCAGCCGGTGATCTCCCAGCTCTCCCGTACGTACAACATCGACATCTCGATCCTCGGCGCCGCCATGGACACCGTGGGCGGCAAGCAGATCGGCCGGATGCGGATCGAACTGCCCGGCCGGTACGAGGAGAACGTCGTCCCCGTCGGCTTCCTGCGCGAGCAGGGCCTCCAGGTCGACGTCGTCGAAGAGGAGACCGCGCCCGAGGCGGCGCCCGCGCTCGTCAAGGAAGGTGCCAAGTGACCTGGTCGGAGATGCAGCCCCTCCTCGAGCAGGGCACGGTCGACACCCTCTACATGGTCCTGTGGGCCACGATCGTCACGATCGCCGGCGGACTGCCGCTCGGCATCCTCCTCGTCCTCACGGACAAGGGCGGCCTGCTGCAGAACACCGTCGTCAACAAGGTCGTCGGCGTGATCGTGAACATCGGCCGCTCGCTGCCGTTCATCATCCTGCTGATCGCCCTGATCCCCTTCACGACCTTCGTGGTCGGCACCTTCATCGGCCCCACCGCGATGATCGTGCCGCTCGCCATCGGCGCCATCCCGTTCTTCGCGCGCCTCGTCGAGACCGCGATCCGTGAGGTCGACCACGGCCTGGTCGAGGCCGTCCAGTCCATGGGCGGCTCCGTGACCACGATCGTCCGCAAGGTGCTCCTGCCGCAGGCGCTGCCCTCGCTGGTCTCCGGCGTCACCACCACCGTCATCGTGCTCATCGGTTACTCCGCGATGGCCGGCGCGGTCGGCGGCGAAGGCCTCGGCTCGAAGGCCATCACCTACGGATACCAGCGCTTCGACACCCAGTTCATGCTGGTCACCGTCGTCGTCCTGATCGCGATCGTCACCGTGGTCCAGCTCATCGGCGACCTCGCCGTCCGCCTCCTCGCCCGCCGAGGACGCACCGCCTGACCCACGGCGCCACCCCAGACTTCGTCCTTCGAAGAAGAGCCCGGACTTGTTGTCCAGGCGTCCACCGCACCACCAGAAAGAGGCACTCTTCGTGCGTAAGAACATCAAGCTCACCGCCGGTATCGCCGCCACCGCCGCGCTCGCCCTGGGCCTCACCGCCTGCGGCACCGCGTCGGACCCGTCCTCCGCGAAGGACGGCGCCGGCTCCGCCGACAAGCCGCTCGTCGTCGCCGCGTCCCCGACGCCGCACGCCGACATCCTGAACTACGTCAAGGACAACCTCGCCGCGAAGGAGGGCCTGAAGCTGGAGGTGAAGGAGTTCACGGACTACGTCCTGCCGAACACCGCCACCGAGTCCGGCCAGGTCGACGCCAACTTCTTCCAGCACAAGCCGTACCTCGACGACTTCAACAAGAAGAACAACACCCACATCGTCCCGGTGTTCAACGTCCACCTGGAGCCGCTCGGCCTCTACTCCAAGAAGGTCAAGGCCCTCTCGGACATCAAGGCCGGCCAGACCATCGCCGTCCCCAACGACACCACCAACGGCGGCCGCGCGCTCCAGCTGCTCGCCGAGAACGGTCTCATCACCCTCAAGGACGGCGTCGGCACCAACGCCAAGCTCTCCGACATCACGGACAAGAAGGGCCTGGAGTTCAAGGAGCTGGAGGCCGCCACCGTGCCCCGCGCCCTGAATGACGTGGACGCCGCCGTCATCAACGGCAACTACGCCATCGAGGCCAAGCTCTCGCCCGCCAAGGACGCCATCGCCCTGGAGAAGGCGGAGGGCAACCCGTACGCCAACTTCCTCGCCGTCAAGGAGGGCAACGAGAAGGACGCGCGCGTGCAGAAGCTCGCCAAGCTCCTCAACTCGCCCGAGGTGAAGAAGTACATCGAGGACACGTACACCGGCTCGGTCATCCCGGCCTTCGGCGCCGTCGCCAAGTAAGGCCCGCGGCACAGTCCTTGCGACGAGAGTCCGCAGTACAGTTCCTCACGACGAAGGCCTCCGCACCCCGTCCGGTGCGCGGGGCCTTCGCCGTATCCCGCCGTATCTGACGCCACATCGGACCCGGCCATGCACACCGGCGACTGCATGCTGCATGCTGTGCGTTCACGGTCGATTCGGACGGTTCACGGCATGGAGCTGCGCATGACTACCACCTTTCCGGACATCTCCATCAACACGGACCGGTTGGTGCTGCGCGCGCTCGAAGAGGCGGACGCGCCCGCCCTCACCGAGATGATGAACGACGAGATGGTCGCGGCCTGGACGGCCGTCCCCCAGCCCTTCACCGAGGACGGCGCGCTCCGCTGGATCACCGAGTACGCCCCCGCCGAACGCGAGGCCGGCCGGGGCCTCGGCCTCGCCGTCACCGAGTTCCTCACCCAGCGCCTCGTCGGCATCATCCAGCTGGGCAAGACCAATTGGCACGTCCGGTCCACCGAGATGTCGTACATCATCGCGCCCTGGGCCCGCGGCGAGGGATACGCCTCCGAAGCCGCCCTCGCCACCGCCCAGTGGCTCTTCGGCGACCAGGGATTCGAACGCATCGAGCTGCGCACCGCGGCCGACAACACCGCCTCCCAGCAGGTCGCCCAGAAGATCGGCTGCATCAGCGAAGGCGTCCTGCGCGGCGCCTGCATAGCCCGCACCCGCACCGAGGACGGCACCTGGGCCGACCTCCGCACCGACTTCATCGTCTGGGGACTGCTCCCCGAGGACCTCGAAGGCGTCGCCGACCAGATGGCGGAGGCCGGCTACTCCTCCTTCACCGACTGGAGCTGAGCCCGCAACCGAAGCCGGGTACCCTCGACACGCCCCCGACCTGCGACGAGACCTCAGGAGACTGACGACGATGGCCGACCGGGTCACGGTGATCGGCTGGGACGGATCGCCCCTCACCCCAGCGGCCCGGTCCGCGCTCTCCGCCGCGACGCTCGTGGCCGGCGCCGCGCACCACCTCGCCCTGCCCGAGGTCCCGCCGGGAGCCGAGCGGATCCGCCTCGGCAGCGTCGACCTCGCCGCCCGCCGCATCGCGGGCCACCGCGGCACCGCCGTCGTCCTCGCCGACGGCGACCCCGGCTTCTTCGGCGTCGTCCGCACCCTGCGCGCCCCCGAGCACGGCCTGGAGGTCGAGGTCGTCCCCGCCGTCTCCCCGGTCGCCGCCGCCTTCGCCCGCGCCGGCATGCCCTGGGACGACGCCCGGATCGTCGTCGCCCACCAGCGCACCCTGCGCCGCGCCGTCAACGTCTGCCGCGCCCACCCCAAGGTCGCCGTCCTCACCTCGCCCGGTGCCGGACCCGCCGAACTCGCCCTCCTGCTCGACGGCGTCCACCGCACGTTCGTCATCTGCGAGGAGCTCGGCACCGACCGCGAGCAGGTCACCGTCCTCACCTCCGACAAGGCCGCCGACCACGCCTGGCGCGACCCCAACGTCGTCATCGTCATCGGCGGCACGGCCGGCGCCCCGCCCGGAGGCTGGCTCATGGGCCAGGAGACCCCCGCCGTACGCGGCTGGGCCCTGCCGCCGGACGACTCCGCCGCCGCGCGCGGCGGCAGCGGCGAGGACCCCACCCTGCGCGCCGCCCAGCTCGCCCGCCTCGGCCCCCGCGTCGGCGACCTCGTCTGGGACATCGGCTGCGGCGGCGGCGCGCTCGCCGTCGAGGCCGCCCGCTTCGGCGCCGCCGTCATCGCCGTGGACGCCGACCCGGACGCCTGCGCCCGCACGGAGGCCGCCGCCCGCCGGCACGGCGTCCAGCTCCAGGCCGTACGAGGCCGCGCCCCGCACGTCCTCGAGCGGCTCCCCGAACCCGACGTCGTACGGATCGGGGGCGGCGGCGTGCCCGTCGTCACCGCCTGCACCGACCGCCGGCCCGAGCGGATCGTCGCCCACGCGTCCACCCGCGACGAGGCCGAGGCCATCGGCGCCGCCCTCACCGAGGGCGGCTACACCGTCGAATGCGCCCTGCTGCAGAGCGTCGGACTCGACCCCGGCGACTGGTCGGAACGCGACCGGTCCGTCGTCTTCCTGCTCTCCGGGCGCCGGTCGACCTCCCCTTAGCCGCGCCGGGGGCACCCCCACCCGTGATCGAAGCCGTCCACCCGGCCAGGTAGGCTGGCCGATCGTCGTACCGCACCGGACCTTCGGCCTTTTGTTCGCCAATGTCCGGAAGTAGTGACCGCTTCGGGTCGCTGATGTGGTACGCAGCGACCGGGGGACGCGCGACGTGGCGCAGTCCACAGCAAACCGTGGCGGATCCGCCTGTCATGACGGCCGATGGCCGCGACAATGCTGGGGTGTCCGCGCGTCATTCGTGCCGCACGGCGCGCACGCTCGTTCTTGTTGACGGGCGAAGGTCTGAAGGAGCACAACCGATGGGCGAGGGGTACGCATGACGGACACCGGCCAGGTCCCGGGCGAGGGGCTGCCGGAGAACGCAGGCATGGTCGAGCAGCCGGGCATCCCCGCTCCGGGCGCGTACACCTTCCTGGACCCCTCCGAGAGCGCAGCCGACGACGACGATCTGCTTCTGATGCCCGGCGCGCAGGGCGCGTGGAGCGAGCACCAGCCCGGCGCCGTCCCCGCGCCGCCGGTAGCCGTCCCCGCCCAGGTTCCGGCCCAGGCCTCCGCCCCGGGCATGATGCCGGGCCAGCTGCCGCCGCCCGGTGACCCGCTCACCGACCCGCTGGCCGGACCGATCGCCGACGCCCTGGCCGCCCAGGCCCCGATGGCCGCCCCGGTCGCCCACGAGGCCGTCTCCACCCCGGCGCACGGTGTCCCGACGGCCCCGGAGGCCGCGCACGGCATGCCCGTGGCGCCCGAGAACGTCCACCACGGCGTCTCGACCCCCGCGCACGGCGTGCCGATGCCCGTCGAGTCCGGTCAGATCCTCTCCACCCCCGCCCACGGCGTACCCGTGGCGTCGCAGGAGCCGTACGGCGCCGAGGTCGTGACCGACCACGGCTACGAGCCCGGGATCCTCGACACCGGCGCCCACGAGGCCGCCGGCCGCGACTCCGGTTCGGTGGACCTCGGTGGCGTACGCGTGCCGCCGTCGGTCTCCGTCCCGGCCGCGCCGCCCGCCCGCCGCCCCCTGCACATGGGCCCGCCGGTGCCGGAGACCAACGGGGGAGTCGTACGGTCCCTCGCCGACCGCGGCCCCGCCTCCGCCGTCCAGGCCCCCGCGCCCATGGCCGCGCCGGCCCCCGCCGCCGCGACGGCGCCCACCCCCGTCCCCAGCCGGGTCGCGGGTCCCCCGACGGCCGGCCCCGAGTACCTCGACATCCCCCAGGAGCAGCCGGCCGCCCCGGTCGCGCCCCAGCTCGGCGAGATGCCGCCGCAGGGCGGCGTTCCGTGGGACCCGCAGCCCCAGACGCACGTGCAGCAGCCGACGCCCGCAGAAACGGTCGGTCAGTTCGTCCAGGTCGAGGGAACGGTCCCGACGACCCCGCACCTGGCGCCGACGCCCGCCGCCGAACAGCCGTCGGCCGAGGCCCCCGTGACCGAGGAGCCCGCCGCCGAGGCGCCGACGGAGGTCCCCGCTCCCGTGGAGGCGTCCGCTCCGGTCGAGGCGCCCGCTCCGGTCGAGGCGCTCGTGGAGGAGACCCCCGTGGCCGTCCCGGCGCCGCGCGACGGCGGCCAGGCCGCCGCCGTACCCGTACCGCCGGCCGAGGAAGCCGCCGTCGTGGCGGCGCGGGAGCCCGAGGCCGCTGTCGAGACCCCCGCCGAAGCCGAGGTCGCGGCCGACGGCGAGGCCGTCGCCGAGCCGGTGGCGGAAGAGCCGGTGGCCGAGGAGCCCGCAGCAGCCGAACCGGTCGTCGAGCAGGCGGAGCCGGTCGTCGAGCCGGTCGAACTGACCGAGCACGTCGAGCCGGTCGACGAGGCCCCCGCGCAGGAGCCCGCCCCGGAGGCGCCGTCCGAGGAAGCGGTCGCGATCGCCGAGCCCGCCGTCGAGGCGGCCCCGGTCGCCGAGGAGACCGCCGTCCAGGAGCCGGCTGTCGAGGAGCCCGCCGTCGAGCAGCCGGTCCCGGACGAGGCTCTCGCCGACGAGACCGTTGTCGAGGCAGCGGACGCCGAGGCAGCCGACTCCGAGACCGCGGACGCCGAGGCCGCGGAGGCCCGGGCGGCCGACTCCGAGGCCGCGGACATCGAGGCGGAAGACATCGAGGCGGCCGGCGGCGACGAGCCCGTCGGTGCCCCGGCGCCCGGGTACGACGACGCCGAGCGCGAGGCCGTGCTCCGCGTCATGCGCGAGCGCCGCGACATCCGCAACGGCTTCCGCTCCGACCCGATCCCGCACGAGGTGCTGCTCCGCGTCCTGGAGGCCGCCCACACGGCCCCCAGCGTCGGCCACTCCCAGCCCTGGGACTTCGTGGTCATCCGCTCCGCCGAGACCCGCCGGAGCATGCACGAACTGGCCCAGCGCCAGCGCGAGGCCTACGCCAAGTCGCTGCCGAAGGCCCGGGCCAAGCAGTTCAAGGAACTGAAGATCGAGGCCATCCTCGACACCCCGGTCAACATCGTCGTGACCGCCGACCCCACGCGGGGCGGCCGGCACACCCTCGGCCGCTACACGCAGCCGCAGATGGCCCCGTACTCCTCGGCCCTCGCCGTCGAGAACCTCTGGCTCGCCGCCCGCGCCGAGGGCCTCGGCGTCGGCTGGGTCAGCTTCTTCGACGAGCGCGAGATGGTGCGCTCCCTCGGCCTGCCCGAGCACCTCGAAGTGGTCGCGTACCTCTGCGTCGGTTACGTCGACGAGTTCCCCGAGGAGCCCGAGCTGATGCAGGCGGGCTGGTCCAAGCGCCGCCCGCTGTCCTGGGTCGTCCACGAGGAGACGTACGGCCGCAGGGCGCTGCCCGGCGAGGAGCCGCACGACCTGCTCCAGGAGACCGTCGCCAACATCCGCCCGCTGGACGCCAAGGCGCTCGGCGAGGCGTGGGAGCGGCAGAAGCGCATGACGAAGCCCGCGGGGGCGCTCGGCATGCTGGAGATCATCGCCGCGCAGCTCTCCGGGCTCTCCCGGATGTGCCCGCCGCCGATCCCCGAGCCCGCGGCCGTCGCGATCTTCGCCGGCGACCACGGCGTGCACGCCCAGGGCGTCACCGCGTGGCCCCAGGAGGTGACCGGCCAGATGGTCGCGAACTTCCTCGGCGGGGGAGCGGTCTGCAACGCCTTCGCGAACCAGGTGGGCGCCGAGGTCTGTGTCGTCGACGTGGGCGTCGCCTCGGACCTGCCGGCCACGCCCGGTCTGCTGCCCCGCAAGGTCCGCGCTGGTACGGGTGACTTCACGACCGGTCTCGCGATGACCCGCGAGGAGGTGCTCGGCGCGATCGAGGTGGGCATCGAGACCGCCCGGGACCTCGTGGCGGCGGGCAACAAGGCACTGCTGACCGGCGAGATGGGCATCGCGAACACCACCGCTTCCGCGGCGCTGATCTCCGTGTACACGGGGGTCGACCCGGTCGAGGTGACCGGTCGCGGCACCGGCATCAACGACGAGATGCACGCGCGCAAGGTGGACGTGGTCCGTCGCGCCCTGGACCTCCACAAGCCGGACCCGGCGGACCCGATCGGTGTCCTCTCGGCGGTCGGCGGCCTGGAGCACGCGGCGCTCGTCGGCCTGATCCTGGGCGCGGCCTCGCTGCGTACCCCGGTCGTCCTGGACGGCGTCTCGACGGGCGCGGCGGCGCTCGTGGCCCGGGCGATCGCGCCCGAGTCCCTGGCGGCCTGCATCGCGGGCCACCGCAGCGCCGAGCCGGGCCATGTGGCGGCCCTCAACAAGCTGGGCCTGCGCCCCCTGGTCGACCTCGACCTCCGCCTCGGCGAGGGCACCGGCGCCCTGCTGGCCCTCCCGATCGTCCAGAGCGCGGCCCGCGCGATGCACGAGGTCGCGACGTTCGACTCGGCCGGCGTCACGGAGAAGTAGCCCGCGGCCCGGGTCCTCGGGGCCCGGGCTTCGCCCCCCGCTGTCGTGGGCACCCGCTCCGCCGGGGAAGAGTGAGGGACCGGAGCGGCGCGGCTCCCGGTCCGCCCCTCGATGCGGTCAGGGTCTCCACGGGCAGGGACATCCGTCACAGGCCGCCCGCCCCCGGTGACCGATATCGTGGGCACCGATCACCGCATCGATCACCGCACCGCGCCCCACCAGCCGCTTCACCGCCGCAGCGGCCCCTACCCCGCCCCTCCGAGGAGCCGCACACCCATGGCCGACCCCGTCGAGACCGCCGCGTACCCCGCCTACCCCGTCGGACTCCGCCTCTCCGGCCGGCGCGTCGTCGTCCTCGGCGGCGGCCAGGTCGCCCAGCGCCGGCTCCCGGCCCTGATCGCGGCAGGCGCCGACGTCACCCTGATCTCCCCGTCCGCCACCCCGTCCGTCGAGGCGATGGCCGAGGCCGGCGAGATCACCTGGGTCAAGCGCCGTTACGAGGACGGGGACATGGCCGACTCCTGGTACGCCCTCGTGGCCACCAGCGACCCCGTCGCCAACGCCGCCGCGTCCGCCGAGGCCGAGCGGACCAAGACCTGGTGCGTGCGGTCCGACGACGCCGATGCGGCCACCGCCTGGACCCCGGCCACCGGCCGCAGCGAGGGCGTGACCGTCGCCGTGCTCACCGGCCACGACCCCCGCCGGTCCGCGGCCGTGCGGGACGCGATCGTGGAGGGCCTGCGGGACGGTTCCCTCGCGGCCCCGCCGCACCGTTCCCGTACCCCCTTCGTGGCGCTGGTGGGCGGCGGCCCCGGCGACCCCGACCTGATCACGGTCCGCGGCCGCCGGCTGCTCGCCGAGGCGGACGTCGTCATCGCCGATCGCCTCGGCCCCCGGGACCTGCTCGACGAGCTGCCGCCGCACGTCCAGGTGATCGACGCGGCGAAGATCCCGTACGGCCGGTTCATGGCGCAGGAGGCCATCAACAACGCGCTGATCGAGCACGCCAAGGCGGGCAGGTCGGTCGTACGGCTCAAGGGCGGCGACCCGTTCGTCTTCGGCCGTGGCATGGAGGAGGCCCAGGCGCTGGCGGCGGAAGGCATCGCCTGCACCGTCGTCCCCGGCATCTCCAGCTCGATCTCCGTCCCCGGCGCGGCCGGCATCCCGGTGACGCACCGCGGCGTGGCCCACGAGTTCACGGTCGTCAGCGGCCATGTGGCGCCCGACGACCCGCGCTCCCTCGTCGACTGGGCGTCGCTCGCCAAGCTCACCGGCACGCTGGTGATCCTGATGGGCGTCGACAAGATCGGGAAGATCGCCGAGACGCTCGTCGCGCACGGCAAGTCCCCCGAGACACCGCTCGCCCTCGTCCAGGAGGGCACCACCGCCACCCAGCGCCGCGTGGACGCCACGCTGGCCACGGTCGCGGAGACGGTGAAGGCCCATGAGGTCCGCCCGCCGGCCGTGATCGTCATCGGCGACGTGGTCGCCGAGGGCCCCGACAAGCTCGTGAAGTAACCCGCGACCAGGGGCGTTCGAACCCCCCGTCGCACACATTGGCACCGCACCCCGGACAAGGCAGTATCACCTCGTGGCCGAACTCATCACGATCGACGATCCCGACGACCCGCGCCTGCGCGACTACACCGGCCTGACCGATGTGGAGCTGCGCCGCAGGCGCGAGCCCGCCGAGGGTCTGTTCATCGCCGAGGGCGAGAAGGTCATCCGCCGGGCCCGGCAGGCCGGGTACGAGATGCGGTCGATGCTGCTCTCCGCCAAGTGGGTCGACGTCATGCGCGACGTCATCGACGAGGTCCCGGCGCCCGTGTACGCGGTGCAGCCGGAACTCGCCGAGCGCGTCACCGGCTACCACGTGCACCGCGGGGCCCTCGCCTCGATGCAGCGCAAGCCGCTGCCGAGCGCCGAGGACCTGCTCCGTACGACCCGCCGGGTCGCCGTGATGGAGTCGGTCAACGACCACACCAACATCGGCGCCATCTTCCGCAGCGCGGCCGCCCTCGGCATGGACGCGGTGCTGCTCTCGCCGGACTGCGCGGACCCGCTGTACCGCCGGTCCGTGAAGGTCTCCATGGGCGCGGTCTTCTCCGTCCCGTACGCCCGTCTGGACACCTGGCCGCGCGGCCTGGAGGCGGTACGGGAGGCGGGCTTCAAGCTGCTCGCCCTCACGCCGGACGAGAAGGCCTCCCCGATCGACGTGGCCGCCCCGCACAAGCTCGAACGGGCCGCGCTGATGCTCGGCGCCGAGGGCGACGGCCTGTCCACGCAGGCGCTGCGCGCGGCGGACGAGTGGGTGCGCATCCCGATGGCCCACGGCGTCGACTCGCTCAACGTGGGCGCGGCGGCGGCCGTGGCCTTCTACGCGGTGGCGAGCGGCCGCCCGCAGGACTGACCGCCGGGCGGACCCGAGGCGCGCTCTAGCCCTGGAGGGCCTGCGCGGCGGCGATCCCCAGGGCGACGACCAGCGTCACCACGACGAAGACGAAGAGCCGCTGTCGCAGCAGCCGCGGATTGGCCGGACGGCGCCCGGTCGAGGTCGTGCGCGCGCCGCCGGGCCGGGAGGGCGCGGGACGTCCGTTCGGCCGGGACTGCGACGCACGCGCGGAGCCGCCGCCCGTACGGGGCGCGGACGGCCGTGAGGCGGGGCCCTGGTCCCGCCCCTGCGTCGTGCGCTCGGTGTACCGCTCCGTCGGCCGGCTGCCGGTCGACTGCTCCGTACGCTCCCGCTGCACCGGCGGGCGCCCCGCGGGCAGCCCCTGCGCCTCGCGGGCGGCGATCTCCTTGAGCCGCATCGACAGCTGGAGGGTGCTCGGCCGGTCCTCGGGATCCTTGGCCAGACACGCCCTGACGAGCGGGGCCAGCGCGTCCGGTACGCCGCCGAGCTGCGGCTCCTCGTGGACCACCCGGTAGAGCATGACCTCCGAACTGCCGTGCCCGAACGGCGAGTCCGCCATCGCCGCGTAGGCCAGCGTGGCGCCGAGCGAGAAGACGTCCGTGGCCGGGGTGACGGCCGCGCCGCGCACCTGTTCCGGCGCGAGGAAGCCGGGGGAGCCGACGGCCGTGCCCACGTGGGTCAGGGTGCTGGCGCCGGTGGCCCAGGCGATGCCGAAGTCGATGATCCGCGGGCCCTTGGGCGACAGCAGGATGTTCGAGGGCTTGAGGTCCCGGTGGACGACCCCGGCCTCGTGGACGGCGACCAGGCCCTCCGAGAGCGCCGCCCCGATCGCGGCCACGTCGGCGGCCCGCAGCGGACCCTCCTCGGCGACCCGGTCGTGCAGCGACGGGCCGGGCACGTACTGGGTGGCGAACCACGGGCGGTCGGCCTCCAGGTCGGCGGCGACCAGCCGGGCCGTGCAGCCGCCCCGGATCCGGCGGGCCGCGGAGACCTCGCGCGCGAAGCGCGACCGGAACTCCTGGTCCTCGGCAAGATCCGGCCGGATCACCTTCAGCGCCACCCGCTGTCCGCGCCGGTCCGACCCCAGGTACACGACCCCCATCCCGCCGGCCCCGAGCCGGCGGTGGAGCCGGAACGACCCGACGATCCGCGGATCCTCGCGCCGGAGCCGCATCATCGCCATGTCCGTCCCCTCGTCCGTTCGACGTGGCACAGCTTACGTATCGACGACCCGGTGTGCTCATAGGCCGCGCCCTCGCGCAGGGATCGATTGTCAGTGCTGGGGAGGACACTTGAGGGGTGGTCAGGACGGCGGCGCGGCTGCCCGTCCGGGCCACGGGATTCTCCAACATCCAATCGCAGAAGGGGGATTCGGCCGATGAAGGGTGATCGCGTGGAGATAGTCGTGGACGCGGGGGACACGACACGGACGTACGAAGTGGTGGCAAGCCGGGCGGGCCGGAGGGTGGAGACGGCCGTACGGCGAGGGGTCGTGGAAGTGAGCGAAGTCACGCGCACGGGGGTGGTCGTCCGGACGGCCCGATTCATGGCGAGCCGGGTCCTCGCACTGGTCGAACAGCCCGTCCCTCTCAGGGAAGACCCTCAGACCTAGCCCCGACCCTCCACCCTGGGGAGTACGCCGAACGGTGTTCGTCATCCTCCGGGAGGCCCGGAGATCGGTACGCGGGCATGACGTCCGGCCGCCCCCCGATCCCTAATCTTGAAGTCAAGCGGCGGGTGAGCACTCGTCCCCCGAGGTCAACACCCGCCGCTGCCAGACACGACAGGAGAGGACCCATGGCGTATTCGGCACCGCGGATCAGCACCCGACCTTCGGGCCGCCGTCACCCCCTGGTGGCGACCGCCATGGTCCTCCCTCTCGCGACCCTGCTGGTCGTCGCCTTCGGCGGCTGGGACGCAGTGGTCACACAGGCGTCGTCCGTGGGCGTGATGCTGGGGCGCTGAGCGGCGCCCCGGACCCGGGAGAGCGGCCCGGGTCGGGGACATCCGGCCAACAACCCCGTGGGGACGGGGGTGCGGCGGACGGCAGCGTGTGGCCGGTCAGCTGGGGAGCTGACCGGCCCTCGCGCTTTCCCGGGGCACCGGTCGCGGTCCCCCGAGCCCGCCGGGCCATCGCGGCAGCGCGTACGCTCCCCGCGTGGAGCACGCCGACCTCGAACAGCTGAGCGCCCTCGCGCGCGACGCCGCGCACCGGGCGGACGCCGCCTGCCCGTGCGCCTCGCACACCCGGACCGTCCTCGCCGACCGGGACGACGGCACCGTCGTCCGTCACGGGGCGGTCGTCGTCAAGGCCCACGCCCCCGGCACCGACCCCGAACAGCACGCGGCTCGGATCGCCGTCGCAGCCCTCGGCGCGCTGGCCGGCATCCTGCTCCCGCCCCACACCCACTCCACGGGCCAGGGCCAGGGCCACCCCATGGGCACCCTCGGCGCCCGCCCGCTCACGGCCTGGCCCTACGGCGCCCCCGTCGACCCGGACGATCCCGACGCCGCGCCCTGGGAGGACGCCGCCCGGCTCCTCGCCCGCCTCCACCGCACCCCGCCGCCCGCCGGCCTCCCGCCCATGCGCGCCCCGGCCAAGGCCGCCCACGCCGTCGAGCGGATGCGCCGCTCCGGCGCGCCCCGCGCCGCCGTCGAGACCGTGCTGCGCGCCTGGCGCACCCTCCCCGGGGAGCCGACGGCCGGCCGCCTCCTCTGCCACGGCGACTTCCACCTCGGCCAGCTCGTGCGCGACCCCCGTACCCCGGAACGCCCCTGGGTCCTCATCGACGTGGACGACCTCGGCCTCGGCGACCCCGCCTGGGATCTGGCCCGCCCCGCCGCCTGGTTCGCCGCCGGACTCCTGTCCCCGGACGTCTGGTCCCGCTTCCTCGACGCGTATGTGCAGGCCGAGGGCCCCGCCGTCGCCGCCGGCGACCCCTGGGTGCAACTGGACGTCCCCGCCCGCGCCCTGACCGTCCAGACGGCGGCGCTCGCCCTTGCCAAGTCCACCGCCGAGCGGCGCCCCCTCGACGAGGTCGAGGACGTGATGATCGACACGTGTGCCCGAATCGGGTCGCTCCGAACCGAGTTGGCCCGGCCTGCGTCCCCCTAAGCTGAAAGCACCCATCGAACGGCAGGGAGTTGAGCCGACCATGCAGTGTCCCAAGTGCCATGCAGCGATGCACACGTACAACCGCAACGGCGTCCAGATCGAGCAGTGCAGCGGGTGCCGGGGGATATTCCTGGACTACGGCGAGCTCGAGGCCCTGACCCGGCTCGAGTCCCAGTGGGTGCAGCAGGCCCCGCCCGCGCCCGCCCCGCCGGCCTACCCGGCTCACGGTGCCCCCGCCGCCCCCGCCTGGGGCGCCCCGCACCACGGCGGCCACCACGGCGGTCACCACCACCAGCGCGGCTTCGGCCGGATGCTCTTCTCCTCCTGAGAAGCGGGGACACGACGGAGCCCCCGGTCGCGAGAGGCGACCGGGGGCTCCGTCGTACGGTGCGCGATACTGGGATTGAACCAGTGACCTCTTCCGTGTCAGGGAAGCGCTCTCCCGCTGAGCTAATCGCGCGGGACGGTCCCAAACCATACAGGACCAGGGTTTACTGCGTGCTGCGTGCGCGATACTGGGATTGAACCAGTGACCTCTTCCGTGTCAGGGAAGCGCTCTCCCGCTGAGCTAATCGCGCGGGACGGTCCATGCGGACCGGATCTTCGGTTGTTCTGCGTGCGCGATACTGGGATTGAACCAGTGACCTCTTCCGTGTCAGGGAAGCGCTCTCCCGCTGAGCTAATCGCGCTTGGAGGTGGAGACGGGATTTGAACCCGTGTAGACGGCTTTGCAGGCCGTTGCCTCGCCTCTCGGCCACTCCACCAGGAGTGAATACGGGGGGTCGGGAAGATCCCCCACATCGAGCGGACGACGAGATTCGAACTCGCGACCCTCACCTTGGCAAGGTGATGCTCTACCAACTGAGCCACGTCCGCTTGTCGTTTCCGTTCCGCTTGCGCGTCCCGGCGACGTGTTGAACTCTAGCGGATTCCTGGGCCAGCACAAAAACGCGTTTCCGCAGCGTGCTGAGCTGCGCAGGGAGCCGGGTGGCCGAGAGCGTTCGCGCGGCGTTCACTCCCCGTGTCCCCGGGGTGGCGCGCAGCCGCGCTCGCGCGAGCCTCCGCACCGGACGCCGCACCGCCCCCTCCCGCGCGCCTAGACTCGATCCGTGCACGACCTTGCTCCTCTGGCCCGCTTCGGCGGCCTCGTCGCGACCGACCTGCGGGACGTCACCAGCGACCCCGCGGCCCTGGACTCCGTCGGCTTCTGGGCCGTCTCCGCGGACTTCGAGGGCCGTCTGACCTGCGCCCGCTTCGGTGACGTACGGGTCGACACCGTCCCCGCCCCCACCCCGGGCGCCTGGCGCGGCCCCGCCGCCGACGACTGGACGTCGTCCCTCGACCGCGCCGCGTACACGGCGGGCGTCCGCCGCATCCGCGAGCACATCGCGCGCGGCGAGGTCTACCAGGCGAACCTCTGCCGCGTGATGTCCGCGCCGCTGCCCGACCCCGACGCGGCCGACGTCGACGCCCTCACCGCGCTGCTGGCGCGCGGCAACCCCGCTCCGTACGCCGGAACGATTCGGCTGCCCGCCCACGGGGTGGAGATCGCCACCGCGTCCCCCGAGCTCTATCTGCGCCGCACGGGCACCACCGTCGAGTCCGGCCCGATCAAGGGCACCGGGAGGACCGCCGAGGACCTGCTCGAGAAGGACCACGCCGAGAACGTGATGATCGTGGACCTCGTACGGAACGACCTCGGCCGGGTCTGCGCCACCGGCTCGGTCACCGTGCCCGAGCTCTGCGCCGTCGAACCGCACCCGGGCCTGGTCCACCTCGTCTCCACCGTCCGCGGCGAGCTCGACGAGAAGGCGGGCTGGGCGGAGCTGCTCGCCGCGACCTTCCCGCCGGGCTCCGTCACGGGCGCCCCGAAGTCGAGCGCCCTGCGGATCATCGAGGCCCTGGAGACCACGCCCCGCGGCCCGTACTGCGGAGGCATCGGCTGGGTCGACGCCGACCGCCGTACCGCCGAGCTCGCCGTCGGCATACGGACCTTCTGGATCGACCGCCCCGAGGGCGTGCTCCGCTTCGGGACCGGTGCCGGCATCACCTGGGGCTCCGACCCCGAGCGGGAGTGGGCGGAGACCGAACTGAAGGCGTCCCGTCTGCTGGCGGTAGCGTCGGGCGCGTACGAGGCGAGCGGAAAGGCCATATCTCGATGAAACTGTGGGTCAACGGCGGACTGCGCGACGCGGAGGAAGCCCAGGTGTCCGTCCTGGACCACGGGCTGACGGTCGGCGACGGCGTCTTCGAAACGATCAAGGCCGTACGTGGCGAGACCTTCGCCCTCACCCTCCACCTGGAGCGCCTCACCCGCTCGGCGCGCGGCCTCGGCCTGCCTGACCCGGACCTCGACGAGGTCCGCCGCGCCTGCGCCGCGGTCCTGGAGGCCAACCCCATGGAGCTCGGCCGGCTCCGCATCACGTACACCGGAGGTCTCTCCCCGCTCGGCTCCGAGCGCGGCGACACCGGCGCCAGCCTCGTCGTGGGGCTCGGCGAGTCCGGCCGGCGCCCCGACTCCACCGCCGTGATCACGGTCCCCTGGACCCGTAACGAGCGCGGTGCGCTCACCGGCCTGAAGACCACCTCCTACGCCGAGAACGTCGTCGCCCTCGCCAGGGCGCGCGAACAGGGCGCCTCCGAGGCGCTGTTCGCCAACACGGTCGGGCAGCTGTGCGAGGGCACCGGCTCCAACGTCTTCGTCGTGCTCGACGGCCGCGTCCACACCCCTCCCGTCTCCTCCGGCTGCCTCGCCGGCATCACGCGCGCCCTCGCGGTCGAGTGGACCGGCGCGATCGAGACCGACCTGCCGCTGGACGTCCTGGAGAGCGCCCAGGAGATCTTCCTGACCTCGACCCTCCGCGACATCCAGGCCGTGCACCGGGTCGACGGCCGTGAACTGACCCCCGCCCCGGGGCCGGTCACGGCGAAGGCGATGCGGATCTTCGACGAGCACGCGGCGGCCGACAAGGACCCGCACGCGCGATAAAGGGATGACGGACGGCCGCCGGGGTGGGTAGAACACCGATGATGACCACCACCCTGCGGCCGGCCGAGCCGCTTCAGCAGACCCCCGACGGCGGACGCGCACGCGTCTACGACGTCTGTGTGAACAGCCGCCGCGTCGGCTCCGTGCGCCTATCCACCGCACCCGGCTTCGGAACCGGCGCCGGTGTGATCGAGGACCTCGGCATCGACGAGAAGGACCGCCGTCGCGGCCGGGGCACGGTCGCCGCGCTCGCCGCCGAGGAGGTGCTGCGCGGCTGGGGGTGCGGCGAGGTCCAGATCTCCGTGGCGGTGCGGGCGGAGGCCGCGCTGCGGATGGCGCAGGCCCTCGGCTACACCGAGCGCAGCCGGAACATGGTCAAGGAGCTCCCGGCGGAGCCGCCCGCGCTGCCGCCCGGCCTCGAGGTCCGCCCCATGACGGAGGCGGAGTTCGGGCCGTGGGAGGCGGACGCCCGGGAGGGCTTCGCGCAGAGCTGGATCGAGCGGGGCGTTCCCGAGGACCAGGCCCGCGCCAAGTCCGACTCCAGCCACCGCGAGCTGCTGCCGCAGGGCCTGCGCTCCCCGGGGGCGGCGATCAGCGTGGCGGTACGGGACGGAGAGACCGTCGGCCATGTCTGGACGGGCGCCCGCGAGCTGGAGCCGGGGATCCAGGGGCGGTACGTCTACGGCATCGAGGTCGCCGAGGGGCACCGGGGCCACGGCTACGGCCGCGCCCTGATGCTGCTCGCCGAGCGGGACACGCTCGGCGCCGGGGAGCGCCTGCTCGGACTCCATGTCTTCACGGGCAACACCCCGGCGATCCGGCTCTACGAGTCGCTCGGCTACCGGACGACCCACGTCAACAGCTACAAGGCGTTGCTCTAGCCGTCGCGGCGGAGGGCAGCTCAGCCGGCGAGCAGCCGGTCGGCGATCTCCTCGATGCGCGCGCGCAGACCGTCCTGGCTCTGGCCGCCGTCCAGTCGCTCGCCGCCGACGACATAGGTCGGCGTACCGGTGACCTTGATGGCCTTGCCCTCCGCCTGGTCGGCGTCGACGGTCAGCAGATGCCGTCCGTCGATCAGGGCGGTGTCGAACTCCTCGGCGTCCAGGCCCAGTTCGCGCGCCACGTCCAGGAGGACCGGCTCGCCGCGCTCGCCCAGCTCCCCGGTCCTGGCCAGCAGCGCCTCCACGTACGGCCAGCCCTTGCCCTGCTCGATCGCCTCCTCCGCGGCCTGCGCGGCGGCGTAGGCGTGCTTGTGCTTCTCCAGCGGGAAGTGCCGCAGCTGTACGTCGATCCGGTCGCCGTACCTCTCGCGCAGCGCGCGCACGTCGTCGAGCGCGCGGAAGCAGTCGGGGCACTGGAGGTCGAACCAGGCCTCCACGGTGACGGGGGAGGCGGACGGGGTGGTGGAGTCGCTCATGGGAGCAGTCTTCCAGCCCCCGCCGGCACGGCCCAACCGGGACCTGGGGAGGAGATCCGGCCGGGGCGACCCGGAGATCTCCCTGAGGTCCGCCCGGCGACATGGCCGTGGACCGCCTCGGCGGTGCAGGATGGAAGGGACGTATCGCCCTGGCCCAGGAGGATCGCATGCTCGCCGAGACCATCTTTTCCGCGGTGTCCGTGGCGGGCCTGGGCATCGCCGCGATCACGGCGTACCGCAAGCGGTTCCTCGCCGCGGCACGGATCGCCGCCTACTCCCTCGTGCCCGTCGGTCTGGTGATGACCGGGGCGGTGGAGTGGGCGTTCGACACGGCCTTCAGCCCGACCGCCTGGGCCGGTTTCGGTGTGCTCGGCGTGGCCTGGCTGCTCTTCATTTCCACCCGCGCCGTCGAGCGGCGCAGGTCGGGGCGTCAGGCGGCCCTGCAGGCAGAGAAGGGTGAGCGGCCCGGCGCCGTCGCCCCGGCCGCCTCCGCACCCTCGCTCGGCCAGGGCCGGCGCGGTGCGGCCCCGAAGCCGCAGGGCTCGACGGCGGGGGACGACTTCAGCGACATCGAGGCGATCCTGAAGAAGCACGGGCTCTGAGATCCGTCGCATCCACGGGATGTGATGAACTCCCCCTTCCGAGGGGCGTGTTGCGGGCCGTCCCACGGGGCGCTGCGCCATGATCGCCCCCGAGATGCTCGATACCTCGCGGGATCACGCCCCCGCCTCCACCGAAGAGCCGCGCGGTTGTCTGTTCGCGCTCTCCCAGCCGCCGCTGATGATCTTCCTCGCGGTGATCGGCTGTCTGCTCCTGATGGCCGCCGTGCACGACCTCTTCCTGCTGTGAGGCGGCACGTGGCCGCTCAGCCGGCCGCTTCCTTGCGGCGCGCCCGGTACGCGGCGACGTGGAGCCGGTTACCGCAGGTGCGGCTGTCGCAGTAGCGGCGTGACCGGTTGCGGGAGAGGTCGACGAAGGCCCGGCCGCAGTCGGGCGCCTCGCACCGCCGCAGCCGCTCCTGCTCGCCCGCGACGACGATGAACGCCAGCGCCATCCCGCAGTCCGCGCCGAGGTGGTCGGCGACCGAGGCGCCCGGCGCGAAGTAGTGCACATGCCAGTCGTAGCCGTCGTGGTCGGTGAGCTGCGGAGTCGTGCCCGCGGCGGCGACCAGCTGGTTGATCAGCGTGGCCGCTATCCGGGCGTCCGGCGCGGCGAAGACCGCCGCGAACCTGGCCCGTACCCCCTGGACGGCCTTCAGGTCGTCCTCGTCGAGCTCGCGCACGTCACTGATGTCGTGGGCCCGCACGAAGGTGCGCAGCGCTGGGACGTCCGCGAGTTCGTCCTCGCGGTCGCCCTGGGGGGCGGTGTTCATCAGATCGACGACGGTGTCGAGGGCGATCCGGGTGTCGTGGGGAATCAGCACGATTCGCTCCCTGGGCGGCTGCGGGCGGGCGCCCGCGGAATTGCGCTGACTCTAGCGGCTTCGCCGCGCCTCGCCGGGAGAGGTCCGAAAGCGGGCCGGTGCGGGGCCGAAACCCTGCCCCGACCGTGTGCGCCTGGCCACGGCCTGTGGCCGACGGCCCGGGAACGGGCAGCGGCGCCCTCCTCCGCGCCGGCTGCGCGGTGAGGACGCCGTTGTCTGCCGTATGCGATTGTCCGCGCGGCGCCGTCGCCCCGAGTCGGACGGCGCCGTGCGGCTCTCTGCCTGGCTCAGCTGTCGGCCAGGATGTGGGAGAGCTCCGTGTCGAGATCGAAGTGCCGGTGCTCGGTGCCGGGCGGCACCGCGGCGTCGGTCCGCTTCAGGAACGACTCCAGGGCCCTCGCCGGGGCCTCGAGCAGGGCTTCGCCCTCGGGGGAGCTCAACGCGATGCAGACGACGCCCTGACCGTGACTGCGGGACGGCCAGACTCTGACGTCGCCGGTGCCGGTGGGCCGGTGCAGCCCCTCGGCGAGAAGGTCGCGGGCGAAGACCCACTCGACCGTCTCCTCGGCTCCGGTGTGGAAGGTGGCGTGCACGGCATACGGATCGGCCGTGTCATACCGCAGGCCCGCGGGTACAGGCAGTGAGGACTCGCTCGACACAACGAGGCGCAGGTGCAGCTCGCAGCTGACCGTGGTGTTCATAAGCGCCAGGGCCTTTCGCTCAGTGTGCGCTCGGGGATTCGCACGTCGGCGAAATCGACATGCCACCTACGGTGCCGTTGTAAACCCCTCTGTCTGTTTTGTGATCGTTCAGGTAGCTCGTATGGGGGTGTGTGACTTTCGGTAATACCGCCATATGAGTGAGGCGGCTCTGTCCGGTGGTGAGGGTGCGCTGTCCGGTAAGTTGGGACCATGAATGCGGAGAGTGACGAGCGCACCGGGGAGTCCGCGGCCGACGGGGAGTCCGAGCTGGGATCCCGGGCCCCCGAGTTCATCAAGGCCCGGCGGACCCTGCACCTGAGCTGGCAGGTCGGAGTCTTCATCGTGGGACTGGCGGTGGTGGGCGCGGGCGTCGTCATGCTGCCCCTGCCCGGCCCCGGCTGGCTGGTGATCTTCGGCGGCATGGCGATCTGGGCCACCGAGTTCGTCTGGGCGCAGCTCGTGCTCCGCTGGACGAAGCGGAAGGTCACCGAGGCGGCGCAGCGCGCGCTCGACCCGAAGGTCCGGCGGCGCAACATCATCCTGACCACGATCGGTCTGGTGATCATCGGAGCACTGCTCGGTTTCTACCTCTGGAAGTACGGCTTCGTCATGCCGTGGAAGATCAACGAGTGACCCGGGGGACGGTCTGGGCACCGGCTGACATGCGGTAATGTTTGCGGTGCGCCCGGGCGATTAGCTCAGTGGGAGAGCGCTTCGTTCACACCGAAGAGGTCACTGGTTCGAACCCAGTATCGCCCACCACCCGGACCGAAGGCCCGGAGACTGGATCCAGTCTCCGGGCCTTCGGCGTTCCCCGTCCCTCGGCAGGGTCACCGCATACGGCCGAGCCGCTCCCGGAGGCGGCGGGCGTCCCGGAGCCGCTGCTCGTACGTCGCTCCGACGGCCAGGAGCAGCAGACCGGCGAGCGCCGGCGGCAGCCAGCGGGGGAGGGCTCCTACGGCCTGGACGACGTACGGTGCCAGCTCGTGCAGCCCGTCGAGGGCGAGGACCGTGCCGCCGAGCACCAGAAGCGCCTGGAGCCGGAACCGTGCGCCCAGCAGCGTCACCACGAGCGCTCCGACCCCGAGGAGCAGCGGACGCTGCCAGTCCGGGTCCGCCCAGGCGGCGAAGAGACTCGGCACGAGCGTGGCCGCGAGACCGGGGCCGTACGCGACCCAGGACGAGGCCTCCGGGTCGCGGCGCCGCCGGAGCACTCCGATCACCAGGGCGGGCAGGGTGACGGGCAGCGTGTACGCCTCCGGCGTCGTCACCTCCCAGACGGCCAGGCGCACCCAGGTCGCCAGGAGGAACAGCGCCCCCGCCGTCCATGAGGCGAACGGCCGGCGCTCGGGCCTGACGGCCGTGGCGGCGGCGATCACGCCGGCGAGCGCGAGGACGAGCGCGAGGAGGGCCGGCCGGGAGGCCGTCGCCGCCGTGCCGACCGCCGGCAGTGCGACGGCGGCGCCGGTGAGCTCCACCGGCAGCGCGACCGGATGGCGCCGGAGGCGCCCGCCGAGCAGGGCGGTGGCGGCGGGAACGAGGAGCAGGGCCAGGGCGGTGTGCCCGCCCTGGAGCTCCGCCGCGGCAGCCGCGGCGGACACCAGACCGGCCGCCACGACGACCGCCGCACAGGCGGCGACGGTCCGCCGGGCCCCCTCGGAGGAGGACGCACCCGCCACGAGAAGCCCCAGGAGCACCCCGAGCGCCGCGAAGGTCGCACCCCGTGTGTCCAGGGCCACCGCGACCGCGCCCACGGCGGACACGAGCCCGCACCCGAACGCGCTCCACCCGAGCACCTCCCGGGGCGGCACGGCCCCGGAGGCGCCGGCCGGCGCGGCGACGCCCCACCCGGCCCACCGCGGCGCGTGGCCGTCCCCGGCGTCCGCCTGCTCGGCGGCCGCGCCATCGGAGGCGCCAGGCGCCGGGAGGCCCCGCACGAGCCGTCCCGGGCGGGACGCCAGGGCGAGGGCCGTCGCGGCCGTCAGGAGGTGGAGGGTCAGGGTCGGTACGTAGGGGAGTTCCAGGGAGAGCGGGAGCGCCGTCAGGGCCGCCCACGCCAGGAGGAGCGCCGTGCAGCGGGACCACAGAAGGGGCAGGGCCGCGAAGGCCGCGGCCGCGACGAGCAGGACCACCGGGGCCGTCGACGGGTACCAGGCGAGGACCCGGTCCGCGTGCGTGCCCGACCAGACCGGAGTCGTCCGCGCGAGCGGGCCGAGCAGCGCCGCCGCGGCCGGCGGGAGGGCCCACAGCACACCCAGGGCCAGTACCCCCGCGCCCGCGCCCGCCAGACCCGTCCGCACCGCACGCGGGGCCGCCGTGCCCGTACGCGGAACCGCCGCCAGGAGCACCGCGCACAGCACGTACCCCGGGACCTCCCAGTCGCCCGGCAGCGCCGGGCGAAGGAGACCGCCCGCCGCCGCGACCAGCGCGAGCCCCGCCACCACCGACGCGGCCACCGCGGCCCGGGCCACCCTCGCCCAGCTGCCTCCGCGAGGCGCCCCCACCGCCACGGACAGCGCCACCGCGGCGCAGGCGAGCAGCAGCGCGCCCGCCGGCAGGGGAGAGGAGAGCGAGAGGCCGCCGCCCGCGAGCAGCGCCCAGCCGCCCAGGACACCGGCCCCCACGGCTGCCGTACCGCGCACCGCCGCCGGCTTCGCCCGGAGCACCACGGCCAGATCCACGACCGCCGTCGCCAGCGCCGCCCAGCCCAGCGCCAGCGGGCCGCCGTCCGCGGCCAGGACGGCCAGCGGCAGGGGGAGTTGGGCCGTCACCACAGCCACCGGCAGCGGAGTCCGCAGCCGCCCGAGCGCCGACCCGTACGCCGTCCACGCACCCGCGAGCACCGCCGAGGCCACGGCGGCGAAAGCCCGGCCGTCCGTCTCCGGGAGCGCCACCCGGTGCAGCGCGTACGCGTCCAGGACCATCAGGACCAGCCCCAGGGCCGCGACCGCCTCCGCCGTCGAGCCGAGCCCCCGGCGCAGCAGGACCACCGGCACCGCCAGCGCCGCGGACGTCACGACGGCGAGGACCGCCGCCCGGCCTCCGATCCCCATCGAGCCCCAGCTGACCAGCGTGAAGGCGAGCGCGGCGATCGTCAGCAGCACCCCGCCCAGCGTGAGCAGCACGTTCTGCGCGCTGCGCGGCGTCGAGTCCCCGACCGGCCCGGCCGCGGGCCGCGGCGGCGCCGGGAAGGCCGCCGGAGCGTTCAGCACGTGCAACAGCCAGGCCCGGCGGGTCAGCAACTGGGACCGGCGAGCGTCGAGTCGGGCCAGCTCGCGGTCGACGAGCACGAGTTCGTCGGCGGGCGGGAGAGCGTTGTCCATGCCCGGAGTGTGCTCCGGACCACAGTCCGGAACCATGCGCGCGGGTACTCATCTCCGGGCCTGAGTACGTACACACTGGGGTCATGGACTGGTGTCGCTACCGCTTCCGCAGCGTCTGGCAGCTCGCCGCCCCGCCCGACGCCGTCTACGCCGTGCTCGAACGCGCCGAGGAGTACCCCAGCTGGTGGCCCCAGGTCCGTGAGGTCGTCCCCGTCGACGACGTCACCGGTACCGCCCGGTTCCGTTCCTTCCTCCCGTACGACCTCGTCGTCACCGTCGAGGCCCGGCGGCGGGATCCCGCCGCCCACGTCCTGGAGATCGGGCTCCACGGCGACCTGAAGGGCTGGGCGCGCTGGACGCTCGCCGCCACCGAGGGCTCCCGTACCCGCGCGGTCTACGAGCAGGAGGTCGAGGTGACCAGCCCCCTGATGCGCCGGCTCGCCGTCCCCGGGCGGCCCGTCTTCCGCGCCAACCACGCCCTCATGATGCGCGCGGGACAGCGCGGACTGGCGGCCCACCTGCGCGCGGTTTGAACGAAGCCCGCGGAAACCTGTATGGTTCAACCCGTTCCCGGGCGATTAGCTCAGCGGGAGAGCACTTCGTTCACACCGAAGGGGTCACTGGTTCGATCCCAGTATCGCCCACCGGGAGAGGCCGGTCCGTCGAATGGCGGACCGGCCTTCCGCATTCCCGGCCCTGTTCCGGCCTCACGCCGCCGTCCGCAGCTCCGGGCGGAGCGGCCACGCCGGATCCACCGTCTCCGGCGTCCCGTTGCGAGTGAACCACGCCTGCAGCCCGCGCGCCTGCGCCGCGTGCCAGACCGCCTGCAGGGTGTGCAGCTCCGCCGGCGACAACCGCTCGAGCCGTGCCGCGAAACGCCGCGCCACCGCCCGTACGACATCCAGCGAGGCCGTCGCGTCGGCCGCGGCGTCGTGCGCGCCGTCCAGCTCCACGCCGTAGTGCGCGCAGAGGTCCGTCAGCGTCCGCCGGCCCTTGCGGTACCGGTCCAGATGCTTGTCGAGCACCCGCGGATCCAGTACGCACAGCGGGGTGTTCTCCAGATAGCGGCCCAGCGAGGAAGCGCGGTGGCGGCGCAGCTCGCGGTCCAGGATCGTCAGATCGAAGGGGGCGTTCATCACCACCAGCGGCCGGCCGGCGGCGCACTGCTCGGCCAGCGCCCGCCCCAACTCCTCCATGACCGGCGCGGGCCAGCGCCCGTTCCGCTGGAGATGATCGTCCGTCAGTCCATGGACCTCCGTGGCCGCAGGGGGCACCGGAATCCCGGGGTTGACCAGCCAGCGCGTGACCCGCGGACGCCCGCCGGCCGTGTCCTGGACGACGAGCGCGGCCGAGACGATCCGGTCCTGCTCGACGTCAACTCCCGTGGTTTCCGTGTCGAATGCGGCCAGGGGCCCCTCATACCAGTGCGTCATCCCCGAACTCCTCGCACATATGCGGCAGATGGCGATCCCCCTGCCCGAAACGGTGATACCCGGGCTGTTTGCCCCGTACGCGGACCGGTGACAACACAGATGACGGGGAAGGGAATTGACATGGCGCTCGCCCAGCCCGAATCGGGAGGGCTGCCGCCTCAGCGGGCAGCACCGTTGCGCGGCTCACTCGCCACCACCGCCTGCATGGAGACGCTTCAGGTGGGATATCTCCATGCGGTCGCGGCGGCGGCGGGCTGCTCGCTGTCGCAGCCGTTTCCGGACAACGGCATCGACTGGCACGTGAGCCACAGCGCTACGGGCCACACCGTCGACGACGAAGTGACCATCAAGGTGCAGCTCAAGTGCACCTACCAGCTGGCGCCGCGGCCGCCCGGCCCCGCGTTCTCCTTCACCCTGGACAACGACCATCTGGTGAAGCTGGCGCGGACCCCGGTCTCGGTGCACAAGATCCTGGTCGTGATGATCGTGCCGCGCGATCAGGAGGACTGGCTGCGGGCCGGGCACGACCGACTGGACCTGCGGCACTGCTGCTACTGGATCAACCTGGCCGGCCACCCGGTGACGGGGCGGCGGCGGACGACCGTGCGCATACCGACGGCGCGGATCTTCGACGACCGGGCTCTGTGCGAGATCATGACCCGGGTCGGCGTGGGAGGGAGACCTTGATGCACCGGCCGATCGGCGAACAGGAGAACGGGGCCGGTTACGGCCCCGTTCTGCCACCGTTCCGCCCCCATCCCCCGCACGGCGACATCCCCGGCGGCCCCTGGGTCGATGCCGGGGGCTCGCCCGACCCCGGGCGTGTCGACCCGCTGGTCCTCGGTGCGCTGCTCGCCCGCCACGGCTGGCGGCGGCGCGGCGGGGCCGCGGGCCGCTACAGCCGCTGGACACCGCCCGGCTCCGGCGGCATCTCGGGCACGAGCCTGCTCGTGCCCGAGAGCCGTGCCTTCCCCGACTGCGAGGACCTGCTCGGGGAGGCGCTCGCCGCGCTCCAGCACAGCGCGGCGCCGTCGGCCCGGGAGGTCCTGGTCGGGCTGACCGTGCCCAGCGACGAGATCCGCTGGTGGCGTGACGTGCCGCCGGGCCCCGCGGGCACGGTTCCCTGGACCGTCCAGGAACAGCTGAGGTCGGCCGCCCGTCAGCTGCTGCTGGCCGGCGCGCTGGCCGTCCGCGGGCGCGCCGGGTACTACGGCGCCCGGCACCGGCGGCAGGCTCAGGCGTCCCTGGAGGCGGTGGTCGTGGGCGCGGCGCCGGGCGGCCGGGGCCTGACCGCGTTCGTCCCCGTCGACTCGGGCCGGGCCATCGCCGTACGGCTGTACCACGCGCTGTACGCGGCACGTGAGGCCGCCGACTACCAGCGCGCCACGGGCGGGATGGAGGCGTTCGACGCGGCGGTCGAGGCGGGAGTGAGCCGGGAGCTGACCGAGGCGCTCGTCGCCCTGGTGCGCGGTACGGAGGGGGCCAGGATCGCGCTGGAGTGGGCCCCCGCCGCCGGAACGCCCGCGGGGTGCGCCGCCCGGCCCGAGCCGGTCGAGTTCTCGGCGGGCGACCTGCCGGCGCTGCGGGAGGCGAGTGCGCGCTACATGACGGACGAGCCGTCCGTGCCGGTACGGATCACGGGCGCCGTCGTCCGCATGCGCCGCTCGGGTCCGCGCGGCGAGGGAACCGTACGGCTGCGGGTCCTCGGCGGCGCGGAGGTGCCGCACGTCCGGGTGACCCTGGACGAGGAGTCGTACCGCACCGCCGGCCACGCGCATCTGGTCGGGCTGCCGATCCGGGTGGTGGGCCGCCTGGAGAGCCGGGGCGGCTTCCGCCGCCTGACGGACGCGTCGGGTGTCGTACCGGTCCAGGTGGACGAGGCGGAACGGGACCGCCTGATGAAGTCGCTCCACGAGAACCTCGACTTCTTCGAGGAGGCGTGCGGCCCGGGCGAGTGACGGGGGAGGGGCCCGCCGCCCCGGGCGAGCCATGACCGCCTGACCGCCACCGGCGACGGGCCCGCAAGGTTCGTGCGGCCGGCGGGTGACGGTTTCGCGGGGTGTGGCCTCTCCTCGGTACGATCGACGGCGACGCGGCACCTCGTCTCTGCCGCGCGCCGTCGACGCCGGCACATCGTGTCTGCCTGCGCCCTTATGGAAAGAGCATCCGTGTCTGATGTCCGTGTGACCGTCCAGTCCGCCTCAGGAGCCGAGGATCGGGCGGTGAGCGCGGGCACGACCGCCGGCGCGCTGTTCGCCGACGACCGGTCCGTGATCGCCGCCCGCGTCGGCGGTGAGCTGAAGGACCTCACCTACGTCGTCGCCGAAGGCGATGTCGTCGAGCCCGTCGAGATCTCCTCCCCGGACGGTCTCGACATCCTGCGCCACTCCACCGCTCACGTCATGGCCCAAGCCGTGCAGGAGCTCTTCCCCGAGGCCAAGCTCGGCATCGGCCCGCCGGTCCGGGACGGCTTCTACTACGACTTCGACGTCGAGAAGCCGTTCACGCCCGAGGATCTCAAGGCCATCGAGAAGAAGATGCAGGAGATCCAGAAGCGCGGCCAGCGCTTCTCCCGTCGCGTGGTGACCGACGAGGCCGCCCGTGAGGAGCTCGCGGACGAGCCGTACAAGCTGGAGCTCATCGGCATCAAGGGCTCCGCGTCGACCGACGACGGCGCCAACGTCGAGGTCGGCGGCGGCGAGCTGACGATCTACGACAACCTGGACGCCAAGACCGGCGACCTGTGCTGGAAGGACCTCTGCCGAGGCCCCCACCTGCCCACCACCCGGAACATCCCGGCGTTCAAGCTGATGCGCAACGCCGCCGCCTACTGGCGCGGCAGCGAGAAGAACCCGATGCTCCAGCGCATCTACGGCACCGCGTGGCCGTCGAAGGACGAGCTGAAGGCCCACCTCGACTTCCTCGCCGAGGCCGAGAAGCGCGACCACCGCAAGCTCGGCAACGAGCTGGACCTCTTCTCCGTCCCGGACGAGATCGGTTCCGGCCTGGCGGTCTTCCACCCCAAGGGCGGCATCATCCGCCGGGTCATGGAGGACTACTCGCGCAAGCGCCACGAGGAGGAGGGCTACGAGTTCGTCTACTCGCCGCACGCCACCAAGGGCAAGCTGTTCGAGAAGTCGGGTCACCTCGACTGGTACGCCGAGGGCATGTACCCCCCCATGCAGCTCGACGAGGGCGTGGACTACTACCTCAAGCCCATGAACTGCCCGATGCACAACCTGATCTTCGACGCGCGCGGGCGTTCCTACCGTGAACTGCCGCTGCGCCTCTTCGAGTTCGGCACCGTGTACCGGTACGAGAAGTCGGGCGTCGTGCACGGCCTGACCCGCGCCCGGGGCTTCACCCAGGACGACGCGCACATCTACTGCACCCGCGAGCAGATGGCGGAGGAGCTCGACAAGACGCTCACCTTCGTCCTCAACCTGCTGCGCGACTACGGTCTGACCGACTTCTACCTGGAGCTGTCCACCAAGGACCCGGAGAAGTTCGTCGGCTCGGACGAGGCGTGGGAGGAGGCCACCGCGGTCCTCCAGCAGGTCGCCGAGAAGCAGGGCCTCCCGCTCACCCCCGACCCGGGCGGCGCCGCGTTCTACGGCCCGAAGATCTCCGTGCAGGCGCGTGACGCCATCGGCCGTACCTGGCAGATGTCGACCGTGCAGCTGGACTTCAACCTGCCGGAGCGCTTCGACCTGGAGTACACCGGCCCCGACGGCACCAAGCAGCGTCCGGTCATGATCCACCGCGCGCTGTTCGGCTCCATCGAGCGCTTCTTCGCCGTGCTCCTGGAGCACTACGCGGGCGCCATGCCGCCGTGGCTGGCCCCCGTCCAGGCGACCGGCATCCCGATCGGCGACGCCCATATCCCGTACCTCCAGGAGTTCGCCGCCAAGGCGAAGAAGCAGGGTCTGCGGGTCGAAGTCGACGCCTCCTCGGACCGGATGCAGAAGAAGATCCGCAACGCGCAGAAGCAGAAGGTCCCGTTCATGATCATCGCGGGCGACGAGGACATGGCCAACGGCGCCGTCTCCTTCCGCTACCGCGACGGTTCGCAGGAGAACGGCATCCCCGTCGACGAGGCCATCGCCAAGATCGCCACGGTCGTCGAGGAGCGCGTCCAGGTCTGACCTGAGGCGAGCGTCCAGGTCTGACCTGAGGCGAGCGTCCAGGTCTGACCTGAGCCGCGCCGAGACTCAAGGGGCCCCCGGGAAATCCCCCGGGGGCCTCTTCTCGTCCTCCCGCGCGAACGTCTGGATCAGCCAGGACGAGAACGAACCCGTCACGGCGCCGATCAGCGCCACGCCGCACGCCATCATCCCCACCGCGATGGCCCGCCCGACCGGGGTCACCGGCGTCACGTCCCCGTACCCCACCGTCGTCAGCGTCTCGCAGGCCCACCAGACCGAGTCGCCGAAGGTACGGATCGTGGCGCCCGGCGCCCCGCGCTCGTGCTGGTAGACGGCGAGCGCGCCCGCGAAGCCGAGCAGGGTGACCGTGAGACTGGAGTACGCCATGACCCGGGCGTACAGGGTGAGGCGCGGCTTGGCGCGGCGGCGCTGGACCTGCTCGTAGATCTTCACCATCTGCAGCGGTCGCAACAGGGGCAGGATCAGCACCACCGTGGCGAGGAGATGCGCGCGGACGAAGCGCAGCGGGCCGAGGCCGCTGAGCCGGAACCGGACCGCGTAGTCGACGATGAAGACGGCCCAGGTCACGAGCGTGACCGCCAGGCAGACGTCCAGCCAGACCCGGGGGAGGTCGTGGGCCAGGACCCGTACCGCGTACGAGCCGAGGAAGAGCCCGGAGGCCACCGCGAGCGGTGTCTCCATGCGGTGGTCCCAGCGCTCCTGCTTCTCCGGTGTCGCGTCCATCGGATCAGCATCTCCGGGGCCGGGGGACGAGCGCCCCGGCGACACGTTCCGAACGGGCGAAGCAATATGCTGCACAGCATGACGATTGAGCCGGAGCAGCAGATCGGAGTCGGGACGCAGGACGCGTTCCAGCGCCTGTGGACGCCTCACCGGATGGCGTACATCCAGGGCGAGAACAAGCCGACCGGGCCGGGGGCCGAGGACGGCTGTCCGTTCTGCGTGATCCCGTCGAAGTCGGACGAGGACGGCCTCGTGCTGGCGCGGGGCGAGCACGTCTACGCCGTACTCAATCTCTACCCGTACAACGGCGGGCATCTGATGGTGGTCCCGTACCGCCATGTCGCCGACTACACGGATCTGGACGCGCCGGAGACCGCCGAGCTCGGCGAGTTCACCAAGCGGGCCATGATCGCCCTGCGGACCGCGTCTGGTGCGCACGGCTTCAACATCGGCATGAACCAGGGCACGGTCGCGGGCGCCGGCATCGCCGCCCATCTGCACCAGCACATCGTGCCCCGCTGGGGCGGCGACACCAACTTCATGCCGGTCGTCGGCCACACCAAGGTGCTGCCTCAGCTCCTCGCCGACACCCGCGCGATGCTCGCCGCCGCCTGGCCGGCCACCTCCGAACTGGCCTGACGCCCAGGCGTACGCCCGGCCCCTAGGCGTCGTAGACGTCCGCCTTCTTCGGGCCCGGGTCCTGGATGGCTCCGCTCAGGATCAGCGAGCGGTTGGTGAAGCGCTCCGTGTCCACGCCGTGATCATCGAGCACCTCGATGGTCGCCGCGTGGACCGCGCGCATCACCGGCGTCGCGGCGCGGATCGCGTCGTCGGCCATGAAGCGATGCCGCCACGGCTGTGCGGCCCACGCGTGGCGCAGCCCGAAGGGCTCCGGCAGGACGAGCTTGCCGCCGAGGAAGTCCAGGATCGGCGGGAACCAGGTCAGCGGGGCGCGGACCGCCTTGCGGACGATCTCGTCGGTCTCCAGGAGCGGCAGCTGGATCTCCCTGGTCTCCCAGAAGCGGACCGTCTTGGAGACCTCCTTCGTCTTCGCCTTGGGCTTGGTGGTGAAGAGCGAGTGGACCGGGCCGAGCGCGTGTCCGGTGACCTCCACGCGCAGCGTGTGATGGAGCGAGGTCACCGTGATCATCATCGTCAGGACGAGCTGCCCGTCCCACAGCGTGAACTGCACACCCAGGTAGTGCCGGTTGCCGCTGCCGAACTGCTGGTCGTTGCAGATGCGCTGTATCTCGTGCGGCTTGACCTGGAAGTGGACGATGTTGTCGCCGTCCGGCCTGGCGACCTCGTCGGCCCCTTCGCCGACCGGGGATACGATCCAGTGCTTGACGGTCGGCTTGGGGAAGCCGGTCTTCAGGGAGCCCCGCTCCAGCATCTTGAGCTGGTCGTGGATCTTCCGTACGACGTCCCAGGCGCGGAAGTCATGGATCTCCCGCCCGTCCTTGGGGATCAGCTCCTCGGCGAGGGTCCAGCTGCCCCACCGCGTGCCCATGCCCAGTATTCCCTTGGGGCCCGCGTAGAAGACGATGTTCGACTGCTGCTCGGCGGCGAGCTTCTCCAGGTTCTGGCGGAGCTCCTCGGCGGACTTCTCGGCGGGGTCTCCGGGGACCGCCTCGGGGATCTTGGCACCGATGCCGCCGCCGCTCAGCAGGGCGTTCCAGCGGTCCCGCAGGTCCCTGGCCGTGGACTCGCAGATCCGCCTGGCGAGGAACCAGCCGAGGACCGGGGCGACGATCATGGCCCGGAGATAGATCCCCAGGAAGCCGCCGAACGGCAGCTTGATCATGAAACCTACCGCGATCAGGGCCGCCACCAGCAGGATCGCCGTGCCCACCGCGCTGGTGCGCCTGTTCTCCGAGCCGGCGACCATGCGGCGAAGCTGGATCACGCCGAGCCAGAGCAGGAGTCCCGGCAGGAACAGGACGCCGAAGACGAAGGTGACCAGGGTCAGCCTGACGTCACGCTGCTTGCGGATGCCGGTGGCGGCCAGACAGTGCTCGACAACCGGCTGCGGGTCGGTGCCGAAGGACTGGATGAGCGCCTTGCGGGCACCACCGAGCATCCGCACCTGGACCGCGCGCGAGAAGGCCTCGCCCAGGTCGGGGCGGAAGAGCCGGGCCCATCTGCCGGCGGTGACCTTGGACTGATGCCAGTCGTTGTTGGCGTCCAGGATCGCTTCCACCGGGCTGTCCCGGTACGCGGCGGAGGCCAGTGCATGCGTCGCCGCCGTCTGTCCGTCCGAGCCCTGCAGCGGAACCTGCGCCCCGGGTCCGAAACTGCCGATCGTCACTGATGCCCCCATCGCCGCGTGCCCGCGTGGTTCACCGCGTATCCCTCTGCGGCCTGTTCCCGACTCCCGCGCCCCGCACACCTGCTGAGCTGGGCACCACAGCGTAACCGGGTACCGGCGGATGCGTCACGGGTCGGCCGAATGCCGTCCGCCGGAGGGGAGTTGGACGGACGGCATTCGGCCTGGGCGGGCGGCTAGGAACCCCTCTCCGCCTGCGCGCGGACCTTCTCCGCGAGTTGAGGCGGCATCGGCTCATGACGGGCGTACGAGCGGTCGAACCGGCCCGTGCCGTGCGAGATGGAGCGGAGTTCGACCGCGTACCGCCCGATCTCGATCTCGGGGACCTCGGCACGCACCAACGTCCGTCCGGATCCCGCCTGTTCGGTGCCGACGACCCGGCCCCGACGGCCGGAGAGATCGCTCATCACCGGACCGACGTACTCGTCGGGGACGAGTACCTGGACCTCGACGACCGGCTCCAGGAGCCGGATGCTCGCCTCGGCCGCCGCCTCGCGCAGGGCCAGGGCGCCGGCGGTCTGGAACGCGGCGTCGGAGGAGTCGACCGAGTGGGCCTTGCCGTCGCGCAGGGTGATCCGCACGTCGACCAGGGGATGTCCGGCGGCGACCCCCCGTGCTGCCTGGGCCCGTACGCCCTTCTCGACGGAGGGGATGAATTGGCGCGGAACCGCCCCGCCCACCACCTTGTCGACGAACTCGATCCCGCTCCCCGGCGGCAGGGGCTCGACGTCGATCTCGCAGATCGCGTACTGGCCGTGGCCACCGGACTGTTTGACGTGCCGGCCCCGCCCGGCCGACGGGCCGCCGAAGGTCTCGCGGAGCGCCACCTTGTGCGGGACGGCGTCGACCTGCACCCCGTACCGGTTGCGCAGACGCTCGAGCGCCACGTCCATGTGCGCCTCGCCCAGACACCACAACACGACCTGGTGGGTGTCCTGGTTCTGCTCCAGACGCATGGTCGGGTCCTCGGCGACCAGCCGGGCCAGTCCCTGCGAGAGCCGGTCCTCGTCGGCCTTGCTGTGGGCCTCGATCGCCAGCGGGAGCAGCGGGTCCGGCATCGTCCAGGGCTCCATCAGCAGCGGATCGTCCTTGCTGGAGAGGGTGTCGCCGGTCTCCGCCCGGGCGAGCTTGGCCACGCACGCCAGGTCGCCCGCCACGCACTGGCTCAGCTGGCGCTGCTGCTTGCCGAAGGGGGAGGTCAGCGCGCCGACCCGCTCGTCGACGTCGTGGTCCTCGTGCCCGCGGTCGGTCAGCCCGTGCCCGGAGACATGGACCGTCTCGTCGGGGCGCAGGGTGCCGGAGAATACCCGTACCAGCGAGATCCGGCCGACGTACGGGTCGGAGGCCGTCTTGACGACCTCGGCGACGAGCGGCCCCTCGGGGTCACAGGTGACCGGGGGCCGCGGCACGCCGTCGGGCGTCGTCACCGCGGGTGCCTCGCGCTCCAGCGGGGTCGGGAAGCCGCGGGTGATCAGCTCCAGCAGCTCGACGGTGCCGAGTCCCTGCCTGCCGCCGTCCGAAGCGGGCGCGGCGGCGAGCACCGGATGGAAGGTGCCCCGTGCGACGGCCTTCTCCAGGTCGTCGATCAGCGACTTGATGTCGATGTCCTCACCGCCGAGATAGCGGTCCATGAGGGTCTCGTCCTCGCTCTCGGCGATGATCCCCTCGATCAGCCGGTTGCGGGCCTCCGCGAGCAGTGGCCGCTGGTTCTCGTCCGGCGGGTTCTCCTGCCGCTCGCCCGTGGAGTAGTCGAAGATCCGCTCCGAGAGCAGCCCCACCAGACCCGTCGTCGGCGCGTGCCCGTCGGGTGCCTCCGCGCCGGACAGCGGCAGGTAGAGGGGGAGCACGGCGTCGGGGTCGTCGCCGCCGAAGATGGCCGAGCAGACGGAGGTCAGCTCGTCGAAGCCGGTACGGGCGGTGTCCAGATGGGTCACGACGATGGCGCGGGGCATGCCGACGGCCGCGCACTCCTCCCACACCATGCGGGTCGACCCGGCGATCGCGTCGGCCTCCTGGGCGGCCGAGACGACGAAGAGGGCCGCGTCCGCCGCGCGCAGACCGGCCCTGAGCTCCCCGACGAAGTCGGCGTATCCGGGGGTGTCGAGAAGATTGATCTTCACCCCGTCCCATTCGAGGGGGACGAGGGAGAGCTGTACGGAACGTTGCTGGCGGTGCTCGATCTCGTCGTGGTCCGAGAGCGTTCCGCCGTCCTCGACGCGCCCCGCCCGGTTGACCGCCCCCGCGGTCAGCGCCAGGGCCTCGACGAGCGTCGTCTTTCCCGATCCGCTGTGGCCGACCAGCACCACGTTCCGTACGGCCGAGGGCCGGTCGGCCGTTGGAGCCCTGCCGGCGGCTCCGGAGTGTGCGTTCGCCTTGTCGCCCATGATGGGTCCTCCCGATCGCTTGCACCGCTCGCTCGCACGGTGAGGCGGGACGCGGGCGCAGGGGGAGACGCTGGGCAGCTCCGGCGGTGCCCGCGGTTGTCCTTCGAGCTTTGCACCGACGTCATGGTGCGTCCATACGTCGTACCCGACGCGGCGGGCGGGTGCCCCGCGGTTCGGCGGCAGCCTCGCTGGCTACGATGGGCGGGCCGGTGGTCGTAGGGGCCGCGGCCCACCGAACCTCGGGAAGGCCATGCTGAACAAGTACGCGCGTGCATTTTTTACGCGTGTCCTCACACCGTTCGCCGCGTTTCTGCTTCGTCGGGGCGTCAGCCCCGACGCGGTGACGCTCATCGGCACGGCCGGTGTGATGGCGGGAGCCCTGGTCTTCTTCCCCAGGGGAGAGTTCTTCTGGGGCACGATCGTCATCACCCTCTTCGTCTTCTCCGACCTCGTCGACGGGAACATGGCCCGGCAGGCGGGGATCTCCAGCCGCTGGGGCGCGTTCCTCGACTCGACCCTCGACCGGGTCGCCGACGGCGCCATCTTCGGTGGCTTCGCGCTCTGGTACGCGGGTAGCGGCAACGACAACGTGCTGTGCGCCGTCTCGATCTTCTGCCTGGCCAGCGGCCAGGTCGTCTCGTACACCAAGGCGCGAGGAGAATCGATCGGCCTGCCGGTCGCGGTCAACGGTCTGGTGGAACGGGCCGAGCGGCTCGTGATCTCGCTGGTCGCCGCGGGCCTCGCCGGACTGCACGGCTTCGGCGTGCCGGGCGTCGACGTCCTGCTGCCGATCGCGCTGTGGATCGTGGCCGTGGGCAGTGCGGTGACCCTCGGTCAGCGCGTGGTCACGGTGCGACGGGAATCGGCGGAGGCCGACGCGGCCGCGGACGCGTCCGGTGCGCGGGGGAACGAGGCGACGTCATGAGCGGGATGAAGGACCGGCTGACCGACACCCTGTACGGGCTCGGCTGGGCGACCGTGAAAAGACTGCCGGAGCCGGTGGCGGCCGGGCTCGGGCGGCGGATCGCCGACACCGCCTGGAAGCGTCGCGGCAAGAGCGTGCTGCGCCTCGAAGCCAACCTCGCGCGCGTGGTGCCCGACGCCGGCCCGGACCGGCTCGCCGAGCTGTCGAAGGCCGGCATGCGCTCGTACATGCGGTACTGGATGGAGTCCTTCCGGCTGCCGACCTGGAGCCGGGAGCGCGTCGGGGCCGGCGTCGACATCAAGGACGTCCATTACCTGAAGGACGGGCTCGCCTCCGGCCGCGGAGTGATCCTCGCGCTGCCGCACCTGGCCAACTGGGACCTCGCGGGCGTGTGGGTGACCCGCTCGCTCGGCGTCCCGTTCACCACGGTCGCGGAGCGGCTCAAGCCGGAGACGCTGTACGACCGGTTCGTCGCCTACCGCGAGTCGCTGGGCATGGAGGTCCTGCCGCACTCCGGCGGCTCCGCCTTCGGCACGCTCGCCCGCCGGCTGCGCGACGGTGGCCTGGTCTGTCTGGTCGCCGACCGTGATCTCTCCGCCTCCGGCACCGAGGTCATCTTCTTCGGGGAGACGGCGCGGATGCCGGCCGGGCCCGCGCTGCTCGCCCAGCAGACGGGCGCGCTGCTGCTGCCGGTGACCCTCTGGTACGACGAGACACCTGTCATGAGGGGGCGCGTGCACGCGCCCGTCGACGTACCCGAGTCAGGTACACGGGTCGAGAAGACGTCCGTGATGACACAGGCGCTGGCCGATGCCTTCGCCGGCGGAATCGCGGACCACCCGGAGGACTGGCACATGCTCCAGCGACTGTGGCTGAAGGACCTGGAGGAGCGCGCGCCGCTCGGCGAGGAGCGACAGCCGTGAAGATCGGCATCGTCTGCCCCTACTCCTGGGACGTCCCCGGCGGCGTCCAGTTCCACATCCGCGACCTCGCCGACCACCTCATCAGGCTCGGGCACGAGGTCTCGGTGCTCGCCCCCGCCGACGACGAGACCCCGCTGCCCCCGTACGTCGTCTCGGCAGGCCGCGCCGTGCCGGTCCCGTACAACGGCTCGGTGGCCCGGCTGAACTTCGGCTTCCTGTCGGCGGCGCGCGTACGGCGCTGGCTGCACGACGGCACCTTCGACGTCATCCACATCCACGAGCCGGCCTCGCCCTCGCTGGGCCTGCTGAGCTGCTGGGCCGCGCAGGGGCCGATCGTCGCCACCTTCCACACGTCCAACCCGCGCTCGCGGGCGATGATCGCCGCGTACCCGATCCTGCAGCCCGCGCTGGAGAAGATCAGCGCGCGGATCGCGGTGAGCGAGTACGCCCGGCGGACCCTGGTCGAGCACCTCGGCGGCGACGCCGTCGTCATCCCCAACGGCGTCGATGTCGACTTCTTCGCGCGGGCGGAGCCCAAGAAGGAGTGGCAGGGGCAGACCCTCGGCTTCATCGGGCGCATCGACGAGCCGCGCAAGGGCCTGCCGGTCCTGATGAAGGCGCTGCCGAAGATCCTCGCGGAACGGCCCGGGACACGGCTCCTCGTGGCAGGGCGCGGCGACGAGGAGGAGGCGGTGGCCTCGCTGCCGCGCGAGATGCGGGAACGCGTCGAGTTCCTCGGGATGGTCAGCGACGAGGACAAGGCGCGGCTGCTGCGCAGCGTCGACGTCTACGTGGCACCGAACACGGGCGGCGAGAGCTTCGGCATCATCCTGGTCGAGGCTCTGTCGGCGGGCGCGCCGGTCCTCGCCTCCGATCTGGACGCCTTCGCCCAGGTCCTGGACCAGGGCGCGGCGGGCGAGCTCTTCGCCAACGAGGACGCGGACGCGCTGGCGGACACGGCGATCCGGCTCCTCGGGGACGAGGTGCGGCGCAAGGAGCTGAGCAGGCGCGGCAGCGCGCATGTGCGGCGCTTCGACTGGTCGACGGTGGGCGCGGACATCCTCGCGGTCTACGAGACGGTGACGGACGGCGCGGCATCGGTGGCGACGGACGAACGCGTGGGCCTGCGGGCGCGGTTCGGCCTGGCGTCGCGCGACTGAGCCCCTGCCCTGTGGGGTCTGTTCCGCCGGGGCTGGGGTCCCCCGGACGAAGGCTGGGGGAGGGTGGGCGCAGCCCACGGGGGCGGCGCCCTTTCGGGCAAGCTGGGCGCATGACCTCAACAACCGTTCAGATCCTGGACCTTGGTCACTTCGTCCGCCCCGCCGACGAGTGGGGCGGGCCCCACGACCGCGTGGAGCCCGCTCTCGCGTATCTCGTACGCCATGAGCACGGCGCCCTGCTCTTCGACACCGGCATGGGGGAGGGCTCCCCTGAGGCGGACGCGCACTACCGGCCCACCCGGCACCCTCTCCCCGCCGCCGCGCGGGACGTCGACCTCGTCGTGAACTGCCACCTCCACTTCGACCACATCGGCGGCAACCCGCTCTTCCCCGACACCCCGATCCTGGTCCAGCGCAAGGAACTGGCCACCGCACGGGCCGGCGACCACACCCTCGACCGGCTGCTCGACGGCGTCCGGTACCAGGAGATCGACGGCGAGTACGAGATCGCGCCCGGGATCACGGTCGTACCCACACCGGGGCACACCGAGGGCCACCAGTCCCTGGTGCTCGACCACGGTGACCACATCACCGTCCTCGCGGGGCAGGCGTACGACGTCGCCGCCGAGTTCGGCGTCCCGTACCGCCCCTGGCTCGACCGGCTCGCCGAACTGGGCGACGGGCGGACGGCGAAGGTCCGATTCGCCCACGACCGTGACCTGTGGGAAGGGGTCCTGCCGCCGCGACGGTAGCCTGTGCGCCCGTGACCCAAACCCTGATCTGGACCGTCGTCGCGCTGATCGCGATCGGCCTGTACCTCAGCTGGACCGCCGGCCGGCTCGACCGGCTGCACTCGCGGATCGACGCGGCGCGCGCCGCCCTCGACGCCCAGCTGTTGCGCCGCGCCTCGGTCGCCCAGGAACTGGCCACGTCCGGAGTGCTCGACCCGGCCGCCTCGATCGTGCTCTACGAGGCCGCGCACGCCGCCCGGCAGGCCGAGGAGGACCAGCGCGAGGTCGCCGAGAGCGAGCTGAGCCAGGCGCTGCGGGCCGTTTTCGGCGAGCCCGAGCAGGTCGAGGCGGTACGGGAGGCCCCCGGCGGCGAGGAGGCCGCGGGCGAACTCGCGGCGGCCGTCCGCCGCGTACCGATGGCCCGGAGGTTCCACAACGACGCCGTGCGCGCCGCACGGGCGCTGCGCCGCCACCGCACGGTGCGCTGGTTCCGGCTCGCAGGCCACGCTCCGTTTCCGCTGGCCTTCGAAATGGACGACGAACCGCCCGTCGCCCTTGCCGATCGCCCGGCCTGACCCTTCCAGCCTGCGAAATCAATCAAAACGATCCACCGGCTGTGTATTGGCCCTTGCTGTGGACTGGTGGTGGCCTGTTTCCTCACTCTTGTCTCAACACCGCTTTCACGAGTGAGGTCCCCGTGTCCACCACGCTTCCCAACAGCACCCAGTCTCCCGAGACCGGCACCGCGCGCGTCAAGCGCGGCATGGCCGAGCAGCTCAAGGGCGGCGTGATCATGGACGTGGTCAACGCCGAGCAGGCGAAGATCGCCGAGGACGCCGGCGCCGTGGCCGTCATGGCCCTGGAGCGGGTCCCCGCCGACATCCGCAAGGACGGCGGCGTCGCCCGTATGTCCGACCCGAACATGATCGAAGAGATCATCGGCGCGGTCTCCATCCCGGTCATGGCCAAGTCCCGGATCGGCCACTTCGTCGAGGCGCAGGTCCTGCAGTCCCTCGGCGTCGACTACATCGACGAGTCCGAGGTCCTGACCCCGGCCGACGAGATCAACCACTCCGACAAGTGGGCCTTCACCACCCCCTTCGTCTGTGGCGCCACCAACCTGGGCGAGGCCCTGCGCCGCATCGCCGAGGGCGCGGCCATGATCCGCTCCAAGGGCGAGGCCGGCACCGGCAACGTCGTCGAGGCCGTCCGCCACCTGCGCCAGATCAAGAACGAGATCGCCAAGCTGCGCGGCTACGACAACAACGAGCTGTTCGCCGCCGCCAAGGACCTGCGCGCCCCGTACGAGCTCGTCAAGGAGGTCGCCGAGCTCGGCAAGCTGCCGGTCGTGCTGTTCTCCGCCGGTGGTGTCGCCACCCCCGCCGACGCCGCGCTGATGCGCCAGCTCGGTGCCGAGGGCGTCTTCGTCGGCTCCGGCATCTTCAAGTCGGGCGACCCGGCCAAGCGTGCCGCCGCGATCGTGAAGGCCACCACCTTCTACGACGACCCGAAGATCATCGCGGACGCCTCCCGCAACCTGGGCGAGGCCATGGTCGGCATCAACTGCGACACCCTCCCCGAGTCCGAGCGCTACGCCAACCGCGGCTGGTAATCACCCATGAGCACACCCGTGATCGGTGTCCTGGCACTCCAGGGCGACGTACGGGAGCACCTGATCGCCCTGGCCGCGGCTGACGCCGTGGCCAGGCCGGTCCGGCGCCCCGAGGAGCTCGCCGAGGTCGACGGCCTCGTCATACCCGGCGGCGAGTCCACCACCATCTCCAAGCTGGCCGCCCTGTTCGGCCTGATGGAGCCGCTGCGCGAGCGCATCGCGTCCGGCCTGCCGGTCTACGGCACCTGCGCCGGCCTGATCATGCTGGCCGACAAGATCCTCGACCCGCGCTCGGGCCAGGAGACCTTCGGCGGCATCGACATGATCGTCCGCCGCAACGCGTTCGGACGCCAGAACGAGTCCTTCGAGGCGGGCGTCACCGTCACCGGCATCGAGGACGGGCCCGTCGAGGGCGTCTTCATCCGCGCCCCGTGGGTCGAGTCCGTCGGCGCGGAGGTCGAGGTCCTCGCCGAGCACGAGGGCCACATCGTGGCCGTACGACAGGGCCGGGCCCTGGCGACCTCGTTCCACCCCGAACTCACCGGTGATCACCGCGTCCACGCCCTGTTCGTCGACATGGTGCGCGACGCGCGGTGACGACGTCCCGGTAGGATCTCTGGGGTTCGTTCAGAAATGGGTTACGCGAAGGAGACAGGCAGATGTCCGGCCACTCTAAATGGGCTACGACGAAGCACAAGAAGGCCGTGATCGATGCCAAGCGCGGCAAGCTCTTCGCGAAGCTGATCAAGAACATCGAGGTCGCCGCCCGGACCGGCGGCGCCGACCTGGACGGTAACCCGACGCTGTTCGACGCCGTGCAGAAGGCGAAGAAGAGCTCGGTCCCGAACAAGAACATCGACTCGGCGATCAAGCGGGGCGGCGGCCTCGAGGCCGGCGGCGTCGACTACGAGACGATCATGTACGAGGGCTACGGTCCGAACGGTGTCGCGGTGCTCATCGAGTGCCTCACCGACAACCGCAACCGTGCCGCCTCCGACGTCCGCGTCGCCATGACCCGCAACGGCGGCTCGATGGCCGACCCCGGCTCGGTCTCGTACCTGTTCAACCGCAAGGGCGTCATCGTGCTGCCCAAGGGCGAGCTGACCGAGGACGACGTCCTCGGCGCCGTCCTCGACGCGGGTGCCGAAGAGGTCAACGACCTCGGTGAGAGCTTCGAGGTCATCAGCGAGGCCACCGACATGGTCGCCGTCCGTACCGCCCTCCAGGAGGCCGGTATCGACTACGACTCCGCCGACTCCAGCTTCGTCCCGACCATGCAGGTCGAGCTGGACGAGGAGGGCGCGCGCAAGATCTTCAAGCTGATCGACGCGCTGGAGGACAGCGACGACGTGCAGAACGTCTTCGCCAACTTCGACGTCAGCGACGAGGTCATGGAGAAGGTCGACGCCTGATCCCGGTCCTTTCACGGCGGGCCGACGGGGACACACCCCCGTCGGCCCGCCGCCGTTTGTGCGGCGTTGTCAGTGGCAGCGGATAGCCTGCACAAACAGATTTACGAAGACGGTCCAGGGAGGGGCTTGAGGTGCGCGTGCTCGGGGTGGACCCGGGGCTGACCCGGTGCGGCGTCGGCGTCGTCGAAGGCGTCGCCGGGCGACCCCTGACCATGCTCGGCGTGGGCGTCGTGCGGACCGCCGCCGACGACGACATCGGCATACGGCTGGTCGGCATCGAGCGCGGCATCGAGGAGTGGCTCGACCGCTTCTCACCCGAACTGGTCGCCGTGGAGCGGGTGTTCAGCCAGCACAACGTGCGTACGGTCATGGGCACCGCCCAGGCCAGCGCCGTCGCCATGCTCTGCGCCTCGCGCCGCGGCATCCCCGTCGCCCTGCACACCCCGAGCGAGGTCAAGGCCGCCGTCACCGGCAGCGGACGCGCCGACAAGGCCCAGGTCGGGGCCATGGTGACCCGGCTGCTGCGGCTCTCCGCGCCGCCCAAGCCGGCCGACGCGGCGGACGCCCTCGCCCTGGCCATCTGTCACATCTGGCGGGCCCCGGCCCAGAACCGCCTCCAGCAGGCCGTGGCCGCCCATCACGCAACTCACGCCTCGAAAGGCCGCCCCGCATGATCGCCTTCGTCAGCGGCCCGGTCGCCGCGCTCGCCCCCACCACCGCGGTCATCGAGGTCGGCGGCGTGGGCATGGCCGTCCAGTGCACGCCGAACACCATCGCCGAGCTGAGGATCGGTCAGGAAGCCCGGCTGGCAACGTCGTTGGTGGTCCGTGAGGACTCCTTGACGCTGTACGGCTTCGCCGACGACGACGAGCGCCAGGTCTTCGAGCTGCTCCAGACCGCGAGCGGTGTCGGGCCCCGCCTCGCCCAGGCCATGCTCGGCGTGCACAGCCCGGACGCGCTGCGCCTCGCGGTCTCCACGGGGGACGAGAAGGCGCTGACCGCGGTGCCCGGCATCGGCAAGAAGGGCGCACAGAAGCTACTCCTCGAACTGAAGGACAAACTGGGCGCTCCGCTGGGCAGCAGCGGCCTGGTGGGCGCCCAGCGCGCGGCGGCGTCCGGCCCGGCGCCGTGGACGGAGCAGCTCTCCGCCGCCCTCATCGGCCTCGGCTACGCGTCGCGCGAGGCGGAGGACGCGGTCGCGACGGTGACCCCGCAGGCCGAAGCCGCGATCGCCGCGGGCGGCACGGCCCCGGTCCCGCAGCTCCTCCGCGCGGCCCTCCAGTCCCTGAACCGAGCCCGCTGACGATGACCGCCACGCGAGGCCTTCTCCTCACCGCCCACCTTCCCGAACCGGGACTCCGCCCCAGACCCCGCGCCTCAATCGCCGGCGGGGCTGGATTTTCGCCCTGGCAGGCGAGAATCAGCCCGTCCGGCGTCTGAGGACACGGCCGAAGGCCGTACGGGGGCCTGGGGGCTTGCCCCCGGATCGGGAAGGGGCGAGGTGGGGAAAAGCCCGCCGCAGGCGCCCCGCACCGCGCACACCACCGCACCATCACCACGAAGGCAGACACCGTGAACTGGGACGACGACACCGCACCCGCAGCCGAGGAACGCCTCGTCGGCGCCTCCGCCGAAGGTGACGACCAGGCCGTCGAGGCGGCGCTGCGTCCCAAGGACCTCAGCGAGTTCGTCGGTCAGGAGAAGGTCCGCCAGCAGCTCGACCTGGTCCTCAAGGCCGCCCGCCAGCGCGGTGCCACCGCCGACCACGTCCTGCTCTCCGGCGCCCCCGGCCTCGGCAAGACCACCCTGTCGATGATCATCGCGGCCGAGATGAACGCCCCGATCCGGATCACCTCCGGCCCCGCCATCCAGCACGCCGGCGACCTGGCGGCGATCCTCTCCTCCCTCCAGGAGGGGGAGATCCTCTTCCTCGACGAGATCCACCGCATGTCCCGCCCCGCCGAGGAGATGCTCTACATGGCGATGGAGGACTTCCGCGTCGACGTGATCGTCGGCAAGGGTCCCGGCGCCACCGCCATCCCCCTGGAGCTGCCGCCCTTCACGCTCGTCGGCGCCACCACCCGGGCCGGGCTCCTGCCGCCCCCGCTCCGGGACCGCTTCGGCTTCACCGGTCACATGGAGTTCTACGACCCCGCCGAGCTGGAGCGCGTCATCCACCGCTCCGCCGGACTCCTCGACGTCGAGATCGACACCGCCGGAGCCGCCGAGATCGCCGGCCGCTCCCGCGGCACCCCCCGCATCGCCAACCGCCTGCTCCGCCGCGTCCGCGACTACGCCCAGGTCAGGGCCGACGGCGTGATCAACCGCGAGATCGCCGCCGCCGCGCTCGGTGTCTACGAGGTGGACAGCCGTGGACTCGACCGGCTCGACCGGGCCGTCCTGGAGGCCCTGCTCAAGCTCTTCGGCGGCGGACCGGTCGGTCTGTCGACCCTCGCGGTGGCCGTGGGGGAGGAGCGGGAGACCGTCGAGGAGGTCGCCGAACCCTTCCTCGTACGAGAAGGACTCCTGGCGCGCACACCCCGTGGTCGGGTCGCCACTCCGGCGGCATGGACCCACCTCGGACTCGTTCCGCCGCAGGCAGCGGCCCCGGGCACGCCAGGAAGCGGACAACAGGGGCTCTTCGGGGCGTGACGGTGCGGTGACGGCGCGGAGACTCGTCGGACGAGGAACCAGGGTGCGATGCTGGACGTTGTTCCAACGATGCGGACTCGCCTAGACTCCGCCGATGCCGACCTTTCTGGTCGGCACGCCCACCCCCGAAGATCAGGCCGCGGGTTCTCCGCGTCCGTGCGAAGGAAACCCGTCCCGTGAGTATCGTGACCCTCCTCCCCTTCATCGTCCTCATCGGGGCCATGTTCCTGATGACCCGCTCTGCGAAGAAGAAGCAGCAGGCGGCCGCGCAGATGCGCGACGAGATGCAGCCCGGCACCGGCGTACGCACGATCGGGGGGATGTACGCCACCGTCAAGGAAATCGGCGACGAGACCGTCCTCCTCGAGGTCGCTCCCGGCGTGCACGCCGTCTACGCGAAGAACGCCATCGGCGCGGTTCTCCCGGACGACGAGTACAACCGCATCGTCCACGGTGACGAGCCGGACGCCGAGACCGTCGTCCCGGACGACGCCTCCTCCCTGACCGAGACGGCCGACGCCGTCGCGGCGGACGAGGTCGTCGAGGACACCAAGCCCGACCTGACCAAGAAGGCCGAGGCCGTCGAGGCCGACGCCGAGGTCAAGAAGGACGGCAAGGGCGACAGCGGGGCCGAGGCGAAGTAGTCGCGACCGGGGACCGCGGGAACGCCCACAGGCGCCCGCGGTCCCCGGCACGGTTCCACGTCTGCGGGGGCAGGTCCCCACACACACTTCGTGGCCGCACCGCGCACACCCGGCGCGGGACGGTTGGACAGGGAGAAACGACAAGGTGGCAGCACCGAAGAAGGGCCGAAGGCCGGCGGGGGGCCCGGGGGGCCAGAGCAGGCCGGGGCGCGCCCTGGCTCTGATCCTGATCGCGATGGTCGCGCTCACGGGCGGAATGTTCTGGTCGGGTCACACCACGCCGCGGCTGGGCATCGACCTCGCCGGTGGTACGTCGATCACGCTGAAGGCGAAGGCCGAGCCCGGCCAGGAAGACGCCGTCAACGAGACCAACATGAACACCGCGGTCGGCATCATCGAGCGTCGTGTCAACGGTCTGGGTGTTTCCGAGGCCGAGGTCCAGACGCAGGGCCGCGAGAACATCATCGTCAACATCCCCCGGGGTGTGAACGAGAAGCAGGCCCGTGAGCAGGTCGGCACCACCGCCCAGCTCTACTTCCGGCCCGTCCTGACCTACGCGCCCTCCGAGCAGCCGGCGCCCAGCGCCAGCTCCTCCACGTCGCCGAAGCCCTCGGCGTCCGGCTCGAGCGCGGACAAGGGCAAGGACAAGCCGACCGCCACCCCGTCCTCGAGCGCCTCCACGCAGGGCCGCGCGGTCTCGGAGGCCCTCAAGGCCCCGACGCCGACGCCCACCGGTTCGGCCACGCCGAAGGGCTCCGAGAGCCCGAAGCCCTCCGGCACCCCGAGCGCGGACCCCGCGGCCTCGGCGCTCGAGCAGAAGTTCGCCACCCTGAACTGCCTCGACCCCAAGCAGCGCGCTGCCGCCGGTCAGGGCGTCAAGGCGTCCGACTCCACCGTCGCCTGCGGCAAGAACGCCGTCGGTCAGTGGGAGAAGTACCTCCTCGGCCCGGCCGAGGTGGACGGCCAGGACGTCGACGACGCCAAGGGCGAGTTCGACCAGACGCGTGGCATGTGGATCGTGAACATGGAGTTCACGAGCGCCGGTGCCAAGAAGTTCTCGCAGATCACCAGCAAGCTCTCGCAGCAGCAGGCGCCGCAGAACCAGTTCGCGATCGTCCTGGACGGCGAGGTCGTCTCGGCCCCGTCCGTGCGGACGACGCTGAGCGCCAACGCGGAGATCTCCGGCAGCTTCAACCAGCAGTCCGCCCAGGACCTCGGCAACATCCTGTCCTACGGCGCCCTGCCCCTCACCTTCGACACCCAGAGCGTCGACACCGTCACCGCCGCCCTCGGCGGCGAGCAGCTGGAGGCCGGTCTGATCGCCGGCGCCATCGGCCTCGGTCTCGTCGTGCTCTACCTGGTGATCTACTACCGCGGCCTGTCGCTGATCGCGCTGCTCAGCCTCGGGGTCTCGGCCCTCCTGACGTACGTGATCATGGCCCTGCTCGGCCCGGCCATCGGCTTCGCGCTGAACCTGCCGGCCGTGTGCGGTGCCATCGTCGCCATCGGTATCACCGCGGACTCGTTCATCGTCTACTTCGAACGCATCCGCGACGAGGTCCGCGAGGGCCGGACGCTGCGCCCGGCCGTCGAGCGCGCCTGGCCGCGTGCCCGGCGCACGATCCTCGTCTCCGACTTCGTGTCCTTCCTCGCCGCCGCGGTGCTCTTCGTCGTCACCGTCGGCAAGGTCCAGGGCTTCGCGTTCACCCTCGGTCTGACCACCCTGCTCGACGTGGTCGTGGTGTTCCTCTTCACCAAGCCGCTGATGACGCTGCTCGCGCGGAGCAAGTTCTTCGGCGAGGGTCACGCCTGGTCCGGCCTCGACCCCAAGCGCCTGGGCGCCAAGCCGCCGCTGCGCCGCTCCCGTCGTGTCTCCGCCCCCGTCGATCACCCGAAGGAGGCGTGAGATGGCGAAGAAGCGCGACAGTCTCGGCGCCCGGCTCAACCGCGGTGAGGTCGCCTACGACTTCATCGGGAACCGCAAGATCTGGTACGGCCTGTCCATCCTGATCACCATCACGGCGATCGTGGCCCTGGCCGTCCGTGGCCTGAACATGGGCATCGAGTTCCAGGGCGGTGCCGTCTTCACCACCCCCAAGTCCGAGGTCTCGGTCTCCCAGGCGCAGGAGTACGCCGAAGAGGCCTCCGGCCACGACGCGGTCGTCCAGAAGCTCGGCAGCGGCGCGCTGCGCATCCAGGTCGGCGGCCTCGACACCGAGAAGTCCGACCAGGTCCGCGCCGAGCTGGCCAAGGACCTCGGCATCGCCGAGAACAAGATCGCGGCGGAGCTGGTCGGTCCGAGCTGGGGTGAGCAGATCGCCACCAAGGCATGGACCGGTCTCGCGGTCTTCATGATCCTCGTGGTGATCTATCTGGCCATCGCCTTCGAATGGAGAATGGCGGTAGCGGCGCTCATCGCCCTGATCCACGACCTGACCATCACCGTCGGCATCTACTCGCTCGTCGGCTTCGAAGTCACGGTCGGTACGGTCATCGGTCTGCTGACGATCCTCGGCTATTCGCTGTACGACACCGTGGTCGTCTTCGACTCCCTCAAGGAGGGAACGAAGGACATCACCAAACAGACCCGGTTCACGTACAGCGACATGGCCAACCGGTCGATCAACGGCACCCTGGTCCGTTCGATCAACACCACCGTCGTGGCCCTGCTGCCGGTGGCCGGTCTGCTCTTCATCGGTGGCGGTGTCCTCGGCGCAGGCATGCTGAACGACATCTCGCTGTCGCTGTTCGTCGGCCTCGCCGCCGGTGCGTACTCGTCGATCTTCATCGCCACCCCGCTCGTCGCCGACCTCAAGGAGCGCGAGCCGGCGATCAAGGCGCTCAAGAAGCGGGTGCTCGCCAAGCGCGCGTCCGCGGCCGCCAAGGGCGAGTCCCTGGACGGTCAGGACGAGGACGCGGACGACTTCCACGACGAGGCGGAGACCACCGTCGTCGGCCAGCGCGGCCGTCGCGGCCGCCCGTCGGAGAACCGCGGATGACCGCCGAGGCACAGGACACCACGGCCCTGCTCCTCAGCCGGATCCGTGACGTCCCCGACTACCCGAAGCCGGGCGTGCTGTTCAAGGACATCACCCCGCTGCTCGCGGACCCGGAGGCGTTCACGGCGCTGACCGGCAGCCTCGCCGCGCTGTGCGTCACGCACGGCGCGACGAAGATCGTCGGCCTCGAGGCGCGCGGCTTCATCCTCGCCGCCCCGGTCGCCGTCCGAGCCGGCCTGGGCTTCGTCCCGGTCCGCAAGGCCGGCAAGCTGCCCGGAGCGACGCTGAAGCAGGCGTACGAGCTGGAGTACGGCACCGCCGAGATCGAGGTGCACGCCGAGGACCTGGCCGCGGGCGACCGTGTCATGGTCATCGACGACGTCCTCGCCACCGGCGGCACCGCCGAGGCCTCCATCGAGCTCATCCGGCGGGCCGGTGCCGAGGTCGCGGGCGTCGCGGTCCTCATGGAGCTCGGCTTCCTGCCCGGGCGTGTCCGCCTGGAGTCCGCCCTGCGCGGCGCTCCGCTGGAGGCGCTGATCACGGTCTGACACCGCACGCGCGCGTGAGGTGTGGGGCGCCCCGGGGAATCCCCGGGGCGCCCCGTCCGTTCACCCCATGTATGCCCCGGAACGGGGTCTTCGCGCGCGTGGTGCCCGTCTCACCCTCCGCACGCGTGAGCACGGCGGCCCCCGGATCGATACGATGGCCTTTCCGGGCCTGACCGGGGGACCCGGTACCTCCCCCAGAGTCCGTCCGGGGGGACCCCAGAGGAGCGCTCTTGCCAGACGAGGCCCAGCCACTCTCCGCCGCGCAGCCCGACCCGCAGGCCGAGAAGGCCGCGGCGGGGCGACCCGCGACGCCCCAGAACAAGCCCGCGGAGAGCAAGCCCACGCCCGTGGCCCCCTCCCCGGCCCCGGCGGCCTCCACGCCCAAGCCCGCGCCCGCACCCGTGACCCGCTCCGGCGGCTCGTCCAACCGTGTGCGCGCCCGGCTCGCCCGCCTCGGCGTCCAGCGCTCCTCCCCGTACAACCCGGTCCTCGAACCGCTGCTGCGGATCGTCCGCTCCAACGACCCGAAGATCGAGACGGCGACGCTCCGTCAGGTCGAGCGCGCCTACCAGGTCGCCGAGCGCTGGCACCGCGGCCAGAAGCGCAAGAGCGGCGACCCGTACATCACGCACCCGCTCGCCGTGACCACCATCCTCGCCGAGCTCGGCATGGACCCGGCCACGCTCATGGCCGGTCTGCTGCACGACACCGTCGAGGACACCGAGTACGGCCTCGACACCCTGCGCCGCGACTTCGGCGACCAGGTCGCCCTCCTCGTCGACGGCGTCACCAAGCTCGACAAGGTCAAGTTCGGCGAGGCCGCGCAGGCCGAGACCGTCCGCAAGATGGTCGTCGCCATGGCCAAGGACCCGCGAGTCCTGGTCATCAAGCTCGCCGACCGCCTGCACAACATGCGCACCATGCGCTATCTCAAGCGGGAGAAGCAGGAGAAGAAGGCCCGCGAGACCCTGGAGATCTACGCACCGCTCGCCCACCGCCTGGGCATGAACACCATCAAGTGGGAGCTGGAGGACCTCGCCTTCGCGATCCTCTACCCCAAGATGTACGACGAGATCGTCCGGCTCGTCGCCGAGCGCGCCCCCAAGCGCGACGAGTACCTCGCCATAGTGACCGACGAGGTCCAGTCCGACCTGCGCGCCGCCCGCATCAAGGCCACCGTAACCGGCCGGCCGAAGCACTACTACAGCGTCTACCAGAAGATGATCGTCCGCGGCCGTGACTTCGCGGAGATCTACGACCTGGTCGGCATCCGCGTCCTCGTGGACACCGTCCGCGACTGCTACGCGGCCCTCGGCACCGTCCACGCGCGATGGAACCCGGTCCCCGGCCGGTTCAAGGACTACATCGCGATGCCGAAGTTCAACATGTACCAGTCGCTGCACACCACGGTCATCGGCCCCAACGGCAAGCCCGTCGAGCTCCAGATCCGTACGTTCGACATGCACCGCCGCGCCGAGTACGGCATCGCCGCGCACTGGAAGTACAAGCAGGAGGCCGTCGCCGGAGCCTCCAAGGTGCGCACCGACGTACCGAAGAGCGTCGGCAAGGACGACCACCTCAACGACATGGCGTGGCTGCGCCAGCTGCTCGACTGGCAGAAGGAGACCGAGGACCCCGGAGAGTTCCTGGAGTCCCTGCGCTTCGACCTGTCGCGCAACGAGGTCTTCGTCTTCACCCCCAAGGGCGACGTCATAGCGCTGCCCGCCGGGGCCACCCCCGTCGACTTCTCGTACGCCGTGCACACCGAGGTCGGTCACCGCACCATAGGGGCGCGGGTCAACGGGCGGCTCGTGCCGCTGGAGTCGACCCTCGACAACGGCGACCTGGTCGAGGTCTTCACCTCCAAGGCCGCAGGCGCCGGCCCGTCCCGCGACTGGCTGGGCTTCGTCAAGTCCCCGCGCGCCCGCAACAAGATCCGTGCCTGGTTCTCCAAGGAGCGCCGCGACGAGGCGATCGAGCAGGGCAAGGACGCCATCGCGCGGGCCATGCGCAAGCAGAACCTGCCGATCCAGCGGATCCTGACCGGCGACTCGCTCGTGACGCTCGCGCACGAGATGCGCTACAGCGACATCTCCTCGCTGTACGCGGCGATCGGCGAGGGCCATGTCACGGCCCAGTCCATCGTGCAGAAGCTCGTCCAGGCGCTCGGCGGCGAGGAGGCCGCCAACGAGGACATCGCCGAGACGGCCCCGCCCACGCGCGGCCGCTCCAAGCGCCGCTCCAGCGCCGACCCCGGTGTCGTCGTCAAGGGCGTCGAGGACGTCTGGGTCAAGCTGGCCCGCTGCTGCACCCCCGTGCCCGGCGACCCGATCATCGGCTTCGTCACCCGCGGCAGCGGCGTCTCGGTGCACCGCAGCGACTGCGTCAACGTCGACTCGCTCTCGCGCGAGCCGGAGCGCATCCTCGAGGTCGAGTGGGCGCCCACGCAGTCCTCGGTCTTCCTGGTCGCCATCCAGGTCGAAGCCCTCGACCGCTCCCGGCTGCTCTCGGACGTCACCCGCGTCCTGTCGGACCAGCACGTCAACATCCTTTCGGCGGCCGTCCAGACCTCCCGCGACCGGGTGGCCACCTCGCGCTTCACCTTCGAGATGGGCGACCCGAAGCACCTCGGCCACGTCCTGAAGGCCGTCCGCGGTGTGGAGGGCGTCTACGACGTCTACCGCGTCACCTCGGCACGGCGGCCGTAGAGGTCCGGCGGGGAGCCGAGACACCTCGGAGGACGTACGAGAAGGGCCCCGGTACCTGTGCGAGGTACCGGGGCCCTTCTCGTACGTACGCGGGATCAGCCGCCGAACTCCTGCAGACCCTTCAGCGCCTGGTCGAGGAGAGCCTGGCGGCCCTCCAGCTCACGCGCCAGCTTGTCGGCCTTGGCGTCGTTGCCCGCCGCGCGGGCCGCGTCGATCTGCTTCTGGAGCTTGTCGACGGCGTCCTGCAGCTGGCCCGTCAGACCCGCGGCACGCGCGCGTGCCTCCGGGTTCGTCCGGCGCCACTCCGACTCCTCGGACTCCTGGAGCGCCCGCTCGACCGCGTGCATCCGGCCCTCGACCTTCGGCCGGGCGTCGCGCGGCACATGGCCGATGGCCTCCCAGCGCTCGTTGATGGAGCGGAAGGCCGCGCGTGCCGCCTTCAGATCCGTCACCGGCACCAGCTTCTCGGCCTCGGCCGCGAGCTCCTCCTTCAGCTTGAGGTTCTCGGTCTGCTCCGCGTCCCGCTCGGCGAAGACCTCACCGCGCGCCGCGAAGAAGACGTCCTGGGCGCCGCGGAAGCGGTTCCACAGGTCGTCCTCGTGCTCGCGCTGCGCCCGGCCCACGGCCTTCCACTCCGCCATCAGATCGCGGTAGCGGGCGGCCGTGCCACCCCAGTCCGTGGAGTTCGACAGCGACTCGGCCTCGGCGACCAGCTTCTCCTTGGCCTTGCGGGCCTCCTCGCGCTGCGCGTCCAGCGAGGCGAAGTGCGCCTTGCGGCGCTTGGAGAACGCCGAGCGGGCGTGCGAGAAGCGGTGCCACAGCTCGTCGTCGGACTTCCGGTCGAGCCGCGGCAGGCCCTTCCAGGTGTCCACGAGCGCGCGCAGCCGCTCGCCGGCCACCCGCCACTGCTCGCTCTGCGCCAGCTCCTCGGCCTCCTTGACCAGCGCCTCCTTGGCGCCGCGCGCCTCGTCGGCCTGCTTGGCCTTCTGGACCTTGCGCTCCTCGCGGCGCGACTCGACCGTCCCGACCAGCTTGTCGAGACGAGCGGTCAGCGCGGCGAGGTCACCCACGGCGTGATGCTCGTCGACCTGGTGCCGGATGTGGTCGATCGCGGCCGTGGCGTCCTTCGCCGAGAGGTCGGTGGTCTTCACCCTCTTCTCGAGGAGGCCGATCTCGACAACCAGGCCCTCGTACTTGCGCTCGAAGTAGGCCAGTGCCTCCTCGGGAGTGCCGGCCTGCCACGATCCGACGACCTTCTCGCCCTCGGCTGTACGCACGTACACGGTGCCCGTCTCGTCGACGCGGCCCCACGGGTCGCTGCTCACAGCGCCTCCTCCACATGATGCCGACGAGGGGGTTGTGCCCCCTGGGCATCGTCCACAGGTTCCCGGCGGGCCTCGCCCGCCCTCAACAACGCGGATACAGGACCGCGCTGCACAACGCCAATCTAGGCGACCGGCCGCCCGGCTGTCCGCTCTCCGCGCGACCGAAATTCAACGGTCACGCGGTGTGTCACTTCTTGGCGACCGTGGCCTTCTCGATCGTCACGGCCGTCTTGGGCGCACCGTCCTTGGCACCGCCCTCGACCCCGCCCTTCGCGACCTCCTCGACGACCTTCAGGCCGGCCGCGTCGATCTTCCCGAAGGGGGTGAACTGCGGAGGCAGCTTGGTGTCCTCGTAGACGAGGAAGAACTGGCTGCCGCCCGTGTTCGGCTGCATCGTGTTGGCCATCGCGACCGTCCCGGCGGGGAAGGTCACCGAACCGTCAGCGCCGGCCTTGCCCAGCGCGTCCAGGTTCTCGTCCGGGATCGTGTACCCGGGACCGCCGGTACCGTCGCCCTTCGGGTCACCGCACTGGAGGACGAAGATGCCCTCGGTGGTGAGCCGGTGGCACTTCGTTCCGTCGAAGTACTTCTTGTCCGCGAGGTGCTTGAAGGAGTTCACCGTGCGCGGGGTCTTCGCCGCGTCCATGGTGATCCCGATGTCGCCCTCGTTCGTCTTCAGGGACATCGTGTACGTGGCCTTCTTGTCGATGGCCATCGCCGGCTCCGGGGCCTTCGACTCGCTCGCCGAGGGAGTGGGCGTCGGGGCGTCGCTCGGCGTCGCGTCGTCGGCCGCCTTCGTGCTGCCGTCGTCGGTCAGCGCGACCGACGCGTACACCGCTCCGCCCGCGGCCAGCACGACGGCGAGCGAGGCCGCGATCACGGTGTTCCGGCGCTTGGCCTTCTGCCGCGCCTCCTGCCGGCGCTGCTGCTGACGCTCGTACTTCTCCCTGGCGAGCTGCCGCCGCCGCTGATCGCTGCTGACCACCGGGTCTGCTCCTTGTCGCTCGACTGTTCCTGTCCTGGCCTGGTGTGCCCGTACCGTATACGGGTTGGCTGTGGAATACGCAGCGCCGGTAGGCTCTGATCTGCCGCTTCCGCTCCGCCGCACCTCGTGCCGGACGACATTTAAGGACGATCGTGCTGATTGCCGGGTTCCCCGCCGGGGCCTGGGGGACCAACTGCTATCTGGTCGCCCCCGCCGCAGGCGAGGAGTGCGTGATCATCGACCCGGGCCACCAGGCCGCCCAGGGAGTCGAGGAGACGCTGAAGAAGCATCGGCTCAAGCCCGTCGCCGTGGTCCTCACCCATGGACACATCGACCACGTCGCCTCCGTCGTCCCGGTCTGCGGCGCCCATGACGTACCCGCGTGGATCCACCCCGCCGACCGGTACATGATGAGCGACCCGGAGAAGGCCCTCGGCCGCTCCATCGGGATGCCGCTCATGGGCGAACTGACCGTGGGCGAGCCGGACGACGTGCACGAGCTCACCGACGGCGCGAAGCTGGACCTCGCAGGGCTGGAGTTCTCGGTCGCGCATGCGCCCGGTCATACCAAGGGGTCGGTGACCTTCCAGATGCCGCAGACCACGGACATTCCCTCCGTGTTCTTCTCGGGCGATCTGCTCTTCGCCGGCTCCATCGGACGCACCGACCTGCCCGGCGGTGACATGGACGAGATGCTCGAATCGCTGGCCCGCGTGTGCCTGCCGCTCGACAACTCGACCGTGGTGCTGTCGGGACACGGTCCCCAGACGACCATCGGCCAGGAGCGCGCCACGAACCCGTATCTCCGGGATGTGGCCGCCGGCCTCGGGAGCGCGAAGGCTCCCCGACGAGGAATGTGACGAGACTACGTTGAGCACCTTCAAGGCCCCCAAGGGCACGTACGACCTGATTCCGCCGTACTCCGCGAAGTACCTGGCGGTGCGCGACGCCATCTCCGGACCGCTGCGCAAGTCCGGCTACGGCTACATCGAGACGCCCGGCTTCGAGGACGTCAACCTCTTCGCTCGCGGTGTCGGCGAGTCCACCGACATCGTCACCAAGGAGATGTACACCCTCACGACCAAGGGCGGCTCCGAGCTGGCGCTGCGCCCCGAAGGCACCGCCTCCGTGCTGCGCGCGGCCCTCGAGGCCAGCCTGCACAAGCAGGGCAACCTGCCGGTGAAGCTCTGGTACTCCGGCTCGTACTACCGCTACGAGCGCCCGCAGAAGGGCCGCTACCGGCACTTCTCCCAGGTCGGTGCCGAGGCGATCGGCGCCGAGGACCCGGCGCTCGACGCCGAGCTGATCATCCTGGCCGACGACGCGTACCGCTCGCTCGGCCTGCGGAACTTCCGCATCCTGCTGAACTCGCTCGGCGACAAGGAGTGCCGTCCCGTCTACCGCGAGGCGCTGCAGACGTTCCTGCGCGGGCTCGACCTCGACGAGGAGACGCTCCGCCGGGCCGAGATCAATCCGCTCCGGGTCCTCGACGACAAGCGCGAGTCCGTGCAGAAGCAGCTCGGCGGCGCACCGCTGCTGCGCGACTACCTGTGCGACGCGTGCAAGGCGTACCACGAGGAGGTACGCGCGCTGATCACCGCGGCGGGTGTGGCCTTCGAGGACGATGCCAAGCTGGTGCGCGGTCTGGACTACTACACGCGGACGACCTTCGAGTTCGTCCACGACGGTCTGGGCTCGCAGTCCGCGGTCGGCGGCGGCGGCCGCTACGACGGCCTCTCGGAAATGATCGGCGGCCCCGTGCTTCCGTCGGTCGGCTGGGCGCTGGGCGTGGACCGTACGGTGCTGGCCCTGGAGGCCGAGGGCGTCGAGCTGGACATCCCGGCGGCGACCAGCGTCTTCGCCGTCGCGCTCGGCGACGAGGCGCGTCGTCTGCTGTTCGCGAAGGTCACCGAGCTCCGCAAGGCGGGCGTCGCGGCCGACTTCGCGTTCGGCGGCAAGGGACTCAAGGGCGCGATGAAGGACGCCAACCGCTCGGGCGCCCGGTTCGCCGTCGTCGCGGGCGAGCGCGACCTGGCCGAGGGCGTGGTCCAGCTCAAGGACATGGAGTCCGGTGAGCAGGAGCCGGTGGCCCTGGACGCGCTGGTCGACACCGTCCGGGCGAAGCTGGCCTGACCGGCACGAGGACGACCACGGGCCCGGACCGCTTTGCGCGGTCCGGGCCCGTCTCGTCCCTGGTCGTCCTTATGTCCACCGAACGGTGGAACGGGGCCCCCGTGCGGCAGAATGACCGTGCCCAGAAGCCCGCGAGTGATGGATCGGGGATATGACAGACGCAGCGGTTGACGAGTCGGCGCGCGGCACGATCGGCGCGAGCCGTGCCTTGGCCTGGCTGCTGGTGATCACCGGTGCCGCCGGTCTGCTCGCCGCGTGGGTCATCACGATCGACAAGTTCAAGCTCCTCGAGGACCCGAACTTCACCCCGGGCTGCAGCCTCAACCCGATCGTCTCCTGCGGCAACATCATGAAGAGCGACCAGGCCTCGGTCTTCGGCTTCCCGAACCCGATGCTCGGCCTCGTCACGTACGCGATGGTCGTCGCGATCGGTGTGGGCCTCCTCGCGGGCGCCCGCTACCGCCGCTGGTACTGGCTCGGCCTGAACGCGGGCACGCTGTTCGGCGTCGGGTTCTGCACCTGGCTCATGCAGCAGTCGCTGTACGAGATCAACGCGCTCTGCCTGTGGTGCTGCCTGGCCTGGGTCGCCACGATCATCATGTTCTGGTACGTGACCTCGCACAACGTCCGCAACGGCGTCATCCCCGCCCCCCGGGGCCTGCGGACCTTCTTCGACGAGTTCACCTGGGTCCTGCCCGTCCTGCACATCGGGATCATCGGCATGCTGATCCTCACGCGCTGGTGGGACTTCTGGACCAGCTGACGGGCCGACGGGCTCACGAGCCGCGGAGCCGCCGGCCGACCGGCGCGCGGACCGGGCTGTCAGTGCTCTGACTTAGGCTTCATGGCGTGGAGCCCGACCTCTTTACCGCAGCCGCCGAAGAACGCCAGGAGAAGGACCCGTCCAGCAGCCCCCTGGCTGTACGGATGCGTCCGCGCACCCTGGACGAGGTCCTCGGCCAGCAGCACCTGCTCAAGCCGGGCTCACCGCTGCGGCGGCTCGTCGGCGAGGGGGACGGAGGGCCCGCGGGCGCCTCGTCCGTGATTCTCTGGGGCCCGCCGGGCATCGGAAAGACGACCCTCGCGTACGTGGTCTCCAAGGCGACGAACAAGCGCTTCGTGGAGCTCTCCGCCATCACCGCGGGCGTCAAGGAGGTCCGGGCTGTCATCGAGGGCGCCCGGCGGGCGGCCGGCGGCTTCGGCAAGGAGACCGTCCTCTTCCTGGACGAGATCCACCGCTTCTCCAAGGCCCAGCAGGACTCGCTGCTCCCGGCGGTGGAGAACCGCTGGGTGACGCTCATCGCGGCGACGACCGAGAACCCGTACTTCTCGATCATCTCGCCCCTGCTCTCCCGCTCCCTGCTGCTCACGCTCGAACCGCTCACCGACGACGATCTGCGCGATCTGCTGAAGCGGGCCCTCACCGAGGACCGCGGACTCGGCGGCGCGGTCACCCTGCCCGAGGACGCCGAGGCGCACCTGCTGCGGATCGCCGGAGGTGACGCGCGGCGCGCTCTGACCGCCCTGGAGGCCGCCGCGGGCTCGGCCATCGCCAAGGGCGAGCCGGAGATCACGCTCCAGACGGTCGAGGAGACCGTCGACCGGGCGGCGGTGACGTACGACCGGGACGGCGACCAGCACTACGACGTGGCCAGCGCGCTCATCAAGTCGATCCGCGGCTCGGACGTGGACGCGGCGCTGCACTATCTGGCGCGGATGATCGAGGCGGGGGAGGACCCCCGGTTCATCGCCCGCCGGCTGATGATCTCGGCCAGCGAGGACATCGGTCTGGCCGACCCGGCCGCCCTGCCGTTGGCCGTCGCGGCCGCACAGGCCGTCGCCATGATCGGTTTCCCCGAGGCGGCGCTGACCCTGAGCCACGCGACGATCGCACTGGCCCTGGCCCCCAAGTCGAACGCGGCGACCACCGCGATCTTCGCGGCCCAGGCCGACGTGCGGAACGGCCTCGCGGGCCCGGTCCCGCCGCATCTGCGCGACGGCCACTACAAGGGCGCGGCCAAGCTGGGCCACGCCCAGGGGTACGTGTACCCGCACGACGTCCCGGGCGGCATCGCGGCCCAGCAGTACGCGCCGGACGAGGTCCGGGGAAAGCGCTACTACGAGCCGACGCGCTACGGCGCGGAGGCGCGGTACGCGGACGTGGTGGAGAAGGTGCGGGAACGGCTGCGCGGCGACGGCTGACGGCAGGACCCGGGTGTGTGCACGGGCCCTCCGGTCACCCGGTACACTCGTGCGGAGTGCTGCGTCCCGTGTCCGGCTTCGGCCGGCGCCACCAGAACGGGACAGGCAGCGGGAGCCCCGCCTCAGGCGGGATCTCCAGGAGTGTCGCGCACCTTCGAAGGTGTCGCGGGCAACCCATCACCTCCCCCGGTCCCGGGGAACAGGCGATGGGCCGTTCGCGTGCTGCACGTATGTGCCCAGACCAGGGAGCGGCTGCCCGAAAGGTCCTGACGGACCGGACGGGTTTCCCCGGCTGCGGATGCGACCTCCTCTAACCCTGGTGAAGCCGTATTCGTACAGATAGAGAGGTTGGTTCATGCCGAACCAGTCCCGTCCCAAGGTCAAGAAGTCGCGTGCCCTCGGCATCGCGCTGACCCCGAAGGCCGTCAAGTACTTCGAGGCCCGCCCCTACCCGCCGGGCGAGCACGGCCGTGGCCGCAAGCAGAACTCGGACTACAAGGTCCGTCTGCTCGAGAAGCAGCGCCTGCGCGCCCAGTACGACATCTCCGAGCGCCAGATGGCCCGCGCGTACGACCGCGCCAAGAAGGCCGAGGGCAAGACGGGCGAGGCGCTGGTCGTCGAGCTCGAGCGTCGCCTCGACGCCCTGGTCCTGCGTTCGGGCATCGCCCGCACCATCTACCAGGCCCGCCAGATGGTCGTGCACGGTCACATCCAGGTCAACGGTGGCAAGGTCGACAAGCCGTCGTTCCGTGTCCGTCCCGACGACGTCGTGATGGTCCGCGAGCGCTCCCGCGAGAAGCCCCTGTTCCAGGTGGCCCGCGAGGGTGGCTTCGCCGCCGACGGTGAGACCCCGCGCTACCTGCAGGTCAACCTGAAGGCCCTGGCCTTCCGCCTCGACCGCGACCCGAACCGCAAGGAAATCCCGGTCATCTGCGACGAGCAGCTGGTCGTCGAGTACTACGCCCGCTGATCAAGCCGTCGTAGTACCACCCCCGCGGTGTTCAGCCCGCCGCTTCCCCACTCTCACCAGTGGGGGAGCCGGCGGGCTTCCGCGTTCTCCGGGAACGCCGCACGGAACGGGCGCGGCGCCCGTGGGCCGGAGCCGCGCCCGGCCGGATTCCGGCGCACGCTCAGCGCCCGGTCCACCGCCGCGTCCAGCGAGAGCCCCTGACCCTCCCGCACCGACGCCCCGTAACGCTCCGCGCCCAGGACCTCGCCCGCCTGACGCGCGCAGAGCGCCCGCGCCCCGTTGAAATGGCCCGAGCCGAAGAGCTGGAGACCCACCGAGTCCCACACCGGCAGCGCGGCACCCTGCAGCACCGCCGCCTCCGTGGGATCGCCCTCGCTCGCCGTCACCAGCGCGAGCAGCTCGATCGCGAGGACCAGCCCCACCAGATCGTGGAACATGTGGTTGATGCCGACGCACTCCGTCAGCAGCGTCCGCGCCTCGCGGTGATCGCCCCCGGTCCACGCCGCGTACGCCAGCACATAGAGCGCGTACGCCTTGGTCCAGCGCTCGCCGCGCTCCTCGCAGATCTCCCGCACCTCCGCGCAGAGCGCGACCGCCCCCTCCAGATCACCCTGGAACACCCGGGCCAGCGCCAGCTCGACCTGGCCCATCAGTACGTTGCTGTTCAGCTCGCCCAGCTCCCGGTACGCCGCCAGGGCCCGGCCGAGCAGCTCCTCCGCCCGCGGCATGTCGTCCGAGAGCAGCGCCAGACAGCCCATCCGATGCGTCGCGTACGCCTCCGCCAGGGGATTGCCGACCGAGCGGGCCCGCTCCCCGCACTCGTGCAGCGCCGCCACCGCCGCCGTGGCGTCGCCCTGCAGGATCGCCACGTAGCCGAGCACCCACAGCCCCTTCAGCCGCGCGTCCTCGTGCTCCGAGTCCAGCGCCAGCGCCCGGTCCAGCCAGTGCCGGCCCTCGGCCAGACGCCCGCACCCCACCCACGCGAACCAGAGCGTCCCCGCCAGATGCTGCGCCAGATGCGCCTCGTCCGGCTGCTCCAGGCAGAGTTCGAGGGCCGCCCGCAGATTGGGGAGCGCCGCGTCCAGGCAGGCCGCGATCTCGGCCTGACGCGGGCTGAACCACTCCAGCTCGCACCAGGTGGCCAGACCCATGTACCAGTCGCGGTGCCGACGGCGCATGCGCTCGGTGTCGCCGAGCGCCATCAGCCACTCCGCGCCGTAATCGGAGACCGTGTCCAATATCCGATACCTCGGACCGGCGGCCGTGTCCTCCCGTACGACCAGCGACTGCGCGAGCAGACCGCCGAGCACATCCATCACCCGCTCCGGCGGAAGCTCCCGGCCTGCGCAGACGTACTCCACCGCCTCCAGGTCGAACGGCCCGGCGAAGACCGAGAGGCGTGCCCACAGCAGCCGCTCCTCCGGAGTGCACAGCTCGTGGCTCCAGCCGATCGCCGTGCGCAGCGTCTGATGCCGGGGGAGTGCGCCGCGCGCCCCGTCCGTGAGCAGCCGGAACCGGTCGCCGAGCCGGCGCAGCATCTGGTCCACGGTGAGGAGCGGCATCCGGGCGGCCGCCAGCTCCAGGGCGAGCGGAATCCCGTCGAGCCGCCGGCACAGCTCGCGTACCGCGCTCTCGTCGGACGCCGCGCTCGCGTCGACGGCGGTACGGGCCCTCCCGGCCGTCCGGGCGGAGCCGGTCGGGCCGGGCCCGACCGAGGCCGCCGCCCGCTCCAGGAAGAGTGCCTCCGCGTCGTACTCGTCCATCGGCGCGAGCGTGAACACGGCCTCCCCGTCGACGCGCAGCGGACGGCGGCCCACCGCGAGGACGGTGAGACCCGGGGCGTGCTCGAGCATCTGCCGTACCAACGGGGCGCATTCCTCGACGAGGTGCTCGAAACCGTCCATCACCAGCAGCAGCCGGCGCTCCGCGAGATGGTCGGTCAGCGTCTCGACGGGGGTGCGCAGCGTGTGATCGGTCAGCCCCAGCGCCTCGGTCAGAGCGAAAGCCACCAGCTCCGGGTCGGGCAGCACCGAGAGGTCGGCGAGCCACACGCCGTCGGCGTAGCGTTTCTCCACCGCCCTGGCGGCCCTCAGGGCGAGCCGGGTCTTGCCCACGCCCCCCACCCCGACGACGGTGACCAGGCGCGATTCCCCCAGGAGCCGGGTCAGTCGGTCCTGTTCTGCGGCCCGTCCGACGAAGACGTTCAGCTCCGCCGGGAGGTTGGTCCTTCGCATGGGACACGGAGCGTACTCATCCACACGCACTCCGTACAATCGGGTCAGGTGATTCCCCTCCTGGGAGCGCGCGTACCGCCCGTAATGAGGTACGGGGAAAGACCCCGGGCGCGATAGGGTCAGAGGACGACTTTTCGCAAGGGCCCAACGACAGCAGAGAGCGGTGCGGAGTGACCGGTGGAGAGGTTGCCGGGATTCTGGTGGCCGTGTTCTGGGCGATTCTCGTCTCCTTCCTCGCCGTGGTTCTGGTGAGGCTGGCGCAGACGCTCAAGGCGACCACCAAGCTGGTGGCGGACGTGACCGAACAGGCCGTCCCGCTGCTCAGCGACGCCTCCGCGACCGTGCGGTCGGCGCAGACCCAGCTCGACCGCGTGGACGCGATCGCCTCGGACGTCCAGGAGGTCACCTCCAACGCCTCGGCGCTCTCCACCACCGTCGCCTCCACCTTCGGCGGCCCGCTCGTCAAGGTCGCGGCCTTCGGCTACGGAGTGCGCAGGGCCCTCGGCCGCGGCCGGGACCAGGCACCGCCCGCGCCCGCCCCCCGTACCGTCGTCGGTCGCACCGTGCCGTCCGCGCGGCGCAGGAAGCAGAAGGGCTGAGCCGCGATGTTCCGCCGTACGTTCTGGTTCACCGCAGGCGCAGCAGCCGGCGTGTGGGCCACCACCAAGGTCAACCGCAAGCTCAAGCAGCTGACTCCCGAGAGCCTCGCCGCGCAGGCGGCGAACAAGGCGATCGAGACCGGCCACCGGCTCAAGGACTTCGCCCTCGACGTCAGGTCGGGCATGGTCCAGCGCGAGGCCGAACTGGGCGAGGCACTCGGCCTGGAGGCCTCCCCGGACGCACCGGTCGAGCGCGAGCTGCCCGGGCCGCGCCGCAGGGCATCGCTCGATGCCACCCCGAACACCACCACCACGCATTCGTACCGAACGATTTCGTACAACCGGAATGAGGACCACTGATGGAGTCGGCTGAAATCCGCCGCCGCTGGCTGAGCTTCTTCGAGGAGCGCGGGCACACCGTCGTCCCTTCGGCGTCGCTCATCGCGGACGACCCGACTCTGCTTCTGGTCCCCGCCGGCATGGTTCCCTTCAAGCCGTACTTCCTCGGCGAGGTCAAGCCGCCGTTCTCGCGCGCCTCCAGCGTGCAGAAGTGCGTGCGTACGCCCGACATCGAAGAGGTCGGCAAGACCACCCGCCACGGCACGTTCTTCCAGATGTGCGGCAACTTCTCCTTCGGCGACTACTTCAAGGAAGGCGCCATCAAGCTCGCCTGGGAGCTGCTGACCACCTCGGTGGAGCACGGCGGCTACGGGCTGGAGCCGGAGAAGCTCTGGATCACCGTCTATCAGGAGGACGACGAGGCCGAGCAGATCTGGCGCGACGTCGTCGGCGTCCCCGCCGAGCGCATCCAGCGCCTCGGCAAGAAGGACAACTACTGGTCGATGGGCGTTCCCGGCCCCTGCGGCCCGTGCTCCGAGATCAACTACGACCGTGGCCCCGAGTTCGGCGTCGAGGGCGGCCCGGCCGTCAACGACGAGCGGTACGTGGAGATCTGGAACCTGGTCTTCATGCAGTACGAGCGCGGCGAGGGCTCCGGCAAGGAGGACTTCCCGATCCTCGGCGAGCTGCCGTCCAAGAACATCGACACCGGTCTCGGCCTCGAGCGCCTCGCGATGATCCTGCAGGGCGTACAGAACATGTACGAGACCGACACCCTCCAGGTCGTCATCGACAAGGCCACCGAACTCACCGGCGTCGCCTACGGCAAGGCCCACGACAGCGACGTCTCGCTGCGCGTGGTCGCCGACCACATGCGTACGTCCGTGATGCTCATCGGCGACGGTGTCACCCCGGGCAACGAAGGCCGCGGTTACGTGCTGCGCCGCATCATGCGCCGCGCCATCCGCAACATGCGCCTGCTCGGCGCCACGGGCGTGGTCGTCCAGGATCTCGTCGACGTGGTCATCGACACGATGGGCGAGCAGTACCCGGAGCTGATCACCGACCGCAAGCGGATCGAGACCGTCGCCCTCGCCGAGGAGGCCCGCTTCCTCAAGACGCTCAACGCCGGCTCGAACGTCCTCGACGGCGCCGTCACCGAGACCAAGGCCTCCGGCGGTACCGTCCTCTCCGGCGACAAGGCCTTCCTGCTCCACGACACCTGGGGCTTCCCGATCGACCTCACCCTGGAGATCGCCGCCGAGCAGGGGCTCTCCGTGGACGAGGCCGGCTTCCGCCGCCTCATGCAGGAGCAGCGGGACAAGGCCAAGGCCGACGCCAAGGCCAAGAAGACCGGCCACGCCGACGTCGCCGCCTACCGCGAGATCGCCGACGGCAGCGGCGCCACCGAGTTCACCGGCTACACCAACACCGAGGGCGAGTCCACGGTCGTCGGTCTGCTGGTCAACGGCGTCCCGTCGCCGGCCGCCTCCGAGGGCGACGAGGTCGAGGTCGTCCTCGACCGCACCCCGTTCTACGCCGAGGGCGGCGGCCAGCTCGCCGACCAGGGCCGGATCAAGCTGCACAGCGGCGCCGTCATCGAGATCCGTGACGTCCAGCAGCCGGTCCCCGGTGTCTCCGTGCACAAGGGCTCCGTCCAGGTCGGCGAGGTGACGGTCGGCTCCACCGCCTACGCCGCCATCGACGTCCGCCGCCGCCGGGCCATCGCCCGCGCCCACTCCGCCACGCACCTGACGCACCAGGCCCTGCGTGACGCCCTCGGCCCGACGGCCGCCCAGGCCGGTTCCGAGAACTCGCCCGGCCGCTTCCGCTTCGACTTCGGCTCGCCGAACGCCGTTCCCGGCACGGTCCTCATGGACGTCGAGCAGAAGATCAACGAGGTCCTCGCCCGCGAGCTCGACGTGCACGCCGAGGTCATGCCGATCGACGAGGCCAAGCGTCAGGGCGCCATCGCCGAGTTCGGCGAGAAGTACGGCGAGAAGGTCCGCGTCGTCACCATCGGCGACTTCTCCAAGGAGCTGTGCGGCGGTACGCACGTCAAGAACACCGCCGCCCTCGGCCTGGTCAAGCTGCTCGGCGAGTCGTCGATCGGCAGTGGCGTGCGCCGTGTCGAGGCCCTCGTCGGTGTCGACGCGTACAACTTCCTGGCCCGTGAGCACACGGTCGTCGCCCAGCTCCAGGAGCTGGTCAAGGGCCGCCCCGAGGAGCTGCCGGAGAAGATCTCCTCCATGCTCGGCAAGCTGAAGGACGCCGAGAAGGAGATCGAGAAGTTCCGCGCCGAGAAGGTGCTCCAGGCCGCCGCCGGTCTGGTCGAGAGCGCCAAGGACGTCCGCGGTGTCGCGCTCGTCACCGGCCAGGTCCAGGACGGCACCTCCGCCGACGACCTGCGCAAGCTGGTCCTCGACGTCCGTGGCCGCATCCCGTCGGACCGCCCGGCCGTCGTGGCCCTGTTCACCAAGGCCAACGGCCGCCCGCTGACCGTCATCGCCACCAACGAGGCCGCTCGCGAGCGCGGTCTCAAGGCCGGTGAGCTGGTCCGTACCGCCGCCAAGACCCTCGGCGGCGGCGGTGGCGGCAAGCCGGACGTCGCCCAGGGCGGCGGCCAGAACCCGGAGGCCGTCGGCGAGGCCATCGACGCCGTCGAGCGTCTCGTGGTGGAGACGGCGTGACGATGCGCCGCGGTCGTCGTCTCGCGATCGACGTCGGGGACGCCCGGATCGGGGTCGCCTCGTGCGACCCAGACGGGGTCCTCGCCACGCCGGTGGAGACCGTGCCGGGACGTGACGTCCCGGCGGCCCACCGGCGGCTGAGGCAGATCGTCGAGGAGTACGAACCGATCGAGGTCGTGGTCGGCCTCCCTCGCTCCCTCTCCGGGGGCGAGGGCCCGGCCGCGGCCAAGGTCCGGCGCTTCGCCGGCGAGCTGGCCAAGGGCATCGCTCCGCTGCCCGTCCGCCTGGTCGACGAGCGGATGACGACCGTGACGGCGACCCAGGGGCTGCGGGCGTCGGGCGTGAAGTCGAAGAAGGGGCGGTCCGTCATCGATCAGGCCGCCGCTGTGATCATCCTTCAGAACGCTCTTGAGTCCGAACGGGTATCGGGTAATCCGCCCGGCGAGGGCGTCGAAGTGGTCATCTGATCGCGATACGGTAACGTTCCGCGCGATGCGGCGTGTTCGAACAGCTGCCGCACTACGTAGAGGCGGACCGTCCGGAAGCCTCGCGGCTGTTTGGGGATCGATGACTGAGTATGGCCGGGGCCCTGGCTCCGAACCGTGGCATCCCGAGGACCCGTTGTTCGGGGACCAGGGATGGGGAGGTCAGCCGCAGTACCCGCAGCAGGCGCAGTACGGCCAGGACCAGTACGGCCAGGGGCAGCTCGGCCAGGACCAGTACGCCCGGGACCAGTACGGTCAGGGTTCCTACGCCCAGGACCAGTACGCCCAGGGCGGGCAGCAGGGGTACGACCCGCAGTACCAGCAGCCCCACCAGCAGCCGCATCCGCAGCAGGGGCAGCAGCCCCAGCAGTACAGCGACCCCCAGTACGGAAATCAGTCGTACGGCGGCCAGCAGGGCTACCCCGGGCAGGGCTACGACACGCCCGGGTACCCCGCACAGCAGTACGACACGGGCTGGGAGACGGGCCAGGCGGCCATGCCGTACGGCGTGACTCCCGCCGACCCGTACGGCGGCCAGAACCCGGACCTCTACGGCACACCCGAGGCATATCCGCCGCCGCAGCCCCCGGGCCGGCGGCAGGCACCGCCGGAGCCGGTCACCGCCTGGGAGGCGGAGGCCGAGGCCGAGGGAGAGGAGCGGCACCCCTTCTTCACCGGTGAGGACGGCACCGACGACGACGGGTACGAGGACGAGCCGGCCGAGAACCGGTCTCCGCGTGGCGGACGCGACCGGCGGGGTGGCAAGGGTCAGAAGAGCAGGAAGGGCAAGAACGGCGTCGCGTGCCTGGTCGTCGCCCTCGTCCTCGTGGGCGGTGTGGGCGGCATCGGCTACTTCGGCTACCAGTTCTGGCAGGGCCAGTTCGGCGCCGCACCCGACTTCGCGGGTGAGGGCAGCGGCGAGGTCCAGGTCGAGATCCCCAAGTCCGCCGGCGGATACGAGATCGGCAACATCCTCAAGAAGGCCGGGGTCGTCAAGAGCGTCGACGCCTTCGTGTCGGCGCAGGGCAAGAACCCCAAGGGTCTTTCGATCCAGGCCGGCGTCTACACGCTGAGGAAGGAGATGTCGGCGGAGAGCGCCGTCACCCTGATGCTCAGCCCGACGAGCCAGGCGAACTTCGTCATCCCCGAGGGCAAGCGGAACGTCTGGGTCTACGAGCAGATCGACAAGAAGCTCGACCTCAAGGCGGGCACCACCCAGGGCGTCGCCAAGGCGAAGGCCAACGACCTCGGCCTTCCCGAGTGGGCGACCAACCACAAGGAGCTCAAGGACCCGCTCGAAGGCTTCCTGTTCCCCGCGAGCTACCCCGTGGCCAAGGGCAACAAGCCCGAGGACGTGCTGCGCAAGATGGTCGCCCGCTCCAACGAGGAGTACGCGAAGTACGACCTGGAGGCCAAGGCGGAGCAGCTCGGCGTCGACAGCCCGTGGCAGCTCATCACCATCGCGAGCCTCGTCCAGGCCGAGGGCACGTCGCACGACGACTTCCGCAAGATGGCCGAGGTCGTCTACAACCGGCTCAAGCCCAGCAACCCGCAGACCTACGGCAAGCTCGAGTTCGACTCGACGTACAACTACATCAAGAACCAGAGCAAGATCGACCTCACCCTTGAAGAGCTGCGAAAGTACGACAACGTCTACAACACGTACTTCTACAAGGGTCTGCCGCCCGGTCCGATCGGAAACCCGGGCAACGAGGCGCTGAAGGGCGTGGTGAACCCGACGAGCGAGGGCTGGTACTACTTCATCTCGCTCGACGGCAAGACGTCCCAGTTCACGAAGACGAACGCCGACCACCAGAAGCTCGTCGAAGAATTCAACAAGTCAAGGAAGAACTGATGCCGTCAACGCGGCGTGCGGCCGTCCTGGGCTCGCCGATCGCGCACTCGCTCTCCCCGGTCCTGCACCGGGCGGCCTACGCCGCGCTCGGCCTCGACACCTGGTCGTACGACCGGTTCGAGGTCGACGAGGCCGGGCTCCCCGGCTTCGTCGAGGGGCTGGACGAGTCCTGGGCCGGGCTCTCCCTGACCATGCCGCTGAAGCGGGCGATCATCCCGCTGCTCGACGCGATCAGCGACACCGCCGCCTCGGTCGAGGCCGTGAACACGGTCGTCCTCACCGAGGACGGCCGCCGTGTCGGCGACAACACCGACATCCCCGGCCTGCTCGCGGCCCTGCGCGAGCGGGGCGTCGAGAAGGTCGACTCCGCGGCGATCCTCGGGGCCGGTGCCACCGCCTCCTCCGCCCTCGCCGCCCTGTCGCGGATCTGTACGGGTCCGGTCACCGCGTACGTACGGAGCGAGGCACGGGCCGAGGAGATGCGCGGCTGGGGCGAGCGGCTCGGCGTGGACGTGCGGACCGCCGAGTGGTCGAGCGCGAACCGGGCGTTCGCCGCCCCCCTCGTCATCGCCACCACCCCGGCCGGCACCACCGACGCGCTCGCGGCCGAGGTCCCGGACGCCCCCGGCACCCTCTTCGACGTGCTGTACCACCCCTGGCCGACACCGCTCGCCGCCGCCTGGTCGGAGCGCGGGGGTGCGGTCCTCGGCGGTCTCGACCTCCTCGTCCACCAGGCCGTTCTCCAGGTCGAGCAGATGACGGGCGTCGCCGAGGCACCGCTGGCCGCGATGCGCGCCGCCGGTGAGAGAGCGCTGTCAGCCGCGTGAACGGTACGGAGACGCTTGCCGCGGACTGGGCGAGCTCGCTGTTCAAGCTGCTCGTGAACCTGCTGCCCGAGTGGGCGGAGGACACCGTCGTCACCCTCGGGCTGACCTTCCTCGTGGTGGAGGGCGGGCGCCGGCTGTGGCGCGCCGTCCGCACCTCTCGCCCCTCGACCTGACGCCGTGACCCCCGCGATCTGACGTTCTTCGCGTCCGATAGCTGGACCGACGGCCAGGTTCGACCCCCGGACGTGGGAGGATCGGGGTGGCGGGCCAGGGCCGCGCACCCGGTCGCGCCACAGCAGTTCCAGGCGCGAGCATGAGGAGCATCGTTGAGCAGGTTGCGCTGGCTGACAGCCGGAGAGTCGCACGGTCCCGCGCTGGTCGCGACGCTGGAGGGTCTTCCCGCCGGTGTCCCGGTCACGACG
>NZ_JBVHGJ010000010.1:0-4491 GCF_055561875.1 Streptomyces sp. NPDC022552
AGACCTCGGGCGTTCGCTTCGCTCAGCCGGCGCTATCGGCACCGACCTGGACACAGCCTGACCCTCAGCCTCACGGTATTACGGGACAACTCTTAACTGATCATTTCAGAATGAGTTCCGGAGGCGGCGGAGGCATACGAGGCTGCAGGCCAGGTCGAGCAGTCCCTGATGGAGATCGGCGCGTCGTTCGTAGCGGGTGCGGAGCCGTTTGAACTGGTGCAGCCAGGCGAATGCGCGCTCGACCACCCAGCGCACTTTGCCCAGTCCGGAGCCGTGGGCGACGCCGCGTCGGGCGATCAGGGGTTTGATGCCGCGTTTCCACAGCAGGCGGCGATACTTGTCGAAGTCGTAGCCCCGGTCGGCATACAGACGCCGGGGTTTGCGGCGGGGACGTCCCCGCAGTCCTCGGACCGGCGGGACGGCGTCCAGCAGCGGCAGGAGCTGGGTGACATCGTGCCGGTTGCCGCCGGTGAGCGTGACGGCGAGCGGGGTTCCGTGTCGGTCGACAATCAGATGGTGCTTGGAGCCGGGGCGGGCACGGTCGACGGGCGAGGGGCCGACATGATCCCCCCTTTGAGAGCCCGGACGTGCGATCCGTCCACAGAGCAGTCGTCCAGGTCCAGTAGGCCGGCGCGGCGAAGCTCGGCCAACAGGGCGGTGTGCAGGCGTGGCCAGACGCCTGCCTCGGTCCAGTCCCGCAGCCGACGCCAGGCCGTCACACCGGAGCAGCCCACGGTCTCCGCCGGAACGTCCCGCCAGGCAACACCGGTCCGCAGCACGTACATGACGCCGGCGAGCGCCACTCGGTCGGGAACGCGCAGCCGCCCGGGGTGGCGACGGCGCCGTTCGGGAGTGGGCGGCAGCAGCGGGGCCACCCGCTCCCACAGGTCATCTGGGACAAGATCAGCACGCACCTTGGACACCCTGCTGACCAAGATTGTCGAGCACAAGACCCACGGCTCATCTCGCGCTCAGCCTGGCACAGCCTCCAGCGGGAGGTGGTCTCGGAAGTACTGCGACTCCAGCCACTCCTCCTTCACAAAGAGCGGGCGCGTGAGGCGGGCTTCCCCGACCAGTTGCGAACGCAGAAGAAGCCCGAGATCAGTCAGGGAAACCGAGTCGTCGGGCGTGTAAAGCACCCAGTTTCCATGCTCCGCAGCGTGGTCCAGCAGGAACTGATGGCCCTGCTCGGGATCGCTCCCTGCCAGCGGGAAGCCAGACAGGAAGACTTGCGGACCGGTGACCGCATCCAGCGCGACGCAGGCGAGCCTGCCCGCCTCGTAGAACGCCTTCACTCCATCCGGAAAGTCCTCCTGCTCATACGGACCACTGACCCGTTCCGGCAGTCCAGAGGCCAGCAGTGCTTTGGCAACCTCGGCTGGAGACATCCCAAAGTGCAACGGCCCCACACCGACTCCGGGTCGCATTGCCCAGCACTCCCGCTTCACATCTGCGCTCATCCACCCACTCCTACGCCCGACCGGATCTGCTGTTGCATGCACAAGGCCAGGGGTCAAGGTGCCAACTCAGCTGCACAAGTGCCAACTGAAGCGCTCGGTAAGACTCATTCTGAAACGATCAGTAAGGGCCAGGTGCCGGGAGCCCGGCACAGCGGTTCCTCGCACGACGGCCCGGTGGTCGCACGAGGCCCGGCGGGCCTGTCCGGGCTCAGGCCGCTCCGTCGGAGGGGACGGCGGCTGCCGGTACGGTCATGGCCCCTCCAGCGGCGTGCGCAACGCGCTGCGTCCCTCGGCCCAGGCCGCGCCGATGTGTTCGGCGAGGCGGTCCTCGAGGTGGACGGTGGCAGCGCAGCCGAAGGCGATGTCGGCCTCCAGGGACGGCTCGTCGGCGAGCAGTCCGCCGATGACCTCATGGCGGACGACCTGCTCGTGCACGGCGTCTGCCTCGACGTGCTCGTCGTAGAAGTGCTGGGCGGCCGGGCCTGCCCCGCAGCGCCGCATCGCCTTGGCGAGCCGCCTGGAACCGGGTGACGAGGTCACCTCGACGCAGGCGAAGTGACCGACGAGCGCACCCCGGTGGGACCGGTGGAGCCCGAAGAGCGACATCAGGTTGACGGTGGCGAGCAGCGGCGCGGGAGCGTGGTCCAGGTAGCGGCCGTACGCGGGGTCGAGGCCGAGGTCCTCCATGAGGTCCGCGAAGAGCCGGGCATGGATCCGGTCGGCGCGGCCGGCGCCGAACTCGTCGTACTCGATGGCCACCATCGCGGCCTTCGCCCGGCCTCGCAGCCGGGGGATCACCCAGGCGTGCGGGTCGGCCTCCTTGAGGTGGTACAGCGAGCGCATGGCGGCGTACTCGCGCAACTGCCAGAACTCGCCCTCCCTTTCGAGGTGGTGGCTGAGACTGCCGGCGGGGTCCACCTGTTCGACGAGGAGCGGGGCGAAGGCCTCCGCCACCGATCGGGGGGCGTCGGACAGCTCGGCGCCGAGCGCGTGCAGGAAGCGGGCTTCCAAGGCCTGGCGCAGCCGCAGGAGTTCCGGGTCCCATTCGCGGGCGTCGTCCACACCGTCGAAACCGCGGTAGTGGAGTTCGTACAGCAGGTAGAGGGCGAGCTGGAGGTCCTCACCCCAGGGGTCCGCGGTCAGTACGGCGCCGGGCCTGTATTCCGGGACGCCGTTCGACCTCAGGGCCGTGGTGACGGTTGCGGACAGCTCGCCGCGCGGTTCGGCCAGGAGGGGCCCGGCGGTGGTGGCCGTGGCGCTCGTGACGGAGGGCGTCATTGGGGGTCCCTGTTCTCGGAGGTCGGGGTGGAGCGCTCGCGGGGGCGATGACTGGTGTCGCACCACGGGTACGTACGGCTGCGGCGGCATGTGCAGAGGGCGACCATGAAGCGGTCGGACCGGGCGACCGTTCCGTCGTCGAGGACGATCTCGACGGGGCCCTCCACCAGGACGGGGCCCTTCGGGTCCACGGCCACGCGGCGGGCCGGCACTCCCGTAGGGGCCGGGCCTGCGGTGTTCCGGGGGTCAGCGGGCACGGATGACCACCAGTTCTTCGCGCTCCTCGGCAGGGGCTGCCAGGCCCACTCGTTCCAGCCAGGCCCTGCGCGAGCGCAGGACGGGCCCCCAGGGCACCGAGGCTCTCGCCGTGATGTCCGCGGCCATGCCCGCCCCGCGCAGCCGGTCGACGGTCTCCTGGGCCCCGCACAGCCCGGAGTGGACCATGAGCAGGACCCCGCCGGGACGCAGCAGCGCGGGTGCGCTCGCGCAGATCCGGTCGACGACACTGCGCCCGTCGGGTCCGGCGTCCCAGGCACGTTCGGGTCCCCGCGAGGGCGGCCCGGCGCTCGGTGCCGGGACGTAGGGCGGGTTCGAGAGGATGAGGTCGAAGCGGCGGCCCGCGGCGCGGGCCGCGAAATCGCCGTGCACGACGCGCAGGGGCAGCCGCTGGCGCAAGGCGTTCAGCCGGGCGGTGACGACGGCGGGCCACGAGACGTCGACCGCCGTGACCCGCGCCCGTCTCCGCGCGGCATGGAGGGCGAGCGCGCCGGTTCCCGTACCGATCTCCAGCACGTCCGTCGCGGGGCCCAGGTCCTCGTGGGCGAGTGCGTGGGCGAGCAGACGGGTGTCCGCCTGCGGTCGGTAGACACCGGGCAGGGCGATCAGTCCGGCAGGCAGCGTGCCCAGGGTCAGAGCCGTAGCGGACACGGCGTACCTCCATGATCGATGGGCAGGTCGCGGTCGACAGGTGCCGGCCACTCACTGCGACTGCCCCCTGCGGGGTGACTCATCCACGATGCGGTGATCTGTCGGTCGGTGCAGGCACCGGACACGCGGAGTGACGCCGGTCGTGCCCGGCGCCGTGTCGGCTGTCAGGCGGTACGGGCGTATTCGGCGTGCCGCGTGCGGCCCCAGGGGCGAGGGTTGCGGCGGGGCCGCTGCGGCCCCGCCGACCTGTGCGGCAGAGATCCCGCGGGCTCGGAGTCCGCCAGGAGGAGACGTCAGGCATGGTGCAGAAGAAGGCGAAGAAGGCCGCGGCCGGCAGGGTCACGAGGGCCATGACCACACCGAAGAAGCGGGCCACGTCGGAACAGCCGCCCGGACGGCCTTCGCCCCGACCGCCCGCCGCGGCGGAGCCGACCCGGCCCCGGGAGCCCCTGCCGCCCAAGCCGGACCAGAGCGGCCCGGACACCATGAGCCCCACCGGGCAGCCCACCGGTGCGTCCCAGGCCGCCGTGGCCCAGGGAGGCGCCTACCTCACGACCGCGCAGGGCAACCGGCTAGCCATCAAGGAACGCGTCCTGGCCGTCCTCGCCACCCGTCGGGGCGATGATCAGGGGAACCATGCCCGCCTTGAACACGGCGTCCCGTACACGGCGTACTCGGGCGCGGGAGGAACCCGGTCACCGTGCAGGACTCGTGACAGGGGTGTGGGGGGCGAAACCCTTTGGTTTTGGGCCCCCCCCCCCCTCTGGGCCCGGTGTCCGCGGGGGGGGGAGCGCAAAAGAGGGAGAACGGGGGGTGGGGCCAGATC
>NZ_JBVHGJ010000010.1:4501-133103 GCF_055561875.1 Streptomyces sp. NPDC022552
ACCTCTTCTCCCGTGCCTTTTTTTGTTGGGGGGGGGGAGGACCCGCTTCATGGGGAGGGGTTGGGGGGGGGGGGGTGGGGCAAACCTTTTGTGGGTTCGTCCCCCACACCCCTGTCATGCCCGGTGATCAGAGCGGGCGGCCGCCGAACGGCGGAAAGCCGTAGTACGTGCCCAGCTCCTCGCGGTACCCCGTGTCGCCGAGGTGCTTCTCACGGTGGAACTCGGGGGCGCCCTTGATCTGATCCTTGGTCAGGTCGACGAAGATCTTCCCGTCCTCCGGGACGACCCGGGTCACCGTGCTCGCCGGCAGGAGGACCTCCTTCCCGAAGATCCACACACCGGTGTCCACGACCAGGTAGGCGTCACCGACCTCGTCGGAGTGCTTGTCGACCTTGCCGATGCTCCCGTCGGTGGCCTCCACCTTGTAACCGGTGAGATCGGCACCGGCCAGGTGGCCCGAGGTCGACTTGTAACTCCACGCATGCTCAGTCACGCGAAAACAACTCCTCCTGTGAAGGGAGGACGGCGAGGAAATTCCCGCCGCCTTTCTTTTCCGTACGTCGTGCGCGGCGGACTTCACGTCCCGCCGAAATTCCGCCTACCCCGGTTCCGGGCTCCCATTCACATCATCCGGATGGGCGCTCGGCGCGGATCGGGGAAACTGGCCGGCTACCACCGATACCATCGACCACTACCGGTCTTGGGACGTGCGACGAATCCGAGAATCCAGACGACGAGCAGGGCGATCGCGATCCACCAGAGAATCTTCAGCGCGAAACCAGCGCCGAAGAGAATCAGGATCAGCAGAAGAACGAGAAGCAGGGGAACCATGATTGTTTACCTCCGGAAAATCATGTGCCCCGGTCTCCTGCTCACACACCTGCGAAATTTCGGGCGCCGAAATCGTCGTACGAGGAAGGGCCTTGCCCCCGGGGAGGGAGGGGTGCGCCGATCTCCGCGACGACGGCGAGCAGTTCATGGCCCGTCGGGGCGGGCGGCCACGACCCGAACAGCGGGGGCGGGCCCGGAGTGCGGACCGGCGGGTCCATAAGGTGGGCCCATGTCTGCCACGTTGAGTTCCACGAAATCCGCCGCCGCTCTGCGCACAGCGGCTCGCGTGTCCGCCGAGTCGTTGTTGGTCCTGCTGCTGGCCGGGGTGGCCCTGTGGATCCTGGGTCGCATGTGGTCGGTCGTCTGGCCTCTCATCGTCGGGCTGATCCTCACGACCCTGACCTGGCCGCTGGCTCGTTTCCTACGGCGGCACGGCTGGCCTCCCGCCCTGGCGGCAGGGGTCGTCACCGTCTCGTTCGTCCTGGCCGTCGCCGGCATCGTCGCGCTCATCGCGGTGCCGGTCGCATCCCAGTCCGGGGAGCTCTCCAAGGGCGTGGTCGAGGGAATCCAGCGACTCCGTGAGTGGGCGGCCGGGCCGCCGCTGAACATCGGCGACGCCGAGATCTCCGGCGCGTTGGACACGGCCATGACCCGCGTTCAGGACAGCGTCGGCAGCATGGTCACCGCGGTCGCGACCGGCGTGGGCACGGTGTTCAACGGCGTAGTCACGGCCTTCCTCGCCCTCTTCCTGATGTTCTTCTTCCTCAAGGACGGCCCCCGGTTCGTGCCGTGGCTCGCCCGCCAGCTCCCCGGGCGGCTCGCCGTCGACGTCCCGATCGTGGCGGAGCGGAGCTGGGACACGCTGGGGGCGTTCGTGCGCAGCCAGGCATTCGTCGGCCTCCTCGACGCCGTGCTCATCGGCCTGGGCCTGTGGATACTCGACGTCCCCCTGGTCCTTCCCCTCGCGGTGCTGACCTTCGTCTCCGCGTTCGTGCCGATCGTGGGCGCCCTGTTCGCCGGCCTGGTCGCGGTTCTCATCGCGCTCGTGTCGAACGGCGTCACCGACGCGCTGATCGTTCTGGCGATCATCGTCGTGGTACAGCAGTTGGAGGGAAACGTCTTCCAGCCCATGATCCAGAGTCGCGGACTCGGCCTGCACGCGGCCGTCGTCCTGCTGGCGGTGACCCTCGGCGGCAGCCTGGCCGGCATCGTGGGCAGTCTGCTCGCCGTCCCGTTGGCCGCGCTCATCGCGGTCTTCTGGAACTACCTGCGTGAGCAGCTCGGTGACGGAAGGCCGGAACAGGACCCCGACGAGGCACACACCCCCGTCCCCGTCACGTCGTGACCTGACGACGGGCCACCTCTCCATATGCCCCGCACGGGAACGAATCAGGGGCCCGACGGGAACAAGTCACGGGCGCCTGGAGGGGGTTCGGCCCCCTCCAGGCGGACCGGGACATCAGCTTCTGCGGGCGTGGAGGGCGTGGGCGCCCAGTGCGAGCGGGGTGTGGCCGACGAGTTCGAGGCCCTGCTCCTCGAGCAGCCGGGCGTAGTGGTCGGCCGTACGCTCGCGGCCTCCGGTGTTGCACATCATGTGGAGGTCCCACGCGGTGGCGAGCGAGGGGGTTGCGTCGGCCGGCAGGAGGCGTTCGACGATGAGGAGGTCCCCGTGCGGGGGCATGGCGTCGGCGCAGTGCCGCAGGATGCTCCGGCAGCGGTCGTCGTCCCAGTCGTGCAGGACGCGGGAGAGGATGTACACGTCGCCGCCCGGTGGTAAGTCCGCGAAATCGCCCGCCCGGTATCCGCACCGCTCGCCGGCCTCGGTGGTGGCCAGGTACGTGCGCGCCGCCGCGAGGACCTGCGGGCGTTCGAGGAGGACGCCGCGCAGGCCGGGGTGGGCGGTCAGGACGCGGCCGAGGAGTTCTCCGGTGCCGCCCGCGATGTCGACGACGGTACGAGGGCGGCCGGAGGCGGTGGCGGCGGCGGTCAGGACCGGGTGCGACGGGAGAGCGTCGAACATGGCGGCGCTCGACACCATGGACTGGTCGAACAGGGTGGCGAGTTCGGGGTCGCGGGCGAAGTGGTCGAAGTGGTTCTCGCCGTAGAGGTGCTCGAAGCCGGGTCGTCCTGTGCGCACGGTGTGGGTCAGGTGTGCGAAGGACTGGTAGAAGGGGCCGCCGTACATCAGCGCCAAGGCGCGCATCGAGCCCGGCGCCTCCGCGTCCAGGAGTGCTCCGGCCCCGGTGAGCCGGAAGCCGTCGGGGCCTTCGGAGACCACGCCCAGCATGGCGAGGTACCGCAGCAGGGTCGCCAGGCTCTGCGGGTCGGCGCCCACGGCCCGGGCCAGCTCCGCGTTGTCCGTCCCGGTGTGACGGTTCATGGCCTCCGGTAGCCGAAGCCGCGCGCAGGCCGCCAGGGCCTGGGTGGTCCAGGCACCGGTCAGCAGCCACAGGAGTGTTTCCGCCGGCTGTTGTTCGCCCGTCTGTCGCACCTGCCCCGCCGGGGCGAGGGGCCGGCCGAGGTGCTCGGTCAGTACGTCCCGGTGGTCTCCGCTCGCGTACAGCTCGACGCGCCGGTAGGCCGTCTTCGTGTCGGCGGGCGCGGTGAAGTAGAACACCGTGCCGTCCTCATGCGGGTTGTAGCCGCCTCCGTCGGCCGCCGCACCGTGCCACGCGAAGCTCGCCAACAGCCCGCGCAGCACCAGTGGGTCGGGCCGCTCGACGTCGAAGGCGAGGTGCGCCTCGTGGTCCAGGCGGCGCTCCTGGGCGGCGATCCCGGACAGCCCGGAACCCGGTGGCACCGTCAACGCGAAGACCTCGACCGCCCGGTGCTCTCCGGCGGGGCCGCGGACCACCGGACGGAGAATCCTTACGTCAAGATCCGCCGGATCGCGGCGGTGGCGGGACGCGAGGCGTTCGCGCACGACGACGCTGGGCTGCGCCGGCGCATCGGCGGGCAGCCCGCACGCCGCCAGGTCCGTCCGCAGCGCCTGCTCGTCCGGCGGAAACACGAGCACGGCGGCGTGCGCGAAGCGGCACCGGTCCGTCAGCGCCCGCAGTTCGGGACCGTCGAGACCGGGCAACACGCGCGAGAGCAGCACGGACGTGTCCTGCTCACGGACGAATGCGGCCGTCGCGCTCAGCCGCTCCGCGTCGTCACCGGCGTTCGCCGTCGTCGTGGTTGCGGGCATGGTGAAGGGATGTTCGGAATGCATTCCCTGTCCGTGTGTGAAGGAGGAAGCCCGGGGCCTGGCCCGGAAGGGGGACGAAGACGGGAGAAGAGAAGAAGTGAGGCCGGTCAGATGCCGACGTAGTTCTCGGCGAACCAGTCCTGTTGGGTACGCGAGGTGCGCAGCGAGGCGATCCGGGAGTGGCGCAGACGCTCCTGGAAGAGGGAGGTTCCCTCGGAGCCCGGGTCGTCGTGCAGGAGGCGGATCATCCAGTGCGAGAACTCCTGCGCACGCCAGATGTGGGCCAAGGACCGCTCCGAGTAGGAGGCGAGCGGCTCGGGGTCGCCGTGGGCGAGGTCTGCGGTCAGGGCCTGGGCCAGGATCTCCGCCTCCAGCACCGCCAGGTTCGCGCCCTTCGCGGCGGACGGGCTGATCAGGGCGGCGGCATCGCCCACGAGGAACAGCGAACCGTGGCGCAGCGGTTCGAGCACGTCGGACTCGAGGTCGACGACGGCGCGCTGGACGACCCGGCCGCGCACCAGGGGTCCGTACTCGGTCGCGCGCATGCGCAGGTCGAGTTCGTCCCAGACACGGTCCTCGCTCCACGCGTCGGCCCGGGTACCACGTTCACACTGCAGGTAGTAGCGGGTGATCTCGGCGGAGCGGGCCATGTGCCCGGCGAATCCGCGCGGGTGGCTCGCGTACCCGACGGCGTCCAGGCTCGGCGGCGCCTCCGCCAGCAGGCCCAGCCAGGACACGCCGTGGTCGCGATGGTGGCGGTGGACCACGCCGGGCGGAAGCGAGCGCCGCCCCGCCCCGTGGCGGCCGTCGCAGGCGGCGACGTACCGTGCCCGCCACCGTCCGGGGCGCCCGTCGCTCTCCCGTACGGTCACCGTGGGCGTGGGGCCGTCCGCGCCGGACACGGCGACCGCCTCCGTGTCGAAGCGGATCCGCCCCCCGGCGTCGATGAACTGCGCCAGCAGATCGGCGACCAGCTCGTGCTGCGGATAGACGGTGTGCGGCTCACCTCGGCCGAGCCGTCGGTAGTCCAGGCGGAAGCGGCCGTCCTCGCTGCGGAACTCGCAGACGCTGTGCTCCTGCCCGCGCCTGCGCAGCCCCTCGTCGAGACCGTTGCGTTCCAGGATCCGCACCGTGTTCGCGGCGAGGAATCCCGCCCGTGCGCGGTTCTGGACGTGGTCACGACCGGCACGTTCCAGCACGACGCAGTCGATTCCGCTGCGAAGTAAGAGGTTCCCCAACACCAAGCCGGCCGGGCCGGCTCCGAGGATGACCACATCGGCCGAGTTCTGGGCGACCCGGGCGTACTGACTCTCTGTCACAACAGTGGATCATAGGCACTGAAAAACATGTGGACAGCCAAATATCACCCGAATGGGTCGCATGATGGGAAAAGGATTCTGCCGATGGCGAGGAACGGGTCGAGCGCGCAGGACCCTGCCGGGTACCCCCTCCGGGCCCCTCTCGCACAGCGGGGCGGCGATGATCCATGTCACTGTCGTGGGTCCTTCAGAAGGCCACGGCGGAGCCCTTAGCGTTGCCGAAACGAGCCGGGCGCGACGCGGGCGCGTGCCGTTCCCAGGCACGAGGTACGCGGGGAGGTGTCGGCGACCCGTTGCTCATCACCGGCAGGGTGAAGGGATCAGGATGTTCCGCAAGGTACTGGTGGCCAATCGCGGGGAGATCGCGATTCGCGCGTTCCGCGCAGGCTACGAACTGGGCGCGCGCACGGTGGCCGTCTTCCCGCACGAGGACCGCAACTCGCTGCACCGGCTGAAGGCCGACGAGGCGTACGAGATCGGCGAGCCCGGACATCCGGTGCGGGCCTACCTCTCCGTGGAGGAGATCGTCCGTGCGGCCCGCCTGGCCGGCGCCGACGCCGTCTACCCGGGGTACGGGTTCCTGTCCGAGAACCCGGAACTGGCGCACGCCTGCGAAGAGGCGGGCATCACGTTCGTGGGCCCGAGCGTGCAGACGCTGGAGCTGACCGGGAACAAGGCGCGTGCCGTGGCCGCCGCCCGGGAGGCGGGCGTACCCGTGCTCGGTTCCTCGGCGCCCTCCACCGACGTGGACGAGCTGGTGGCGGCCGCCGATGACATCGGCTTCCCGGTCTTCGTCAAGGCCGTCGCGGGCGGTGGCGGTCGCGGCATGAGGCGGGTCGAGGACCCGGCGACGCTGCGCGAGTCCATCGAAGCGGCGGCCCGCGAGGCCGAGTCCGCCTTCGGCGACGCGACCGTCTTCCTGGAGAAGGCCGTCGTCGACCCGCGCCACATCGAGGTGCAGATCCTCGCCGACGGCGAGGGCAACGTCATCCACCTGTACGAGCGCGACTGCTCGATGCAGCGGCGCCACCAGAAGGTGATCGAACTCGCGCCCGCCCCGAACCTCGACCCGGAGGTGCGGCAGCGCATCTGCGACGACGCCGTGAAGTTCGCGCGCCGGATCGGCTACCGCAACGCGGGCACCGTGGAGTTCCTCCTCGACCGCGACGGCAACCACGTCTTCATCGAGATGAATCCGCGCATCCAGGTCGAGCACACGGTGACCGAGGAGGTCACCGACATCGATCTGGTGCAGTCGCAGCTGCGCATCGCCGCCGGCGAGACCCTCGCCGACCTCGGCCTGGCGCAGGAGTCCGTCGTCCTGCGCGGCGCCGCCCTGCAGTGCCGGATCACCACCGAGGACCCGGCGAACGGCTTCCGCCCGGACACCGGCATGATCAGCGCGTACCGCTCTCCGGGCGGCTCCGGCATCCGGCTCGACGGCGGCACGACCCACGCCGGTACGGAGGTCAGTGCCCACTTCGACTCGATGCTGGTCAAGCTGACCTGTCGGGGCCGGGACTTCAGGACCGCCGTCGACCGAGCCCGGCGCGCGGTGGCCGAGTTCCGTATCCGCGGCGTGTCCACGAACATCCCCTTCCTGCAGGCCGTGCTCGACGACCCGGACTTCCAGGCGGGGAACGTCACGACGGCCTTCATCGAGCAGCGGCCGCACCTGCTCACCTCGCGCCACTCCGCCGACCGCGGCACCAAGCTGCTCACCTACCTCGCCGACGTCACCGTGAACAAGCCGCACGGCCCCAGGCCCGAGCTGATCCCCCCGGCAAGCAAGCTGCCCGCGCTGCCCGCCGGCGAGCCGGCCGCCGGCTCCCGGCAGAAGCTCCTCGCGCTCGGCCCGGAGGGCTTCGCGCGGAGCCTGCGCGAGTCGCCGACCATCGGTGTCACCGACACCACGTTCCGCGACGCCCACCAGTCGCTCCTCGCCACCCGGGTCCGTACCAAGGATCTGCTGGCCGTGGCCCCCGCGGTGGCGCACAACCTGCCGCAGCTGCTGTCCCTGGAGTGCTGGGGCGGTGCCACCTACGACGTCGCGCTGCGCTTCCTCGCGGAGGACCCGTGGGAGCGCCTCGCCGCGCTGCGCGAGGCCGTGCCGAACATCTGCCTGCAGATGCTGCTGCGGGGCCGTAACACCGTGGGGTACACCCCGTACCCGACCGAGGTGACCGACGCCTTCGTGGAGGAGGCCGCCGCCACCGGCATCGACATCTTCCGTATCTTCGACGCGCTCAACGACGTCGACCAGATGCGCCCCGCCATCGAGGCCGTACGGGCGACCGGGACCGCGGTGGCCGAGGTCGCGCTCTGCTACACGTCGGACCTCTCCGACCCGGCGGAGAAGCTGTACACGCTGGACTACTACCTGCGGCTGGCCGAGAAGATCGTCGCCGCGGGGGCACACGTGCTGGCGATCAAGGACATGGCGGGCCTGCTGCGCGCCCCCGCCGCGGCCAAGCTGGTCTCCGCGCTGCGCGCGGAGTTCGACCTGCCGGTGCACCTCCACACCCATGACACCGCGGGCGGCCAGCTCGCCACGTATCTCGCGGCGATCCAGGCCGGGGCGGACGCGGTGGACGGCGCGGTGGCCTCCATGGCGGGTACCACCTCCCAGCCGTCGCTGTCGGCGATCGTCGCCGCGACCGACCACTCCGACCGGCCCACCGGACTCGACCTGCAGGCGGTCGGCGACCTGGAGCCGTACTGGGAGAGCGTCCGCAAGGTCTACGCCCCCTTCGAGGCGGGTCTGGACTCGCCGACCGGGCGCGTGTACCACCACGAGATTCCCGGCGGGCAGCTCTCCAACCTGCGCACGCAGGCCGTCGCGCTCGGCCTCGGCGACCGTTTCGAGGACGTCGAGTCGACGTACGCCGCCGCGGACCGGATGCTGGGCCGGCTGGTGAAGGTCACGCCGTCGTCGAAGGTGGTGGGTGACCTCGCGCTGCATCTCGTGGGGGCCGGGGTGGCGCCCGAGGACTTCGAGGCGGCACCGAACCGCTTCGACATCCCCGACTCGGTCATCGGCTTCCTGCACGGCGAGCTGGGCACGCCTCCCGGCGGCTGGCCGGAGCCCTTCCGCACCAAGGCGCTGGAGGGCCGCGCCGGCCCCAAGCCGATGCGCGAGCTGACCGCCGAGGACCGCACCGGCCTGGCCAAGGACCGGCGCGCGACGCTGAACCGCCTCCTCTTCCCCGGCCCGACGAAGGCGTACGAGACACACCGCCAGGCGTACGGCGACACCAGCGTGCTCGACAGCAAGGACTTCTTCTACGGGCTGCGCCCCGGGAAGGAGTACACCGTCGATTTCGGGCCTGGTGTGCGGCTGCTCATCGAGCTGGAGGCCATCGGCGAGGCCGACGAACGCGGTATGCGTACGGTCCTGTCCACCCTGAACGGCCAACTGCGGCCGATCCAGGTACGCGACAACGCGGCGGCCGCCGACCTCCCGGTGACCGAGAAGGCCGACAGGTCCGACCCCGGCCATGTCGCCGCGCCGTTCGCCGGCGTGGTCACGCTGGCCGTCGCCGAGGGCGACGAGGTCGAGGCCGGTGCGACGGTGGCGACCATCGAGGCGATGAAGATGGAGGCCTCGATCACCGCCCCGAGGAGCGGACGGGTCTCCCGTCTGGCCATCACCAGGATCCAGCAGGTGGAAGGCGGCGACCTCCTCGTCGAGATCGGGTGAGTCCCTGACCGTTGCGCGGCCGGGGCACCGAGCGGGGTGCCCCGGCCGCACGACGCAAGTTCCGGCGGAGAACCGGGGACCGGTGCGACACTGAGGGCATGTGTGGCCGGTATGCCTCCTCTCGAGCGCCCGAGGACCTCGCGGGTCTCTTCGACGCCCGCCTCGACGCTGACCACGTCCTCGAACCCTCCTGGAACGTGGCACCCACCGACGAGGTGTGGGCGGTCCTGGAGCGGGCGGCCCGGGGCACCGGCGTCGTCGAGCGCCGACTGCGCCCCGTACGCTGGGGCTTGGTCCCCTCCTGGGCGAAGGACCCGGCGGTGGGGTCACGGATGATCAACGCCAGGGTGGAGACGGTCCACGAGAAGCCGGCCTACCGGCGAGCCCTGGCCAAGCGCCGATGCGTGCTGCCCGCGGACGGCTTCTACGAGTGGGTCGCCGTTCCCGCCACGGGATCGGCCAAGGCGTACAAGCAGCCGTACTTCATCCGGCCCGAGACCGGGTCCGTGGTGGCGATGGCCGGGCTGTACGAGTTCTGGCGCGACCCCGCTGTCGCCGACGACGACGATCCGGCGGCATGGCTCACCACAGCCACCATCATCACGACCGAGGCCACCGACGCGGCGGGCCGGATCCACCCGCGGATGCCCCTCGCCCTCGACCCGGACGACTACGAGGCGTGGCTCGACCCCTCCCACCAGGACACGGAAGCCCTCCGCGCCCTCCTGCACACCCCCGCGGACGGCCGCCTCGCGGTGGCGGCCGTGTCCACCGCGGTCAACAGCGTGCGCAACGACGGCCCTCACCTCCTCGACCCCCTCACCCCCTAGGCCCGAGGGCGAATCCGATGTTCCCCGTGACGGGCCACCGGTAGCGTGGCCGCTTGTGAGGGTGGGAACCGAAGAGACCCGGCTGGTCGTGCTGCGCGGCAACAGCGCGTCGGGGAAGTCGTCCGTCGCGGCCGGTCTCCGTGAGCGGTTCGGCCGCGGCCTGGCCCTGGTCGGCCAGGACAACCTCCGTCGTGTCGTGCTCCGCGAGCGGGACAGGCCCGGTGCGGCGAACATCGGCCTGATCGACCTGACCGCCCGTCACGCCCTCGATGCCGGCTATCACGTCGTCGTCGAGGGAATCCTCACCGCCGCCCACTACGGCGACATGCTCGCGCGGCTGCGCGCGGACCACCGCGGTCCCACGCACGGCTTCTACCTGGACGTGCCGTTCGAGGAGACGGTGGCCCGGCACGCCACCAAACCGATCGCCCAAGACGTGGACGAGTCGCAGCTACGCGACTGGTACCGGCCGCGCGATCTGCTTCCCGGCGAGTGGGAGACCGTGATCGGAGCCGACAGCACCCGGGACCGTCGACCGCATCATGCGCGACACCGGCCTGACCCACCTGCCCGCTCTGGACCGCTGACCGTACGATCACCAGGCTGCGTCAGACGCCCGGCCCGGCCGGGCGGAGAGGGAGGGCGGTTCCGGAGGGGGTGCGGTCCTCCGCCGTCAGGACGGCCATCCCTTCCTGACGGTTTCGTAGGCGGCGCCCGCGAGGACGAGGTCCTCCCATGCCATGCCGACGCTCTTGAAAAGGCGGGGACGGTGCCGTTCGGCCGGGACGCCGCCACGCGCGAGTTCGGCGAGGGTCCAGAGGTCGTCCGGGCCCAACACCCCTGCCCGGATGGGCTGGATGATGTCGCCGGCCTCGCGCAGGGCGGCGGAGCGAGCCTCGACCACGACGGTCGAGCGGCGCACCGTCACCTCGTCGACCTCGCGGGCGTCGGGCTCGTGCGAGCCGACGGCGACCACGGTGGCGTGGTCGGCGAGGAGCGAGCCGTCGAAGAGCGGGGCGCGGGCGGTGGTGCAGCAGGCGACCAGGTCGCCTCCGGCCACCGCGCCGGCGTCCCCGGCCTCGACGGTGAGGCCGGAGCCCTCGTAGCGATGGAGGAACTCCTCCGTCCGCCGCTCGTTGCGCGCGATCACCGTGACATGGCGGAGCGGGCGGACGGCGCGCAGGGCCTCGACATGGCTGTGCGCCTGCGGGCCGGTACCGAAGACGACGAGGCGTGCCGCGTCCGGCTCGGCAAGGAGGTCGACGGCTGCGGCGGAGACGGCGGCGGTGCGGATGGCGGTCAGTTCGACCGCGTCGAGGGTGGCCAGCGGCGTGAGCGTGACCGCGTCGAGCAGCAGGTAGGCCCCTTGGACGCGAGGGAGCCCCCGGTCGGGGTTGCCCGGCGCCACCGAGGCGACCTTCACCCCGGCGAACCGGCTCGACTGCGCGGGCATGAGCAGGAGTTGGCCGGCGTCGACGGGCACCACGTCACGCGGCGGGTCGGTCTCGGGGTCGAGTCCGCCCCGTAGCGCGTCCTGGATGGCGGCGACCGCCACGCGCATCGGCAGGGCGGAGCGCACGTCACCGGCTCCGATGGCGGGGGTGGTGCCGTCGGTCATGTCGACCTCCGTTCAAGGTGGTTCACCTGTGCACTGTTGCCTTGCATGTGCCCCCCATGATCACCGCTCCTCGTCCGTCGCCCGGCCGGACGGACGTGCCCGTACGCGGACGAGCTACATCTGCATGCGGATGCCCCACCCGCGGGCCGTCGCGACGGAGTAGGCGACGTGCGCGGCTGCGACGTCCAGGGCGGCGTGGCCGGTGGACTTGAACAGGGTGATCTCTTCGGCATCCCGCCGGCCCGGGTGGTCGCCGACGAGGACGGAGCCGAGGAGTGTGACGGACTTGCCGGGGGGAAGGTCCTGGAACTCGTGGGAGCCCGAGGGGGGCCGGGTCGTGGCGGCGCCGGGCCACTCGGCGAAGAGGGCCGCGTCGCGGACGGTGTCGGCGTCCAGTTCAGGGCCGTGGGAGCCTCCCACCGAGCTGACGTGGGTTCCCGGGCCGAGCCAGACGCGGCGGACCACGGGCTGGACGGCTCCGGTGCAGCAGAAGACCCGGTCGGCGCCTCGGACCGCCTCCTCGATCCCGGCCCCCGCCCGCGCGGCCGGGTGAAGTGCCGCGGTCTCGCGGGCGCGTCGCGGATCACGACCGGCCACGACGACGGGCGTCGCCGGGTCGAGCGCGGCCAGGATGCCGACCTGGGCGCGGGCCTGGGCGCCGGTCCCGATGACGGCGACGCGGGCGGGACGGGGTCGGGCCAGGGGCCGGGCCGCCAGTGTCGCGGTGACCGCCGTGCGCACCTCGGTCAGGGATTCGGCGTCCATCAGTGCCAGGGGGCGGCCGTCCGTCTCGTCGAAGAGGGCGACCACCCCTCGGTGGCTGCTGCGGCCGGGCGCCGCCCGGTCGGCGAACACGGAGACCAGCTTGGCGCCGAGCCCCAGTCCGGGGACGTACCCGGGCATGGCGCCGAGCAGTCCGTCGGGCGCGCGTGCGGCGATCCGGGGCGGCGCGGAGACCTCTGACCGGGCGATGGCGATCAGCGCCGTCGCCATGGCGTCGACGAGGCGGTGCGGGTCGAGTGCGGCACGGGTCCGTGCGCCGTCGAGGAACAGGATCTCGTTCACTCCGGGGCGTCCGAGGAGAAGGCGGGCGTCGGGTGCGGCTGCGCGGCCGGCTCTCCCCGGGTGGAGAGGACGCGTGCGAGCTCGTCGGCCGCCTCGCGCAGGAGCTGCCGCAGTGGGGGGAGCCGGGCCGCGTCGAACTCCGGGCCGAGGCCGACGAGGGTCAGCGCGCACATGGGCGAGCCAGGCCGTGGGACGACGGCACGGCTGAGGGAGGCGACGGGCTGCTCGTTCCGCCCGTACTCGACCGCGAACCCGGACCGCTCCGTACGCTCGATGTCGGCCAGCAGCCCTTCGGGCCCCTCCAGTTGGCACCCGTCCTCCTCGGCCACGCGCAGGTACGGCGCCCGGTCGGCCGGGGCGAGCGCCGCGACGAGGGCGAGCGGGCCCGCGAAGCGGTGGACGGGCAGAGACCGGCCCATCAACCGGCTGACCATGGCCAGGCGATCGGGGCGTACGACGTCGATCACTCGGGACCGGTCCGCCTCCGGCACCTGCAGATTGACCATCATGCCGGTGCGTTCGGAGAGCTCCGCCAGGACCGGTCGGGCCAGGACCCCGAGTGAGTTCCGGGACGCGGCGGTCGACAGCTGGAGAACGGCGGCGCCGGGGAGGTACCGGTCGCCGGCGCGCAGCACCCAGCCGCGCCGGACCAGGTCGAGGAGGACGCGGTACGCGGTCGCGCGGTGCAGGCCGACCTCCTCGGCCAGATCGGTGAGGCGTGGCGGCTGGGACGCGCGGGCCACGGCCTCGACCAGGTCGAGGGCCTTGTCCACGGCCGTGCGGGGCGCTTCGGGCAATCCGACCACTCCTTGTGGCGTCGGGGGTGCGAGCGTACGGTAGCGCACGTTGCAACCAGCGATACACCTGTTACGTAGAGCGTAACAACTCTGGTCGAGTACGCGAGGTGGAGATGACCAGCGAAACCCCGGGCGCACCAACCCCCTACGCTCCGGCACGGAAGGGGGCGGTCGCGGTCTACCGGAACGCCACCCTGTTCGACGGCACCGGGCGGCCGCCCACGGCCTCGACATCGATCGTCGTCGACGGCCCCACGATCCGCGCCGTCGCCGACGACGCCGAGATCGCCGCGCGGCTCCCGGCCGACGCCCAGGTCTTCGATCTGGACGGCCGCTTCGTCATTCCCGGCCTGATCGACACCCACCAGCACCTCGCCACTCCTCCCGACCGGCCGGCCGCCGAGGCGGTGCTGCGCCGGCTCGTCCACAGCGGCGTCACCGCGATCCGCGACATGGCCGACGACCTGCGCCAGGTGGGAGACCTCGCGCGCGCCACGCTGGTCGGGGAGATCCCGGGCCCCGACATCCGGTACGCCGCGCTGATGGCGGGACCGGGGTTCTTCGACGACCCGCGTACCCATCAGGTCTCCCAGGGAGAGATTCCGGGCACCGTGCCGTGGATGCAGGCTGTGACGGGCGAGACCGACCTGCGCCTCGCCGTGGCCCTGGCGCGCGGCACCCACGCCGCCGCCATCAAGGTCTACGCGGACCTCGACCACGCCACCGTCGCCGCGATCACCGCCGAGGCACACCGTCAGGGCATCCCCGTCTGGGCCCACGCCACCGTCTTCCCCGCCACGCCCCGGCAGGTCGTCCTGGCGGACGTGGACAGCGTCTCCCACGTCACGCTGCTCGCCTTCGACGGCGCCGACGGACAGTTGTCCAGCTACAAGCACAAGCCACCCGTCGACCACGCGAGGTTCGCGGACGGTGACGACCCCGGCATCGAGGAGCTCTTCGCCCTGATGCGACGGCACGGAACCGTCCTCGACGCGACCGCCGCGATGTGGGCGAGCGACGTCATGGCCGGCTCGGGCCCGCGGGACGCGGCCCGAGCGGCCGCCAACACCGAACTCGCCGCGTGTCTCACCGCCCAGGCCCACCGGGCGGGCGTCGACATCTGCACCGGCACGGACTACGAGACCGACCCCGCGGACCCGTTCCCCGCGCTGTACGCGGAGCTGGCCTTCCTCGTCCACCGCTGCGGGATCCCTCCCGAGCACGTGCTGCGCTCGGCCACCCTGATCGGCGCGCGCAGTGCCGGTGCCGAGGACACCATGGGCAGCGTGGAAGCGGGCCGACTGGCCAACTTCGCCGTCCTGGAGAGCGATCCGCTGCAGGACATCGACCATCTGCGCACGATCACCCTCACGGTCAAGCGCGGTCGCCGCTTCGAGCGCGGCGCCTACACCCCCGCCGGCGGCCGCACCCCGGCTTCCCACGGTGTCGAGGAGACCCGATGACCACCACGCCCATGATCATCAACGCTCTCGGCCAGCTCGACAACCCCAACGCTCCGCGCTCCGCCGAGGCGGCCGCCGAGCTCAACCAGTCGAGCGCGCAACTCACCATCGACGCACGGACCCTGGCCGACGCCCGCGCCTCCGGCCTCACCGCCGTCAACATCACCCTGGGCTACACCATGGGTGACCTGCCTCCCTACGAGCACACGCTCCATGAACTCGACGTGTGGGACGGCATCATCCGGGACAACGCGGCCGACCTCACCCCGGTCCGCAGCGTCGCCGATCTGCGCCGCGCGAGAGAGGAAGGCCGGATCGGCATCATCTACGGATTCCAGAACGCCGTCGCCGTCGGCGAGGACACCGGACGGATCGCCACCTTCGCCGACCGGGGCGTCCGGGTCGTCCAGCTCACCTACAACCAGGCCAACCACATCGGCGACGGCTCCATGGCACCGGAGAACCGGGGCCTGACCGACTTCGGCAGGAGCGTCGTCGAAGCACTCAACGACCACCACCTCATGGTCGACCTCTCCCACAGCGGTGAGCGCACCTGTCTGGAGGCCGCGAGGGTCTCGCGCGCCCCCGTGTCGGTCAACCACACCGGCTGCCGTGCCCTGGCCGATCTGCCCCGCAACAAGACCGACGAGGAACTCCGCCTGGTGGCGTCCCGCGGCGGGTTCGTCGGCGTCTACTTCATGCCCTTCCTCAGCCTCTCCGGGCACGCGAGCTCCGCCGACGTCGTCGAGCACATCGACCACGCGGTGAACGTGTGCGGCGAGGATGCCGTCGGCATCGGTACCGACGGCACCATCACCTCCATCGACGACCTCGACTCGTACCGCAGACACCTCGCGGAACACGTGGCGCTGCGCAGTGCGGCAGGGGTCGGCGCGGCCGGGGAACGCCCCGACACCCTGCCCTTCGTACTCGACCTGCGGGGGGTGGACCAGTTCCGCGAACTCATCCGTCTCCTGGAGGCGCGCGGATACCGCTCCTCGCGTATCGAGAAGATCATGGGGAAGAACTTCGCCGACTACGCGGAGAGGGTGTGGGCGCCGGAGATCGCCTGATCAGTGGCGGAACGCGGCACGGGCTCAACGCAGTGTCGAGGCGCCCCGCGGAATTCGTCCATGCTCCCCGACGGAGCCGCACCGGACATCGTGGAGAGTTCTACGCGCGTCCGAATAGGCATCGGCATATCGGAAAACACCACTCGGAATCCTCCCCGTTGGAGCTATCACCACAACTGTTCGGCAGGGGGCGAAACACACACCGGATCAGGAGAGAATTTCGGACGCACTGTCCGAAAAGATCAAGAGGAAAGATCCATGCGACGAAGACTCTTCGGCATGACCGCCTCCGTGGCCGCGTTGGGACTATTGGGCTCCCTCGTCACCGCCTGCGGCTCGTCCGGGAGCGACGGCTCGACACTGCGTCTGGTGGTGCCCGAGTACGGCACCAGCCCGGCGACCAGCTCGAGGGCGTACTGGGACAAGCTGGCCGCCGCCTTCGCCGCCGCCCACCCCGGCAAGAAGGTCGAGGTGACGCTCAGTCCGTGGACCGACGTCGACCGCGAGGTCACCCGCATGGTCCAGGAGAACAACGCCCCGGACGTGGCGCTGATGGGCGCGTACTCCGACTTCGCCGCGCAGGGCCGCCTCTACGCCGCCGAGGAGGTGATGTCGATCAGGGCGGAGGCGAACTTCCTGCTGCCGCTCGCGGAGGCGGGATCGGTCGACGGCACCCTGTACGGCTTGCCGTTCGTGGCCAGCAGCCGGCTGCTCTTCTACAACAAGGAGCTGTTCGACCAGGCCGGGGCGAAGCCGCCGAAGACGTGGTCGGATCTGAAGGACGCGGCCGAGACGCTGAAGAAGGAGGACGTGCTCTACCCGTACGCCCTGCCGCTCGGCCCGGAGGAGGCGCACGCCGAGGCCATGATCTGGGAACTGAGCAACGGCGGCGGGTACACCGACAGCACCGGCGGGTACAGCATCGCGTCCGAGCAGAACACCCAGACCTTCCGCTGGATCAAGGACAACCTGGTCGTGCCGGGTCTGACCGGCCCGGTCCCGCCGGCCGAGCTCAACCGGCAGGACGCGTTCGCCGCCTTCCTGCGCGGCGACGTCGGTATGGTCAACGGCTATCCCTCGCTGCTTCACGAGGCCCGGGCGAAGGGCGTGAAGGTCGGCACGCTGCCCATGCCGGTGTCGGACACGCTGGATTCCAGGGAGGCCCCACCGGCGGCAGGCGTCGCCGACTGGATGATGGCTTTCAAGCACGAAGGAAATCGCGAACTGGTGGGCTCTTTCCTGGACTTCGTCTACGAGGACAAGAACCTCAGCGAGTTCGCCGGGCGCTATCACCTGTTGCCGTCGACGGTCTCCGCCTCCCAGGCGTCCCGTTACGCGGCGGCGGACCCCAGCGCCGAACAGTTCCTGACCGCATTGCGCAGTGCGCAGCTGTACCCGGTCAACGACCCGTCCTGGCTTCAGGTCAGCGATACCATCAAGCGGAACATCGGCAGGGCCGTCGCGCCCACCGCCGACCCGAAGACCGTGCTGGAGCAGATCGCCCAGCAGGCCCAGGACGTGGCTCGGCAAAGGTAGCGGCCGCCGGAAATCCGGGGACTATTTCCGCCCCTCCCCCGCCGCCGGTTCTCCCTTCCGGTTCATTCGTCCGCACTTCGTTCTCGCTTTCTCTCCCGCATCCCGTCCGGATGCGCATCCGGGCCGTACGGCGTCGACCGGACGCCCGTCTCGTCGCTCCCGAAGCACCCACAAGGTGCGCGGAGCGACGACCCTTCTCGGCGGCGGCTCGCGCGACGTCGTCTCAGGGGACCGAGCGGATGCGGCGCACCAGGACCGAGCCTGCGACGGCCAGGGCGCCCGCGAGCGCGTACAGGGCCGTGTATCCGCCGAAGTGGGTGACGACCGGGGCCGCGATCACGGGGGCCAGCACCTGGGGCAGGGCGTTGGCGATGTTGATGACGCCCAGGTCCTTGCCGCGGTCCTCCGCCGTCGGCAGGACGTCCGTGAGCAGGGCGAAGTCCACGGCCGTGTACACACCGAACCCGAGGCCGAGCACGAGCGAGGCGACGACCGCGCCCGTCCAGGTCTGCCAGACGGCGAGCAGCAGGGTGGCCGCGGAGATGACCAGCCCCGACCAGATCACGTAGGACTTCCGCCGGCCGCTGCGGTCCGACCGGACACCGCTGATCACCACGGTGGAGAGCAGGGTCAGCGCGTTGAGCGCCGTGAGGATCAGGACGCCGTTGTCCGCGTCGCCCTCGTAGTGCACGGCGTCGGTCAGGTAGTAGAGCAGGTACATCGTGCTGATCGAGTACGACAGGTTCATCAGGAACCGGGTGAGCCAGGCCCACCCGAAGTCGGGATGGCGCCGCGGGTCGATCCAGAAGCCGCCGAGGAACGACCCCCACCGGAAGGCCGGCCGGGCGGCGCGGGAGAGCGGGGTGTCGCGCCGCATCAGGAGGTACGGAACGGCGGCGAGCACCGAGAAGACCGCGCAGGCCAGATAGCCGGCGACCACCCCGCCCGCGGCCGTGGCCAGCGCCGTACCGGCAAGGACGCCGCCGACCTGGGAGACACCGAGCCAGCCGCCGACCAGACCGCGCTGCCGCGCCGGCACCTGGTCGGGGACGGCCGCGGTGAGGGCGGCGAAGGCCGCGTTGAGGGCGAGCTGGACCAGGCACCAGCCCGCGATCACGGTCGCGACGTTCCGGGCCCCGGCGAGGACGAGCAGCCCGGCCGCTCCGCCCGCCACTCCCCCGGCCACCCAGGGGATGCGCCGGCCCACGGACGCCGTCGTCCGGTCGGAGAGCGCGCCGAAGACGGGGTTGGCGACCATCGACACGGCTGCTCCGACCCCCGTCACCAGGGCGAGGGTGGACGCCTTGTCGTCGGGGGTGAGGTGCTCGGCCTGGCGTGCCAGGAGCAGTTGCAGCGGGCCGAACCAGCCGACCCAGACCCCGAGGTTGGCGAGGGACAGCGCGCCCACCCAGCGCCCGCAGGACGGGGCACCGGTCGTGGGGGCCGGCTCGGCCGCGGTGCCCTCCGCCGTCCCCTCGGCGGTCATCTGCCGCTCTTGATCAGGTCGCGGTACCAGGCGTACGACTGCTTGGGGGTCCGCGCCAGCGTCTCGTAGTCGACGTGGACGAGCCCGAACCGCTGCCGGTACCCCTCCGCCCACTCGAAGTTGTCGAGGATCGACCAGATGAAGTACCCGCGGACGTCGGCGCCCTCCGCCATCGCCTCGTGCAGCGCGCGCACGTGGCCGTCGTGGTACGCGACGCGGCGGGCGTCGTCGATCCGGCCCGTGTCGGGGTCCGGACCGTCACCGTACGAGCAGCCGTTCTCGGTGATGTACAGGGGCGGCAGCCGGTCGCCGTAGCGCTCGCGCATGGTGGCGAGCAGTTCGCGCAGTCCGTCCGGGACCACCGGCCAGCCGAAGTCGGTGAGTTCACGCCCTTCGATCTGCCGGATGGCGAAGGGGAGGTCCGACGGTATGCCGATGCCGCCGAAGGAGGTGGCGTCGGCGTTGTCGGCGGTGGGCTGCGGGGCGCCGACGAGCATCGGGTTGTAGTAGTTGATGCCGTACCAGTCCAGCGGGGCCGAGATCGTCCTGAGGTCCTCCGCGACCGGGCCGGGGAGGAGAGAGGCCAGGCCCTCGTCCGGGTAGGCGCCGGTCAGGACGGGGTCCGCGAAGAGGCGGTTCGTGAGGGTGTCGTACAGCTCGGCGGCTGCGCGGTCGTCGTCGCTGTCTCCGGCGGTCCAGACGGGACTGTGGGAGGCGGCGATGCCGATCTGGCGGGCGCCCGCGGAGCGCAGGGCCTGGACGCCCATGCCGTGGGCCAGGAGCTGGTGGTGCGCGGCGGGCAGGGCGTCGAACACGAGACGCCGGCCGGGGGCGTGCTCGCCGAGGCCGTATCCGAGCAGGGTGACCTCGGCGGGCTCGTTGATGGTGATCCACATGGGCACGCGGTCGGCGAGCCGCTCCGCGACCACAGAGGCGTACGCCGCGAACCGCTCGGCGGTGTCCCGGTCGAGCCAGCCGCCGTGCCGCTCCAGGGCGAGCGGGGTGTCCCAGTGGAAGAGGGTGGGCACCGGGGCGATCCCCGAGGCGCACAGCTCGTCGACGAGCCGGTCGTAGAAGTCCAGCCCCTTGTCGTTGACCCGGCCGTGGCCGTCGGGCAGGACGCGGGACCAGGAGACCGAGAACCGGTAGGCGTCGACGCCGAGTCGGGACATCAGCGCCACGTCCTCGCGGTAGCGCCGGTAGTGGTCGGTGGCCACGGCGGCGTGCGAGCCGTCCTTGACGCGTCCCTCCTCCCCGGTGAAGGCGTCCCAGGAGGAGGGACCACGGCCGTCGGCCGTGAGGGAGCCTTCGATCTGGAAGGCGGAGGCGGAGACCCCCCAGAGGAAGTCGGCCGGGAACTCGGGTACGGGTGCTGTCATATGGACTCGCTTCGATCGCCGGGTGCGGGTTGCTCACGGCACTTTCGGGTCCCAGGGTCCGCGCTGTCAATGGAAAGTGAACAACTCTCAGCTTTTCCCCGGCGTGTCCCACCAAGGCCGCGCGGTTGGGTCGCGGCCGTCAGGTCCGTGCGGCCGGCCAGGCGCAGCGCCCCCGGGCTGAGGGTGAGGTCCGGCCGACAGCCCACCGCCGGTCCGCGTCCGTGAGGGCGGCACTGCCGGGCCTTCCCGCCCCGCCGAAGTGCGTCGCGGGACGACGGGGGTCAGATTGGAGGTATCCGACCCACGGGACGGAGACGCGGGCAGACGATGAAGGAGCCTGTCATGACAACCCACACGGGAGCACCCGGCCGACAAGGGGAGACCCACAGCAGCGGCTGGCTGGTGTTCGCCGGCGTCATCATGATCTTCAGCGGCGTGATGACGCTGCTCGGCGGTATCTCGGCCATCGCCAAGGACGACGTGTTCCTGGCCACGCGCAACTACGTCTACGAGCTCGACCTCACCGGCTGGGGCTGGATCCATCTCATCCTGGGCATCCTGATCGCGCTCACGGGTGCCGCCCTGTTCACCGGCGCCACGTGGGCCAGGGTCGTCGGCGTGGGGCTGGCCGGTCTCAGCATGATCGCCAACTTCATGTGGCTTCCCTACACGCCGTGGTGGGCGCTGTTGTTGATCGCCATCGACGCACTCATCATCTGGGGACTGTGCGTCGCTCCCCGGCCGGTGAGGGACTGACGTCCGGGAACGGCACGCGTGGCACGGGAAGCAGCGACCGGCGAGCCGCCGCGGATGGTGCTCGTCGTCGGTGTCGCCGGGTCGGGCAAGTCGACGGTGGGGCGTCTCCTCGCCGAGCGGCTGGGCTGGGCGTACCGGGACGCGGACGAGTTCCACTCCGCGGCCAACCGCGCCAAGATGGCCGCAGGTCAAGCCCTCACGGACAGCGACCGGGGGCCGTGGCTCGCAGCGGTCGGCGAGTGGATGGACCGACTGGTCGCGGCCGGCCGGCACGCCGTGGTCTCCTGCTCCGCGCTCAAGCGGAGCTACCGGGAGGTCCTGCTGGCGGGGCGCACCGGAGTTCTTCTGGTGTACCTGCACGGCTCACGGGAACTCCTGGAGTCCCGGCTGGCCGCGCGGGACGGCCACTTCTTCCCGGCGGACCTGTTGGACAGCCAGCTCGCGGTTCTCCAGGAGCCTGAGCCCGACGAGCACCCGCTGGTGGCGGAGATCGACCAGCCTCCGGAGGCCGTCGTCGCGGCGGTGCTGTCGCTGATGCCCCGGGATCACGCAGCCGGGGCACCGGCGGCCGGGCCGGACACGGAGCGAGCCGCCCTTGCCGGCGCTTCCGCGTCCCCCGGCCCCACGGGCGCGTCGTGGCGGCTGGTCCGCGGAGACCAGAGCGCGGTGGTGGTGCAGCTGGGCGGCGCCCTGCGCGACTACGGCGTGAACGGCCGACCGCTGCTGGACGGGTTCCCCGCGGGTTCCCCCATCACGGGCGGGCGGGGGCAACTGCTCGTCCCCTGGCCGAACCGCGTGGGCGACGGGCGCTACCGCTTCGACGGCAGGAGTCTGCAGCTCCCTCTGAGCGAAGTGGAGAAGGGCAACGCGATCCACGGACTGCTTCGCTGGGTCCTGTGGCGGCTGCTCGCCCGTACCGAGGACTCGGTGATGCTCGGCACCACGCTCTGTCCCCAGCCGGGATATCCGTTCCTCCTCGATGTCCGTGTCGAGTACCGGCTGGGTCCGGACGGTCTCTCGACCGCCGTCCACGCCACCAACACCGGCACGGGGCCGGCGCCGTACGGGGTGGGGCAGCATCCCTACCTGACGGTCGGCACCGACCTCGTCGACAGCGCCGTGCTGACCGTTCCCGCACGCTACCTGCTGCGTACCGACAACAGGGGCCTGCCCATCGGGCGGGAGCCGGTCGACGGGACCCCGTACGACTTCCGCACCGCCCGGCCCATCGGCGATCTGCGGCTGGACACCGCCTTCACCGGGCTCGACCGCACCCCTGACGGGCGGGCGACCGTGCGGCTCGCACACCCCTCCGGGCTGCGGGGCGTCGATCTCCGGCTCGGCGAGGGAACCCGCTGCGTGCAGGTGTACACGGGCGACACCCTGCCCGAACCCGAACAGCGGCGAGGGGTCGCCGTGGAGGCGATGTCCTGTCCGCCGGACGCCTTCCACAGCGGCACGGACCTCACCGTCCTGCAGCCGGGCGCGACCCATGTGCTCCGATGGGGCCTGAGCCCATGGGGGTACGCGTGACCCCGTCCGAGGAGCCGGTGACAGCGGGCGGGATGAGCGCGCACGACTTCCGGGTGCTCTACGAGCGACTGCGGAGCCGGGCATCGCCTCCGGCGGTGGAAGGCCGGTGCGGCGCGCTGCGCCATCTCACTCCCGAGCGGGTGGCGGCGGCCGCCGCGGAGGTCCGCAGCGGACGTACGGTCTCGCTGGCGGCTCCCATCGACACAGTGCCGGGCCTCGACGACCCCGAGCCGGCGGTGCACAGGATGACCGGACCGAGCCCGGACGACATCGGCTCGGACGCGCTGCACTTCGCCACGGACCGCTTCGCCATGAACGTGCACGGGGACGCGGACAGCCATCTCGACGCGCTCTGCCATGTCCTGTTCGACGGAGAACTCTACGGCGGTGTGCCCGCGAGCACCGTGACGGCCGAGGGTGCCCGGAGGCTCTCCGTGGACCTGCTCGCGGCCGGCATCGTCGGCCGGGGTGTCCTGCTGGACATCCCACGGCTGCGCGGGGTGCCCTGGCTCGAACCGGGCGACCACGTCACCTCGGGCGATCTGACGGCTGCCGAGGCCGCGCAGGGCGTCCGCGTCGGCCCGGGAGACCTGCTGTTCGTCCGGGTGGGGCACCGTCTTCGGCGCACCGAACGCGGGCCGTGGAACGCGGCCGAGGCACGGGTGGGGCTTCATCCGACCGCCGTCGAGTTCCTGGCCGAACGCGAGATCTCGGTCCTCGGCGGAGACGGCAACAACGACACCGCGCCCAGCGCCGTGCAGGACATGCCCTTCCCCGTACACGTCCTGGCCATCCACGCCATGGGCATCCACCTCATGGACTATCTGCGGTTCGAGGACCTGGGCGCGGCCTGCGCGGGGGCCGGCCGCTGGAGTTTCCTCTGTGTGGTCGCCCCCCTGCGGCTGCCCGGAGCCACGGGGTCGCCCGTGAACCCGATCGCGGTGCTGTGACCGGGGCAGCGGGGTCGCGGACCGGGGCGCCCACCGGCCGGCCCGCTCGGGTCGCCGACCACGGGGAAGGCGGCTACGTTCGAGGGAGGTGGGACCTCTTGGGACTCTCGCCCAGGGGGGCGCCCGGTGCCTGACACCCGGTCGGGGCCATGACCCCAAGGACGGTGGTCGCCGTGGGCGACACCCCTCACTACGACGTCATCATCATCGGTACCGGTGCCGGCGGAGGGACCCTCGCCCATCGCCTCGCCCCCACGGGCAAGCGTGTGCTCCTCGTCGAACGCGGCGGCTACCTCCCGCGTGAGCGCGACAACTGGGACTCGACGGCCGTCTTCGTCAAGGGCAAGTACCGAGCCCCGGAGTTCTGGCTCGACAAGAACGGCACCGAGTTCCCGCCCGAGGTCAACTACTACGTCGGCGGAAACACCAAGTTCTACGGAGCCGCCCTCTTCCGGCTGCGCCCCGAGGACTTCGGCGAGCTCCGCCATCACGGCGGCATCTCTCCCGCCTGGCCGATCCGGTACGAGGATCTGGAGCCGTACTACACGCGGGCCGAGCACCTCTACCTCGTCCACGGACGGCACGGCGAGGATCCCGGTGAAGGGCCCGTGAGCGCGCAGTACGCCCATCCGCCCGTGGAGCACGAGCCGCGCATCCAGCAGCTGAGCGACGACCTCGAGAAGCGTGGCCTGCACCCGTTCCATCTGCCGATCGGCGTCAATCTGAGCCAGGAGAACGGGGGCCGGCCCACCCACTCCAGTGTCTGCATCCGGTGCAACCGGGTCGACGGCTTTCCGTGTCTGGTACGCGGCAAGTCCGACGCCGAGGTGATCTGCGTCGAGCCGGCTCTGCAACACGCCAACGTCGAGATGGTCACGGACACACAGGTGGTGCGCCTGGAGACCGACGCCCGTGGGCGCAGGGTCAGCGCGGTCGTCGGCCGGCTCCCCGACGGCTCGGAGGTCCGGTTCACGGCCGACGTGGTCGTCGTCTCCTGCGGGGCGGTCAACTCCGCGGCGCTGCTGCTGGCCTCGGCGAACGAGCACCATCCGCGTGGTCTCGCGAACAGCTCCGACGTGGTCGGCCGGTTCTACATGCGGCACAACAACCTGGCCCTGATGGCGGTGTCGAAGGAGCCCAACGACACCCAGTTCCAGAAGACCCTGGCCCTGAACGACTGGTATCTCGGTGCGGACGACTGGGACTTCCCCCTGGGCGGCATCCAGATGCTGGGCAAGTCGGACGCCGAGCAGATCCACGGCGAGGCCCCCCGGTGGGCCGGTGCGGTGGCACCCGACATGCCGTTCGAGGTGCTGGCACATCACGCCGTCGACTTCTGGCTGTGCGGTGAGGACCTGCCGCTGGCGGACAACCGGGTCACCCTCGACGGCGACGCGCGGATCCGGCTCGCTCTCGACGAGACGAACAACGTGGAGGGCCTGAGGCGCCTGCGGCACAAACTGCAGGGAATGCTGGGCCACTTGGGCATGCACGAGCACCATCTGCTGTCCCACAGCATCTACCTGCACAAGGGCATGCCCATCGGAGCGACGGCGCACCAGGCGGGCACCGTGCGCTTCGGCACCGATCCCGCCGCCTCCGCGCTCGACGTGAACTGCAAGGCCCACGATCTCGACAACCTGTACGTCGTCGACACGAGCTTCTTCCCAAGCATCGGCGCGGTCAATCCGTCCTTGACGGCCATCGCCAATGCCCTCCGGGTCGGCGACCACCTCGTGGACCGGCTGGGGTGAGAAGACGCCCGGCCGGGTCGCGAGCGGCGCCCGGCCGGGTGCGGAACGACGTCGGCCGGGTGCAGAACGACGTCGGCCGCTCATCCGTCCGGACGAAGATGCTGGACCCAACGGCCTAAAGCCGATTCCGAGGACATGCCGACCGCCTCACCGGGTGGTTGCGTGACGGTGCCCGGCCGAGCCCGACGCCGGGCCCGGCGCATCCGCGCAGCGAGGAGGCAGGACGGCATGGATTCCAGCGTGGAAGCACCGCAGGGTGTGATCCCGGCGCGTTTGCTGCGCGGCCAGAAGGCTCTGGTCACCGGCGCCAATTCGGGCATCGGCAAGGCCACGGCGATCGGCCTGGGCCGGGCTGGCGCCGACGTGGTCGTCAACTACGTGGCGGACCCCGAGGCCGCGGAGAAGGTCGTCGAGGAGATCGCCTCGTTCGGGGTGCGCGCGTCGGCGTACCAGGCGGACGTGTCCCAGGAGGACCAGGTCGTCGCCATGATGGACCGGATGGTCCAGGAGTTCGGCACCATCGACATCCTCGTGGCCAACGCGGGACTGCAGCGGGACGCTCCGTTCACGGAGATGACCCTCGCCCAGTGGCAGAAGGTCCTCGACGTCAATCTCACCGGCCAGTTCCTGTGCGCGCGGGAGGCCGCCAAGGAGTTCCGTCGCCGGGGCGTGGTCCCCGACGTGTCCCGGTCCGCCGGGAAGATCATCTGTATGAGTTCGGTGCACCAGCTCATCCCCTGGGCGGGTCACGTCAACTACGCGTCCTCCAAGGGCGGCGTGCAGATGATGATGGAGACCCTGGCCCAGGAGCTCGCGCCGGAGAAGATCCGGGTGAACGCGGTCGCCCCGGGCGCGATCAAGACGCCGATCAACCGCGCGGCGTGGGAGACGGCCGAGGCCCGGGAGGACCTGCTGAAGCTCATCCCGTACAAGCGGATCGGTGACCCCGACGACATCGCCTACGCGGTGGTCGCCCTCGCCTCCGACCTCATGGACTACGTGGTGGGAACCACCCTGTACGTCGACGGCGGCATGACGCTCTTCCCCGGATTCGCCACCGGCGGATGACCCCCTCCCGGCCCTGCACATCCACGAACGGCGAAGGCGCGTATGCCCACCTCGCTCCACCTGCTGGCGGATGCCCCGGCGCAACTCCTGCCCGCCCGGGAGCTCATGGCCTTCACCCTGGCCTCCCACATCATCCTGGTACCCCTCGGCGTGGCCTTCCCCTTCATCACCCTGGTGATGCACTACCGCGGACTGCGCCGCAAGGACGCCACGGCACTGCTCCTGGCACGGCGCTGGTCGGCTGTCATGGCGGTCCAGTTCGCGCTCGGCATCGTCACGGGCACGGTGCTGTCGTTCGAGTTCGGCCTGTTGTGGCCGGGACTGATGGGGCGGTGGGGTGATGTCTTCGGGGTCGGGTTCGGCGTCGAGGCCTGGGCGTTCTTCCTCGAAGCCGTGCTCATCGCCATCTACCTGTACGGATGGCGGCGGCTGAAGCCGCGGACGCACTTCCTCCTCGGGCTGCCCCTGCCATTCGCCGCGCTGCTCGGGGCGTTCGGCATCCTGGCGGCCAACTCCTGGATGAACACCCCCCAGGGCTTCTCGCTCGACTCCGAGGGCAACCCCGTCGACGTGAACGTCTGGAAGGCCATCTTCACGCCGATGTTCGGACCGCAGTACTGGCACTTCGTCGTGGCGATGATCCTCACCGCGGGCTTCATGGTGTCCGGTGTCTACGCGATGGGCTGGCTGCGCGGCCGCCGGGACCACTACCACCGACTCGGCTTCGCCGTCCCGTTCACCATCGCCGCTGTCGCCGCACCGGTGCAGTTCTTCCTCGGCGACTTCATCGCGCGGTCGGTCTTCCACAAGCAGCCGGTGAAGTTCGCCGCGCTGGAGATCGTCTGGAAGACAGACACCCGTGTGCCGGAGTACCTCTTCGGGAGGCTGAACGAGGACGGCACCGTCTCGGGCGGCATCAAGATCCCGCTCCTGGACTCGATGCTGGCCGGATTCAGTGCGAACACCGAGGTGAGGGGGCTGACCTCCGTCCCGGCGGACCAGCGTCCCACGGTGACTCAGGCGACCATCGCCCACTGGGCCTTCGACCTCATGGCCCTCATCGGGTCCGTCCTGGTGCTGCTCGCCCTCTGGTACGGGCTCGTCTGGCTGCGGCACCGCCGGCTGCCCGCCTCGAAGTGGTTCTACCGCTCCGCGGCCTGTGCCGGTGTCGCCTCCGTCGTGGCCGTCGAGTGCGGCTGGATCGCCACCGAGGTGGGACGCCAGCCGTGGATCGTGTACCAGAACATGCGCGTCGCCGAGGCCGTGACCTCGACCCGCTCCACCACCCTGTGGATCATGCTCGGGGTGGTGATCGTCGTGTACGTCTTCCTCTTCGGCTCGTTCCTCGTCGTCCTGCTGAAGATGCGCACGCGCTGGCGGCTCGCCGACGAGCGGCAGGCCGCGACCGGTCTCCACACGCCGGAGGCCGACATCCCCTACGGGCCGCGGGGTTCCCTTCCCGCCGGTGACGTGCCCGCCGGCAACGGAGCCGGACGACCCGGGGGTGACGGCCCATGACCGCCGACCTCATCGCCGTGGTGCTGCTCCTGGCCGTGACCGCGTACGCCTGCGCGGGCGGCACGGACTACGGGGCCGGCTTCTGGGACCTGACGGCCGGAGGGACGGAGCGCGGCAGGCGTCCCCGCTGGCTCATCGACCACGCCATGGCTCCCGTATGGGAGGTCAACAACGTCTGGCTGATCTTCGTTCTCGTCATCATGTGGACCGGGTTCCCCGTCCTGTTCCAGACCGTGTTCACGGCGATGTGGCTCCCTCTGGCCCTGGCCGTCGTGGGCATGGTCCTGCGTGGCGCCGGATTCGCGCTGCGCAAGCCCTCCCGACGGCTCGCCGGCCGGCGGTTGTACGGCGCCGTGTTCGCCACGGCCTCGGTCGTCACACCGTTCTTCCTCGGTGCGGCCGTCGGCGGGGTCGCGTCGGAACGCGTGGCTCCCGGCACCGAGGCCTCGGCGGACGTCTGGACCGGCCCGACCTCGCTCGTCTTCGGACTGGTCGCCATCGCGACCACGGCGTTCCTCGGCGCGGTGTTCCTCAGCGGGGACGCCCGCAGGTTCGACGCGCCCGATCTGGTCGGCTACTTCAGGCGGCGCGCGCTGTGCAGTCTCGCCGTGCTCACCGTCCTGGCCGTGGTCACCGGTTTCGTCACCCATGAGGACTCCCCGTACGTATGGCACGGACTGACCCGCGGTCTGGGGCTGTTCTTCGTCGTCGTGGCCGGGGTGGCCGCTCTCGCGACCGTCTGGCTGCTCCGGCGGACGCCGGGAACGTGGGTGCGCGTCACGGCGGTCGGAGTCGTCGCGTCCGCCGTCGTCGCCTGGGGCATGGCCCAGCGCCCCTACCTGCTCCCCACCTCGCTGACCGTGGCCGAGGCCGCGGGTTCGCCCTCCACGCTCACGTGGCTGGCGATCGTCACCCTGGTGGCCCTGGTGGTCGTCGTGCCGGCCGTCGTCCTCCTCTACTGGCTGGACACCCACGGCGAGCTGGAAGAGCTCACCGAATCCGAGCTGCGCCGAGGAAGCGGCACCGCGGGTGGCGGTGCGGTGGACGACGGCTGACCGTCCGCTCGTGTCCCGCCCGGACGTCCCCTTCGCCCGCCCCCGACGGAGGAAGCCACAGTGACCGACGACGAGATCCTTCTCGGCCTCGCCCTGACGGTGGTGCTCGCCACCGGCTCGCAGATCCTGGCGGGCAGACTGCGCGTCCCCGCCCTGATCATCCTGCTTCCCGTCGGGTTCGCCGCCGGTGCGATGACGGACGTCATCCATCCGGACAAGCTGCTTGGGCCGACGTTCTCCGCCCTGGTGTCGCTGTCCGTCGCGGTGATCCTCTACGACGCCGGTCTGGGACTGGACCTGCGCAAGCTGGCCCACCACACCCGGGGGATCGTGGGCAGGCTGCTGGTGTACGGCGTGCTGCTCACCTTCCTCGTCACCGGGGCGGTGGCACCGGCGATGTTCGACATGCCCCTGCGCGTGGCCGCGATGCTCGGCATGATCCTCGTCGTGTCGGGACCCACGGTCGTGGGGCCGATCCTCGACTTCGTGCGACCGAGCGACAAGGTGCGGCGCATCCTGATCTGGGAGGGGACGCTGACCGACCCGATCGGCGGCATCCTCGGCGCCCTGACGTTCCACGCGGTCGCCTCGTCGCACCAGATCGACATCGGTCGGGGCTACCAGCTGGGCCAGTTCCTCCTCAGCATGGCCGTCGGGCTGGCCGGCGGGGCCGTGGGCACCGCTCTGCTCTGGTTCACCCTGCGCACCCTCCGGCTCGGCGAGACCCTCGGCACGCTGGCGCAGCTCGCCATCGTGATCGGCGTGTCGGCGGTCTGCGACGTCGTGCGGGACGACACGGGACTCATCGCCGCGATCGTGGCGGGACTGGCGGTCGCCAACATCCGGGGCTTCGACATGCCCTCGCGCCGGCCCTTCTTCGAAACGCTGGTCCAGCTGATCATCGGGCTGCTGTTCGTCTCCATCTCCTCCACCGTCACCCCGGCGTCCGTGGTGCCGGTCCTCCTTCCCGCGCTCGGCCTGATCGCGATCCTCGTCCTGGTGATCCGCCCCCTCGTGGCCTTCGGCGCAGCGGCGCGTTCGGACCTGTCACGGGGGGAGCGCGCCTTCATCGGATGGATGGACCCACGCGGCATCGTCGCGGCGTCCACGGCCTCGGCCTTCTCCGCCGGTCTGGTCCAACGGGGGGTGCCCGGGGCGTCGAAGATCCTTCCGGTGACCTTCCTGGTGATCGTCGGAACCGTTCTGTTGTACGCGCTGACGGCGGCGCCGGTGGCAAGACGGCTGGGGGTCGTCAAGGCGGCGGGCACGCGCGTTCTCCTGGTGGGCGGCCAGCCCTGGGTCGTCGACCTGGGCAGGGCGCTGCGGTCCGCCGGCCTCGACATGCTGATGTGGGCGGGGCTCGACGAGGAGCGGGAACGCATCAAGGGAGCGGGGCTCGAACTGGCCAAGGGCGATCTGCTGGCCACGGCCATCAACCCCGGGGCGCGTCTGGAGGGCGTGACGGCCGTCTTCCTGGCCACCGACGACGACGACTTCAACGCGCTCGCCTCGATCGTGATGCAGGACAACGTGGACGGGCCCGTCTACCGGGTGGGTCCCCCGCACGACAGCCACGGCGTGGTCGCTCCGTACACCGGCGGCGACATCCTCTTCGGCACCTCCCTGGTCCGCCATGTGCTCGCGGAGCGCTACGCGCGGGGCGCCCGGTTCGTGGTGCAGCCGGCCGCCGCCCCGCTGCCACCGGAGCACGAGACGCTCTTCGTGGTGCGGGCCGACCACCAGCTCGTACCTGTCACGGAGACCAGGGAGAGCGCCCCACAGGAAGGGGACACCCTCGTCCTCCTCGGGCCCGCGCCGCCGGCGGCGGCCACTCCCCCGCTCTGAGCACTCGTGGGGCGGCTCCGCGCTCTAGACCTCGTCCCGCCGCTCCTCCCGGAGCATCGAGTCCAGGGTGATCGCCGCGTCGATCAGTGCCAGGTGCGTGAACGCCTGAGGGAAGTTGCCCAGTTGTCGTCCCGTCAGGTCGATCTCCTCGGAGTAGAGGCCCAGGTGGTTGGCGTACGTGAGCATCTTCTCCAGCACCAGCCTGGCCATGTCGGTACGCCCGGCCCGTGCCAGGGCGTCGACGTACATGAACGTGCACAGGGAGAAGGTTCCCTCGGAGCCGCGCAGCCCGTCGGGGGACGCCTCGGGGTTGTAGCGGTAGACGAGGCTGTCGCTGACCAGCTCACGTTCCATCGCGTCCAGGGTGGACTTCCACCTCGGGTCGCCCGGCGTGATGAAGCCGACCGTCGGCATGCGCAGCAGCGCCGAGTCGAGCACGTCGTCGCCGTAGTGCTGCACGAAGGCCTGTTTGCCGGTGTCCCACCCCCGGTCGAAGACCTGCTCGTAGATCTTGTCCCGCGCCTCCACCCAGCGTCCGCCGGCCGCGGGACGGCCGTCGTCGTACGCCATCCGGAGAGCACGGTCGAAGGCCACCCAGGACATCACGCGGCCGTAGGTGAAGTCCTTCCGGCCGCCGCGTGTCTCCCAGAGCCCTTCGCCGGGCTGATCCCAGTGGTCGACCAACCAGTCGAGCAGGGTGTGCAGCGCGGTCCAGCCCCCGTGGTCGAGATGCATGCCGTGTTCGTGCGCGAAGTAGATGCTGTCGAGCGCCTCACCGTAGATGTCCAACTGGAGCTGGTTCGCCGCACCGTTGCCGATACGGACCGGGGCGGAGCCTCGGTACCCCTCCCAGTGGTCGAGGGTCTCCTCGACCAGATCGGCCGAGCCGTCGACCCGGTACATGATGTTCAGCGGTCCGGAGCTGTTCGCCTGCCCGGCCTTCTCCTTCACCCGGTCGTGCAGCCAGTTGATGAACGCTGCCGCCTCTTCCTTGAAGCCCATGCCCAACAGGGCGTACACCGAGAACGAGGCGTCACGGATCCAGGTGAACCGGTAGTCCCAGTTGCGCTCTCCGCCCAGTTGCTCGGGCAGGCCCGTCGTGGGGGCGGCGACCAGGGCGCCGGTCGGCGCGTACGTCATGAGCTTCAGCGTGACGGCCGAGCGTTCCACCGCCTCCCTCCAGCGGCCGGAGTAGGTGGACTGTCCCAGCCAGGAGCGCCAGAAGTGGACCGTCTCGTGGAAGAGCCGATCGAACTCCTCCACCCGGACCTCGTGCGGGGGGCCCGCGGGGGACGATTCCATGATCAGGCCGCGCCGCTGACCCGCCCGCAGGGTCAGGGAGAAGCGCAGGTCGTTCCCGTCGACCGAGAGGACGTTCAACAGCCGTTCGTCCTCCGGCTCACGGACGGGGTGGACGGCGAGGTTCAGGTCCTCCGAGGTGAACACGGCCCCGTGCTCGGTGGGGTGCAGCTCGTGGGGCTTACGGCCGTAGTCGAAGCGCGGAGCGATCTCCCCTTCGAACGTCATGCTGCCGCGGACGCAACGCAGCAGACGGACGATGCGGTGCCGGTCGGTCGCGGTCGTTCCGGTCACCGGCATGAAGTCGACGACTTCCCCCGCCCCCGCCTCGGTCATGAAACGGGTCACCAGAACGGCGGTGTCCGGATGGTAGAGCTGTTTGGTGGTGTACGTTCCCGCGGCCGGCCGCACGGTGAAGTGGCCACCCTTGGTCCGGTCGAGCAGGGCGCCGAAGACGCTGGGCGAATCGAACCGCGGACAACAGAACCAGTCGATCGTGGCATCGGTCGTCACGAGGGCCGCCGTCTGCAGATCACCGATCAGTCCGTGGTCCTCGATCAGGGGAAACTCGTCCATCGTCGACCCCTTTCAGCCCCGGTCGACCACACTCGGGGCACCGTCACGCCGCGGACGAGGTGGGCCGGGCGCCACTCGCTCAGCTTAGGCCGCCGACGACGGTCCGTCCTGACAAGGGGTTCGCCCGAGGTGGCGGCGGTGCTGCCGCTGCGCGGGTGGGGGAATCGCCCTACCGTGAGGTGATGGCGCTCCCGCCTGGGGAGCCCGCCGTCCCGTGTGCCTCGAGAGCACCTGACTCCTCCGGTGAAGGGGGCGTGGCGTGGGTGTCATGACGTCCTGGGCCGCCCGATTCAGGCTGCGCCAATACGTCAAGGCAAGCCTGTGGATCGTTCCGATGCTCGGTCTCGTCCTCGGCGCCCTTCTCGCCGAACTCGCCCTCGCCGCCGACAGCGCCGATTGGCTGCCCAGCGGCTGGCACTACTCCGCCACGACGGCGAGCGGGGTGCTCGCCACCATCGTGGGCGCGATGGTGGCGTTGCTCGGGTTCGTCGTCACCATCGGCGTGCTGGTGGTGCAGCAAGCCACGGGAACCCTCTCCCCCCGGTACATGCGCCTGTGGTACCGGGACCGGCTGCAGAAGGCGGTTCTGGCTACCTTCACGGGGACGTTCGCGTTCGCCTTCTCGTTGCTGCGCAGCATCGAGTCCGACTCGGTTCCGGACCTCGGGGTGACCCTGGCCGGCGCGGCCGTGGCCGTCAGTCTCGTGCTTCTGCTCATCTACCTCAACCGGTTCACCCACAGTCTGCGGCCGGTGGCCATCGCCGAGTTGGTGGCGCGTATGGGAGAGGACGTGTTCACGCGGGGCGCCGAGGCGATCCGGGGCGCGGCGCCACGCGAAGCCCGAGCAGGAACGGAAGCAGGAGGGGAAGCTCAAGCGGAAGCCGGAGCCGTGTCCGAGGTCGGAGCCGTGCCGTCCGGCGGTCCTGTGATGCGCATCCGTTCCGCACGGGGAGGTGCCATCCAGGCCCTGGATCCCACTGGTCTGGTCGCGGAGGCGGTGCGTCACGACTGCGTCTTCGTCGTGACCCGGCTGATCGGAGACTTCGTACCGCCCGGCACCGTGCTCGTCGAGGTCCACGGAGGCAGGTCCGTACCGAACCCCGTGCGCGTGACCGGACTCATCGCCCTCGGGCCCGAGCGCACCATCGAACAAGACCCCGCCTTCGCTCTGCGGGTCCTCGTCGACATCGCCATCCGGGCGCTGTCCCCGGCGGTGAACGACCCCACGACCGCCGTACAGGTGATCAACTACATCGAGTGGTTCCTGCACACGGCGGGCAAGTCTCCTCTCCCAGGTCGTTACGTTCTCGCCGACGGTCAGGGGGAAGCCCGGCTCGTGCTGCCGGGGCGTGACTGGGACAACTACCTTCAGCTCGCCGTCTGCGAGATCATCGACTACGGCAGCTCGTCCGTGCAGATCTGCCGCAGGCTGCGCGCCATGCTCGACGGCCTGCTCGACGCCCTCCCACCGCAGCAGCACCCCGCGGTGCGCACGCTGTCGAGCCTGCTGGAGGAGTCGGTCGAGCGGGAGTTCACCGACCCGGCCCGCCGGGCCATCGCCCAGCAGGCCGACCACCAGGGAATCGGCGGTCGGCACTCCCCCTGACCCTCGCAGAATCTTCACCCCGGTGGCGCACGTCGCACGGCATCCGGGGAAGCCGCACCGGAAGAGGACGACTGGGACACGCAGAGGAGGCAAGGCCGTGACCGCCGTCGCCATACTGTTGATGCCCACGCTGGCGCTGCTGCTCTACGCGATGGACCGGCTCGAGGACCGGATGACGGACGAGGACGCGGCGGAGGTGCCCTCGGGGCGGCCCCGGCACGCCCGGCCCCGGCATCTGCGTCCCGTACCGGACACCTTCCCCCGCGCGGACGAGCCCGCGCACGGCGACCGCCCGGACGCGGCGGACGCGGCCGACGCAGCCTGAGGGCCTACCCGCGTGCGCTGCGGGCATCGCGGGCCCGGCCCCGGGCCTCCGTGCCACGGTCGCCCGGGTGCCACTCGGTGAGCAGGATGGTGGCGTCGTCGCGCAGCTTGTGGTCCTGGTGCTGCCGCAGGCCCTGGATCAGACGGCGGAGGGCTTCCGGGGCGGGGTCGCCCGCCGCGGTGGCGCGGATGACGGTGTCGGCCAGCCGTTCCTCGCCGTACAGGTCCCCTTCGCGCGAGCGGGCCTCGGTGACGCCGTCACTGTAGAGGAGGATCCGGTCACCGGGCTGGAGGCGCTGGGAGTGCTCGGTGGGCGGTGATTCGGCGACGAATCCCCACCCGAGCGGAAGGTCGGGCTCCCGGGCCAGTACCTGCGGCAGAACCCTTCCTTGACGGATGAGCAGCGGCGGCGGATGTCCGCAGTTGATCCAGGTCAACCGTCCGTCGGCGGTGTCCAGATGGGCGACGACGGCGGTCATGAGCCGGTCGGTGAACCACTGTTCGAGGATCCGGTCGATCGCCGTGACGATGTCGGTCAGCGAACCCCCGGAGCGGCGCGTCGCGCGGCAGGCGGCCAGCCCGGCGGCACTGGCTCCGCCCGAGGCGAGGTCGTGGCCCATGGAGTCGATGACAGTGAGGTGCAGGCCCCGGTCGTCCAGGGTGTGGTCGAAGGTGTCGCCGCCGATGTCGTACGCGGGCTCCAGCACGGCCGAGGAGGTCACCTCCGCCGTGCCGATGGTCCGCGGCGGCAGGAAGGCCCACAGCAGTTCGGCCTGTACCGTCATGGCCCGCATGCGCTCCGCCTCGACCAGTATGTCGCTGTGGGACGACTTCGACACCAGGAGCAGGGCTGCCACACCGGCGAGCGTCTCGCTGCGCTTGAGCAGCGCGTCGTCCAGCGAGGGCGCCGTCACCATCAGCACGCCGAGGCGTTCGATTCCGTCGATCATCGGCAGCCAGGCGGTGCTGCCGTCCCTGGACCGCTGCGCCTGCTGCGTTCGGTAGGCCAGGCCCGCCAGTGACGTGTCGACGTCGACCATCTCGGGCCGCGTGGCACCGGGCTGGGGCAGCGCGACGAGCCGGATCTGCTGCAGGTCCGCCACGTACATGGCTGTCCCCTGGAGCCCCAGACCCCGACCGGCGTCGTGAACGAGGCCGGCGAGGTCCCGCCCGGACAGCAGGTGGGAGCGGGCCAGCAGATCGGCCAGGACATCCTCGTACGTCGACACACGACCTCCGCGGCTCTCCCCGGACGTCTCGCGAGGCGGCGGCAGGGTGCTGCCGTCCTCCCCAGGCGTCCCTTGGAGTGGCTCTCAGGCTACGCAGACCGTCCGGTGATCGCCTCCTCACGGGCCGGGCGCTCCGCCAGGTGGCGCGTCGGGACCCGGACCTCCCGGGCGGGCTGGAGGCGTGAAGGAGGGCCCGCGCTCGCCGAGCACGGACCCTCCTCACACGAGCCACACGCGAACCTCAGACGAACGTCACGCGCGACGACTCAGACGATGCGGCCCCCGAAGGGGCCTCCCAGCCCGTAGTACGCACCCAGCTGGTGGTGGTAGTCGGGGTCCCCGAGGTGCTTGTCACTGTGGAACTCGGGAGCGTCCTTGATCTGCTCCTTCGTCCGGTCGACGAAGATCTTCCGGTCGTCCACGTCGATCCGCACCACGGTGCCGGCCGGGAGGAGGACCTCCTTGCCGAAGATCCAGACCCCGGTGTCCACGACCAGATAGGCGTCACCGACCTCGTCGGAGTGCTTGTCCACCTTCCCGATGCTGCCGTCGATCGCCTCGACCTTGTAGCCGGTCAATTCGGTTCCGGCCAGATGACCCGAGGTCGACTTGTAGCTCCACACGTGCTCAGTCACGCGACAACAACTCCTCCGGTAGGCGAGGGCAGCCGGCGGACCGCCGGCTCCCTCCTCTTCCGTGTGCCTTGCGGGGCGGGGTGAATGCCCGCCTGAACTCCGCCTGCCCCGACCCCGGCATCGCATTCACCCGATCTCGCGCCGAGCGGAGAAGCGGCCGTCGCGCGCGCTCACAGGCCGAGGTCGAGGAGGGCGTTCTCCACGACCTCGGTGAGCGCGGGGTGGATCCAGTACGGAGACGTGGCGAGGGTCGCGGCGTCGATGCCGAGGGTCGCGGCCAGGACGAGGGGCTGGATGAGGGTGGAGGCCTGCGGACCCATCAGGTGGGCGCCGAGGAGCCGCCCGGTCCCGGCCTCGGCGAGTACCTTGCAGAAGCCGGTGATGTCCTCCATGGCCCAGCCGTAGGCGACGTCGGCGTATTCGGCCCTGCCCACCAGATAGTCCAGGCCTTGGTCGCGGCACTCCTGCTCCGTGGCGCCGACGGAGGCGATCTGCGGGGAGGTGAAGACCGCCGCCGGCACCAGGCCGTGGTCGGCGGAGATCAGGTCGTCCGGGTGGCGGAGGTTGTGCGCGACGACCTTCGCCTCGCGGTTGGCCACGTGCTTGAGGGGCACCGGCGAGCAGATGTCGCCGAGCGCGTAGACACCGTCCGCGGTGGTGCGCTGGTGTTCGTCCACGATCACCCGACCGTCGCCGTGGGTGGCGATGCCCGCCGCCTCCAGGTGCAGCCGGTCGCTGTTCGGGACTCGGCCCACCGCGACGAGCAGCATGTCCGCCTCGACCGTGGACCCGTCGTCCAGGTTCAGGCGCAGCTCGCCCGGGCGGCCGCCGACCGCCGTGAGCTCCTGGCCGAGCCTGAGGTCGTATCGGGAACGGACCAGCGCGGTGAACCGCTCCGCGACCGTCTCGTCCTGCGGGCCGAGCAGATGGTCCTCCTTCTCGACGATGGTGACGGAGCTTCCCGCCGCGGCGAACACCTCGGCCAGCTCCGCGGCGATGTAGCCGCCCCCGAGGATCGCGAGCCGCCGGGGCGGAGCGTCGATCCGCATGACGGTGTCGGACGTCTCGTACGGCAGGTCCGCGTCCGCGACGGGCTCGGGCACGAGCGGACGACCGCCCGCCGCGACGACGATCTGCCCGGCGCTGACGTCCAGAGCTCCGTCCGCCCGCTCGATCCGGAGCGTCCTGGGGCCCGTGAACCGGGCGCTGCCCTCGTACACGGTGACCGAGTCGTCTTCGATTCGGCCGCGGCGACCCCGCTCCCTTTCCGCGTCCAGCCGCCCGAAGACCCGGTCGCGCACGTCCCGCCACCGCACGGCTCTCAGGGCCGCGTCCACGTCGAACGCCCCGGCCTCCCTGACACTCCGTACGACGTCCGCGGTGTGGGCGAGCATCTTGCTCGGAATGCATCCGGCGTTCAGACAGGTGCCGCCGAACCAGCGCTCCTCGACGACTGCCACATCGAGATCGGCCATTGAGTCGTCGACGACGGCGTTGCCGGATCCCGCACCGATGACGACAAGATCGTGGTGGCGCATCCGTCCAGCGTACGAGGGCGCGCGCCGATCAGGCGCGAGGGCACGCCCGGCCCCTCGTGCGCAAGCGCGGAGCCCACCCCGGTAAGGGAGTTCGTGAGGGAACGCGGCAGCCGAGCCTTCCGGCCGCGGGCGTGCCTTTCACGCCCCGCTCCCGGAAAGCATGCGTGAAATCCTCGTCCGGGGTTACGAGCGAGAGTACGGCGCCGTTCGGGTTTGCGGCGCAATCTCCCCGACGGAACTGGTGACGATGTCTGAACCGAGCCGGCAGCACGAGACCACCCAGCCGCCCCCGGCGCCACCGGTGCGGGAGTGGCACACCACGGCCCGTCAGGTCCAAGGAGGGATCGGCGTGCCCGTCGAGGCCACGTTCCACTACGACCCCGACGACCCCTGGGCGGTACGCATCGCCTTCCGGCTTCCGCTGGGCAGCGTCGTCGAGTGGACCTTCTCCCGGGAGCTGCTGAGCTCCGGAGCCCGGGTCCTGAGCGGCGAGGGCGACGTCCGGCTGTGGCCGCTGCGCCTCGGTGGCAGGGAGGGCCGCGTCCGCATGCGGCTCGGCCCGGCAGGGGCGTTCGCCGTGGTCGACGTCGACCGCGCGGGCCTGCGGAGCTGGCTGGGCGAGACGTACGCCGCCGTGCCCGAGGGGGCGGAGGCCGCGCGGATCGGCTGGGCGGCAGAGACCTCTCAGCTCTTCGCTCGGCCGTAGAGCCGGAGTTCCGCGCGACGGACAGAGACGAATGCTTGTGACAGGAGGAACTGATGCTGGACAGCTGGCGTGCACGTGCGGCCTGCCAGGATGCCGACCCCGACCTCTTCTTCCCGGTGGGGACAGGCGCACCGGCGCTCATCCAGGCCGAGGAGGCCAAGGAGATCTGCCGGCGCTGCCCCGTACGCGAGGAATGCCTGCGCTGGGCCATGGACGACTCCCGCCAGGTGACGGGTGTGTGGGGCGGCCTGCGCGAGGACGAGCGGCAGTCGCTGAAGCGCAGGCGCCGCCGGGCGAACAAGGCGAATTGAGCGCTTGTACGAAGCGCGCGGCGCCACGCCGTGACGGCTTGGCGTCGGACCCGAGCCGGGTCGGCATCGCGGGTCCGGGCGACACCGGACACCCGGATGGGAGACGAGACGACGGAATGGGACGGACGACGGGATGGGCAGACCGGATGGACGGACGACGGGTGGGCGCTGAGCGGACATCGCCGGCGCCCGCTCGTGCAGGGCGAGTTCACGGCGACAGCGCCGTCGCAGCACGGAACGGCCTCACCAGAAGGGCGTTGGTGAGGCCGTTCCGCCGAGGGCGAGCCGTCGGCGCCGGTCCGTGGCTACGACTGGTCGAGCATGCCCTTGCGCAGGTGTGCCAGATTGCGGGAGAGCAGTCGGGAGACGTGCATCTGGGAGATGCCGAGCTCTTCACCGATCTCCGACTGCGTCATCTCCTCGACGAAACGCAGATGCAGGATCCGGCGGCTGCGGTCGTCGAGCTCGACGAGCAGCGGCGCGAGGGTGTGGAAGTCCTCGAAGAGTTCGAGCGCCGGGTCCTCCACGCCGATGAACTCGGCGAGCGCCGCGGCATCGTCTTCGCCGTCGGGGCCGATGGCAGCGTCGAGTGACGCCGAGTTGTACCCGTTCGAGGCTATCCGCGCCTCGATCACCTCGTCCTCGGAGACGTTCATATGGCCCGCCAGCTCCGCCACGCTCGGTGCTCGTCCGGGCCGGGAGCTCAGCTCCTCGGTCGCCTTGGCCAGCTCCAGCCGGGCTTCCTGCAACCGGCGCGGTACATGGACCGCCCAGGTGGTGTCCCGGAAGAAGCGCTTGATCTCACCGACGATGTAGGGGATGGCGAAGCTGGTGAACTCCACCTCCCGGGAGAGGTCGAACCGGTCGATGGCCTTGATCAGACCGACGGTGCCGACCTGGACGATGTCCTCCATCTCGTCGCTGCGGGCCCCGCGGAAGCGGCCGGCCGCGTAGCGGACGAGCGACATGTTCATCTCGATCAGGGTGTTGCGTGCGTACTGGTACTCATGCGTGCCCTCTTCCAGCACCGCCAGCTTGTCGAAGAACACCTTCGACAGCGTGCGCGCGTCCTTCGGAGCGACCTTGCGGGGAGAATCGATCACGGGAAGGTGCTCCGTACCCGTCTCGACACCTGCCCTCGTCTCCGTCGTCACCTCAGTCGGCACTCTGATGACCTTCTCTCGTCGGTTGGCAACGGTTGTGCCCCCGTGGGGATTTCGCCTACCCCCACTTCCGCGAGACATGTCACCGCTCACGACTACGGCAGCGCGGCGCCGCGGGCGGAGATCCACAGGGCGTACCACTCGTCGTGGCTCAGGTCGGGCTCGCTCGTCGCGGCGTCCCGGCAGGCACGGATGCGTTCCGGGTTCGACGTTCCGATGACGGGGGCGATACGGGCGGGGTGGCGCCGCAGCCACCAGAGCACGATCGTCTCCGGCGTGGTGCCCTTGGCCTCGGCGAGCGAGGTCACCAGCGCGGCCGTGGCCGTCTCCTGCGGGGTCTCCTGTGCCCCTGTGTAGCGTCCCTGGGCCAGCGCCCCCCACGCCTGGAGCCCGATGGCGTGGGTCAGGCAGTGCTCGACCGTTCCGGCGGGGAACCCGTTGCCCGCGGACTCCGGGGTGTTGACGAGGACGCCGTCCTCCAGCCAGGCGCGCCGGTGCAGACTCATCTCCAGCTGGTTGGCCACGAGCGGCAGGTCCATGTGGGCCTGGAGCCGGGCGATCTGCGCGGCGTTCATGTTCGAGACCCCGAAACGGCGCACGAGCCCCTGCCGGTGGAGCGAGGTCAGGGCATCGCCGATGTCGGCGGGGTCGGCCAGCGGGTCGGGACGGTGCAGGAGGAGGACGTCGAGGACGTCGGTGCGCAGCCGCTCCAGGCTCGCCTCGACGCTGCGGACGATGGAGGTGCCTCGCAGGTCGTACAGGCCCGGCCGGTCCCCCTCGGCCAGGCGGATGCCGCACTTGGTCTGCAGGGTGATCCGCTCACGCAGTCCGGCCGAACGGGCCAGGACCTCGCCGAAGACGGCTTCCGACTTTCCACGCTGGTAGATGTCCGCGTGGTCGAACGCGGTGATGCCGCTGTCCAGCGCCGCCTCGACAGCGGCCTCCGCCGCGTCGATGTCGGCGGCCGTGTGGGGCCCCGCGTCCCAGCCTCCCCCCAGGCCCATGCAGCCGAAGAGGAGGCGGTGGTCGGTCTTCTCAGGCGTCGTCACCAGGTCACCTTCGCACACGTACTCGACACGGTGCCACGGGACGGCGTGCGAGGCCGGCCCTGGTCAGGTGGTGCGCCGCGACCACCATCGGCGCCGGCGTGGATACACCGCCCGGCCCATGCGACGGCCCACCAGGGCGTAGCCCAGCAGCGCTCCCGTGGTGTTGAGCAGGACGTCGTCGATGTCGAAGGCGCGCCCCGTGATCAGCGCTCCCTGGATCAGTTCGACCAGGAGCATCGTCGCCACCGTCAGCAGGGCGACGCGTACGAACCCGCGGGTGCGGGGGGACACGACCGGCAGCAGCAGGCCGAACGGCACGCCCAGAAGAATGTTGCCGCCGAGCTGCTTGACGGTGTCGCGGAAGGCGGGCTGCTCGAGGTAGGCGCGGATCGAGTCCCCCGGCCGGAGGTTGTCGTGGGTGAGCATCTCCGAGGCCGGCGACGGCTGGAGGGTCAGCCGGGCGAGGACGACGCCGAAGGCCACCATCGCCGCGAGAGCCAGCACGGTGATGCCGAAGCGCAGCAAGGGCCCGGGTCCCGCCCCTCGGGTCTTCTCGTTCTCTCTCTCCTCCTGTCGCTGCTTCTGCTTCTGCTTGAGCTTCTGCCGCCGCTCGGACATGATGCGGCGCCCTGCGATACGTGATGTCATGGTCCCCAACTCAGCTGTAGTTCAAGAAGGTTGCGTATACGTGACGGTGACCTGTTCGAAGCCGAGGGCACGGAGCAGGCCTTGGAGCATCGACGTGGTGTTCTTCTCGGCGCGCAGCGTCAGATCGCTCTCCTTCGCGGCGTCGCCGATGCGGTCGGCGGCCAGGATGTGGACGGCGCGCTCGTCGGCCGGGTTGTCGGAGAACAGGTCTCCCAGTCGGTCGATCAGGCCGCGCTGCTTCGAGACGGTGTAGGAACGCTTGGGGTCCACGGTCGGCTCGGCGAGCTGCGCGTGCGGCAGACGGAGGGTGGCGGTGGTGCGCTTCTCGTCGACGGTCACACTGCCCTGGCCGATGCCGGCGAAGTCGACGTACGCGGCCACGCTGCCGCTCGCGACGAAGAGCGTACGCGTCCCGCGTATCGAGTCGGGCAGCAGTCGGGCGTCCTTCTCCAGGTCGACGACGACCTGGTAGTTGCCGGCGGCGCCCTCGTACCGGTGCATGTCCTGGATGGACTTCAGCACCGCTGGACCGGAACGGTCGTGTGTGTCGACGCCGAACAGGTCGTCCAGGCCCGGCACATGGACGAACCGCCCCAGGAGGAAGAGGACCAGGGACAGCACGACGAGCACGGCGGCCGCGGTGCGCCAGCCGCGCGAGGCCCGATCGCGATCGCGTTGCGGCGTTCTGCGCGGTGGCTTGTCTTCTGCGTCTTCTCGCATGGGTTGCTGGTGCCCCGCGAGTGGGTGGTCACTCCCAACCTGACTCATTCTGGGGCTGGTTGACGTCCCCGGGGCGAATGCGGCGCGCCACCGGTGCACCAGCGAGGAAGCGGCATGGCAGAAGCCCCCATGGCGTCCGGTCCATGGGGGCTTCTGCGCTCTGTGGCGGGTGGTGCCGGGTCACGCCCGGAGCAGCCGTTCCGTCACCTCACGGTAGGTCCGCAGGGTGAGCCGGAGCTGCTCGGTGTCGGGGCCCGGCCCCTCGGGATCGCCGTTCTCCTGCCAGCCCGCCCGCAACGCGATGCGTCGGTCCCTCAGGGAGGCGACGAGCTGTTCCTCCGCCGCCGCGAGGACCTCGGCCGCCTCGGCGACCGAGTCGCGGGGCGAGTCGACGAACCCTGCCAGTGCGTGGTGCAGGCGCTGGCCGAGACGGTCGCGTTCGCCGTCGCCGAGCAGCTGACCGGCCGGGCCTCCGCCGCCGTCGACGGCGGGCGCGTGTCCTGTACCGGACGCAGGGCCGCCCAGACCGCCGACGTCACCGCTGACGTCGTGCTCGCCTCGGTCGCCGTGGCGCGGGCCTCGGCCGTCGCCGGGGCGGTCCGTCGTGTCCCGCCCGCGCGGCGCGGCGGGGGACGCGGTGGGAGCGTTCGTACGGCTCCCGCCGTTCCGGCCCGTGGCACCGGGGTCGTCGGACGGGACTGCGGACTGTGGCGCCTGCGACAGCGGCACCGCCGGAGGCGGAGGCGGGGTGGCCGGCGGGGTGGCCGGCGGGGTGGCCGGCGGTGCGGTGGGAGGTGTCGCGGGATGGCCGGTGCGCTGGGCCGGCACGGCCTCGGCAGGGGCTCCCCCGCTGCCGACGCGCGCCGGACCGCCCGCACCGCCCACCGCGCCCGGGGCCCTCGGCGGCGGCACGGGCGCGCGCCGCCCGTCTCGCTCGGCCTCGTCCGCTGTCCACCGGTCCCGGTTCTCGCGTGCCATCACGCGCCACTTCCCTTCGGCTTGAGGAGATGCCCGCGGTTTCGGCCGGACGCCGGGCGGGTGCGGGTGGCCCCGGTGCCGGCCGGACTCCCGACCGCCGTCAGGTCTTCGAACAGGGCGCGTGCGTGCACCAGCGCCTCTCGCAGCTCCTCGGTGGACGCGGACGTGGAGTGCATCGCACGGCGTACCGTGCGCAGGCCCTCCACATGGTGCGGATGGTGCACCGACAGGGCTGCGAGCTGCTCGTCGGGCCGGTCGGGCTCCGGGAAGCCCCGGGTCGCGGCGATCCGCGTGAGGAGTTCGTCGGCGTCCGCGACGGCCTGCCGCGGCGCGTCGACGAAGCGCTCCTGGAGCATGGTCCATTGGGCGGCGTAGTGCTCGCGGACCGCCGGCTCCAGCGGCAGAGTGCGCAGGCCGCCGTGGCGCTCGACCCGCTCGCGCAGGTCGTGCTGGGCGGACTCGCTGTCGCCGCCGTGCCGTTCGAGGGTGCGGTCGTACTCGGGACCGAAGCGGCGCTTGAGGGACCGCGTACCGCTACCCGGGCCCGTACGGGCCCGGAGCACGAAAGCGGCCGCCAGTAGCGCGGCGACCGTCGCCACGATGATGAGAACTGCGGTCAGGGTCGACATGGCTGCCTTCCTGGATGGTGGTGACTCCTGGCTGGCTGTTGGTCACTTCTTGCTGGGCGCCTGTCGATTCGGCTTGCCGCTTCTCGGGCGGTCAAACCCGAGCCGGGCCAGAGGAGTGAAGGCGAGGGAGGCAGCTTGTTCCAGATGTGTCGACATGCCGCGGGCGTGTGCCCCGTCAGCCCTTGTTCCGCGGGCTGTAGGGCTGAAGGAGCTGGTCGACAGGTGCGTAGTCGTCGGTGAGCACGTGAGCATCGCCGATCCAGGAGGTGAGGTCGCCGCCCGTGACGATCTTCCAGCCGGTCTGCCGGGCGTCCAGCGCTTCCTGGGTCGCGCGCACATCGACCGGCCGGTCGGACGCGAGCACCACCAGATTGCCTCCCTTGGAGGTGGCCGTCGGATCGAGGCCGATGTCGGCGGGTTCACCCATGAGGGCGATGTGCTCGAAGGTCGCGCCGAGGGTGGCCACTTCGGCACGTGCGAAGGCCAGCTCACCGTGATCGATGAGGTTGGCGACGTACACCCCGTCCTCCTTGAGCACCCGCCGTACGTCAGCCATCGCTTCCACCGTCGTGAGATGCCACGGCACGCTGACGCCTCCGAAGGCGTCGCCGACGACGAGGTCACGACTGGCGGCGTCGAGGCGCCGCAGGCCGAGCCGACCGTCCTCGACGCGTACGTCGATACCGTCCTGTGCTCTCAGGCCCAGCTGGTCGCGGTCGATGCGCACGACCCCGCTGTCGATCTCGGACACCAGGCTGCGCGTCCCGGGCCGCGTGGCCGCGAGGTAGCGGGGAAAGGTGAGCCCGCCGCCGCCCACGTGGTGGGCGGCAAGCGGCTCGTCTTCGGGGAAGGCTGCGTCGACCGCCGACGCGATGGCGCGCACGTACTCGAACTCCAGGAAGGTCGGGTCGTCGACGTCGACGTAGGAGTGGCGCACGCCGTCCAGCACGAGCGTGCGACCGCTGCCCCGGTCGGGGTCCGCGACGAGCCGCGCGCAGTGGTACCGGGTCTCCGTGTCGCAGCCACCGGGCGCGACCATGGTGCCGAGGCTGCCGGCAACCACCACGAGCGTCAGGGCAGGCGTGATGCCCCACCGGCGCGTTCGCCACTCGACCAGCGCGGAGCCGACCACCAGCAGTGTTCCGAGGCCGATCAGGATGCCGCTGACCGGCCACCGCGCGATGAGGACGAAGCCGGTGAGGACCGTGCCCACGATGGCGCCGACGGTGCCGACCCCGGACAGCCGGCCGACGACCGTTCCGGTTTGGGTGAGGTTCGTGAGACGCAACTTGGTCACGATCGGCGTCACCGCGGAGAGCAGCGCGCCAGGTACGAGGATGGTCAGCGACGCGATCAGCAGAAGCAGCGCCGGTGCCCACTCCGCAGTGGTCCGCAGCACGGCAGGGGTGAGCGCGACGACCGCTCCCGACACTCCCAGCGAGGGGCCGATGAGCCGACGTGGATCGACCTGGTCCGCGATGCGCCCACCCAGCCAGGAGCCGACGGCGATCGCGGTGAGGGCGATGCCGATCACCATCGTACTGGTCTCGAGGGTGAGGCCGAGGTAGGGAGCCAGCAGTCGCAGAGCGACGATCTCGACCACCAGGACGGCGGCCGACGACCCGAACACGAGCGCGGCAGCGGTACGGGGACCGAGGCCGTCGCTGCGAGGCGTGTCACAGGCGGCAGGTGAGGAGGACAATCCGGTCACGGGCGACATCCTTGTAGGCGAATCATCGACAACACGGCAGAGGTTCTCACCACCTTGGCGCACGAAGGCCCCGTCGGTACGTGGGATGCGAGTCCCGGGTGCCCACCGCGGGCCGAGCCCTGGAAGAGCGGGGCCTGGGCGACGAGTTCGCCGAGCATCGCCATGGTCCCGGAGACAGCACCGAGGTGTTCTCGAAACCCACCGGCATCACTCTCCCGTGGAACCGGGCGTCCTCCGCGTTCACCGGGGTGACCGGTGTGGATGAGGCTCGACATGGCTAGGCTCGGAGCATGGCTGGTGACGGCGAGTTCAAGCGGGACAAGAGCTACATCACGACACGCATCACGGCCGACGGTCGCGACGGGTATCCCGTGGAGCCCGGGCGCTATCGCCTGATCATCGCCCGGGCCTGCCCGTGGGCGAACCGGGCGGCGATCGTCCGGCGCCTCATGGGTCTCGAGGACGTGGTGTCGATGGGTGTCGCGGGGCCGCTGCACGACGAGCGGAGCTGGTCGTTCCATCTGGACCCGGGCGGCAAGGACCCGGTGCTGGGTATCGAACGGCTGCAGGAGGCGTTCTTCGCCCGTCAGCCCGGCTATCCGCGCGGCATCACCGTGCCCGCGATCGTCGACGTCTCCACGGGCCAGGTCGTGACCAACGACTTCGAGCAGATGACACTCGACCTGGGGCGCGAGTGGTCGGACCACCAGCGGGACGGCGCGCCGGACCTCTACCCGGAGGAATGGCGCGACGAGATCGACGACGTGGCGGACAAGGTCTTCCAGGACGTGAACGACGGTGTCTACAAGTGCGGCTTCGCAAGCTCGCAGGAGGCGTACGGCACGGCGTACCAGCGGTTGTGGGAGCGGCTGGACTGGCTGGAGCGGCGCCTGGGGAGCCGGCGCTACCTGGTGGGCGACACCATCACCGAGGCCGACGTGCGGCTCTTCCCGACACTGGTCCGGTTCGACGCCGTCTACCACGGCCACTTCAAGTGCAACCGGCAGAAACTGACCGAGCTTCCGGCTCTGTGGGCCTACGCGAGGGACCTGTTCCAGACGCCCGGTTTCGGCGACACTATCGACTTCGAGCAGATCAAGGCCCACTACTACGTGGTGCACCGCACCATCAACCCGACCGGGATCGTCCCCGAGGGCCCGGATCCGAGTGGCTGGCTCACCCCGCACGGTCGGGAGTCTCTCGGTGGGCGGCCGTTCGGCGACGGCACACCGCCCGGTCCGCCACCGCGGTCCGAGCGGGTGCCCTCGCTCACCTGAGCCGGGCGGCAGCGGCCACGTTCGCAGGGGCGTGGGCACGCCGGCACGCAGGAGCCCGGACCGGTCGAACGGCAGGCTCCTGCGTGCTCCGTGTCGGATGTCAGATGCGCGTCAGCAGCGCCTCGACGGCCTCTGCCGTGGTGGGGTGACGCGCCATCAGGGCCAGGCCGGACCGGCCGGTCGCCGCCGGCTCCCACGGGCCCTCGCAGCCGAGCAGTGCGGCGACCGCGTCGCAGGCCGCGGGATGGGCGTCGAGCAGGATCGCGCGGTCTCCGGCCCCCGGGGCGGACGTCGTGCGGGTGGGGATCGGCTGCGTCTCCCGCCACGGCGGGACCCAGCTGTCCAGCTCCCCGAGCCGCGAAGGGAAGATCCTCCCGGCCTCACGGATGAGGAGCGGGGCGAGGTCGGCCCCACCGGCGCGCAGGGTGGTGATCAGGGTCGGCAACCAGGGCAGGAGCACCGGGTCCGGCAGCCGGCCGAAGGCGTTCGACACCGCTTCCACCACGAAGTCGGTGAGAGCAGGTGCGGGCTCCAGGGCGTGCAGGAGGCCGCTGAGATAGCGCGGGTACGTCGGCAGGGCCAGGGGGTTGTCGAGGAGTCCGTCGCAGCGCTCCCTGAGCTCGCTCCGGGTCATGGTTCCGAGCTGGGTCTGTGCGGCCCACAGCAGCGCGGTCTTGGACGGGTCCTCCGGGTGTGACTGCGCGACCGCGAGCTCGAGCTGGGTGCGGTCGCAGCCGAGCGACAGCGCCAGGGACTCCATGCTGAACAGGAAGCCGAGCATCGCCGCCACCTGCCGTACGCCCGCGTCCTCGTCGGCGAACGCGGTCGGCAGCAGCGTGCAGTAGTGGGCATAACCCGTCTTCACGAAGGACTCGATCCACGCGGGCAGCACCGGCTCGCTCGTCCGGTAGTACGCGAGGAGCCGGCGGACGCGGCGGAGCACTTCGGGCGCTCCGTCGACGCTCCGCTCGGCCGCGAGCACCTCCAGGGCGCGCGTGCCCAGTTCGTCGGATAGGCGGCGGCTGCGCAGATGAAGGGTCGCGTCCTCGACGGCCTGGAGCACGGTCGCGGCGGTGGCCTGCGGTCCGTACGCCGCACGACGCAGTCGCTGTTCGAGGACCTGCTCGATGCTGACGCCCTCGTAGCCGAGCTCGATGAGGGCGCGTTGGTGGGTGCCGAGGGCGAGGTCCCAGGACTCCTGGATCGGGCGCTCGCCGAGGGTCCGCTCGCCCATGATCGGGCGCGCGGCGCCGTGGGGCATCAGGTACCGCAGCATCCACAGCACATCGGAGCAGGGCTCCAGCTCAGGCCGGGCGGCGATGTCCAGGAGGGCCCGCTTCACGCCTCGTGCCTCGAGTTTCAGCCCGAGCGGTGCGAGCCGGTCATGGACGTCGCGGGCGAGGGGCGGCAGGGCTTCGTAGCCGACCTGCCCGATCCGGTCCCCGCCCATCATGATCTCCACGAGCCGGCGCACGTCGCGCCGCCCGGGCACGGTGTCCTTCTCGATGCAGGTGACGGCCGCGTCCTGGAAGTCGTACGGGGTGGGCCTGGCCCGGTCCCGCATTCCGGCGAGCAGGATCGACGTCTCGAAGACCGCGATGGCGTCGGCGGTGGAGGCGAGATAGCCGTTCCGGCGGGCCGCGCGCACGATGTCCACGGACCAGCCGAGCAGTTCGGACTCGTCCAGCCGGTCGAGGACCGGTGGCTGCCGAAGGAACCCGGTCAGCATGTCCGCCGGCTCGGCGCTCGACGCGCTCGTCACGGCCGAGGTCTTCCTCGGCCGCGCCTTCTTCGCGCCCGCCTGCCCCGCCAGCCGGAAGGGCTGGACGCGGGTGCGCCTGAGGTTCTTCGCCCACACCGTCGCCGCGATCGACACCGAGCCCGCGGCCAGCCCGAACTGCGCCTCGATCGCCGCGTGGCTCGACGGGATCAGGCCGTACTGCCAGGTGGTGCCGGTGCGGGGGCTGATCTCGAAGGTGTCGCCGCCGTCCACGCCGAACTCGGCCACGCGGCTGGCGGCGTGGAAGGCGCCGCAGACGTACAGACAGTCCGCCGGGTCCGTGCCGGTCGCGGCCAGGTGCTCGCGCATCCGCGTCCACATGTACCGCTCGCGGTCCTCGTCGACCCGTACGCGCTCCGCGTCACCGGGGGCCAGGCGCCGGAAGAGGCTTCCGATCAGGAACATGGCCTGGCGGTACGTGTCGTGGTCGCTGTCGCCCAGCGGCAGTTCGACGTACTGGTGCCACCACTCCGACCAGTGCCGCACCCGGCCGTGCCGCAGCAGATGCTCCTCGAGTTCGGCGAACCTCGGCCGCAGGTCGCCGATCTCCACGCCGACGGCGTCGCCGTGGAGCGCCGCCTCCTCCTCGGCCGCCGGCGTGTCCGTCCCGGCCGTCTCCGCGCCGCCGCGGCGCGTGTCCCACTGGAAGACGTGGTCCGAGGAACGGTCCACGAGGACGAGCTCCACCCCCGGGGTGTCCAGCGCGTACGCGATCGCCTGGTACTCGGCCGACGCCTCCGTGATCGGGGCGACCACCGACAGGGGCGCCCATTCCTCGGGGAAGCCGTCGAGCCGGGACGCGAACGCCTGGACCGCGACCGGGAGCCTGCAGTTGCGCAGTTCGGTGAGCAGGGGCGTCATGTCCTCGCACAGCTCCAGGTACACGACCTTCGGCTGCTTCTCCCGCAGCCGGCGTGCCATCGCGAGCGCGGAGGCGGGCGAGTGGTGGCAGACCGGGAAGATCTCCAGCGGCTCGCGCGCCGCTCGTTCGACGTCGTCGACGAGTCCGAGGAGGATGCCCTCCAGGGCCGCCGGGCCGTCGGCGAACGCGGCGGCGGCCTCCTGGAGCTGGACGCGGAGAGCCTCGAAGGTCCCCTCCTGGTGGCCGCTCACGACAGGTTCGCGATCGCGTCGCGGCCGCCGTCGAGGAACTCCGGCCACAGGCCGCCTTCCTCCTTGCCCCGGGGCTCGACGACGCCGTGCAGGTACTTGTTGAGAATCGCCAGGTCCTCGGGCTCCCGGCGGGCCAGGGAGCCGACGAGGGAGGAAGCGAGGGTGCGGGCGGTGAGGGCGCGCTCACCGAAGAAGTTGGAGTGCAGGATCGCGTCCTCCAGGACTCCGATCTGCTCGGCGGTGGACAGCGCGGACTCCAGCTTCTCGTCGTCGCTGGTGGCCGCGGTCGCCGAGGCGCGCAGGTCGGCGAAGCTCTGCAGCAGGACGTCCAGCAGGTTCGGCGGGACGTCCAGTTCGATCTGGTGGCGGCGCAGGAGTTCCTCGGTGCGGAAGCGGACGATCTCCGTCTCGCTCTGCTTGTTCGTCACGACCGGGATGCGGACGAAGTTGAAGCGGCGCTTCAGCGCGGAGGAGAGGTCGTTGACGCCCCGGTCGCGGCTGTTGGCGGTCGCGATGATCGAGAAGCCGGGCTTGGCGAAGACGATGTTCTCGCCGTCGGCGCTGTCGAGTTCGGGGACGGAGATGTACTTCTCGGAGAGGATCGAGATGAGCGCGTCCTGCACGTCGCTGGTGGAGCGGGTGAGCTCCTCGAAGCGGCCGATGGTGCCGGTCTCCATCGCGGTCATGATCGGCGAAGGGATCATCGACTCGCGGGACTGGCCCTTGGCGATGACCATGGACACGTTCCAGGAGTACTTGATGTGGTCCTCGGTCGTGCCGGCCGTGCCCTGCACGACCTGGGTGGAGTTGCGGCTGATCGCGGCGGACAGGAGCTCGGCGAGCCAGCTCTTGCCCGTACCGGGGTCGCCGATGAGCAGCAGGCCGCGGTCGGAGGCGAGGGTGACGATGGAGCGCTCGACGAAGCTCCGGTCGCCGAACCACTTCTGCGCGATCTCGCGGTCGAGGCCGTCGGCGCGCTCGGAGCCGAGCACGAACAACCGGACCATCTTCGGGGACAGACGCCAGGAGAACGGCTTGGGGTTGTCGTCGATCGACTCCAGCCAGTCGAGTTCCTCGGCGTACTTGATCTCGGCAGGGGCGCGCAGCAGATCGGACATGTTTCGGAGCCTTTCGTGCAGGTCTGAGGCGGCACGGGGCCGCGTGTCTCTGGGCGCGCCGCGAACGTGGGGCGGCGCGAGAAGGAATCGGTCAGGTGAGGAAGTTCTTCAGCTCGTGGACGAGCTTGCGGATGTGGCCGGACAGCACGGGCGTGCCCTGGTCCTTGAACCGCTCTCGGAACCACGGGTTGACGCTGCCCCGGCCGGCGCTGGTCACCGAACCGACCGGGATGAACCTGGCCCCGGAGCGATGCACGGCGGCCATGGAGGCGAAGAGTTCCTCGCTGCGCCATTCGTAGAAGTCGGAGATCCACACCACGACGGTGTTACGGGGCTCGGCGATCTTCGGCTGGGCGAGCGCCATGGCCACGGTGCCGTCCGTGCCGCCGCCGAGCTGGGTCCGCAGGAGGGTCTCGAAGGGATCGTGCACCCAGGGAGTGAGGTCGAGGGCCTGAGTGTCATAGGCGATGAGGTGGACGTCCACCTTCGGCAGCCCGGCGAAGATCGAGGCGAGGATGGTGCAGTTCACCATCGAGTCGACCATCGAGCCCGACTGGTCGACGACCACGATGAGCCGCTGGGGCGTCGTCTTGCGAGACGTGTGCCGGTAGTAGAGGCGGTCGACGTACAACCGCTCCTCTTCCGGGCTCCAGTTGGTCAGGTTCTTCCAGATCGTCCGGTTCACGTCCAGGTTCCGGAAGACGCGCTTGGGCGGGACCGAGCGGTCCAGTTCGCCGACGGAGGCCTTCTCCACCTGCGTACGCAGGACCTCGGCGACCTCGTCGACGAACCGCCGGATCAGTGCCTTGGCGTTCGCGAGCGCCACCCCGGAAAGGTTGTTCTTGTCCCGGAGGAGCTGCTCGATCAGCGACATGCTGGGCGTGAGCCGGGACGCGAGCTTCGGATCTGCCAGCACCTCCCGCAGATGCATCCGCTTGACGAGGTCCGCCTCGATCGCGCCGAGCTCCGGCCCGATCTGCGGAATGAGCCGGCTCAGGTCCGGCGTACCGCCGCGCCCGCCGGTGCCGTAGGGACTGACACCGGGCCCACCCGCGCCGGCGCGACCCCCGCGCAGGTCACCGGGTCGGCATCCGAGGGCGCGCTCCAGCCATCCCGCGTCGGACTGCCAGCCGGCGAGCTGCCCGGCGCTGACGGATCCCGAGGGGGACGCGAACACATTGAGCAGGACCTTCGACAGCAGTGCCGCGCGGCGTACCTCGGCGGCTCGGTCGCGCGGTCCGTCGCCGTCCTCGGGCACCATCAGCCCGTCGAACTCGTCCGCCAGCTCGGGGTGGCGCTGCACGACGGAGTCGACGGAGGCCTGAGGGTCCAGCAGGCCCGGCGGCAGCCCGATGTCCTCGACGACGGCGAGGCTCGCGGATTCGAGTCCGGGCTGCTCCTCGGCGTCGAAGAGACGCGCCAGCAACCGCCAGTACAGCACCTGGCGCCGGTTCTCGTCCGCGTCGGCGAGGGCGACCTCGGGAGTGGTGTCGGTCATGCGCGCAACAGCCTTCCCGCTCGCTCACGCAGAACGGCGACAGCGTCGGTGGCGGCCTTCTCGCCCTTGGCGCCCGCCTTGTCGGTGGTCCCTCCGGCCCAGGATCCGGCGTGGATCGCGAGGCTCTTCTTCCGTACGGTCGTCTCGACCGCGAGAGGCTGTACGTGGAACGCTCCGGCGTCCCAGCGCAGGAGGCCGATGCACGCCCCGGACGCTGCGACGTTCTCCGGGGTGAGCGGGCCGGCGGCCGGGATGCGGTCGGTGTCGACGGCGAGCGGATGACCGGCGACCGTGAACGTCAGCCCGTCGCCCTCCCGGGACACGGCGTACCCCTCGAGGAACACCGGCTCCGCGATCCGGGCGGGGTGCCGATCCAGCGGGGCCGGGGCGGTGCCGACCGCCGTGGGCAGGACGACGCGGGCGGTGGCGAAGGGGTCGGCCGGCTCGCCCGCGCGGGCGAGGGCGTCGTCCCAGATCAGGTCTCCCTCGGCCGTGATGGGCATCCCGTCCAGCTCCATCGCCCTGCCCTCGCCGACAGCGGCCAGGAGCGACATGTGGGGCCGCAGGAGCTGCCACAGGCCCGCACCGACGACGGTGTCCGGCTTCGGCGCGGAGACGGAGGCGCGCACCAGCCGGGCGGTGCCTCCGTCGGCCGGCTCCAGCACTCCGTGGACCTGCGCCTGCACGGCCGTCGCGTGCTCGTGCAGGTCGACGCCGAGCGGGAGAAGACGGCCGGTCACGGTGTCCGTGGTCGGCACATCGGCTGCTCCGGGCAGTGTCAGGAGCAGAGCGCGCGACCACAGGTCGGCCCAGCGGCGCTCCGGGACCCGCTCGAGCGCCGCGCCGGGGCAACAGGCCGCGAGCTCGGTGGCGAGGCCGTCGAGCAGGACCGCCGGACGGCGCAGCGACGGGTCCGGCAGCATCGCCGAGACCACGGGGGCGGCACCGGACACGGTCTCGTGATCCAGCCCCCGCCAGCCGGTGCGCACGAGGTCGCACAGCCATGACCGGGCGGCGGCCAGCACGTTGACCGGCTCACCGCCGGGGACCGGCCGGGGCGCGTCATCGGCGGTCGTACGGCCCGTTGCCGCGTGCACCCGCTCGGCGAGCGCGTCGTGGACGGAGCCGAGGAGGGCGGTGCGGGCGGCGGCGAGGGCGACGAAGTGCTCCTCCCCGGCGGCGCCCGCGGCGGTCTTCTCGGCCGCCTCGCCGACTCGGGCGGCCAGCGGGGTGCCCGCGACGGCGTCGGCGAACGCGATCAGGCCACCGGCCTGAGCGGGCCGGGGACGCAGGAGGCCGTCGGTCAGAAGGGCGTCGAACGCGTCGACTGCGGCGAGTGCCTCGTCGAGGCCGGGAACCGGCTCGGTGAGCAGGTCGGCGCGCATCAGGCCACCTCTCGGGTCGGAGGGAACCACTGCATCTCGGGCAACGGGCCGGTCGACGGCTGGAGTTCGAGGTAGGACAGATGCCGCAGGAACCGGCTGAACACCGGTGCCGCGGCCGCCGTTCCGCCGGCTGCGGCCGAAGGGCGGGTGGTGGACATGGCGCTCGACACGCCGGCGGCGTGGAGCTGCTCGTCGCCCGGATCGACCTTCAGGTACCGGGCGACACGCTCGGCTCCGTACTGCAGCACCGCCTCACCGATGAGGGCCCGGATGTGGTTGCAGAAGGAGCCCCGAGCGCCGCCGCAGGGCCGGTTGTTGTTGGTGCTGCACGAGAAGGCGTAGTCGCCGGCCGCGACCGACGAAACGTAGACCCGGGCGATGTCCGATCCGCTGGACACCACACCCTGCAGGCGCCCGTCGGCCAGCTCGACGAACGGAACCTTGGCCAGCTTCCGTGGGCGGGCGGGCTGCAGCACCCGCGTCAGACTCGAAGTCTCCCAGTGGGACAACGCAGATCTCCTCAGGGCATGGGAAGGGTAGGGGAAGGCCCACGCCTGAACGGCGGGACGAGTAAGAACCTAGTAGCCGCCACTGACATCGCACCGCGCGCGGGTTGTCGGCGTGACGCGACCGATCCGCCGGACGCTGTGCCGAGCGCCTCCGGGCCGGGCTGCGTGGCCTGCGGTACAAGGAGAGGGAAGGGGGTTCCTCATGACGCCGAAACAGCCCAGGACCGAGCTCGACGCCCGCTACAGCTCCGCGCTCAACCCGCGCCCGGGCGCGGAGGACGTGGTCGCCACCGACTGGGCCGAGGCCCAGCGCCGGCTGCGGGCCGCCGAGGTCTTCTGGATCACCACGGTCCGGCCGGACGGACGGCTGCACGTCACGCCGTTGATCGCCGCCTGGCACGACGGGGCGCTGCACTTCAGCACCGGGCGGGGCGAGCAGAAGGCGAAGAACCTGGCCGGCAATGCGCACTGCGCACTCACCACAGGGCACAACTCGCTCTCCGAGGGCCTCGACATCGTGGTCGAGGGCACGGCGGAGCGGGTGACGGATCCAGCGCGGCAGGACGAGGTCATCGCCGCGTTCGAAGAGCAGTACGGGGAGCACATCACCTCGCCGGAAGGGACCTTCCACGGTTTCGGCGACAGCATCCGCCAGGGCGACGACCTGCTGTTCGCCGTGGCACCCGGTACGGCGTACGGCTTCGGGCACGACGGCCAGGTGTTCAGCCACACCCGCTACACCTTCTAGGGGGCCGGGGTGAAGGGGTACAGCTCGTCCGTGCCTGGCTGAACGATTCTGTAGCTGCTCTCCGGCACCTCGTTCCAGGCGCCGGGCAGGTCGTCGAGGGGTTCGGACACGATGAGGCGCGACTCCTGGGAGATGTCCCGCAGGAACGAGATGTCGGGATGCAGCTCGCGCAGGTCGTCCACCCTGCTGCTGTAGAACAGCGAGCGCGACGCCCGCTCGCTGGAGTAGCGGAACGCCCAGAGGCGTTCACCGTCGGTGATCGCCAGGGTCATCTGGAGCGGGAACTCCACCCCGTGATCGCGGCCGACGCGCTCCACGGCCCCCGCCATCCGGGCCACGGCGGCGGGCGGGTCCTCGTCGAGGCCGAAGGTCAGGGCCAGGTAGAACATGACCTCGGAGTCGGTCGTTCCCTCCAGGTCGGCGAAGAGCGCGGGGTCGATGAGCAGCGAGAGGTCACGGCGCATGAGATGGAAGTCGGCGATGGCTCCGTTGTGCATGAACATCCAGCGGCCGTGCCGGAAAGGATGGCAATTGGACTGCTGTACCGCACTCCCGGTCGATGCCCGGATGTGGGCGAAGAACAGCGGGGAGCGAACGTGATCCGCCAACTCCCGCAGATTGCGGTTGTTCCAGGCGGGGCCCACGTCTCTGAGCAGCGCCGGGGTGCTGCTCTCGTCCGTGTACCAGCCCACCCCGAACCCGTCGCCGTTGGTCGTCTCCACGCCGAGCTTGGCGTTCCGGCTCTGGTCGATCAGCGAGTGGGCCGGCTTGTACAGGATGGTGTCGAGCAGCACGGACGTTCCCGAATACGCGAGCCATCGGCACATACGTGATCACCTGGGTCTCTACAGCACCGTGGAGAGGGATTCGCCGTCCCGCTCCGGCATGGCGCTGCGCACGACTGTCCCGCCCACCACGGGGTGGTGAGCGCCCCCGCAGGGGCTGTTCCTCCCACACGCGGCGGGCGACTTCCGCTGTGAACGCGTCCGACTCTCATTGTCTGCTCCACCCCCCGCTCGGCGCCACGCGGACAGCCGAGCGGAGCCGGCCTCACTCGGATCGGAGCCCGTCGCGCAGGCTTTCCCGAGCGGTCCGTGCCCGGCCCTGACGTCACCGTCTTCGTCTCAGCGCACGCATCATCCGTGGCAATTCGTCGTTGATCATCCGGCCGCACAGCGCACCGCCGAAGACGACCACGCCCACGGCGACGAGCCAGGTCTCGATGACGAGGAACGCTCCGAACGGGCCGTAGCTGACCGCACTGGACGCGATCAGCGGGGAGAACACGAGCCGGGAGAAGACCCTGAGCCCGAGCAGGCCCAGTGTCGTCGCCAGCGCCCCCGGCAGCAGTGCGATCCACGCGACACGGCCGCCCAGCAGCAGACGCTGCGACCACCACATGAACAGGGTGCCGCCCAGTGCCGTGATGAAACCGCGGGTCGGGTTGTCGCGCCAGAAGGAGGGGACGGCGATCAGATAGAGGAGACCGACGAGGACGGCGAGCCACACCACGTGCCGCCACCGCGCCCGCCACCGCGCCGGGGGTAGATTCCAGGCCTTCTCGTAGCCGCTCTGCACCACCGTGCCGAACGAGATCCCGAAAGCGGCCAGCAGGGCGAGGCCGAACGCCGTCGTGGTCCGCCGCACCTGCCCCGGCAGAGCGAACAACCGCTCGATCTCGCCTCTGGCGCCATCCGACATCCCGACGCCGTCCGCGAGCCACTGCGCGAACCCTTTCCCGCTCCCCGCACCCGCCGCGGACACGACGATCAGCAGCGGTACCAGCGTGAGGAAGCCGAGTGCCGCGAATCCCAGCGAACGCTGCCACAGGTCGAAATCGCTCACCGGCCCCCACCGGTGCCCCGCTCGCAGCCGGCGGACCATGCTGCGTATCCGCCCGTAGAGAGACCGTGGCCCCGCGGGAGGGGACGACATCATCGTGCCCTTGCACGGGAGGCCGAAGGCCCTGGTGCACGGGCGGCGCTCAGGTCGACAAGCACGGCGCGCTCCAGACGGCTGCTGCTATCTCCACGGTAGGACCACCCCGCCACGGGGACCACCACGAGCGCCTGCCCGCCCGGCGAGCCGGACGGGCAGGGCCGTCTCACGACACGCGCGGAGCCCGGCTCCAGAGCGCACCGGCGCCGGCCAGGCGACGCGAGGCGCCGATCACCTGTGGTGCCGCCCGGTCCGCGGCCGCGGCCCTCCGACGCGGCGCTCGTGCCCCCACAGGATTCGAGGTGCCGTCAAGTCCCCTTTCAGGGACGGCGTTTGGAGGACAGGAGCCGAGTCACGCATACGTTCGGAAGTCACGGGCACGCGAACTCCAGCCCCAGACGGCGGTTGGAGCAAAGGCTCCAGACGGTCTTCCAGGCCTCACAGGCGGGATCATGAACGCGACTGACGACGAACAGAACAAGACATCCGGACAGCGCATCGACATCTCCACGGCCATGGGCCGCGCCTCCGCACAGCTCTCGGAGCTGTTGCGCTGCGAACCCGGCTCCGTCTCGGCGGTGAAGGCCACCGACGACGGCTGGTCGGCCGACGTGGAGATCGTCGAGCTGGAGAAGATTCCGGACACGATGAGCGTGATGGCCTCGTACCACGTCGCTCTCGACCCCGAGGGCCGGCTCGTGGCGTACGAGCGCACGCGGCGCTACGCCCGGGGCCAGATCGACCGTCGTTGACGGCGGTGCCGACGCCGGCCTCCAGGAAGCGGAGAGCCGAGCGGGCACGCGTCGACAGACGCAGACCCGAAAGGAGTTCAGCATGACACTCGTGCAACAGAGCAGTGCGACGAGCGGTGGAAGCGGCTCGGGAAATCTCTACGACGTACTGGAACTCATCCTCGACCGAGGGCTCGTGATCGACGCGTTCGTCCGCGTCTCCCTCGTCGGAATCGAGATACTCAAGATCGACGTCCGTGTGGTCGTCGCCAGCGTGGACACCTATCTGCGCTTCGCGGAGGCGTGCAACCGGCTGGATCTGGAGTCCGGCCGCAAGGCGCCGACCCAGCTCACCGACATCGTCGGCGACATGACCGAGAGCGGCGCCAAGGGCAAGTCCAAGGGCGCGCTGACCGGCGCCGTCGAGGCGTTCACCGACTCGCTGCAGAGCAAGCGCGAGGAGTCCGAGGAAGAGCCGCGGAAGCGACCGGCGCGCAAGTCCACGTCCAGCAGGACGTCCGCCTCCCAGCGACGTGAGGAGTAGCAGGTGCCGACCTACGTGTACGCCATCACCGGCGCGGAGCATCCCCTGCGCCTGAACACCCTCCAGGGCGTGGGCGACCCGCCGTCACCCCTGCGGACGGTCACGACCGGCGACGTCGCCGCCGTCGTCAGCGACGCACCGGACGGACTACGGGCCAAGCGTCGTGACGTCCTGGCGCACGAAGGCGTCCTCGAGGCGCTCATGGCGGACGGCGCGACGCTTCCGATGCGCTTCGGTCTGCTGGGGGCCGACGACGACAAGGTGGCCGAGGCGCTGGAGCGCGACGGCGACGCCTATCGCGCCCGTCTGGCCGAGCTCGACGGACACGTCGAGTACAACCTCAAGGCCGCCCGCGACGAGCAGGACCTGCTGCTCGAGATCCTGTCGGGGTCCGAGCAGATCCGGCAGCTCAACGAACGTACGCGGTCGGGAACGGCGGCACACGACGAACGTATCGCCCTCGGGGAGCTGGTCGCCGCGCAGGTGGCCGAACACCACGGCCGGCAGGCGGAGGAGACCATGCAGCGCCTGCTGCCCACGGCCGCCCACGTCGCCCGGGCCGAACCCGGCGCGAGTCACTTCCTCAACGTGTCGTTCCTCGTCCCCGCCCGGTCCACGGAGGCTTTCGTGCGCGCGGTGAAGGACGAGGCGGACCGCCTGGGAAGCGCCTGCACCTTCACCCTGACCGGGCCCCTGCCGCCGTACAGCTTCGTGTGACGGAGGGAAGGGAGGCGGAACCATGGGACTCCTCACAGGGATAGTGACCCTGCCGCTGGCGCCGCTCCACGGCACCGCGTGGGTGATCGACCAGGTGCTGCTCGCCGCGGAACGGGAGTACTACGACCCCGGGCCCGTACGCGCACAGCTGGCCGCGCTCGTGGACGACCTGGCGAACGGCCGGGTGGACGCGGACGAGTTCGACCGGCGCGAGGACGCGCTTCTGGACCGCCTCGACGAGATCGAGGAGTACCGGAGCGGAACGGGGAACGCCTCATGACCCTACTCAGTGACCGATCGAGGCAGAACGAGGTGCACCGGTGATACCGAAGAACGCCACGACGGCCGTCGCGCTGGTCGGGGGCTATGTCCTGGGCAGGACGAGGAAGGCCAAGATGGCCATCGGCGTGGGGATGTTCCTCGCCGGCCGCAGACTGGACCTCGACCCGCGACGGATCGGGAAGCTGCTGGCGGCCTCGCCGTTGACGGGCGCGCTGAGCGACCAGGTGCGCCGAGAGCTGGTGGAGGCCACCAAGTCGGCGGCGACCCGGGCGCTCACGCAGCGCGCGACGGTCCTCGCCGACACATTGCAGCGCCGGACGCAGGCACTCGGCCGAACCGATGACGCCGATGCCGACGCCGATGCCGATGCCGGAGTCGCCGCCGATGACGACAAGGCCGCCGCTTCGGAAGGCGACGGCAAGCCGAAGGCCCGGGCGCGGCCCGCGTCGGCGACGAAGACCGCGAAGAAGACCGCCGCGAAGACCGCCGCCAGGAAGAAGCCGGCCTCCGAAGGAAGCCGCTCCACTGCACGAGGGCGACCGTCGGGCGGGGGCACGGATCGTACGCGCAGGACGTCGACGACCGCGCGCAAGCGCGCGAGCGCCCCCAGGAAGTCGTCGGAGTCCGCCACGCGGAAGGCCAGGAGTGACGACGATGCCTGACTCGAACTCGACGCTCGGCAGGATCAGGAGCGAGGTGGCGGCGAATCCCGCCACCGACCGGCTGAAGGAAGAACTGCGCCTCTATCTGACGGCGCGCGCCGAGGACGCGGTCACCCGGCTCGGAGAGCGCCTCGGCGACAGCGTGGCCCGGCTGGCGGAACCGGGACGGGCGAAGGGCGGCGTCGCGAAGAGCCTCGCCAAGGGAGGCCAGGCGCTCAGCGAGGGCAAGTCGCCCGCACGAGCCGCGCTCACGGCCGGCGCGTCCGCCTTCAAGGAGACCCTGAAGGAGAAGGCCAAGGGCCTCTTCGGCTCGGGCCGCCGGTCCAGTGGCGGCGCGTCGAAGAGTGTCACGATCGTCGAGGACATCGATGTCGGTGTTCCCGTACGGGATGCGTACGACCAGTGGACGCAGTTCCAGGAGTTCAGCACCTTCGCCAAGGGCGTCGTCAGTGTCGAGACCGCGGACGACACGACCACCAACTGGAAGGTGAAGGTCGCCAAGTCCACCCGCAGTTGGCAGGCGAACGTCACCGAGCAGATCCCTGACGAGCGCATCACCTGGACCACGGAGGGCGCCAAGGGCACGGTCAAGGGGGTGGTGACCTTCCACCGCCTCACCGACGACCTCACGCGGGTGCTGCTCGTCCTGGAGTACTTCCCCAAGGGGCTCTTCGAGAAGACGGGCAACATCTGGCGTGCCCAGGGGCGGCGAGCCCGACTGGATCTCAAGCTCTACCGCAAGTTCCTGATGATGCGCGGAGAAGCGACCGACGGCTGGCGCGGCGAGATCAAGGACGGCGAGGTCGTCGTCGGCCACGAGGAGGCCCTCGAACAGGAGGAGAGCCGCGCCGAGGGGCGGACGGACGACGTCGCCGAGCCGGACGCCGACGAGGACCTCGCCGAGCCCCACGAGGAGTACGGCGAGGAGGGCTCCGAAGGCCACGTCGACGACGAGGGCGACGACGAGTTCTACGAGGAGCCCGAGGGCGAACAGGACGACGAGGACGAGTCCGAGGACGAACAGGGCTACGACGACGAGGCCGACGACGACGCCTACGAGGTGGAAGCCGAGCCGGGCGACGACGAGGTCGAGGCGGTGGACGAGGCCGAGCAGGGCGACGACGTCGAGGAGGGCTCGCGCAGGCCCGCACGCCGCTCCCGGCGCCGTAGCGCCACCGTCGGCAGCTGACCGAGAGCCCGAGCACGCACACAGAACAGGGGCGCCCACGTGTCCGATTCCTTTGCAGGCCGACTGCCGGCCTCACCGCACGCCACGCCGCCGATCAGCCGGCAGGGCTCGTCGGCGAACCTCGCGGACATCCTGGAGCGGGTGCTCGACAAGGGCATCGTGATCGCCGGCGACATCCAGATCAATCTCCTCGACATCGAACTGCTGACCATCAAGCTCCGTCTGCTGGTCGCCTCGGTCGACAAGGCGAAGGAGATGGGCATCGACTGGTGGGAGCACGATCCGTCGCTCTCCTCCCGGGCACGCCCGCCCCGGCCGGTAGCCGGCGGCGGCGCCGGTCCCGGCGGCCGGGAGGACGTCCTGGCCGAGGAGAACGAGCGTCTCCGCGCCGAACTCGACCGTCTGCGCTCCGCGGCCGTACCGGTCGGGAAGGGGCAGGAGCCGCACGGCGTCGCCGCCCACGGCGAGCGAGAGGAGGGTGAGCGGTGAGCACGGGAGACCTGACATGCGAGGCGGCGGGCACCGTCGTCACCGGACCGGAGGCCACGCAACGCCCGCCGGGGTCGCCCGCCGGCCCTCCGATGTCGTACGTGTACGGCATCGGCCGGGACGACGGGAGCCTCCACCGGCTCGTCCCCACGATCAGCGGGGTGGACGGTCATGGTGTCCGGCTCGTCGCGGGCGGCGGACTCGTCGCCCTGACGTCGCCCGTACCTGCCGACGTCTTCGGCGAGGCCGCCCTGCGCGCCCAGCTGGAGGATCTCACCCGGCTCGAGGCGATCGCCCGCGCCCACCACGCCGTGGTCGACGCCGCCTTCACCGAGGCCGTCGTCCTGCCCCTCCGACTCGCGACGGTGTACCGGGACGACAGGCGGGTGGCGGGCATGCTGGCCCACCACCGCAGCCGGTTCACCGAGTTGCTGGGTTGGCTCGACGGCCATGTCGAGCTGGGGGTGAAGGTCCACGCGGACCCGGAGGCGACGGCCCCCTCGGGCCCCGCCGTCCCGCCCGCCACCACGGCCCGCGCGTCGAGCCCGGGGCGGGCGTACCTGGAGCAGCGCAGGCAGCGGCGCCGCAGCACCGAGGCTCTCTACCGGGCGGCCGGGGCCGTCGCGGTCGACGTGACGGAAGTGGCGCAGGCCCATGCGCGGGCCACGGTCGTGCACCGGCCCCAGCAGGGCGAGCTGTCCGGGCGCCGCGGGGTGAACCTCACGAACCACGCCTACCTGGTCCCCGCGGGCGACACGGAGCGCTTCCGCGCCGAGGTCGAAGCCGCGACCCGGTCCGTCCCGGGCGTGCGGGTGGAGGTGACCGGTCCGTGGGCGCCCTACTCGTTCGCGGCGCCCGACACGGCCGAGGCGGAGCGTACGAGCGAGGGCACGGGCGGGGACGAGGACGGGGCGGTACGGCGATGAGCACGCCCTTCCCGGACGAGGGTCCGTACGAGCGCGGCGACCGCCTTCCCGGACCGCCGGTCGCCCTCATCGACCTGCTGGACCGCCTTCTGACCGGCGGGGCGGTGCTCACCGGGGACCTGGTCCTGTCCGTCGCCGACGTCGACCTGGTCCACATCAATCTGCGTGCGGTCATCCGGTCGATCACCGGGGACGAACCGGGTCCCTGGGCGACACCGGCGGACCGTGACCCGATCCTGAGGAGCCCCACCCCGTGAAGGACTCGACCACGACCGCCACCACGGCGGGCAGCTCCGTGACCCGGAGGCTGGCCACGGATCCCGACACGGTGGAACGCGACCTGATCAAACTCGTCCTGACCATCGTCGAGTTGCTTCGCCAGCTGATGGAGCGCACGGCAGTCCACCGGGTCGACCAGGGCGACCTGGGCGAGGACGAGGAGGAGCGCATCGGTATGACGCTGATGATCCTGCACGAGCGGATGGAGGAGCTGTGCGAGCGGTACGGCCTGTCGATGGACGATCTGAACCTGGATCTGGGGCCCTTGGGCTCGCTGCTTCCCCGTGACTCCGTCGGTCTGTGACGTCGTCGGTGACGTGTTCCGGCGACGCACCCTGTTTCACTCGCGAAAGAGAGGCAAGGAGAAATCTCATGACTGCAGAAAGCGGAAATACCAGGAACTCCGGTACCACCAACGCACGGAAGTCGACGGCCAAGCGCGCCGCCACCACGGCCAAGCGCGCCGAGGACAAGGCCACGGCGGCGGCCGGCGAGGCGCAGTCCGCGGCACATGACACGGAGAAGGCCGCCTCGCAGAGCGTCCGGTCCGCGGGCGAGGCCACCAAGCGCGCCGGTCGCGTGGCGGCGAACGGCTTGCAGAGCGGACAGCAGGCAGTGACGGCGAACGCCGCGAAGGCGGTGACCGCGGCCACCACCGCCTGGGCGGTCGTCAAGAACCGGAAGGCGATCGCGGCCGGGGCGGCCGCGGGTGTCGCGGGCGTCGCGGGCGTCGCCTTCGCGGTGGGCCGCTCGACGGCGAAGCCGGCCGTCGGCCCGCTGACCCGGCTCGCGGGCGGGCGGATCTGACCGGATCCACGGACCCCACCGCGCTCGGCGAACGCCTCCCGATCCGCCCCGGCCCCCGGGGCGGATCGGCGTCGTTCGGGCGCGGTGCGATCCGACCCGATCCGGCGCCTGGCCGCTCGACCCGGCGCGATCCCACCCGACCCGACCGATCCGGCGTGACTCGCCCCGCCGCCCCTCACCCCAGCGCGGTCCGGCCGCCCCGGCGCGATCCGGCCCCGGAGCCGACCTCCGCGACCGGACCGGGCCCGACCCCCGACCCGACCTAACCGCGTGACCCGGAACCGCCGATCCGGGGTCATACCCGGGACTGTCGGACCACGTCGGCCGACGGTCCTTCCATCACCCGCCCTCCCCCGCCCTGAGACCCGGGCCCTCACGCCGGATCCGGGCGAGGACGATCACGGCGTCGTCGGTGGGCGAGTCGGGCAGCAGCCGTGCCAGGATGCCGTCCGCCGCCTCCTCCAACGTGCCGCTCCCGCCTTCGAGTTGTGACCGGAGCGCGGCCACTCCCTCGCCGATGTCCACGCCGCGCGCCTCGACGAGGCCGTCGGTGTACAGCGCGAGCGTGTCGCCGTCGTGGAGTTCAATCTCCGTGGTCCGGAAAGGCACCTCGCCGACGCCCAGCGGCACCCCGAGGACCTCGTCGATCGACTCGACCGCGCCGTTCGCCCGGCGACAGAGTGGCGGCAGGTGACCCGCGTTCGCGATGCGGGCCAGGCCCGTCGTCGGGTCGTAGCGGATGTAGAGGCAGGTCGCGTACGCGATGCCGGCGTCCTGGGCGCAGGCGTCGAGCTCCTCGAGAAGCCTTTCGGGTTCCAGGTTCTGGCGGGCCAGCGCCTTGGTGGTGATGCGCAGACGCCCCATGGCCGCCGCCGCGGGCACGCCATGCCCCATCACGTCGCCGACCACCAACGCCACCCGGCCGCCCGGCAGGTCGATCACGTCGTACCAGTCGCCGCCGACCTCCGTGGCGTGGCTGCCCGGCAGGTACCGGTGGGCGACGTCCACGGACGGGCTGCTGGCGAGGGCGGTGGGCAGCAGCGCGCGCTGGAGGGTGAGTGCGATGTCCTGGACCCGGCTGTAGAGCCGCGCGTTGTCCAGGCACAGCGCTGCACGCGAGGCGAGCTCGCCCGCCAGGCTGAGATCCTGCTCGGTGAAGTCCGGCCGGGCGCCGGAACGGCCGAACATGGTGATCCCCTGCACCGTGCCCCGCGCGACGAGCGGAGCGATGAGCAGAGAGGTCAGACCGCTGTCGATCAGCAGCTGGGCGCGGGCCTGGTGGATGACGGTCCGGGTCATGAAGTCGGCGTTCACGGGTACGCAGACGGGGCGCCCTGTTCTGAGGGTCTCGTGAATGCTCGAACCGGGCGGGTAGGTGACGCTCTCCAGGCCGCCGACCAGCTCGGGCGCGGGTGGCGGGAGGGAGGTGCCGGCCGCGATCCTGCGGGTGACCAGCACCGAGTCGGGGTCGAACACCTCGCGTTCGTCCTTCCACTCCACGACCTCGACCACGGAGGCGTCGCAGAACTCGGGAACGACCGCCTCGACCAGTTCGCGAGCGGTGACGTCCACGTCCAGGGTGGTGCCGATGCCGGCAGCGGCGCGGTCGAGCAGCGCCAGCCGCCGCCGCCCGGCGGCGGCCTCCACGATGGCCTGCTCACGGTCGGTGACGTCCACGAGGAGTCCGCCCAGTCCCGGGCGGGTGCCGACGGCCTGGCTGAGGGGGAAGAAGCTCACGGAGCGTACCTGGTCGCGGTCGGGACGGCCCGGCGTACGCAGGGCGACCAGCGCGCTCACGACGGTCCGGCCCTCGTCGGCGACAGCCCGCAGCATGCGCTGGTACTCGCCCCCGTCGGTCGTGATCATGAACTCTTCCATGGTCCGCCCGATGTGGTCCGCGATCGGGGTCCCGTCCATGTCGGCCAAGGCCTGGTTGAGATGGACGTAGCGCAGGTTCTCGTCGAGCATCACCAGGCCGATCGGGCAGGTCTCGAACAGCGCGTCGAGAAAGGCCAGGTTGGTCTTGACCCGGTCGAGCCCCTCGCTCTCGCTCGCCAGGCCGACGATGACGGAACGGCCCTCGTCGATGGTCACCGGGAAGACGCGGAAGCCGCAGTCGAAGACCCTGCCGTCCTGATGCAGGGTCGGTACGCGCGCCCGCCAGTAGCCCAGGGTGCGTCCGCGCTCCGCGAGGCGCTCCGCCGCACCCGCCCCGTCGAGGGGAGCGGCGGGGAAGAGCACGGAGGCCGGTTGGGACAGCACGTCGGCGGCCTCGTGGCCGAAGAGCCGCTGTGCCCCGGGACCCCAGAAGCAGATCCGGCCCGCCTCGTCGATACCGAGGACGGCCACGGCCACGTGTTCCAGCAGCGTCCCGGGTTCCGACCAGATGGGCCCGGGAGCCTGCTCGTCCCACGATCGACCCCCCGGCCGAGGCGAGGACACCAGGCCCCCTTTCCGGGTACGGGCGAAGGGCGAGTGCCTTACTCGCCGGCGGAGCTGGACCCTCCGTCCATTCTGCCCGCGCTACGCATTTCGGACATCAGGGGGCCGGGCGGGGCCTCGGGGCCCCCGGCCGGGCACCCCAGGACACGCTGCGGTCGTGGGCCGGCGACGGTCCGGTCGGGGCGGGGTTTCCGGTGCGGCCATCCGGAGCACCCGCCCCATGACGGAACTCGGAAGGGAAGGCGGGCGGCATGCAGCAGACCAAGCAGGACCAGGACGTGGTCGGGGTCATCCTCGACGACCATCGCGCCATCGAGGAGCTCTTCCGGCGGATGCGCAGTGTCGAGGCCGACCGGAGCGCGGCGCTGAAGGAGTTCTCGGGGTTGCTCATCGCCCATGGCGAGGCGGAGGAGGCCGAGGTCTACCCGGCTCTGAAGCGCTTCCGCGACATCGACGACGACGAGGTCGAGCACGGGAGCGAGGAGCACGACGAGGGGAACAAGGCCCTCCTGGCGCTGCTCGAGGTCGAGGACGTCGGCTCGGAGGAGTGGGACGAACGGCTGGAGGACCTTGTCGAGGCGGTGTCCCACCATGTCGACGAGGAGGAGCGGACGATTCTCAACGGCGCGCGGGAGAACGTGCCGGACGAACGCAGGGCCGAGCTGGGTGCCGCCTTCCAGAAGGAACGCGCGAGGCTGCTCGCGACGGACTGCGGCAGTCTCGAGAACGTGCGTCGCATCGTGCACGGCTGACCGGGCACGGGGCCGTGCGTCGGCGGTCGGGCTCCCCCGGGACCGACCGGTGAGGGCGCGCGCAGACGGCGGACGGGGAGGTGCATGGGGCGTCGGCTGTGCCGACGCCCCCCGTCCCGCAGCACCTGGCTCGACACCGCAGCCTGTCCGGTCTGCACAGAAAAGCGCCGCCTTCGATGCGTTTGGGATGCCGTGGACGAGGTGAGGCGCTCTTCTGTACCTCTCGTTCCACAGAGCAGGAAAGGAGCAATCGTGTCCCTCGACGGCAAGAACGTTCTCGTCCTCACGACGAACTACGGCACGGAGCAGGACGAACTGCAGAAGCCGGTGGCGGCGCTGCGGGAGGCCGGCGCCCGAGTGGTCGTCGCCGCGCAGCAGAGCGAGCCCGTGCAGACGCTGGTGTCCGACAAGGACCCCGGCGAGAAGGTCACCCCCGACCAGCTCATCGCCGACTCCGAAGAGGCGGCGTTCGACGCCGTGGTCGTGCCGGGCGGCACGCTGAACGCCGACACCCTGCGTACGGACGACGGTGCCCGGCGGCTCGTGTCCGCGTTCGCCGCGTCCGGGAAGCCGGTGGCCGCGATCTGCCACGGTCCGTGGCTGCTGGTCGACGCCGACCTGGCGCGCGAGCGCGAGCTGACCTCGTATCCGTCCCTGCGGCCGGACCTGGAGAACGCGGGAGGCAGCTGGGTGGACCGGGAGGTCGTGATCGACACGTCGGGCGGCTATCCGTTGATCACCTCCCGGAACCCTCGTGATCTGCCCGCCTTCTCCAAGGCGATCGTCACGGCGCTGAGCAGGGCCTGAGACGTGGACGGCCGGGGTTCCGGCCGTCCCTCGCCTCCTCGGTCACGGCCCGCGCCCGCCCTGGTGCCGGCGCCCGCGAGGATGAGGGCGAGGGTGAGGTGAGGGTGAGCGGAGCACGGCTCACGGATCGGCCCGCCCCACGACACACGTCTTCCGTACCCTGGCGGCATGCGCATGCGCCCCACTCTGAGCTGGCACCCCGAGGAGGACCTGCCCGCGGCCACCACGGAACTGGGACCGGTCGCCGCCGCGCTGGCCGCCGGCGGCGTCCTGGTGCTCAGTGGCGCGGGCATCTCCACGGAGTCGGGCATCCCGGACTACCGGGGTGAGGGCGGCAGCCTCAGCCGGCACACCCCGATGACCTACCAGGCCTTCACCGGCAGCGCGCAGGCGCGACGGCGGTACTGGGCGCGCAGCCACCTCGGCTGGCGCACCTTCCGCCGTGCCGGGCCGAACGCGGGGCACCGGGCGGTGGCGGCGTTCGCGCGGCAGGGGCTGCTCTCGGGCGTGATCACACAGAACGTCGACGGCCTGCACCAGGCCGCCGGCAGCGAGGGCGTCGTGGAGCTGCACGGGAGCCTGGACCGGGTGGTCTGTCTGTCCTGCGGCACGTTCAGTGCGCGGTACGACCTCGCGCGGCGGCTGGAGGAGGCGAACCCCGGCTTCGCGCCCGTGGCGGCCGGTATCAACCCGGACGGCGACGCCGACCTCACCGACCATCAGGTGGGCGACTTCCGCGTGGTGCCGTGCACGGCCTGCGGCGGCGTCCTCAAGCCGGACGTGGTGTTCTTCGGCGAGGCCGTTCCGCCGCAGCGGGTCGAGCACTGCCGCTCGCTCGTCCGGGCGGCCGCTTCGGTCCTCGTCCTCGGCTCCTCGCTGACCGTGATGTCAGGACTCCGGTTCGTCCGCCAGGCCGCCCAGGCCGGCACCCCGGTCCTGATCGTCAACCGGGACCCGACCCGCGGTGACAGGTTGGCCGTCACTCGTGTCGCGCTCCCGCTCGGTGCGGCGCTCACCACGGTCGCCGACCGGCTGTCCGTGCGCGTGGAGGACCCCCCGGTCACGGAACCGACGGAACCAGCCGCCCCGAGCGCCTCACGCGGCACCCGCGGCACGGGGGCTGCGGGAAGCACAGACGTCAGCAGCGCCCGTACGGACCGTCCCGGGACGTGAGGCGGCGTGCGTACGGACCGGGACCCGGTGGCCTCGCGAACTCGGCCGGATCGAAGTCGAAGCGATCGCTCCGGAGGCCCGCGTCTCCGGGGCCTTCCGCCTCGAGCACGGCGCGCCCCGCCCGTGCGACTCAGATGTCGAGTATGCCGGGGAACGCCCCGTGGCCCACGCCTGGCTCGGTGAGGGCCAGCCAGCCGTGGCCGCGCATTTCGGTCTCCGGTCCGACCTCTCCGGGGTCGACCGAGAGGTGGCGACAGGCGGATCGGGCACCCATCGTGCCCGCATGGTCGTACTCGGGGTCGAAGTCCGCGTCCTCGACCGCGGCGGTCTCCCACGGCAGCGGGTCGCCCTCCCATTCGGGGTCGCCCTCCGCCACGTACTGACGGATCACCCGGCCGTCCTGGGCCACGATCCACACGTCGGAGCCGCCGGCGTCGTCCAGGAAGAAGAACTGGGCCTGGCCGCAGTGGAGGCTGAGCCGCTCCACCGTCTCGACCATGCCGTCCCAGGGGTCGCCGACGAGCAGGTCGAACGGGCCGAAGACCAGGCGCCAGCCGTTCAGTTCCGGGGTGACGAAGGTCCGGCCCACGGTGCGGCCGGCGCCGTCCGGCCCGGGTACCCGGATCTCCCTGGTCTCCGACGCCTGGACACCGGCGCTGACCGTGACAGGTTGCCGGTCGTGCAGGCCCAGGGCCTCGAAGACCCCTTCGTAGGTCGCCCCGGGTACGGCCATCCACCAGCCACTGAGGGTCGACTCCGGGAGCCTCGGGGTCTCGTGCGGGATCTTCACCCGTATCAGCCGCTGTATCGCCGCGCGGTCGCGGTCGTCGAGCGCGTCGGCGCCGCCGCCCGCGACCAGCGCCGCCATCGCGCCCCGCCGGATCGTCGGAGCCGCGGACGGGTCGCGGCGCAGGGCGCGCAGTCGGGCCCGGAAGGAGTCGTGCAACAGACGGGCGTAGTCGGATGCCTTGAAGGGGATCGGGCGGCCTCGGGCGAAACAGTCCACCAGGGCCGTCAGTCCGGCCTCCGAGTCCGTCCGCAGCCTGACGAGCCCCGCAAAGCCGCTGCCCGACCTCCCGTAGTCAGGATCGGCGGCCAGGGCCGCGTACTGGTCGGCGGATCGCTCGTCGAACACCCCGAGGAGCCGGTCCGCCTGCCAGTTCGGCAGCTCGTTGCGCCGCCAGGCCGCCAGTACCCCGTCGAGGGCCGGAGGCCCGATGTGCCGCAACGCCCGTATGACCGCCTGGAGATCGACGGTCCGCCGCACGCCGACCACGCTGCGGAGCAGCTCCGGCACCACCATGCCGGCCTGCGCCGACAACTGTTCGACGGCGGCTGCGACGCGCGCTTCGTCGTCGCCGTCCAGGTCCTCGAGAAGCGATTCGATCTTCATGCACGGCACAGTAGTGCCGGCCACTGACAGCGCTCGGCGGGCCGTTTCCCTGAGGAGGCCGGCACGTTGCCCATCTCCACGCGGGCCTGTCGTTCCCGTGCGTACGGGGTGCCTCGCGCACACGTACAACCGTTCGGTCTTCTCAAAGGTCGTGTGGGTGCGGTGTTCCGCCGCACCCACACGCCCTGCCCCGAGGAGGCTCCACCCCATGCCACGCGCCCGCGTCCGCACACCCCGGTTCCGGCTGACCCCCGCCATCTCCGTCGTCCTGGCCGCCACGGCCGCCGGCACGCTCGCCGGTCCGGCCACCGCCGCGATGGCAGCCCCCGCCGCGGCCGCGGTCGGGCAGCAGGGCGCCCGGGGCGAGGTCTTCCCGTTCCCCAACGGCAACGTCGTGAGCGCCGGGCCCCACGGGTTCCTCGCCGTCCGGACGGACGACGTCGTCTGGACGCGGTACGCGGACGGCTCCGGCACCACGTTCCCGAAGAGCGCCGCGGTCACGTATCGAGGCGCCACCGCAGCCGATGTCGTCGTGGCGAGCGAGGGAACCCGCCACACGGTCCACGACATGGCCGAGGGCGGCGACCCGGTCGTCATCGACGTCCCCTACAAGCTGCACGAGGTCAACGGCGCGACGCTCGTGATGGTCGACACCGCCACCAAGGAGCTCCACCTCGTCAGCAGGGCGCCCGGCGGCGAGGTCGTCGACCGCAAGGTGACCGGGCTGCCGGCCGGAGTCCCCTGGAAGTTCTACGGCTCCACTCCCGGCACGGTCGCCATGGAGACGGCGGCGCCGGACTTCGACTTCCGTCTCGCTCTGGTCGACGTGGCGACGGCCGCCACCGTCGAGACGTACGCACTCGGCCGGCACAGCGACTTCGCGCAGGTCACTCCCGACCACGTGCTCTGGGAGCCGGCCTACGGTCAGACCAGGATCGTGGACCGGAAGACCAAGCAGGCCGAGACCCTCCCCTACCGGGCGCAGATCGCCCTGGGCGGGGATTGGCTGGCGTTCTGGCGCGAAGGCACGGTCGTCGTCGACGGGGTCACGTACCCGAACAGGCCGCTCGTCCTCAAGTCGCTGAAGGACGGCCGCGAGGTCCCGCTCCTCGACCTCGCGAGTCACGTGGCCCCGGTCGGGGACGGCACACTCCTCGTGGCCGGCGGCACCTTCGCGCAGGGCCGAGGTGTCTTCCGTGTCTCGCCCGACGCGAGCGGCACCCCGGTGGCCACCATGATCGGGGACGGGCAGAGCCCCCTGGAGATGGTCCTGGAGCGGGTGAACATCCCGAGCGTGTACCGCTTCGACGGCACCGACGAGGACGTGACCTGGGAGACCAGCCAGACGGACAACGGCGTCGCGCTGGACCTGACCCACGTGGCCACCGGGCGCACGGTGTCACTCTGGTCCTACTACGACACCTTCATCGACTGGGACGGCTACCTCGACAAGGCGATCGGTGCCTACAACGGCGCGTACACCTGGAAGATGACCGCCATCCCGGCGTCCGGGGTGGGCCCCGCCGCCGTGAAGACCGGTACGACCACGGTGGACCGTGGCACCGCGCCGCGCGACTTCACCGACAACGCCCACGCGGACGCGCTCGTCCGCGACAGCTCGGGCAACCTCTCCGCGTACGACCTCAGTCAGCTACGCGCCATGGGCAACGACCCCGACTGCAACGAGGAGAACTGCCCGCCGGTCGTCCGCGACCCGAAGCCGGACGTGCTGGGCACCGGCTGGAACACGTACACGCTGATGGCCTCGCCCGGGAACGTGGCGGGTTCGGTCGCGCACGACGTCGTCGGCAGGGACCGCGACGGTGTGCTCTGGCTCCACCAGAGCGACAGGCAGAAGCTCCTGCCCCGCACGAAGATCGGCGGCGGCTGGAACATCTACGACAAGATCACCGGCGGGTCCGATCTCGACGGCGACGGGCGGGGCGACCTCCTCGCCACCGACAGGGCCGGCGTGCTGTGGTTCTACGCCTCCACCGGCAACGCCAAGTCCCCCTTCAAGAGCCGCAAGAGGGTCGGTGGGGGCTGGGGGGTCTACAACCTCCTCACCACCCCCGGCAACATCGCGGGCGCCTCCGGCGGCGACCTCCTCGCCCGCGACGCCTCCGGCACCCTGTGGCTCTACCTGGGCAAGGGCGACGGCACCTTCACCGCCCGCCGCAGGATCGGCGGCGGCTGGCAGAAGTACACACACATCATCCCGGCGGGCAGGAACAGCCGGGGCGTGGCCGACGTCTTCGCCGTCGGCCCCTCCGGCTCCGCGCTCTACTCCGGCCGCGACAGCACGACCCGGCCCTTCGAAGCGGCCGACGCGCTGCCCCTGCGCGGCGACTCCACCCGCTTCAGGACCTTCTTCTGAGCCTGAGGCGGCGGGGCCTGCCCATGTCCGGGCAAACCTCGGGTGGCCGATGACCGGGGCCAGGTCATCGGCCACCGACGGAAAGACGTGGACAGGGGCCGCGTTGCTCTATCAGAAGGGTTGTCACCGGGTGGGGTGTACCCGGGACAACGGCCCGTTTTCCTCCGCAACGGCCCTATCCGGCCAACCTCGCAGCGTTCTCGACCCTCCGGACAACCGAGTGTCCGGTCCGTTCCTCTCACCACGCGGGCAGGCGGCTCCGTGTCGTCGAGCCGTGTCGCCCGCTGTCTGCTTCCTTCTCACACAGCATCCCGGAGGACGAGGGAACGATGACCAGAACGCGTACCACCCGGCTGCGGCGTCCGCTGCTCGCGGGCACCACGGCCATCGCCGTCATGGCCGTGACGGCCGGATTCGTGGCCACCACGTCGGATTCGGCGAAGGCCGCGACGGGGCCCAGCCTGAGCCTCATCGCGGCGAGCACCTCCATCACGCTCACCTCCTGGAAGGAGGAGCCGGGCGTCTATCTGGATCTCGGCACCTACCTCACCGCGGAGGGGACGCCGCTGGAGCTGAAGGTGACCCGGAAGTCCTACAAGGACCCGGTGACCATCGCCCAGACCGTGTACGAGGGCGGCAAGGCCAGGACCAAGGCGCTGCCCGCCGGCACCGTGAAGGACTTCTCCGGGCTGCCGGGCTTCGCGGAGATCACCATCACCGACAAGGCCGGCAAGCAGGTCCTCAGCCGCGCCGAGAGCTTCTGCCCGAACAACGCCAGTGGCCGCGTACGGCCCGACGCGCCCGCCACCTCGAAGTATCCGGAGAGCTGCCCGACCAACCCCTTCACCCTCGGTTCCGTGTGGGGCGTGGAGAAGGGCTGGGCCGCCAACACCTACGCGGGTTCGTACACCGAGCCGGTCAAGCTGGCCGCCGGTACCTACACCGCCAAGGTCTCGGTCGCCAAGAAGTACCGCGACCTGTTCGGCATCGTGAACAAGCCCGCCACGGTGAAGATGACCGTGGAGGAGCGCAGCTACGAGGACGGCCGGGGCGTCGCGGGTCGCACGGCCAAGCCCGGTGAGCACGCCGGGCACGGCGCCTCCCACCAGGCGCCGCCGGCCGCCGGTGCCGCGCACGCCGGTCACGGGCCGGGTCACGCCCCGACGCCCGCCCAGGCCGGTGCGGCGGTGACGAGCGGCGCGGGCCCTTCGTACAACGTGGGTCACGGACCGCTCAAGGCCGCCCCGCCCGCCCTGCCGTGGGCGCTGAAGAAGCAGCAGGCGGCGCGTTCGACGGCGGTCGGTGACACCGGAGGCCAGACCGACGGCTCGCGGAAGGCGCCCGCCCTGGGGCCGCTGTCCAAGCGGCCCACCGGCAAGGCCTCCGTCCCGGACGTCCCCAAGCCCGACCTGCGGTCGCTGCCGGCCTACGGCATCACCATCAGCGACGGCGGGGAGGACATCCCCGGCAAGGACTACCTGGCCTTCAGCGCCAACGTCTGGAACGCCGGCCCGGCACAGCTCGTGGTGGACGGTTTCCGCTCGCCCGGCAAGGCCAAGATGGACGCCTACCAGTACTTCTACGACGCCCAGGGCAAGCAGGTCGGCTACACCCCGACCGGGACCATGGAATGGGACCCGCGTCCGGGCCACGTGCACTGGCACTTCACCGACTTCGCCAGCTACCGGCTGCTGAAGGCGGACCAGAAGGAGACCGTGCGCAGCGGCAAGGAGGCCTTCTGCCTGGCCAACACCGACGCGGTCGACTACACGGTGAAGAACGCCAACTGGCACCCGTACAACACCGATCTGGCCACCGCCTGCGGCCAGGAGAACTCCATCTCCGTCCGCGAGGTGCTGGACGTCGGCTCCGGTGACACCTACACCCAGGACCTGCCGGGCCAGTCCTTCGACATCACCAACCTGCCCAACGGCACGTACTACATCCAGGTGCTGGCCAACCCGGAGAACCGGCTGAAGGAGACCAACACCGCCAACAACAGCGCCCTGCGGAAGGTCGTGCTCGGCGGCAAGCCGGGCAAGCGGACGGTGACGGTGCCGGCGCACGACCTGGTGAACGCGAACTGACGGTACGTCCGTAGCATCGCGCGATCAGCGAGAAGGCCTCCCCGTGACGTTCACGGGGAGGCCTTTCCATCGCCTCCGTGCGCCGGCGTCGCGCGATGTCTCAGGTGACGGGGTGAGCGCCGCTCACAGCATCACCACCGAGCGCAGGACGTCACCTTCGTGCATCCGGGCGAAGGCCTTCTCGACGTCGCCGAGCCCGATGGTCTCCGTCACGAAGGCGCCGAGGTCGATGCGGCCCTGCTGGTGCAGGTCGATCAGCATCGGGAAGTCGCGCGAGGGCAGGCAGTCTCCGTACCAGGACGACTTCAGGGCGCCTCCGCGGCCGAAGACGTCGAGCAGAGGCAGTTCGAGCTTCATGTCCGGGGTGGGTACGCCGACGAGGACGACGGTCCCCGCGAGGTCACGGGCGTAGAAGGCCTGCTTGTACGTCTCGGGGCGTCCGACGGCTTCGACGACGACGTCCGCGCCGAAGCCGCCGGTCAGCTCGCGGATCGATTCGACCGGATCGGACGCGCGGGAGTTGACGGTGTGGGTGGCGCCCATCTTCTTCGCCGTCTCGAGCTTGCGGTCGTCGATGTCGACGGCGATGATCCGGGCCGCGCCTGCCAGCCGCGAGCCGACGATCGCCGCATCCCCGACACCCCCGCAGCCGATGACGGCCACGGTGTCGCCCCGGCCCACGCCGCCGGTGTTCATCGCGGCGCCGATGCCCGCCATGACTCCGCAGCCGAGCAGACCCGCCACCGCCGGCGACACCGCAGGATCGACCTTGGTGCACTGCCCGGCGGCGACCAGGGTCTTCTCCGCGAACGCACCGATTCCGAGTGCGGGCGAGAGTTCCGTGCCATCCGCAAGGGTCATCTTCTGCCGGGCGTTGTGGGTGTCGAAGCAGTACCAGGGGCGCCCCCGCAGGCATGCGCGGCAACGTCCGCACACCGCCCGCCAGTTCAGGACGACGAAGTCGCCCGGCGCGACGTCGGTGACGCCGTCGCCGACCGACTCGACGACACCGGCGGCCTCATGGCCGAGGAGGAACGGGAAGTCGTCGCTGATTCCGCCCTGTTTGTAGTGCAGATCCGTGTGGCAGACCCCGCAGGCCTGCACCTTCACCACTGCCTCACCCGGTCCTGGATCCGGCACCAGCACCGTCTCCACCCGTACCGGCTCGTTCTTGCCGAGGGCCACGACGCCCTGAACCTGCTGTGTCATACGGCGAATTCTCCCCTCTTCCCGTCCGGTCCGTGGAGTGCCGTGCTGCCTCTTTGGCGAGTTTCCTCCGCCCCCATGCGCACGCTCGGTGTAATTCTGGTGCGCTTTCCGCACCAGATATGTACCATGGCGGTGCAGTCAACCTCATCCGACCCGGAAGGCGTGCCACCGTGAACCAGCTTCCCTCCCACCCTGACAGCGAGCGGCTCTCCGTGACCCTGTGCCCGCCCGCGGTGACCGCCGTGGCCGAACTCTCCACCGCCGGCGGGGTCAGCAAGGCCGACGTCATCAATCGCGCCATCCTGCTCCTGGGGTTCGTCGAGAGCGAGCGTGCAAAGGGCCACGAACTGATGATCCGTGACACCGAGGGCGCCCTCGAGCGCATCCACATCCTCTGACGCCCGACCGCCGTGCGACGCGGGGCGCGGGGCGCGGGGCCAGCGTGCGGCGTGCGACGTGGGGCGCTGCGAGCGCCCCGCGATCCACCTTCGTAAAATGCCGCGTGCCACCAGGCGGTTGCCTGGGGACGTCGAGAGGAACACCGTGGCAGAGCCGTTTTCGGTCGCCGTCGTCGTACGCGGCTACGAGACCGATACCCAGGGCCATCTGAACCAGGCCGTCTACCTCCAGTACGCGGAACACGCCCGCTGGTCGCTCCTGCAGAAGAGCGGGATCCGGCAGACGGATCTGCTGGAGAAGGGTGTGGGGCCGGTGGCCCTGGAGGTGACGGTTCGCTACCTGAGGGAGTTGCGTGCCGGCGACGAGGTGGAGGTGACCTGCGACTTCGTCTGGGGTGAGGGCAAGACCTTCCGTATCGAGCAGACGATCCGCAAGGTGGACGGCACTGTGGCCGCCGAGGTGACCGGCGTGGGCGGCCTGCTGGACCTGCATGCGCGCAAGCTGGTGGCCGATCCTCGCGCGTACTTCCGTGAGCTGGCCGCCACCCCTGAGGACTTCGGCCTCTGAACCGGGCGCGGTCCGGCCGCCGGACGTGACCTCACGCCCCTGCCCCGTCACCCGCTCGGGTCAACGGACCATGTCTCCCCTTGGCTGCCGCGCACGGGCCGTGAGCGGCACGTCGGCCGCCGGGCCCCAGTACGGGGAAGCGGAGTGGTGCGGCGCCGGTCAGGGCCGGGGCGGAGCCGGCGCCGCAGGGGTGGCGGGACGGGAGCCCGGATGCGTCCGCGGTGGTCCGAGGACATCATCCGTACATGGCAGGTACTCCCCCATCCCCCGAGACGGCCCGCGCCCCCGGCGCAGGGGCACCCCGCCAGACACTCGCTCTCACGGCGATGCTCTTCGCGGTGTCCATGACGTTCATCGACCAGACCATCGTGTCGATCGCGGCGCCGAGCATCACCGACGAACTCGGTCTCTCCGCCTCAGGCATGCAGTGGGTGGTCAACGCCTATCTGCTCTCCCTCGCCGCGTTCTTCGCGCTCGGCGGACGCCTTTCCGATCTCCTCGGGCACCGCCGGATGATGTTGATCGGCACGCTCGTCTTCGTCATCTCCTCGGTGCTGTGCGGCTGTGTCCCGTCCGGCGGCTTCGCGCAGACCTGGCTCATCGTCTTCCGCGCCACACAGGGTCTGGGCGCCGCGCTGATGTTCCCGGCGGCGCTGGCCATCGTCATCGCCGTCTTCCCCGTCGACCGGCGCGGCCGGGCCCTCGCCCTGTTCTTCGGTCTGTCGGGTGCCCTGACCGCTGTCGGACCTCTGCTGGGCGGCTGGCTGACCCAATGGACCTGGCGGGCGATCTTCTGGGTGAACGTGCCCGTCGCCATCGTCGCGATCGTGCTCACCGTGATGGCCCGGATCCCCGAGAAGCGCCGGGCGGAGCGGCTCGATGTGGTCGGTGCCGTGCTGGTGGCGGCCGGCATGGCCCTGAGCGTGCTGGGTTTCCAGCAGGCCGCGGCCTGGGGCTGGAGCAGCCTGGCGACGTGGGCCTGCATCGTCGGCGGTCTGGCGATCCTGGTGGTCTTCTTCGGCTACGAGCGGCGCACCACCCACCCGCTGATCGATTTCGACGTCTTCCGCGACCGTGCCTTCACCATCGACAGCCTCGTACTGTTCTTCGCCATGCTCGCGTTCGTGCCGGTGTTCTTCTTCGCGTCCGTGTACGCGCAGGTGTCGCTGAGCGCCTCGCCGAACCAGGCCGCGCTGTTCCTCCTGTACTTCTTCATCGGCTTCGGCATCGCGTCGCAGTGGGGCGGCAAGATCCTGGACAAGCGCGGCGCGCGGCCCGCGATGAAGATCGGCTGTGCGCTCGGCGCGGTGGGGTTCTACCTCTGGGCTCAGGAGATGACCGACCTGTCGATCCACGACCAGTGGCCGTACGCCGCCATGGCCGGGGCGGGCATCGGTTTCCTCCTCGCCCCCGCCTCCACCGACGCCGTGAACCGCTCCATCAACGCCTCGTACGGCGAGGTAACCGGGATCACGCAGACCGTCCGCAACTACTCGGCCGCCATCGGCATGGCCGTCTTCGGTACGGTCCTGACGCACGTGACGACGGACCGGGTCACCACGACGCTGGAGCAGCGCGGTCTGCCGTCGGCCGAGGCCGAGTCGGCGGCCCGTCAGGTCGCGGAGGCGGTCTCCGGGCACCCGGACGGGCAGGGCCCGTCCGGTGACGGGCCGGTCGCCCAGGCACTCAGGAGTGCGGGCGACGCGATCCGCCTGGACTTCGCCGAGGCGAACCAGGCGGTCTTCTACGGCATGGCGATCGCACTGGCCGTCGCCTTCGTGTGTTCGCTCGCCCACCCGGGAACCCGGGTCACGGCACGTCAGGACACGGAGTCCTCGGTCGAGGAATCCCCGTCGCGTAGCTGACCGCCGATGTACGGGCGGGGGTGTGCCGTGCCCGAAGGGGCCGGGTCCGCGTCGGCGGCGGGCCCGGCCCCTCGGGGCGATGGGGGGTCAGACGCGGTCGGCGGCGATGAGGACGTACTGGAAGGAGCCGTCCTTGTACGAGTTGATGAACGCTTCCTCGATGCCGGTGACCAGCGACGACGTGGCCCGCAGCTCCCAGTAGGGCAGGGTCTCCGGCGTCAGGTCGATGACGGCCTGCGGGACGAGGCGGTTGTCGGCCATGGCGCGCAGGTATTCGCGGCGCGAGTGGATGTTGCACTCGAAGTGGGCGTTGATCTGGGAGACCCACTTCGAGGGCTGGCCGTACCGCGGGTTCCAGCAGCCGGTGATGGTGACGTAGCGGCCACCGACCTCGAGGATGCGGGAGTGCTCGGCGAACAGGTCGTGCAGGTCGACGTACATGCTCGACTCGTTGTTCCACGAGGCCGCGGCCTGCCCGGTCTCGAAGGGCATGTCGAGCATGTTGCACACGCGGGCACGGACGTGGTCGCCGATGCCGAGCTCGCGGGCACGGTTGTTGGCGAAATCGGCCTGCTTGGCGGAGAGGGTCACGCCTTCGACCTTGCATCCGAACCGCTGGTGGGCCATGACAAGCGAGCCGCCGCGGCCGCAGCCGGCGTCCACGAGGGTGTCGTCGCCCTGGATGGCGCCGAGGTGGTCCAGAAGGATGTCCGTCTGTGCCGACTCCAGGCGGTGGAGTTCGGCGATCAGCTTCTTCTCGTACGCGCTGTCGGCGGGGTCGCCGAGGGCGGCGTGGTCGATGTCGCCGATGCCGTAGTGGTGGTGGTAGAGCCCGTCGACGTCGCCGAGGCGGAGGTTCACGGGCCGGGCCTCGTGGTCCCAGTATCGGGCGATGTCGCCCTGATAGGGAGAAGCCGGGCCGGGGACGAACGGAGAGGCGGTGGTGGTGGAAGCGGAGGTGGTGAGTTCGGTGGTCATGGATGGTTCCTTCGTATTTACCAGAAATCGGGCAGGCTGTAGCGGTAGGTGTTGGTCTGGTGCCAGTAGTGGTTGCCGTCGACCCACACGGCCACGCCGCGCAGGAAGCGCAGGACGTTCGGGGCGGGGCAGGCGGCGGCCAGAGAGGCCGCTTCCGCTTCGAAGGCGTGCATGAGGTCGTTGTGGACCTCGACGGCCTTGAGATAGGCGTCGCGTTCGGAGCGGTTCTCGCGTTCGGCGATCACCACGGGCAGGTTCAGGTGCCGGCCGGGGCTGGCGAGCTCCTTGGTGTAGGAGTAGAGGTCGTTGACGATCGTGGTCGCGTTTCCGGCGAGCGCGATGACCCGCTGCATGGCGGGCTGGGCGTGCAGGTCCGCGGGGAGTTCGTAGCCGCCGACGGTGTCGGTGATGGTGGGGCAGGGACGGAAGTTGTTGAACTGGCGCATCGCCAGGTACTCCCACACCTCGGGGATGTGATCGGTCTCGGCCCAGGCGGCCTCCGCGAGATACCCCATGTGGAGCCGGGCCATGTCGTGCCGGAACCGGTCCGCCTGGGAGGCCGTGGCCTGCTGGAGGAAGTACTCCATGGCGGAGCGGTAGGCGCGCCGGGGCGCGTCCGCGTGGAGCGACTCGGCCCAGGCTCCTTCGTACTCCTTCGTGGTGTGCACCGGGTCGAGAGCGGTGTGCGCGAGCAGCAGCCTGCCGCCCAGGCCGATGGGCGAGCCGCCGTGGTCCTCGCAGTAGCAGTCGTCGACGGCGTTCTCCGCGACCATCAGCCGCGTGGCGAGCATCAGATGGTCGACGGTGGGCGCGTCCGGGTGGCAGGCGACCATGTAGCGGCCGACGGAGAAGCCGTCGAACTGGTCCTCCCACTCCTCCGGGACCGCCTGGACCTCGTCCACCGCCCACGACTTGATCCTGCGGCTGACTTCCTCGACCCGTACGGGGTCGGGCTCGGCCACCGGGTGGTAGTAGAGGCCGGGGATGGGGGTGCCCTCGGCCGGGGCGCCGGGCTTCGGCAGGGACGGCGCCTCGTCGCGCAGGGTGAGGTGCAGGCCTGCTGTGCCCAGGCCACTGGGGCCACTGAGGACCCGTTGGAGGTCGGGGAGCGCTTCGGCCACCGCGGCGGCGCTCGGGGCGTCGACGGGAGGGGCCTCGGCGGCGATTCGGGGCGCTGTTTCCACGGCGACTTCGAGGGCGGGCCGCTGGGTGGCCTCAGCGTCTGCCGCTGGTGCGGGGGGCGACAGGGTGAGCGGGGCGGGCGGGCCCGGGAGGGCGGGCAGGGCGCCGGGGGTGGTCGGCGTGTCCGCCGCCGTGGGCGGGGTGTCGGCGGAAGGTGCGGAAGCGAGGGCGGAGGCCAGGAGGTGGGCCCCGAAGTGCGCCGCGGCGGTCGGCAGGCTCGACTGCAGAGGGGAAAGCCCGGGATCGGGCATCCGTAGCTCCTTGGTGAGGTGGGTGGGCTGTCCCTGGTTCCGGGCGCGCCCCCGGCTCGGGGGGTGGGTCCGGGCCGTCGTGGCCGCGGGAGGGTCGTCCAGGGGTGTCTTGTGGCTCAGGCGCAGGGCTCAGGCACAGAGCTCGGGCGCAGGGCTCGGGCCCGGACCTCAAGCTCGGGCTCGTGCCCGGATCGGTCGGCGAGCGGTGCCTGCGCCGACGTGTCGTACGGCGCCGAAGCGCTTCGACCGCCGCGCTGTTCGGGCGCCATGGCGACGCGGCGAGGTGCCGGCGCCAGGGGGCGTCGACCTGGCGCCGGCGCAAGGCCTGGCCCTGGCCCCGTCCTTGACCCCGGCCTTGACCCGCCGTACATGCCCTAGTCGCGCCTGCGGGCGATCTGTACGTTCTCCAGGACGCCGAGCGCGTTGGGCACCAGGATGGCCGCGGAGTAGTACGTGGTGACCAGGTACGAGGTGATCGCCTGCTCGCTGATGCCCATGAAACGGACCGAGAGCCCGGGCTCGTACTCCTCGGGCAGGCCGGTCTGGTGGAGGCCGATGACACCCTGGTTGTCCTCGCCGATTCGCATGGCGAGGATCGAGCTGGTGTTGTCCTTGTCGATGGGGATCTTGTTGCAGGGCAGGATCGGGACTCCGCGCCAGGCGAGGACTCGCTCCCCGTGGAGTTCGACGGTGTCCGGATACAGCCCGCAGGCGTTGAGCTCACGCCCGATCGCCGCGATCGTCCTGGGGTGGGCGAGGAAGAGCTTGGTGCCGCGGCGGCGGCAGAGCAGCTCGTCGAGGTCGTCCGGGGTGGGCGGCCCGGAGTGCGTCTGGATGCGCTGCTTGAAGTCCGCGTTGGGGAGCAGGCCGAACTCCCGGTTGTTGATCAGCTCGTGCTCCTGGCGCTCGCGCAGCGCCTCGATGGTGAGCCTGAGCTGTTCCCGCGCCTGGTTCATCGGCCCGTTGAAGAGGTCGGAGACCCTGGTGTGGACCCGTAGAACGGTCTGGGCGACGGACAGTTCGTACTCACGGGGCTTGAGCTCGTAGTCGACGAAGGCGCCGGGGATCCGGGCTTCGCCGACGTGGCCGGCCGACATCGCGATCTCGGCCTCGCCGTGCTTGTTCTGCCGCTGGTGGGGCAGCGAACTGAACCGCTGGATGTGGGCCTGGAGGTGCGGCGCCGCTGACACGACTGCGTCGAAGTCGCGCCGGGACAGGCTGAGCAGCGTGCCCGCGGTGGCGGCGACGGCGGTGCTGTCCCAGGTGCCGCCGCCGTCGAGGAGAGCGTGGTCCCCGAACCGGTCGCCGTCGGCGAGGACGGCCACGGCGACCTCGTCGCCGTACTTGCCGACGGCGCTCTGGGTGACGCGGCCGCGGGCGATCAGGTGGATGTGTTCGGCGGGGGTTCCGCGCTCGACGAGCACCTCACCGGCCCGGAAGTCGCGCTGCACGCACCGGCCGGCGAGCGCGGTCAGCACGTCCACGTCGTCGAAGCCACGCAGCAGGGCCAGTTCACCGAGTTCGCGGGGGATCACCTGGACGTCGGTGCCGTCCTGGACGAACTCGATGCGTCCGTCGCCGACGGTGTAGCTGAGCCGGCGGTTGACCCGGTAGGCGCCGCCCTTGGTCTCCACCCAGGGGAGCATCCGCAGCAGCCAGCGGGAGGTGATCTCCTGCATCTGCGGGGCGGACTTGGTCGTGGTGGCGAGGTTACGGGCAGCCGCGGTGCTCAGACTGGAGGGCCGGGGCGGCTCCACTTGCGCGTCCGGGCTGGTCTCGACGGTCATCGGGAGAGCGCTCCTTCGCGAGGCGATGATCGGCGTGCGCACGCGCCAACCGGTGTGAGGAAGGAAGACGGAGAGAAATGGGGAGGACCATGATGAAGAGGATCAAACGGGGAATCCGTCCAGATCACGGGGAACACTAACGTCCGGTAAGCCCGACTCGCCCTGACAGACGGTGCGGTTCCCCAGATGCAGTGATCTTGTTCGGCACGGTGTTTATCCCGGGGACCGACGACATCCGGACACGAGCGCGGCGAGGCCGTGACACGCGCGGCCGCGGGTGATCCGCTCGAGCCCAACTCGGCGCCGGGCGGGCGGGATGCGTGACGTCGCAGGGTCGTGCGCGCCGCTCGCGCGTCGGGGGCTCCCAGCGGTGCCGGCCGCCGACTGCGCCGACCGGCCCTCCCGGGGCCGTCTCGCCCGCAACAGGCCCCAGCCGTCGGCCTGCTCGTCGCTCAGGCGAGTACGGACGGCCACGAGATCCGGCCATGCCGGAGGGCTCGCCTCGCGGACTTCGGAGCCACTCGGCCGTGGGTTCGTTCGATTGGCGACGGGGCGCCTCGAATGCCTACGGCGGAATGCGACAGGTCGGCGTGGGAGGAAAAAGGTCAGCGGTCTCCCAGGGGAGACCGCTGACCTTCAGGTCGTTGAGGGGCGTGCCTCAGCGACATGTCTACGCCCGAGGCGCAAGATCCACTTTCGACATACACGGCCTGACGCGGTGCAGGAAGGCTATTTGAGGCCGGCGCCCTGCCGTCAGTCCAGGCAGAATTCGTTCCCTTCCGGGTCGGCCATCACGATGAGGCCCTCGTCCATGTCATTCGGCTCGAGCCGCTGAAGGCGCTTCGCCCCCAGCGCCTCCAGTCTGGTGGCCTCCACCTCCAGCGCGGCCATTCGGTCCTGCCCGGTCAGGCCCGGTGCTGCGCGTACGTCCAGGTGCAGGCGGTTCTTCACCGTCTTGCCCTCCGGGACCTTCTGGAAGAACACGCGTGGGCCCTTGCCGTCCGGATCCGTGATGGCCGAGCGGTCGTTGCGGTGCTCGGGCGGCACACCCCACGCCGTCAGCGCAGCCGTCCAGTCGGGGAAGCCCTCCGGCGGCGGCGCGAGGCGATAGCCCAGCGCCTCGGCCCAGAACGCCGCCTGCGCGCCCGGATCGGCGCAGTCGTACGTCACTTGGAATTCCTTGGCCATGCCGCCTCCGACCGCTCGAAACCTGTCCAAGTCCTTGCCCCGTCATCCTCGCATCGGCCACTGACAGCCGCTCGCCGCCTTCGCGATCCCTGGAGTGCCGAGACGCGCACGCCTGAGTCCCGATCGCGGTGGAGCTCGGACGACCCGGCCCCGACGCGTCTTTGCCCGGCTCAACCGGTGCCAGACGGCGGACACTTCGCCCGCCCGACGGGGTCAGCCTCGGCGGGCGCCGAACACCTGGGTCCAGTACGGGCCGCCTTCGGAGTGGACGCCGATGCCGATCTCCTTGAAGTCGCAGTTGAGGATGTTCGCGCGGTGGCCCGGGCTGTTCATCCACCCCTCCATGACCTGCTCCGGGGTGCTCTGGCCCATGGCGATGTTCTCGCCGTACGTCGACCAGGGGTACCCGGCGGCCGTGACACGCTCGCCGGGCCCGGCGCCGTCGGGGTTGGTGTGGTCGAAGAAGTCGCGCGCGGCCATGTCGTCGGAGTGGCCCTGCGCCGCCCTGGTCAGGGTCGCGTTCGCCGAGAGCGGCCCGCATCCGGCCTTGGCGCGCTCGGCGTTGACGAGGCTGATCACCTGGTCGGCGACCGACCCCGAGCCGGAGTCTCCCTGCCTGCCCGCTCCGGTCCCGGTGCCCGAGTCGTTACCGGTCCCGTTGCCGGGGCGCGTGGTCTTGGGCTTGGGCGCCGAGGCGCGGGGGTCGGCCGTCCTCGTGGGTTCGGACGAGGCGGTACGGGACGGACGGGGCGAGGTGGTGGTGGCCTTGGCGCTGGGCGACGCAGACGTCGAGGCGGAAGCGGAGGCCGACGCCGAGGCCGACGCCGTCGAGGGGGTCGGCGTGAGGCCGTTCGGCTCTTGTGCGTACGGCAGGTCCGGGGCCGGGGCCGCCGCGCGGTTCGCTTCGAGGAGCTCCCCGTCTCCCCCGCGCCCGCCGCTCAGGTAGAAGGACCCGCCGGTGAGCGCCACGACCGCCATCCCCGCGGTGACGGCGACCTTGCGCCGGCTGCGTTCGCGCTCCTGCCGACGGCGGCGGCGCGCGTTCCGGGCGGTGCGCGGGCCAGGCCCTGCCCACGCCGCCGACGGCGTTTCCCGCGGCTCGCCCGGTGCGTACGGTCGCGTCAGGTCGACCTGACCGATGAGTTCGGTCTGATCGGTCAGGTCGTGGCTGTCTCCTCCGTCCGCCCCCGAGTGCCGTTCCGGAGATGCGTACGCCGCTGCCGCATAAGCCGCCGTCGCCGGTGCCGCGGCCGCCGCAAGCCCCCACCCCATGTGCTCGCGGACGTCCGCGAGAAGCTGGTTCGGCGGCGGCAGCAGCGGCAGTCCGGCCAGCAGCGCCTCCGTCGGCACGAGGCCGCGCCAGCGGTCGGCGCAGTGCACGCAACCGGCGGCGTGCCGGGCCAGGTACTCACGCCACGCGGCGGAGGGGCGGCCGTCCCAGGTTCCTGCCTCGTATCCCAGGGCCGGGCAGAGCGGGTTCGTCGCGAGCGCGCCCACGACGACCCGGGCGGCATCCAACCGCGCCCGTATCCCCTCCACGCGTACGGCGGTGTTCTCGACGGACCACTGCAGGGCCGCCGCGACCTCGTACCGGCTCAGCTCTCCCACGCACTCCAGCCACCACAGCGCCAGCAGGTCGGCGTCCTCGGGCTCGATCCAGCGGGCCGCCTCCGCGGCCTCACGCTGCTGTCCGGTCAGGTGCAGCCCTCCCACGGTCACGTCCGCGAAGTCCGGGCCGAGGGTGGGGAGTCCGGCGGTGTCGCCGATGAGCTGGGCCTGCTGCATGTGCCTGCGGATGCCGTCCACGGCGATGGCCACGAGCCAGGGGCGGAAGGCGTCCAGGTCCCGGAGGCCGCCCAGACCGTCGAGGGCCCTGAGCATCGTCTCCCGTGCGAGGGCGTCGACGTCGTGGTGTCCGTTCAGCGCACGCCCGACGATGTTGTAGACCAGGGGCAGATGGGTGGCGACCATGCGGTCCCGTGCCCAGGGGTCGCCGTACTGCGCCGCCCTGACCAGCTCCGTATCGTGGCCCTGCTCCGTACCTATGCCCTGATTCACGCTGTCCGTCCTGCCTGTTGAAGATGTCGGCACATGGGAGATGCCGGTACGGGCACCGGATAACGGGAAACGCGACCGGCTCGGCGTGACGTAGGTCACCTGACCTGATGCCGTGGTGCGGACGCATGGCAGGAAGTCGGCCACGGGTGACCGGGAAGTACTGGAGATCGGCGGCCGGACGGTACGAGAATGGCCGCGGGCGCGACACGTCGACGTGCGCGCGCCGCCTCGAAGCGGAGGGTTCGGTTCGCCGTCCTTGTCCGTCTGCTCCTCCTGACAGCGCCGGTCCGGGACCCGAGAGAGATTCACGTGCACCTTCGAGAAATCTGGCGATTCCCCGTCAAGTCCATGCGCGGGGAGCAGCTGAAGAGCGTCGAGCTCACCGACAACGGCCTGACCGGCGACCGGCACGTCCATGTGCGGGACTCCCGCGGCCTGCTGACCGCCCGGGTGCGCTCCCGGCTGCTCGGTCTGTCGGCGACGACGGCGCAGGACGGCAGCGTGCTCGTCGACGGGCTCCCGTGGGACAGCCCGGAGGCGGCGGCCCTGATCCGGGACGCGGCCGGCCCTGACGCGGAGGCGGTGCACTACACCGGCCGGGAGAGGTTCGACGTCCTCAACCTGACCGTCATCACCGACGGAGCCGCCGAGGCCCTCGGTCACGACCCGCGCCGGCTGCGGTCCAACCTGGTGATCGGCGGCGTTCCCGGCCTCGCCGAACGCGACTGGCCCGGCCGTACGCTGCGCATCGGCGACGCCGTCATCGGTGTCCTCAAGCTGCGGTCCCGCTGCGTCATGACGACGGTCGACCCCGACACCGGCGAGCGGAACCACGACGTCCTGCGCGACATCCACCGGCTGTACGACGGAACGTTCGCGCTGGACTGCTGGGTGGCCTCCCCCGGCACCGTCGCCGAGGGCGACGAGGTCCGGCTGACCGACGAGGAGTGGCCGCAGCCGGTCCGCGGCGGTTGGATCGTCGGGGCGCCGTACGTGGTGTCCTGAGACGTCGATGGGCGGGACCTCCCCCGGGAGACCGGGGCCCCGGCCCTCGTGTCGTGGGCTCCGGGCCCACCGGCAGCGGAAACCCGATGCTCCGCACCGCTCGTGGAGCAGCGTGGCATCGGCGCCCCTCCGTCGGCCTGCCCGCATTCCCACCCGGCTGGCAGACACGCGATCTGGGCCGAAACCCGACCCGGAAAGTATGATCAAGCGATGTCTGACATGACCGAGACCACGCCCGGCTGGCTGACGACGGACGAGCTTGACGTCGCCAGGGCCCGGATGCCCATCCTGTATGTCGAGGCCGTACCCGTGCGCGTGGACGACAGCGGGGAAGTCACCAGCATCGGAGTGCTTCTGCGGATGGGTGCGGAGGGGATGATCAGCCGCACGCTGGTTTCCGGCCGTGTCATGCACCACGAGCGGGTCCGTGACGCGCTGCTCCGCCATCTGGAGAAGGACCTCGGGCCCGTGGCCCTGCCCCGGGTCCCCGCTTCCCTGCAGCCCTTCACGGTCGCCGAGTACTTTCCCACCGCGGGCATCACCCCGTACCACGACCCTCGTCAGCACGCGGTGTCCCTCGCGTACATCGTTCCGGTGGCGGGGGACTGCCGCCCGCGCCAGGACGCGCTGGATCTGGTGTGGTTCAGCCCGCAGGAAGCGGCCTCCCCCGCCGTGCAGGGCGAGATGCCGGGTGGACATGGAGTGCTGCTGAAGCAGGCCCTCGCGCACGTGGGACACGCGTACTGACGTCTCCACGCCCGGGCTCTCACCACGACGGCGGGGCCGCCTCCGGCCGGAGGCGGCCCCGCCGCGGGTCGGTGACCCTGCCTGTCAGCCGATCTGGGCGCCGAAGGTCGAGAGCGCCTCGGTCACGGGCTGGAAGAACGTCTCCCCGCCCGAGGAGCAGTTGCCGCTGCCACCCGACGTGAGTCCGATCGCCGTGTCGCCGGCGAAGAGCGAACCGCCGCTGTCACCGGGCTCGGCGCAGACCGACGTCTGGATGAGGCCTTCGACGACGTCGCCGTTGCCGTAGTTCACCGTCGCGTCGAGACCAGTGACCTCGCCGTCGTGGACCTGGGTGGTCGAGCCGCTGCGCTGGACCTGCATGCCGACCGTGGCGTCGCCCGCCTTGGTGATGGGCTGGGCGCTCCCGTTGTAGAGGTTGACCTCGCTCGGGTGCGGGGTGTCGCCGCTGTACTTCACCAGCGCGAAGTCGTTGCCCGGGAACTGGGAGTCGACCATCGAGCCGATCGCCGCGCCGCCGGCCGAGTCCGACCACTCGCTGCCGGTCTCGCCGCAGTGCCCGGCGGTGATGAAGTGCGGCTCGCCGTCCTTCACCACGTTGAAGCCGAGCGAGCAGCGCCCGCCACCGGAGTGGATGGCGTCGCCGCCCGAGACGAAGGGCTTGAACTCGCCTGCGGTGCGCTTGAGTTCGGCCTTGCCGCCGAGGCCCTTCACGACCTGCTGCAGCTTGGTGAGCTCGGCGCCCGAGACGGTACGGTCGGCCGTGACGACGACCTTGTTGCTGACCGGGTCCGTGGCCCAGGACGTGCCCGGGATGGTGGCCTTCTCGGTCAGGGTCTCCCGCGCGCCGGTCAGTTCGGCCAGGGTGTTCTCGACGACGCGGGGCTTGGCGCCCGCCTCGCGTACGGTCTGCGCGGCGTCCTCGGACACGACGTTCACGACGAGCGCCTTGGTGCCGGCGTCGTAGTAGGTGCCCGCCTCGGCCGACCCGAGGTCCACCTTGAGGGAGAGGGCGAGCGTCCCGGCGGCCGGCGCGGTCAGCGCCTTGACCGAGAACTGCTCGGTGCTGTCGCTGGCGTTCGCACTCTGGAACGTGATGCCCGCGACCACCAGCGCGGCGACCGCACCACCCGCGACGACGGACTTGCGCCTGGTTATGCGACGGTGCTTCAAATTGACCTCCTGTGGGGGCCCGTGCCCGGACGATGAGGGGGGTCCGGGTACGGAGGATGACCCGCCGCACTATTCCGACGCGTCGCAGTCGCACACAAGACCGCCTTGCAGACGCACACGCGACAACTCGCGTGCGTTCACAAGTCCTTCACGAACGGGAGGGGTTCGGCACGTGGAGGTCGGCCACCCGAGGAGGTGCTCACCGGCGGGGTTCGGCCGGCCCCGTCACTGGGCCCCTCCCTCCGGACGGCCCGTCCGTGGGAGCGTCCGGGCGCACCGCCCGGACGCTTCGCCGCGCACGGCAGCTGACGGTTCAGCAGCCGCCGCAGTTGTAGAAGGTCACGTCCCAGTGGTTGCCCTCGTCGGCGTAGACGTTGCCGGCGCCGGACCTCCACTGCGGAGCACCGTCACCTCGCACTCCGATGTAGGTGAACGTGTTCTTGACGTAGTTCGTGACGCAGGTGGCCTTGCCGAAGTCGAGCTTGTAGCCGTTCCAGTGCGAGTACGTGCCGGAGGCGTGGCCGGTCTCGGTGCCGCCGGTGATGTTCAGGGCGCAGCCGCTCGCGCTCTTGAGGGTCTGGGCGCCTTGGGCGGTGGCGAGGTTGAGCTGCTCGAAGGAGGTGCAGGTGGGGTTGTTGCGGTTGGAGCAGCCGCCGGACGAGGACCAGGTGATCCCGGAGCTGCGGAACATCGAGGTGGCCGTGGCGTGGCTGATCTTGGTGACCGCGTGCGCTTCGGTCGCACCGCCCAGTACGCCCACGCCGGGGGCGAGAAAGGCCCCGAGCACGACGGCGAGGACGGTGAGGATCGCACGGAGTGCGGTTCCTGGTGTGCGGCGTGCGGTCGTGTCGGCGGCCTGAGTGCTGTGCGGGGCCTGCGGATACCTCATGTGCTTTCCTCCTGGTGCGGACTGCGGCGGATGGAAGCGGAAGTGTGCGGCGGTGCCGGATGGGGCCAAGTGCGGTCTACCCGCGTCGACTTCTGGGCGCGGACGGCCCCGGGGATGCGATCCGGGAAGACCTCGGGAGGTCAGGCGACGGAGCGGAAGGCCGGCAGGTAGCCACCGGAGTGACCTGCGGCCGTGGGGTGGTAGCTGTTGGAGACGGGCACCGTGAGGCTGTGCAGCCAGGCGTTGCCCGAGCAGATCTCGTGGCCGGTGAACTCGTCCACGACGCTGGAGTACGAGAATCCGGCGTTGGCGGCCTGCTTCGCGAGCATGCCGTTGAGGGCGTCGCTGCCCCGGTTGATCGCCGCGCGCTCGTTCTCGCTCAGGCCGGCGATGCAGCTGCCGTTCAGCTGGTAGAAGCGGGGGTAGCCGAGCACGACGACGTGAGCCTGCGGGGCCCTGCTCCGGATGGCGCCGTAGAGGGACGAAAGGCTGCCGGGCAGGGTGTTGTTGACCTGCGAGATCGCGCTGTTCACCGCGTTGACGCAGGTCGCCTCGCTCTGCAGGACGCAGGTCTGCATGACGTTCGCGAACCCGACGTCGTTGCCTCCGGCGGTGACGCTGACGAGCGTGGTGGAGCTGTCGAGCGGGGTCAGCTGGCTGTTCTTGACCGTACTGGTCGTCGCCCCCGAACAGGCGGTGAAGGAGAACGAGGCCGGGGCGTTGGCCGCCGCCCACAGGGACGGATAGGCCTTGCTGCTGCGCTGGCAGCTGCCGCTGTCGGACAGATAGCTGCCGGCGCCGACGCCCGAGGAGTAGGAGTCACCGACGGCGACGTAGCGCTCCCCCGCCGCCGTGGCGGCGGATGCGGGCTGGGCGAGGCCCAGGGTGGCGGCGGCCATGGCCAGGAACGCGGGAAGAACCCATCTTAATCTCGACGCATGCATGACAAGACGCTCCATGTGAGGTCGTGGGGGCAGGAGTTGTTGAAGCGTCACCCTTGTAGCAGTGATCGACGCCCCCGCGATAGACGCGCGAGTAGGTTTGTTTCCGCGCGCTCCGGAAGGGCGCGTCAGGCGTCAGGCAGGCGTGCCCTGAGGGGCGGTCGCCCAGCGCCGCACCACCTGCAGGCACACGGTCGCCGCCACCACGAGCCGCCGCTGCTCGTATCCGGCTCCTCGGTACAGTTCGACCCGGTACTGCTGAAGGCCGTCCAGCGAGCGCCACGTCGAGACCGTCACCCGGCCCACCGCGCGGTCGAGATCGTCCTGTACGAACCAGGTCCTGCCCATCACCGCGTTACGGGTGAGCTGCAGGGCGCCGCTCTCGGTACGTACGTCGAGCAGTCGTGTGCGATTGACCCGGCCTGGCGCGTGGGCCTCGCCGATGGGGCGGCCCACGCCGTCGGTCAGCCGGAAGCGCGGTCGGGCGAGGGCCCCTTGGGAGACGAGGCCGACTCCCAGAACGGGCCGGCCCCCGAGGTCCTGGAGCACGTACGAGAGCGTTCCGCGCTCATGAAGGTGCGCCAGGACCGAACCGTCCTCGACGGCCACCTGCATCTTCGGGCCGCGATAGCGGCGCAGGACGGACCGCTTCGGCTCGGAGAGGATCAGCGTGCCGAGGGTGAACAGCTCATGCACCGGGCTCGCTTCGTCGCCGCCCATGCCATGGCCCCTCCGTCGCTGCTGCCCTCGCCCCGAGTATGGCCGGACATGCCCGTGCCGAACAGCGCCGTGCCTGCCTCGGACCGGACGTCCGAGCGTCGGGGCGATCGATCGCGTCGGCCTGCGTTCAGCGGATGGGTCGTGGGCTGCTCGGCACGCGCCGGTCGGCGGCGGTCCGCCATGCGTGCGTCACGGACTGCCGGGCGACCTGGGTCGCGGAGGCCGTGTCCGCGGGCAGACGCGGCGGGGCACCGATGTGGACGTGCAGGCGGGGTCGGCGCAGCGGCGCGGTCAGCAGTCCGGCGAGCTGCTTGGTGGCGCCGCCCGAGGTGATGCGGCGGGCGCCGGCCTGGCCGAGTGGGACGAGGGGTACCCCGGCGGCGGCTGCCAGCCGGGCGGGCCCGCTGCGGAAGGCCTGCGGCGGTGCGTCCGCCGAGTCCGGGCGATCGGGGATGCAGCCCTCGCCGTAGACCAGGACGTGGCGTCCGGCCCGCAGGGCGGCCTCCGCTCCGGTCAGGGCCTCGGCGGCCCGGGCGGTCCCTCGGCGCACGGGAACGTACCCCTCGCGGGTCAGGGCGCGGCCGAGCAGTGGAATGCGCCAGAGGCCCGCTGCGCAGAGCACGACGGGCTCAATGCCCATACGGCGCAAGGCCGCGAGGACCACGAGAGGGTCGGCGAGGCTGGTGTGGTTGGCGACGATCACGGCGCCGCCCTCGGGAACCCGTGGGATGTCGGCCGTGACGGCCAGCCGCCCCAGGGCGGGGACGACTGCGGCGGCGAGGCGACTGAGCATGCGGGGCCCTTCCTTACGGTCGCGGGGAGCTCCCCCATCGTCGGACCGCGACCACGCCACAGGCCTGAGCGCCCGTACTCAACCGCGTACACGCCGCGGGCCCCACGGCTGAGTACGACTGTCACGCCGGGGCCCCGCCTCGTCACCGGGATCTGGCTCCGCCGCCCCTCTCAGGCGGGGTCACCCGCCGCTTCGGGCGACGCGGGCCGTGCCCCGGGCGGGGGCGGCCGCCAGGGGCCTGGTCGGCTGCGGTGCCGGCGGGATTCGAACCCGCGGACGGGGAGCGGCATGCCCGCCAGGTCCCCCTCAGTCGGCGTGAGCGGAGCATCGCCCCCGCCGATCGCAATGGGCCGCTCTGCCACAGCCCCGCAGCCTGCGGGATCGCGCGGTCCCGCTGCGCTCAGGGTAGGCACCGGCCACCGGGCAGGGCGAGCGCTTTGTCCGCGGGCGATGCGTCGCGCGAACGTCCGGGGGACCCGCACCGTCGTGAAGTCCGGTGCGGGGTAAGGCGGATGACAGTCGCGTTGAACATGCGCGGCTCCCCGCACGTACAGACAGGCGGGTCCCGGTCGGCGGGACCGTACTGGTGGAAACGGCGCGGCGGCACGACAAGGGGGCGCGGGATGAAGCACGCGCGACGGGGCGTGAGGCGCTTTGTGCGGCTCGCCGCCGCAGGCGGGCTGGTGTGCGGTTCGTTGATGGTCACGCATGCGATGGCCGGCGAACCGTCAGGGTCCGGCACGGGCACGGTCGGCACGCTCAGGGCGGGCGGCGACGAGACGCGGGCGGCGGCGGACGTCGTCACGCGGCTCGGCGACAACCGGACTGCCGGCAGTTGGACGGGCGCGGACGGCCGAGCGGTCGTCGGGGTGACCGACCCCGCAGCGGCGGCGGAGGCGCGGCGGGTGGGCGTCGTACCCAAGATGGTGCGGTACAGCATGGACCGCCTCCGCGCCGCGACCGAGACCCTCGCGGCCCAGCCCCGGGTCCCCGGCACCGCGTGGGTGACGGACTATTCCGCCAACCGGATCGTCGTCCGTGCCGACAGCACCGTCTCCGCCGGCGACTGGTCGCGGCTGTCCGAGGTGGCCGGGGGCATCGGAGACGTCGTCCGGATGGAACGTACGGAGGGCAGGTTCACCACCCGGGTGAGCGGGGCGGCCCCCATCTTCACGGACGGCGGCCGGTGCTCGGCGGGCTTCAACGTCACCGACGGCCGCGACGTCTACATCCTGACCGCCGGACACTGCGGTCCCGCCGGCACCACCTGGTTCCGGAATCCGGACGACTCCAGCCCTCTCGGCACCACCGTCACGGCCGACTTCCCGGGCGGTGACTTCGCCCTCGTACGGTACGCGGACGGCGCGTCGCTCGACGACACCGACGTGGTGACGCTCGACGGGAGGCGTGGGGTACGGATCATCGGTGCGGCCGAGCCGGTCGTCGGCCAGCAGGTGTTCCGCAGCGGCAGCACCACCGGCTTGCGGACCGGCCGGATCACCGCCCTCGACGCCACCGTCAACTACCCAGAAGGGACCGTCACCGGGCTGATCGAGACCACGGTCTGCGCGGAGCGCGGCGACAGCGGCGGTCCCCTGTTCACCCGGGGACTCGCCCTGGGTGTGACCTCCGGCGGCAACGGCAACTGCACTCGGGGCGGCATCACCTACTTCCAGCCGGCGGTGACGGCGATGCAGACACTCGGGGTGAGGCTGGTCGGCCGGACGGACCCGGGACAGGTGCAGAGTCCGGGCCTTCCCTCCTCGCCCGTGCCCAGCACCCCCGCGGAGGACTCCACCACGGGCTCCCCCTCCCCCGGGCCCGGCTCATCGGCCGACGCCCAGGCGGGTCCGCCCGGCGCGGGGCCCGGAGCGGGCGGCACCGGGGCCGGATCGGGTCCGGGCATCGTCTCCGGCATCGCGGACGGCTTCGGGCCTCTCGGGGGTGTGGCGCCCGGCCTCGCCGTCGTCGCGGCAAGCCTCGTCCTGCTGCTGATCAGCCGCTGGATCGAGGCCAGGCAGGGCCGGCGCAACTACCAGGAGTACTACTCCCAGACGTGGGCCTGACGGCGCCGTCCCGGGGCCGTACGGAAGCCGTCCTCGCGGGCCGGGGGCGGCTCGACGGGACGCGGGTCACCACCAGTAGGCGGGGTACCTCGGTGATGTGCGGCGGATGCGGGAGCCGGCGTACCCCGTCAGCACGAGGAGGACCGTGGAGCCGAAGAGGAGGGGGACGAATCGGGCGGGCGCGGGTGTCTGGAGCACGATGACGACGGCGGTCGCGCACGCGGCGGCGTGCGGCGTGCGGGCGAACGTGGTGAGCGCCAGGGTGAGACCGGCGGCGACGGCCGCGGTCCACGCGTTGCTGCCCGCGGCGGCGAGGGCTGCGTAGCCCATGGCGGCGCCGAGAAGGTGGCCGACGACGACACTGCGGGGTTGGGCGAGGGGCAGTGTGGGCGCGGCGTGGACCAGAGCGGCACTGGCGGCCAGCGGGGGTATGAGGACCGGTTCGTGGATGACCGCGCCGATCGCGACGAGTGCCAGCAGAACGGCTGTCGCGGCACTCACGCTGTGGAACGCGGCCACGGGCGTGGGCCTGGCCGGCGCGCGGCCGCCGAACCGCCGGGAACGGAGACGGGTACGGAGGCTCGGGCGGGGTCCGGGGGCTTCGGGGGTCGTGCGGGTGGGCTCGGGACGCAGGGGGGCGTCGGTACTCATGTGCGCTGTTTCTCTGGCAGGCGGCCGAGGGGCCGGGTGGGGCAGGAGCGGTGGAGGATGTCGGCGGGGGCACTGTGATCGACAGCCGGCCCGGTCCCGCGCATCACCCTGGTGCGGCGGCGCGACCACTCACGACTCTAACCTGCGGGTTTACGGCGGTATGACGCGGGGTCCGCACCTGCCGTGATGACGATGGGCCACCCCCGCCAAGGCGGGTGGCCCATCGTCGTGGTTGAGGGCGGCTGTGGGGCGCCGCCCTCTCCTGGCCGGGTCAGACCAGGACGTTGAGCGCCCCCGGCTGCACGCGCACGGTCACCGGAAGCGTGGCGTCGACCTCGCCGTCGGCGCCGTACGGGAGCGGGCGGTCCGCCTCGATGCGGATCTCCTTGCCGCGCAGGATCTCCACCTGGGGGCGGTTCACGTGAGCACCCGTCTTCAGCTCGTTCATGGTCGCGAAGAAGTGACGCTTGGGCGCGTCCCCGATCACCACCACGTCCAGCAGCCCGTCGTCGAGGCTGGCGCCGGGTGCGACGTTTCTGCCGAAGCCGTAATAGCCGGAGTTCGCCGCGACCACGGTGTAGCCGTCGCGCTCGTGCGGCACGCCGTCGATCGTGATCCGGTACGTGGCCGTCCGCCACGCGAGGACGGCCCGCAGGCCGCCCGCGTAGTACGACGCGGCACCGCGCAGCAGACGCGAGGCGTTGGCGTGGCGGTTGGCGACCGCGTCGACGCCCGCGTACACGCTGCCGAGGACGGAGATCCGCGCGTGCGCCGCGGACTCCACCTCGATCGTGTCGACCGCGCGCGGTACGCCGTCGAGCAGCACCCGCGCGAGCCCCGGGGCATCGGTGGGCAGCTCCAGTGCGCGGGCGAAGTCGTTGCCGCGGCCCGCGGGGACCAGGCCGAACACGATGTCCGTACCGCTGAGCGCGCCACCGACGCAGCCGGCCATCCCGTCCCCGCCCACGGCGAGCACGACGTGCCCTTGTGCTCCCGCCTTGCGGGCGAGGTCCTGCGCGTGTTCGAGGTTGCGGCTGTACACGGTGTCGAGCCGCGCGCCCGCTTCCCGCAGCAGGCGGGCGAGCGGGAGCAGGGCCGCCGTCCCGCTGGATCCCCCGGCGGTGGGGTTGACGACGGCGGTGAACTGTCGCATGGATCAGGCCTCCGGGCGGGAGAAGGGTCAGCGGACGGGAGGGGGCAGCCTGCGGTCGACGGCCGGGACGGGCCGGCGGTCGGTCAGCGGCGGGACGGGCCGACGGACGGTCAGCGGACGGGGATGAGCACCCCGGGGCTGAGCACGCCCGACGGGTCGACCTCGGCCTTGACCGCCTGGAGCATGCGCACTCCCAGCGGGCCGATCTCGCGGGCGTACCAGTCGCGGTGGTCGGTGCCCACGCCGTGGTGGTGGCTGATGGTGCCGCCCGCCGCCAGGATCGCGTCGTTGGCGGCCTGCTTCACGGGGGCCCAGTGGGCGACCGCGTCCTCGCCCTGCGCCGAGACGACGGTGAAGTACAGCGAGGCGCCGTTCTCGTACGTGTGCGAGATGTGGCACATGACCAGCGGCGGGGTGCCGGCCTCGGTGAGGGTGCTCGTCAGCGCGTCGCGCACCCCCGCGTACAGCTCGGGCAGCGTGGACCAGAAGCCGGCGGTCTCCAGCGTCTCGGCGAAGGCGCCGGCGTCGAGCAGAGCGTCGCGCAGGTACGGCGCGTTGTAGCGGCCGTGCTCCCACCGGTCGCCCGGTTCCTCGCCGACGTACTCCCCGCCGCAGGCGAGCAGGATCTCGCGGGCAGCGGCGCGCCGGACGGACGTCTCCTCCTCGGTGCCCTCGTAGCCGGCGATCGCCATGCAGCCGGAGCTGGGCGGGGTGTCGGTGGCGCCGATCGCGTCGGGCTGCGCGAGTCCGACGAACGTCTCGGTCTCGTCCGACAGCCGCAGCACGGTGGGGCGCGGGCCCTCCTGTGCGAGTCGGCGCAGGGCGGCGGTCCCGGCCTCGAAGGAGGCGAAGCGCCAGCCCTCGTAGACGCGCTTTCGCGGCAGGGGACGGATCCGCACGGTCACCGCCGTGATGACTCCGAGGGCGCCTTCGGAGCCGAGGATCATCTGACGCAGGTCGGGGCCGGCGGCCGAGCGCGGGGCGCGCCCGGTCTCCAGCGTGCCCTCGGGGGTCGCGACGGTGAGGGCGAGGACCATCTCGTCGAAGCGGCCGTACCCGGCGGAGGCCTGGCCGCTGGAGCGGGCCGCGGCGAAGCCGCCGACGGACGCCCACTCGAACGACTGGGGGAAGTGGCCGAGGGTCCAGCCCTTCTCGTTCAGCAGCGCCTCGACCTGGGGCCCGCGCAGGCCGGGCTGGAGTGTGGCGGTACGGGACACGTCGTCGACGGCCAGCAGCTGGTCCAGACGGCGCAGGTCGAGGGCGACGAACGGCCGCTTCGTCTCGGGCGTGAGGCCTCCGACGACGGAGGTGCCGCCGCCGAACGGGACGACGGACAGGCCGTGGACGGCGCAGGCGCGCAGCACGGCGAGCACCTCGTGGTGGTCGGCCGGGAGGACGACGGCGGCGGGGATGTCGTCGACCTCGCCGGCCCGGATACGGAGCAGGTCGGGGGTGGACTTGCCGCGGGTGTGCCGGATACGGCTCTCGGCGTCCTCACGCAGGGCGTCCGGGGCGGCGAGCGCGGCTCGCAGCGCGTCGCGCGCCTGGTCGGGAAGTGCCGGGGCGGGGGGCTCGATGTCGTCGAGGGTCGACGGGCCGCTGGGGCGAGGGGTGACGCCGAGCAGGTCACGCAGCAGGCCGGTCACCGCGTCGGGCAGGGGGGCCGCCTTGGCCGGGTCGCCCCAGCCGCTCCACAACATGTCCATTTCGAGACGTTCCTCTCGGTCTGATTCACGGACGGTGCTGCCGCTCGGCCCGTACTGGCATTACACTGTGACAGATGACGCCCATTCGTCACAACCACTCGGACGCAGATCCCGTGCTGGACGCCGCACGCGACTGCGTGCTCGCCGTCGGCGTACGGCGCACGACCCTGACCGACGTCGCCCGGCGCGCGGGCGTGTCCCGGATGACGCTGTACCGACGATGGCCCGATGTCCGCAGCCTCGTCGGCGACCTGATGACCCGAGAGTGGATCGCCGTCGCCGCCGGGGCCATGCCGGTCGACGGCGACGGCCGGCCCGTGCGGTCGCGGATCGTGGACGGGCTCGTCGCGGGTGCCGCCGCGTTCCGCGCCCACCCGCTCTTCCACAAGATCCTCGACGTGGACCCCGAGCTGCTGCTGCCCTACATCCTCGACCGCCGGGGCGCGAGCCAGGAGGCCTTCCTCCGCCTCCTCGTCACGGCGCTCGGCGAGGGCCACGCGGACGGGTCCGTACGCCGCGCGCCCGCGGACCTGCAGGCGAGGTCCCTGCTGCTCGTCGTGCAGTCCTTCACGCTCTCGCTGCGCACCATGACCGACGAGACCGATCCCGACCTGAGCGAAGCCGCCTTCCTGGACGAGCTGCGCACCCTGCTGGAGAGGACCCTCACCCCATGAGCCCCAAGAGCCATGCGCACCCCTCGTCGCTCGACGCAGAACGCCGGAGCCGCGAGCTCGCCGAACTCGCCGACGGCGCCCAGGTCGACGTCCTGGTCGTCGGACTCGGCGCCACCGGAGCGGGGGCCGCGCTCGACGCGGCGACGCGCGGCCTCTCCGTCGCCGCGATCGACGCCCACGACCTCGCCTTCGGCACGTCCCGCTGGAGCTCCAAGCTGATCCACGGCGGACTGCGCTACCTCGCCAGCGGACAGCTCGACGTCGCCCACGAGAGCGCCGTCGAGCGCGGCGTCCTGATGGAACGGACCGCTCCCCACCTGGTCCGCGCCCAGCCCTTCGTCCTGCCTCTCACCCCGCTCGTCAGCCGCGGCCAGGCCGCCCTCGCGCGCGCCGGGTTCATCGCCGGCGATCTGCTGCGCGCCTCCGCCCGTACGGCACGCGCCACGCTGCCCGCGCCGCGTACCCTCTCCGCCGTCGAGACGCGCCACCTCGCCCCCGCCCTGCGCCCCACGGGGCTGCGCGGCGGGCTGCTCTCCTGGGACGGCCAACTCACCGACGACGCCCGGCTGGTCACCGCCATCGCCCGTACGGCGGCCGCGCACGGGGCCCGGGTCCTCACCCGTACCCGCGCCCTCGAACTCACCGGCGACGGTGCACGGGTACGGGACGAGACGACCGGTCAGGAGCTGCGCATCCGCGCGCGCGTCGTCGTCAACGCGACCGGGGTGTGGGCGGGCGGTCTCGTGGAGGACGTGCGGCTGCGTCCCTCGCGTGGCACCCACCTCGTCCTGCGCGACGTCGACCTCGGAGGCCGGCTCTCCGCCGGTCTGCACATCCCGATCCCGGGCGAGACCAACCGCTTCGTCCTCGTCCTCCCCCAGCAGGACGGCCGGGTGTACGTCGGGCTCACCGACGAGCCTGTCGACGGCGACGTGCCCGACGTGCCGGAGGTTCCCGAGACCGACATCGGCTTCCTCCTCGACGTCCTCGGCTCCGCCCTCGACGTCACCGTCCGACGCGCGGACGTGGTCGGGGCCTTCGCCGGTCTGCGCCCACTCCTCGACACCCGCGGGGAGGGGGGCCGCACCGCCGACATCTCCCGTAGGCACGCCGTTCTCACCTCGCCCGACGGCGTCGTCACGGTGGTCGGCGGCAAACTCACCACGTACCGGCGCATGGCGCAGGACGCCGTCGACGCCGCCGTGGCCGCGCGCGGCCTCACCGCCGGCCCGTGCCGCACCGCCTCCACTCCGCTCGTCGGCGCCGCCCGGCCGCGGACCCTGGCCCACCTCGACGTGCCCGCTCGCCTCGTACGCCGCTACGGCACCGAGGCACCGGCCGTGCACGCCCTCGGCGTCACGAACCCGGACCTCGCCCGGCCCGTCGTCCCCGGCCACCCCGTCACCTGCGCAGAACTGGTCTGGGCGGTCCGCCACGAAGGCGCCCTGGACGCCTCCGACCTGCTCGACCGCCGCACCCGCATCGGACTGGTCGCCGAGGACCGCGAGACGGCCGAGCAGGCGGCGCTCGGCGCGTTGGCACAGATGGCCTGACCTCGGGGCCGTCCCTTCCGGGCCGGCGCCGCACTCTGCCCGGCGGGAATGCCCCGCTCCCGCTGAGCGGGGCGTAGGCCGGCAGGTGGGCCCGGTGCGGGACGGCTCGATCGCGGCGAACGCCCGCGGGAACTGTTCGCCCGGTCGCGGAGTTGTGACGATCATGACGACACAGCCCGCGGTCCTGCGCTACACCGCCTTCTCCACCGACCCCGAAGGCGGCAACCCCGCCGGCGTCGTCCTGGACGCCGCCGGACTCGACGAGAGCGCCATGCTCGCCGTCGCCGCCGACCTCGGCTACAGCGAGTCGGCGTTCCTGACCGCCCCGCCCGCGGACCTCGGCGGCGCGAGTGGGCGGGCCTTCACGATCCGGTACTTCAGCCCCAAGGCGGAGGTCCCGTTCTGTGGTCACGCCACCGTGGCGACAGCGGTCGCCCTCGGCGAGCGGATCGGCTCCGGCGACCTCGTGTTCGCGACGCGGGCGGGGACCGTGCCGGTGAGCGTGACCGAGGACGCCGGCGCCATGCGGGCCACGCTCACCACGGTCGAACCGTACGTCGAGGGGATCGGCGACGCGGACCTCGCCGAGGCGCTCGCCGCGCTCGACTGGCCCGCCGCCGACCTCGACACCGCCCTGCCCCCGCGGATCGCATTCGCGGGCGCCCGCCATCTCGTCCTCGGTGCGGCGACCCGGGAGCGCCTCGCCGACCTCGCGTACGACTTCTCCCGCCTCGAAGCGCTCATGCACCGGCTCGACCTGACCACCGTGCAGCTGGTGTGGCGCGAGTCCGGGACCGTCTTCCACGTGCGCGACCCCTTCCCCGTCGGCGGTGTCGTGGAGGACCCCGCGACGGGCGCGGCAGCCGGTGCCTTCGGGGCGTACGCCCGCGAACTCGGCCTGGTGCCGGACGCGTCGGTCCTCACCCTCCACCAGGGCGCCGACATGGGACGCCCGAGCCTGATCACGGTGGAACTGCGCGCAGGCGACACCCGGGTACGGGTGAGCGGAGCGGGAACCCGCATCGTCTGAGTCCAAGGGCCCGGGCGGACGTCCCGTTTCACGACGACGGGTAGGTGGACACGACCTTTCCGTTGCTGTCGACGGCGAGGTAGCCGACCGCGCTGTACTCGTTGATGAGGTAGAAGCGCAGGGTCGGGCGGTCGTCGTTGAAGGTCCAGCGGTCGACGATGACGTAGCGCATGCTGGGGCGCTCGACCTTCAGCTCCTTCTCTCCGCGCTTCATGAGCGCGGGAAGGTCGTCCCAGGGCATGGCGGCGGCATCGAACGGCTGCTCGTCGGCCGCGTCGGCATCGATGGTTCCGCCCGGGCCGGTCCTGCGGGCGACCCCGTCGCGGTACTCGTACGCGTCATAGGTCTTCGCACCGGGCCGGGTCGGGATGGAGGCGCGGGCATAGCCCTCGTAGATCGTCAGTTCCTTCATCGTCGTCGAACCGCTGGCTTCGCGGAACGCCTTGATGACGGTACGGACGTTCGCCGTCGTGAGCAGGGTGCCGCTGGGCGTGGGCGCGGTGCCGGGCTCCGTCTCGACGCCCTTCCCCGTACCGCCGGCGGATGTCTCGCGCCCCGGGGTACGGTCCGCGTTCGTCGGGGTCGTCGCGCCGCCCTTGGCCCCGGAATCCGCGCCGCCGTCGGGGAGCAGTTTCACGACGCCCACGACGACCACGACGGCCGCCAGGGCGAGCGAGGCGGCGAGCACCGCGGTCAGGCGGCGCGGGCGGGGAGGCCCGGAGGGCGCTACGGGCAGCGTGGGAGGACCGAACCCTCCGCCGACCGCCGGAGACGCGTGCGCCGGGGCGTGCGAGGGGACGGTGGGGCTGTGCCACGGCTGCGCGGCCGGCTGCTGCGGCGCGTACGCGGGGTGGGAGTACGGCGGGCCGAACGGAGCTGGGGTCGCTTCCGCCGGGGACCTCGTGCCGGACGGTGCGGACGCGGCATCGGCCAGCAGCTGTTCCAGCTGCGCCCCGTCGGGACGCAACGCCGGGTCACGTACGAGAAGTCGAGCCAGTACGGGAGCCAGCGCGCCGGACCTCACCGGTGCCGGGATCGGGTCGTCGAGCACGGCGACGACGGTCGCGAGACTCGTGGACCGGCGCAGCGGGTGGTGGCCCTCGACGGCGACGTACAGGAGCATCCCGAGCGACCACAGGTCGGAGGCCGGGTTGCCCTCCTCGCCACGCACCCGCTCGGGGGCGATGAACTCGGGCGAGCCGATCAGGTCGCCCGTGGCGGTGAGCCGTGACGTCGCCTCGCTGATGACGGCGATGCCGAAGTCGGTGAGGACGGCGCTGCCGTCGGGGCGGAGCAGCACGTTGGCGGGTTTCACGTCGCGGTGGTGGATGCCGGCGGAGTGGGCGGCGCGCAGGGCGGACAGGACCTGCCGCCCGAGGGCGAGGGCCTCCTCGACGGACATGGGGCCCTCGGCGAGACGGTCGTACACCGAGCATCCCTCGACGAGCTCCATGACGATCCACGGGTGCGAGCCGTCCTGGGGTTCGACGATGTGGTGGATCGTCACGACGTGCGGATTCGAGAGGCGCGCCAGGGCCCGTGCCTCGCGGACGGCCCGTTCGCGCATCTGGGCGGCGAGTCCGGGGTTGGCCTCCTCGAGGGCGGGGTCGGGCGGCCGCACCTCCTTGAGGGCGACATCGCGCTCCAGGGCGATGTCGCGTGCTCGCCAGACAGTGCCCATGCCGCCGCTGCCCAGCCGGGAGATCAGGTGGAAACGCCCGTCGACCAGGGGTCTTCGGTCCTCGCTCGCGCTCATGAGCGGTCATGGTATGCGGTGCCGGTGACAAGCCTGCCCGGGGGCTGCGCGCACGGGTCAGCCGACGCCCCGGGGCCGGAACTGGACGCTGATACGGGGCCCGACGGCGCGGCTCGTCTTGGGGATGGCGTGTTCCCAGGTGCGTTGGCACGAGCCGCCCATGACCACGAGGTCGCCGTGGCCCAGGGGGAGCCTGAGCGCGACGGGGCCGCCGCCGCGCGGGCGGAGGGCGAGGTCGCGGGGGTCTCCGAGGGAGAGGATCGCGACCATGGTGTCGTGCGTGGCGGAGCGCCCCGTGCGGTCGCCGTGCCAGGCGACGCTGTCGCGGCCGTCGCGGTACAGGCAGAGACCGGCGCTGACGAAGGGCTCACCGAGTTCGGAGGCGTAGTGGGCGCTCAATGCCTCGCGGGCGTCGAGGAGTGCGGGGTGCGGGAGGGGAGCGCCCTCGCGGTAGTACGCGAGGAGGCGGGGTACGGCGACCACGTTGTCGTACATCTTGCGCTCCTCGGCCTGCCACGGGACGCCCGCGGCCAACTCCTCGAAGAGCGCGTCGGCCCCGTGGAACCACCCGGGCAGGTGGTCGACCCAGGCACCGCGGCCGAGCGGGATCCGCCGGACCCCGTCCAGGGGCCCGGGCCGGATGTCGGCGCCCTGGTCGAAGAGCGAGCCCTGGAGGCCGGGCATCTGCGGTCGTCGTGCGGTCATGGTTCCAGCGTAAACGAATATTCGCACGTATGAGCGAATCAAGCGGACGCGGAACGGTTCAGATCACGGCGTGGTCATGAGCATCCGAGAGGGGCCCGAGGTGCGGGTCGCCGAAGGTGGCGCGCAGTTCGTTGAAGGCCTGGACCTTGTGCTCGCCGTAACGGGAGATGTGGGCGGTGTACGTGTGGGGGCGTACGAAGGTCGGCGGGGTCGTCTTGCTGTGGAACTTGTCCGCGTACATCACGAGTCGTTCCTCGGGCGTCGCCGCCGTGTAGTCCCCCGGCGGCAGCGGCAGCCCCTGCTCGCGAATGTCGTGGCGGGTCAGTCCGACTCCGGTGTGGCAGGAACAGAATCGGCACAGGGCCTCCGGAAGCCCCTCCCCGGCCAGGATCTCGTGTCCGAGCAGCCCGTGGCGTACGTAGTTCCGCTTGTCCAGCCGACCCTCGGCGTCGTAGAGGCGATAGACGCCGATGTCGTGGAGCAGGCTGCCCGCACGGACCAGTTCCCTGTCGAGGGCGAGGCCGGGAACGGGGAGCAGTTGCTGCGCGATCTTCCACACGATCTCGCAGTGCGTGAAGACGAGCTCGAAGGCTTCTGCGCTGGGCGCGTGCTTCATGTGCAGCGCTCGGATCTCGTCCACCGACAGGGAGTTCATTCCCGCAGGATAGGAGCCCTGGCCGGGTGGCGCCCGGCGTGAATGTGTTGGCGACGTGGGGAGTTGATCACTACGTTGTGACGTCCGACCGGTTCGGCATCACGGTGTCCGAGCGCGCCAAGGAGTTGTTGCCATGCCTTCGCCGATGAAGCTGTCGGCCATCACGCTCGACTGTGCCGATCCCCAGGCCCTGGCCGCCTTCTATCAGCAGGCCACCGGTCTCGAACTGCACCCGAAGTCCGACGACGACTTCGCCGGCGTCACGGGGGCGGACGGGCTGCTGATCGGCTTCCAGCGGGTGGACGGATACCGGGCACCCGTCTGGCCCGGCCAGGACGTGCCCCAGCAGTTCCATCTGGACTTCACCGTCGATGATCTCGACGAAGCGGAGCGTCTCCTGTTGAACCTTGGCGCGACGAAACCGGAGTTCCAGCCGAACGAACGATGGCGCGTCCTCATCGACCCGGCCGGGCATCCTTTCTGCCTGACCACGACAGGCTGAGCACGCGGATGGTGATCGAGGGATACGAACACGGCCCGTTGGACGCCGGGGAGCCGCTGCTTGCTCGCCCGGGTTTCTGGTCGAACTACCTGTCGGAGATCTGCGCCGGCGGAGCCGGCACCGAGCGTCCCGTTCCGGAGTGGTTCGGTGAGGACGGCGCCGATGTCGACGCCTTGGCCGAGGTCCTCTTCGATCCTGAAAGCCGGCCTGTCTTCCGGGTACTCGGCGCGGACGGCTCCGGAGTTGTCGTGGTCTTCCGCAACCTGCTCGGCGACCACGGCATCGACTTCGTGCTCACCCGACCCGTGGGGGACGGTCTCCGGCAGGCCGCCTGTGGGACAGGGGAGCTTACGGGAGCCGAGCTGACCTGGCCCGAACTGATCCGGATCGCCGACAGTCCGGCACCGGACGCCGAGGGTGTCGACGAGCCGGCCGCCCGACTCCTGCTGCTGCTTCCTCTCCTGAACGGCCTGGACGTGCCGGAGGGGGCGTCGGCGCGGCTCAGTGCCGCGCTGACCGAGGTAGGGGTGGCGCAGGACCTCGCCCTGAGCACGGCTGAGCACCTTCTCACCGGCCTGACCGGGAAGGCGTGGCACGATCCCGCATGGGGCTCGCCTCTGAGCGGCGACTGAAGGCCGCCGCGGCCATGACCTATCGGCGCTGTCGGCCGGTGGGCCGGTGGGCCGGTGGGCCGGTGGGCCGGTGGGCCGGTGGGCCGGTGGGCCGGTGGGCCGGTGGGCCGGTGGGCCGGTGGGCCGGTGATCGTACGCCGATGGCGTGGGCCGCGGGTGCGCTTCGGTGTGGTGACCGTCGTGCCTGGCCGCCTGGCGTACTAGCCTCCCCCGCATGCGTCCGGCCCGCCTCCGCACCGCCCTGGTCACGGCCACAGTCGTGGCCCTGCTCAGCCTGACCGGTGCCACCGCCACCGGTACGCGCCCCTCGCCGAGGTTGCTCACCTTCGGGCAGCAGCTGACCGACCACCGCGTCGAGGCCACCTCTCCGTTCCTCCGTGCGGCGGGGGCGCCGATGACGGTCGTCGCCCATCGCGGGGCTTCATCGCTCGCGCCGGAGAACACGATGGTCGCCCAGGAGGTCGGACGGCGCTCCGGGGCCGACTTCATCGAGAACGACGTCCGGTTGAGCCAGGACGGCGTGCCCTACCTGATGCACGACACGACCGTGGACCGTACGACGAACGGCAGCGGGGACATCACCACCCTGACGTCCGCCCGACTCGACAGGCTCGATGCCGGGTCCTGGTTCGCCCCCGTCTTCACCGGTGCCCGCGTCCCCACCCTCGCCACGCAGCTGGCCGACCTGCGCACCCGTGGCGGGAACCTGCTCCTCGAGATCAAACGGGCCGACACCCGCCGGCAGGTCACGGCCGTCATCGACGTCGTCAGGGCACAGCAGATGACCGGCCGGGTCCTCGTCCAGAGCTTCGACCCCCAGCATCTGCGCTGGGTCCACGAGGTGGCACCCGAACTCCCCCTGGCCCTCCTCCGCAGCACCCTGGACGCCGACCCCGTGGCCGTCTCCGAGGAACTCCACCTCGCCTCGTACAACCCCAGTGGCTCCGCGCTCGAGACCCGGCCCGGCGTCGTCGCCGACCTGCACCGGGCGGGCATCGCGACATGGGTATGGACGGTGGACACGGCCGAGAAGTGGAGCACGTACGAGCAGTACGGCGTCGACGGCATCATCACCAACCGCCCCGCCGAACTCACCGGCTGGAACCACGCCCGACCCGCTGCGCGGTCCGGGCCGAACCCCTGAGCGGTTACCGCGCGAACCGCACCCGGACCGTCAGGCCGCCGCCCTCCGTGTTGGCGGAGGCCTCCGCCGTGGCGCCGTGGGCGCGGGCGATGGAGTCGACGATCGAGAGGCCGAGGCCCGCGCCCTCGCCCGGGGCGTGGGTGCGTTCGGTCAGGCGGCGGAAGGGTTCGAAGAGCAACGGGACCACGTCGGGAGGTACCGCCGGGCCGGTGTTCCCGACCTCGATGCCGTCCGGTCCCGTACGGACCCTGACGCGGCCGCCCGGCACGTTGTGGCGTACGGCGTTCGCGACCAGGTTGTGGAGCAGCCGGTCCAGGAGCACGGTGTCTCCCGGAACCGTCAGGGGCCGGAGGTCGGCCGAGACGCTCACGGCGCGCTCCTCCGCCTCGGCCGCCAGCGATTCCATCGCCTTCCTCGCGACCTCGTCAACCGCCACCGGCCGCCGCTCCCGGAGCCCCTGGTCGCAGGCGGCGAGAAGCAGCAGCCCGTCGATGGTCCGTTCGCTGTCGTCGGCGACCTCGATGAGTTTGGCCCGGATCCGCGCGACCCGCTGCGGCTCCGGTTCGCCCGCGAGTCCGATCTCGGCCGCGGCCCGCTGCACGGCCAGTGCGGTCCGCAGCTCGTGGGCCGCGTTCGCGGCGAACCGCTGCTGCGCCGCCACCAGCCGTTCCATGCGGCCGAGCATGTCGTCGAAGGTGTCGGCGAGGTGCTTCAGCTCTCCCGGCGGTCCTTCCAGCGCGATCCTCTCGTGCAGGTTCTCCCCCGACAGACGGCGGGCCGTGTCGGTGATCACCGCGACCGGCCGCAGGACGCGGCCCGCCATCCACCAGGCGAGGACGACGGACACGATGGCGTACACGGCGAGGACGATCAGTGAGACCGTCAGCAGCCGCTCCAGGGCCGCGCTCTCGGCGGCGTCGCTCAGGGTCCGGGTGATCGCCATCCCGCGGCTGACACCGGGTGGCAACGGGCCCGGGCTCGCGGGAACGGCTTCCTGCCACAGCGGTGACGCGGTGGGGTTCGGGGTGGTCGGAAGGGCTTCGAGACGCTGCGCGGGTACGGCGGTCGTCATCGCCACGCTGATCGACGCGTAGAGGCCCTCCTTGACCAGGAAGTACACCACCCCCGTGAGCAGTGCGCCGGCCAGCAGCAGCAGCCCGCCGTACAGCGCCGTCAGCCGCGACCGTTCGCCGCCTGCGGCGCGCCGCGCCGCCGCGGCGATCCGCCGGGTGCCGGCGCCGCCCACGGACTCCCGATTCCGGTGCGTCTCCCGATTCCGGCCAGTCTCCCGATTCCGCCGCGTCCCCAGGTTCCGGCGTCCCGCGCTCACGACGCGATCCGGTAGCCCGCGCCCGGTACCGTCTCCACCACCGGAGGCTCGCCCAGCTTCGCGCGGAGTTTGCTGAGGGTCACGCGTACCGCGTTCGTGCGGTAGCTGGTGTGTTCCTCCCAGACCTGCTCGATGAGGTCCTCGCCGCTGACGACGGCCCCCTCCGCGCGCAGCAGGGCCTCCAGGACCGCGAACTCCTTCCGGGACAGCTGCAGATGGCGGCCGTCGCGGCTCGCCTGGCGGCGGGCGGTGTCCAGGACGATCCCCGCGCGTTCGAGGACGGGCGGCAGCGCGGGCCGGGCACGCCGGCCGAGGGCGAGGACGCGGGCGAGCAGCTCGTCGTACGCGAAGGGCTTGGCCAGGTAGTCGTCGGCGCCGAGCCCGAGGCCGTCGACCCGGTCCCGTACGGTTCCCGCGGCCGTCAGCATCAGGACCCGGGTCATCAGGCGCTGCTCCACGACCCGGCGGCACACGTCGTCCCCGTGCATCCCCGGCAGGTCACGGTCGAGGATGACGACGTCGTACTCGCCGAACTGCATCTTCCGCAGGGCCTCCAGGCCGTCGCCGGCCACGTCGACCGCGAGCGCGTCGCGGCGCAGCCCCTCGGCGATCATCTCGGCGAGGAAGGCCTCGTCCTCCACCACTAGTACACGCATGCACCCTGTGTATCGGAAGAGACCTTTCGTCTCTGTTAACCGATCCGCTGAGAGAAACGAAACACCTCCTGCCTGCACGATCCGGCCCATGACGACTCGACGTACCCGAGAGACCCTCCAGCTGACTGCCGCGGCCTCCCTCGCCGCCCTCTGCCTCCTCGCCACCGCCTGCACCGCCGACGGCGGCGAGAAGTCCGGCAGCGAGACGGTGAGCGAAGAGGGCAAGAAGGCCGACCAGGCCCTGGAGCACCGGAAGTGTCTGCGTGAACAGGGCCTCGACGTTCCCGAGCCCAAGCCGGGCGAGGAGGGCGTCGGGCTGACCATCGGCGGCGACGGCATGTCCAAGGAGAAGATGGAGAAGGCGTTCAAGGCCTGCCGGGACAAGGGCGGGGCCGGCATGGGCAAGGAGCTGACCCAGGCCGACAAGGACAAGATGATCAAGTACGCCCAGTGCATGCGGAAGAACGGCTTCGACATGCCCGACCCGACCTTCGGCGAAGGCGGCATGTCGGCGGCGCGGCCCATACCGCAGGGCGCGGAGATGAAGAAGTTCGAGAAGGCCAACAAGGCGTGCGAGAGCGTGTCGCGATGAGCGGGCGGCGCAGGCTGGTGGCCGCACTGGCCACGATCGCGGCGGTCGCGGGTGGTGGCGTGGCCGTCACCACCCTGGACGCCGGGGACGAGCCGCAGGCCGTCGCCGACCCGGGGCTGCCGCCCTCGACGGTCCCGCTGACCCGCGGCGACCTCAGCGACAGCTCCCAGCAGGACGGCACGCTCGGCCACCTCGGCGAACGGAAGATCAACGCGGGCCCGGCCGGCACGCTCACCTGGCTCGCGCCGAGCGGTGCGACCGTGGAGAGGGACGAGCGACTGTACGAGGTCGACGGCAGGCCCGTCCGTCTGATGTACGGGGCCGAGCCCATGTACCGCACTCTGAAGACCGGCGACAAGGGCAAGGACGTCCGGCAGCTGGAGGAGAACCTCGCCGCCCTGGGGTACGTCGGCTTCACGGTCGACGAGGAGTTCTCGGCGAAGACCGCCGACGCGGTGAAGCGCTGGCAGAAGTCCCACGAGCTGAAGCGGACCGGCACGATCGGCCCCGACACGATCGCCTTCGCCGGCAGCGCGGTACGCGTCAAGGAGGCGGGCAGCGCTCCGGGCGACCAGGTCGCTCCCGGTCGGCCGGTGCTCACGGTGACGGGTTCCGAGCGGGTCGTACGGTTCAAGATCCCGGTGGCGGACGCCGGCCCTGCGAAGGCAGGCACGCGGGTCGTCGTACAGCTGCCGGACGGGACGCGGGCCCGGGGGAAGGTGTCGTCGGTCGGCAGGACCGCTTCCGCGGGTGACGATCCCCAGGACCGGACCCCGAAGATCGACGTCACGGTCTCCTTCGACGCGCCGGAGAAGGTCACCGGCGTCGACCAGTCTCCCGTCACCGTCGAACTCACCGGTGAGACGCGCAAGGACGTCCTCACGGTCCCCGTCAACGCGCTGCTCGCCCTGCCCGGCGGCGGCTTCGGCATCCAGGTCGTCGAGAACGGCAAGGCGCGGGACGTCGAGGTGGAGCTCGGCATGTTCGGCCAGGGCCGTGTGGAGATCAGCGGCAGCAGTCTGCGGGAGGGCATGAAGGTCGGGGTGCCGTCCGCATGACCGATGTCAGGACCGTGAGCACCGTCGTACGTCTCGCCGGGGTCACCAAGGAGTACGCGGGCGGGGTCCGCGCACTCGACGGGGTCGATCTGACCGTCGGCGAGGGGGAACTCCTCGGCATCGTCGGCCCGTCCGGCTCGGGCAAGTCCACCCTGCTGCACATCGTCGGCACCCTGGACCGGCCCAGCGCCGGAACAGTCGAGATCGCGGGACACGACGTGGCCTCGCTGACCGACCGGCGGCTCTCCGCGCTGCGCTCCCGCCACATCGGGTTCGTGTTCCAGGCGTTCCACCTGGTGCCCGGGGTGGGCGCGCTGGAGAACGTCGCCGAGGGGCTGCTCTACTCCGGGCTCCCCCGGGCCCGGCGGCGGGCGATGGCCGCGGACGCTCTGGCCCGCGTGGGGCTGGCCGACCGGATGAAGCACCGGCCGCACGAACTGTCCGGCGGGCAGAAGCAACGCGTCGCCATCGCCCGCGCGGTCGTCGGCGAGCCGGATCTGCTGCTCGCCGACGAACCGACCGGCGCGCTGGACACGGCGTCCGGCGAGGCGGTGATGGACCTGTTGCACGAGCTCAACGCGGACGGCGCCACGATCGCGGTGATCACCCATGACACGGAGATCGCGGGACGGCTGCCTCGCCAGGTCCGCATCCGCGACGGGCGGGTCACGGCGGACACGGGGGGCGGCAGCGCGCTGCGGACGGGGACGGCCTCCGGAGCCGCGCTGGGCGAGGGGCCGGGCGCGGGCTCGGGCGACCTGCCCGGCACGGGGCCGGGCGATCGGACCGGTTCAGGGCCTGGCGTCGCCCGGACCGGAACCGGTACCGCGTTCGGAAAGGCCGGCGTCTGATGTCCCGTTCACGCAGGCCGCTCAAGGCGGCCCGGCTCACCCCGCGCGATGTCCTCCACGTGGGGTCGGCGGGATTGCGCAGCCGTCCCGTACGGGTGGTGCTGTCGGCGCTCGGGATCGCCATCGGGATCGCCACGATGATCGCGGTCGTCGGCATCTCGGCGTCGAGCCAGGCCCAGTTGCTCCGGCAGCTCGACGCTCTCGGCACGAACATGCTGGTGGCGAAGCCCGGGGAGGGCATGTTCAGCGGGGAGGAGGTCAAGCTGCCCAAGGACGCGGTCGGCATGGTGGGGAGGATCGCGGGCGTCGAGGACGTCGGCGCCACCGGCGAACTCAACTACTCCGTACGGCGCTCCGAGAAGATCCCCGAGGGCGAGACGGGCGGCATCGCGGTGAAGGCCACCACGGAGGGGCTGCTCGATGTGCTGCGCGGCGGCATGGGTACCGGTACCTGGCTGAACGCCGCCAACGGCCGCTATCCGTCCGTCGTCCTCGGCCATGTGGCCGCGGAGCGGCTCGGCATCACCGAGCCGGGGCGGCAGGTCTGGATCGACGACCGGTACTTCACGGTCGTCGGCATCCTCGACCCGTTGCCCCTCGCGCCGGAGATCGAGCGCTCGGCGCTGGTGGGCTGGGAGGGCGCACAGAAGCTGCTGGGCTTCGACGGGCATCCGACGGCGGTGTACGAGCGGTCCACGGACGCGTCCGTACCGTCCGTCCAGAAGCTGCTGGCCCCGACGATCGACCCGCGGAACCCGCAGAACGTCCAGGTCGGCGATCCCTCCTCGGCGCTTCAGGCCAAGGCGGCCACCGAGGGGGCGTTCTCCTCGCTGCTCCTCGGCCTGGGCGGGATCGCCCTGCTGGTGGGCGGGGTCGGCGTCGCGAACACCATGATCATCTCGGTGCTCGAACGCCGCCACGAGATCGGTCTGCGGCGCTCGCTGGGGGCCACCCGGGGACAGATCAGGATCCAGTTCGTCACGGAGTCCCTGATGCTGTCCGGCCTCGGCGGCCTCGCGGGCGTGGCTCTGGGCGGCGCGGCGACGGGCGTGTACGCGTACACGGGCGGCCTGCCGTGGGTGGTCCCGCCGTGGGCGGTCGGCGGCGGCTTCGCAGCGACGCTGGTGATCGGCACGGTCGCGGGGCTGTACCCGGCGGTCCGGGCGTCCCGGCTGTCCCCGACGCTGGCGCTCGCGACGGCGTGACGGGACCGCCGCCCGGACCGAAACCCTCGGCGGCGGGCCCCCAGGACCACCGCCCTGGGGGCCCGCCGCCGGACGCGTGGAGCGTAGGCCGTCGGACGGGAGCCGCGGCGCCCGAAGCCGTCGCCCGGTGAGACCGTGTGCCCTAGTGACGGGCCCAGGCTGTCGCGAACATTTCGTGCAGGGGGGCCGGTGGGAGGATTCGGCCGAAGGGGGCGTGGATCGTGTTGCCCCACAGCGGACGGACCTCGTGCGTCGCCAGTTTGACCGTTTCCAGCGGCAGGTGCGGGGCCTTCAGGTCGGTCCATTCGCCCGGCAGGAACACCGTCCGGCCCGCCCGTGCGCGTTTGGCCTCCACCACCGCGCCGGTGGCGACCAGCTCCGCGCGTACCGCCGCGTGGAGCTTGGTCGACCAGCCGTTCCACCTGCGCACGTTGCGGTCGGTGGGTGTGGCCAGCGTCGCCAGCTGGAGGTACAGCGCCGCCGCGTCCGGGCCGACGCCGAGCTTCCCGGCCACCTCCGAGACCAGTTCCGGGCAGGAGTGCCTCGGATCCGCCTCGTACGCGCCGACCGGCACCGCACCCGACCGGGCGCGGCGCATCATCCTCTCCAGCCCGCCGCCGACCAGCAGCGGTGCCACCCGGTCCAGTTCCTCGGTCAGGTCCGTGACCTCCCGGACCCGGCCCCACACCTCGGGGTCGGCGCACGCCGCGGGCCGGAGGAAGGAGCCACCGCCGGGCGCGCACACCACCAGCGCCCCGGAGTCGTACGCGGTCACCGGAACCGGGCCTTCCTCCTTGCGGCGGCCCATCCCCACGGGGAGCCGCGCGGGCCCGAAGCGCTCGGCGATCCGCGCCGACGTGTCCTGGACCCGTCCGCCGCGCAGCTCCAGCAGGAGTTCCGGACGCTCCAACTCGGCCCGCAGCCGCTCGTACAGGGCCGTGGCGCCGGCCACCGCCGGGTCGCCGACGGGCCGGTCCGTCCACGCCCACACCAGCGCGCTCGCGATCCGGCCGAGCGCGAGGCCCACGGGCGTTCCGTACGGGAGCTCGGGCCCCTCCGGGGGCACGGGCAGGACCTCCACACCGATGCCGTACGGGGTCGCCGCCAGCTCCCAGCCGGCCGCCTCCACCGTCGCGTCCTCGGCCGCCTCGTAGCCGCCGGCCAGGCGCCTGGCCCACACCTCGGCGAGGCCCAGGTCGGCCTCCAGGGCGTCGGCCGCCTCGTCGTGGACGGGGGGCAGGACCCCGAGCCGCTCCCGCCACACCGCCGCCATCCGCTCCGCCGCCGCCTCGACGCCACCGGGCCGCCAGAGCTCCGCCGGGTCCTCGGGGACGGCGGCGGCCAGAACGGCGCGCCGTCCGTCGCCCCCTAGGCGTGTGCGCAGACGCTCGTACGCCTCGGCGGTCTTCGGGGTCGCCTTGTAGGGGGCCTTGCGCGCCAGCGCACGGCCCTCGTCCCGGTCGTGGTGGCCGACCAGGCCGGCCACCACGAGCCGGGCCACTGCCCGCCGTACGCCCGTCAGTTCGGCGAAACGCGCGGCCACAGCCTCCGGCACCGGGACGGGTCCGTCCGTCTCGACGGCCGCGATCAGGGCCCGAAGCCGGGTGACGTCGTCGCGCTCCACCCGTACGAGTCGTGCCTCCGGAACCGTTGCCGGTACCGGATCGCCGTCACCGTCCCCGGACGCGGGTGCGACGAACCAGCGGCCCGCGCCCCCGCGCCGGGGCGCCGCGGACGCCACCGGGACGCCGCTCCCGCGCAGGTCGTCCAGGACTCCGGTGTCGGCCGCGCGACCGACCCACCACCGGCTGCCCGCGCGGGCGAACGGCTGGTCGGCCCAGGTGTCAAGGAGCGCCACCAGAGCGGCCCGCTCGACGTCCGGGGTGGGTGCCACCACCGCCCGCCATGCCACGGCGTCGATCGCGCCGAGCAGTTGTGACCAGTCGTGCGGCGGCGCAGGCGGCGAGAGCCGCCGGACCTCTTCCCCGATCGTCCCTTCCAGGCAGGCTCCGTCGGCGGCGATCGCGCTCAGCGTCGCCGGAAGGGCCGCGTCCCTGGTCCGCCGCCAGGAATCGTGCTCGCCGTCCGAGACCAGCTCGAACAGGGCGGGCATCAGCTCGGTGTCGGGCGCGGACCGGCGCGGCAGGGCGGGCGGCGCCTCGGCGAGCAACGTGACGCGGTGGTGCAGGGCGCGCCGCCGTTCCTCGACGCGCACGGCCCGTTCGGCCACGGCGGCGACGGCGTCGGCCAGCACCGGATCGGTGACGTCCGGCAACTCCCTGGCCACGGCAGCCCGCAGCGCCTCCGTGCCGTCGAGGGCGGCCGTGAGCAGTGCGTCCGCCGTCTGCCGTCCCACGGCCCGCAGCGCCCGGGAGCCGGCCGCGTCGCGGGTTCGGAGCAGGTACCAGAAGGCCGGTGGCAGGGCCACGCCCCCCGACACGGTGACCCTCCTGATCGGCTTCGCCCGCGGGTGACGGGGTGAGCGGTGCCCGGCCAGCTCCCACAACAGGGAGCCGTCGGCGGTGTACGCGCGCACTCCCGTCCGGGTCTCCGCCTCCGCGAGGACCACGTCCTCGACCGCGCCCTCCGGCGGCGCCCACAGACCCCACGGCTCCTGTCCCTGCCGGTCGATGTCGAACCGGGCCGTGCGCCCGTCCACGCTCTCGACCAGGTAGTGGTCGGGCGCGTTGTTGCGGTACCGGGTGCGGAAGAGGACCCGGGTCCCGACGAGACCGTCCCGGCTGCCGAGCGGGGAATCGGTCAGCCCGGCGGGCAGCGGCGCCAGTTGCAGGGCCTCTCGGGCGAGGGACATGCCCGTCTCGGACGGTTCCGCGGCCGGATCTTGGTTCGGGGCGCGGCCCGGGAAGTCCGGGAGTTCGGTCGCGCCCTGCCGCTCCCCGGTGACCGGGTCGACCACGTCCCAGGGCCGCCTGCCGAAGACGGCGTTGGTCCAGATGCGGGAGCCGTCGCCGAGCTGCAGCTCGTCCCCGTCGATGCCTTCCGTGTCGCCCGGACGCAGCGCCCGGCTGCCGCCGTGCCGCCCGCCCCCGTCGGCGGTCTCGAACTGGAAGCCGTACGCCCCGTCCAGGCTGCCGCCGAAGGGGACGAGGCCGCTCAGCTGTTCCGGCGTGAACGGCTCCTCGGGACGGTCGGCCCAGACGGCGGTGTCGCAGAAGTACGGGTTCGCCTTGAGGGACCAGCTCACGAGGAAGGATCCGCCCACGTAGTGGACGGCGAACGTGGTCGCGTCGTGCGGCACGGTGAAACTGCAGGAGCCCCGCACGCCGTCGGGGGCGACGGCGACCGCGCGGTCCTTCCCGAAGACCGTCAGCACGGGCCAGGTGCAGGTCACCCCGGCGACGCCGGGCAGCGAGCCGTCCGCCGCCTCACCGTCGGCGTCCGGATCCGGGGCCGCACCCGCGTCCGGGCCCGCGCCCGCACCCGCGTCCGAGTCCGTGCGTTTCTCGGCCTCGCGCGCGTGCGCCGCGAACTCGGCGTAGACCGACTCCAGCGCCGGCCAGGCCAGTTCCTCCGGCAGGCCGGCCGCGAGCGAGCGCCGCAGGGCGCCCGCGCCCTCCGCGCCCGCGAGGGCGTCGGCGATCCCGCCGAGCGCCGCCACCGTCGGCCGGTCCAGCAGGGTCTCCAGCTCGGTCACGGCCTCCTCGGCCCCGCCCATGCCACCGCCCGCGACCGTGTCGACGAGCTTGCCGACCCGCCCGGCCACCTCGTTCGCGATGCCCTCGTTGCCGGGCAGCAGCGTCACCGCCGATCCGGGCTGCCGCCGGCGCGCGTTGGACCAGCCGGGCAGCAGGTTCCCGTGGACGGTTCCTTCCAGCCGGGGGCCGAACACCGGATCGGCGGCCAGCGCGACGAGGTCCCGCCGGGACCGCTCGCCCCAGAAGCGCATCCGCGTCTCCGGGCCCGGGTCGACGACCGTGACCCCGGCCGCCAGACAGGCGTCCAGCACGTCCGCGTCGAACCCCGTGTAGTAGTGGCGGGTGGTGTGCAGCGTCACCGACTCACCCGCGGCCCGCAGCCGCGGCCCCAACCGGACCACCAGATCGAGGAATTCCGCCGGCAACGGCTGGCGGGCGACCCCGCCGCCGGACTGGGCCGCGTACTGGTACATGGTCACGAAGGTGCCGACCCAGTGGGGCAGACCGCCTTCCGGCACGACCCGCCCGGACTCCATCGCCTCCGCCGCGCCGCAGGCGATCAGCATCCGCAGCCACGCCCCGCCGTCGGTCACCCCGTCCGGGAAGACCTCGACGAGCCCGGCGGCGACCGTGTCCGTCGGCGGGTGGACCTGGAGGACCGGGGCGGCGGCGGTCAACAGCGCGTCAGGCACCGACTTCTTGCGAGTGACGGACAGGATGGCGCCCACCAGCCGCGCGACCTCCTCGTCCCCGTGCCCGGCCGCCTTGGCGGAGGCCCGCACCCTGCGCACCAGATCTGCCGGCAGGTCGGCCGCGGAGCTTGCCCACGCTGTCAGGAAGGCGTCCAGTGCCGCGTGCGCGTCGGCCGGCTCCGACGTCTCGGTGAGGAACCGCTGATGGGCTCCGAACTCCTTGGCCGGCATGGCCCCGCCCTTGGCGAACAGCAGCGCGTTGGCCCGGCGGTAGGCGGGATCCACCGGGAGCCCGTGCTGGGCCTCGGCCGCCCGCGCCGCCACGTAGGCACGTGCGCCCGGCCGGCTCCCGTAACCGATCAGCCGGTGGCCGACGGTGTCCCAGAACCACGGCAGATGCGCCGGCGGCAACCGCCGCGCCCGCGCCGCCATCGTGTCGACGAACCGACCGGGCTTGGTCCAGGACCGGTTGAGCTCCGATCCCATGTCCTGGACGAGGTCACGCGCCATCTCCTCCGCGTCCGGGTCGTGTGCGGCGACCCAGTCGGCGTAGGTGGTCGAGACGTGCGTACCTGCGGTGGGCAACAGGCCATCAAGCGAGACGATCATGCCTGGGATCGTCGCATGCCCCACTGACACCGCCGCGAGCGCGAGCGCTGTCACGCGATATGGGCTGTACGGAAGGGGACTTCACCGCGAGACACGCCGCCGGGAATGTGCGGCGTCGCGTGGGGAGCGGCTGATGGCAGAGTGGTGCCTACAACCAGTTCCGCGGCGTGCGGTCCGACGCGCCCGCCGCCCCACGACCGAGCACCCGACGCGCCCGCGGCCCCGACGCCCCGACGCCCCGACGCCCCGACGCCCCGACCAGGAAGCCTCCCCCATGCGGCTCTACCGTCCCCGGCACCGTCTCCTCGCCGTACTGGCCGCGCTCGTGCTCGTACCGCTCACCGGATGCGGCGCGGACCGACCCCCGGCCGACAGCGCCCCACCGCCACGGGAATCGGCCTCCAGGCCGAGCGGTGCGGAGGCGGCCCGAGCACGGTTCCAGGCGCTGGAGCGGACCTACGGCGCCCGTCTGGGCGTGTACGCCCTCGACACCGGAAGTGGCCGTGAGATCGCGTACAACGACGACGCCCGCTTCCCCTACGCCTCCACCTTCAAGGCCCTGGCCGCCGGCGCCGTGCTGCGCAAGCACCCCGGCGACGGCATGAACCAGGTGGTCACGTACTCCCGGGACGACCTGGTCCCCTACTCCCCCGTGACCGAACGTCACACCGCCACCGGGATGACCCTCGCCGAGCTGTGCGACGCCGCCGTACGGTACAGCGACAACACCGCCGCCAACCTGCTGTTCGACCAGATCGGCGGCCCCAGGGGCCTTCAGACTACGCTCGCGGAGCTGGGCGACGGCGTCACCCGGATGGAACGGCGCGAGCCCGGGCTCAACGAGTGGACGCCCGGCGCCACGCGGGACACCAGCACCCCACGGGCCCTCGCGCAGGACCTTCGTACGTTCGTCCTCGGCGACGCTCTCCGGCCGGCCGAGCGCGCCAGGCTGACCACCTGGCTGCGCACCAACACCACCGGAGCGGAACTCATCCGTGCCGGCGTGCCCCAGGGCTGGACCGTCGGCGACAAGACGGGATCCGGCAGCACCTACGGCGCCCGTAACGACATCGCCGTCCTCTGGCCGCCCGGCCGCGCCCCCGTCGTCCTGGCCGTCCTGTCCAACCGGCACAGCCCCGACGCCCGTTACGACAACAAACTCATCGCCGAGGCCGCCGCCACCGCCACCGAAGCCCTGTCGTGACGCTCAGAGGCTCGTGTGCCGGTGGGTGGGGCGGCCGTCGAGGACGGTGAGGAGGACGGGGAGGTCCGCCAGGTCGGTCGCCGCGACGGTGAGGGGGTCATCCGCGAGGACGGTCAGGTCGGCGCGGTGGCCGAGGGCCAGCCGGCCCCCCCGATGCTCCTCGCCCGCCGCGAAAGCGGGGCCCGTCGTCATCCCCTTCAGCGCCTCCAGGGCCGTCAGTACCTGCTCGGGGCCGTGCGGGGGCTGAGTGAGGTCGCGCGTGGGGCGGCGGTGGCGGGCTCCCGCCATCACGCCCAGCGGCGGGAACGGGGCGATCGGCCAGTCGGAGCCGAGCACGACCGTGGCACCCGCGTCCCACAGGTCGCGGCACCGCCACGCGCGCGAGGCGCGCTCCTCGCCCAGCCGGCGGGACCAGTTGTCGGTGTGATCGGCACGGGTAAAGTCGCAGCAGTGGGTGGGCTGCATGGACGCCACGACGCCGAGCTCCGCGAACCGGGCCGGCGTGTCGTCGGGCACGCTCTCGATGTGTTCGATCCGGTGCCGGATCCCGCCGACCCCGCCGGCCTGGGCTTTCTCGACGGCGTCGAGGACATGCCGTACGGCGGCGTCACCGATCGCGTGGGTGGCGGTCGGCACGCCGGCGCGGTGCAGCTCGCCCACGATGCGCGTGTAGACCTCGGGGTCCGGCCAGAAGGCGTGCGTCGACTCGCCGTGACAGTCCGGGCGTTCGAGCCAGGCCGTGCCGTTGTCGATCGTGCCGTCCATGAACAGCTTCACCCCGGCGACCCGCCACAGCTCCCCACCGGTGCCCTGCTGCTCGATCAGGGTCCGCAGCCCCTCGTCGTCGATGCGGGCTGGCACCAAGGCGCGATCCGCAGCCGCAACGGGAGTTCCCCGGCGGCCTCGAGCTCCGCGTACAGGGCGAGGCTCTCGCCGTTGGCGTCCATCGCGTGCCCGCCGGTCAGGCCGGCGGCGGCCATCCGGCGCAGAGCGGCGGCGAGGCGGTCGCGGCGCTCCGCGTGCGTGGGCCGGGGCGCCGCGCGTTCGACGAGTTCGCAGGCCGCGTCCTCCAGGAGCAGTCCGGTCGGCCTGCCCGCCTCGTCGCAGACGATCTCGGCGGCCTGGTCGAAGGTACGCGGCCCGTCGACGCCGGCGAGTGCGAGGGCGCGGGGGCTGGCCAGCATCGAGTGGGCGTCGAAGAGTTGCAGCAGTGCCGGTACGCCGTCCAGTACGGGGGCGAGCGCGGCGGACTCGACGGGCCGGTCGCCGAACACGTTCGGGTCCAGGCCCCAGCCGAACAGCCAGGCCCCGGGGTCGAGCGTCCGGATCTCGCGGGCGAGGGCCTCGCGCAGCGAGGCGAGGTCGGTGCAGCCCGACAGGTCGAACCCGTGGGTGAGTTCGGCGCCCGAGACGGGGTGGAGGTGGCCGTCGGTCAGGCCGGGCGTGACGACGGCGCCCTGGAGGTCGAGCACCGTCGTCGTGGAGTCGGCGAGCGCGCGTATCTCGCGGTCGTCGCCCAGGGCGGCGATCCGGCCGCCGGACACGGCCAGGGCGGTGTCCGGCAGGAGACGGCCGGTGGCCGGGTCGAGCAGGCGGGCGGAGAGCAGGACGAGGGAGGGGCGCACAACGGCTCCAGGAAGTACGGGCGATGGAGATCGGTACGGGTGCAGGCGGTCAGTTCGGGCGGTCGCCGGTTGCCTCCGGAGCAGGTGTGGCGGCGGGTGACGACGCATCCGTGAGGGTGCCGCTCGGCAGGTCGAGTTCGCGCTCCGCCGTGGTGAGGGCCATCCGGGTCACCGCCTCGGGCCGATTGCTCCGGTCGGTGTTGGCGTGGGCACCGAGGCCGTCGAGGACGACCAGGATCTGGATGGCCGTCGCGCGGGGGTCGTCCGTACGGAACTCACCCCGTGCCACGCCGTCGCGGATGAGGCCCTCCAATCGGTCGTCGGAGGCGAGTTCCTGCTCGGCCACCCGGTCGCGCAGAAGGGGCCGGTAGCGGCTCAGGTGGCGGGCGTTGATCCAGAGGCGGCTGATGTCGTCGTACGCCTCTCCCGCCGAGAGCGCGAAGTAGCGCGCGAGGTACTCCGTCGGGGTCCCGTCGGGCCGGTCGGCCGGGAGGAGGGCGTCGAGTTCGCCCGTGGCGGCGGTGGCGAAGGCCTCGGCGACCAGTTCCTCCGCCGAGGGGAAGTAGTGGCTGATCAGCCCGGGGCGCACGTCGAGTTCCTCGGCGATCCGCCGGAGGGTGACGCACTCGAGCCCTTCGGTCAGGGCGACGCGGGCGGCGGACTCGACGATCTCCGCCCGTCGGGCCTCCGGAGATTTGCGGATTCGTTTGCGCTGGACGCTTGACGGCATACCGGCGATGCTATTGAGTGTGCGACCAATAAGCAAGCAGGTGGGCACGACACGCATCCGGAGGGCCTCATGGCTTCCACCATTCCCGATCCCCGCCCCGGCGCTCAGGGCGCGCACAGCACGCCGCCCGCCACCGACCGGGCGGGCCGGGTCGAGGTCCACGGCATCGACCACATCCCCGACACCGAGCGCCACGGCCGCCCGCGTGAGCTGTTCGCCGTCTGGGCCGCGGCCAATGTGAACTACCTCAGCCTGGTCATCGGCGGCGCCCTGGTCCTCATGGGCCTGAGCCTGCCGCAGGCTCTCGCGGTGATCGTCGTGGGCAACCTGTTCTGGCTGCTCACGGGAGTGCTCGCGATGTCCGGCCCCGCGGCCGGCGCGCCCAGCGAGGTGATCACCCGAGCGATGTACGGGGTCCGCGGCAACCGCGTGAACAACGCGGTCACCGGCTGGATGATCTCCGTCTGCTACTTCGCCCTCAATCTGGCCGCCGCCGCGTCCGCCGCCTTCGCCCTCGTCGCCAGGACGGGCCTGCCCACGAACACGGTCGTGAAGATCGCCGTCGTCCTGGTCATCGCGACGGTCACCCTGACGATCAGCGTCTACGGACACGCCCTGATCGTGAAGCTCTACCTCCCGATCACCATCGCGCTCACCGCCGCGTTCGGCGTGGTGGCGTACGCGGTGGTGCTGCACGCCGACTTCGGTTACGCCCCGGAGGCGTCGTTGAGCGGGGTGGACCTCTGGGCGACCCTCCTGGCGGGCGTCACGGTCATCGCCTCGGGCCCGCTGTCGTACACCACCAGCGCCGACTTCTCCCGCTATCTGCCGCGTACGGCATCGTCCCGGGCGGTCGTCGGGTGGACCGCATTCGGCGGCTTCCTGCCCAGCGTCGTCGTCTGCTCGCTGGGGGCGCTGGCCGCGACGGCCGTCGACATGACGGACCCGCAGACCGCGCTGGAGCAGATCCTGCCCGGATGGTTCACCCCGGTGTTCCTGCTTGCCCTGGTGCTCGGCACGATCTCCATCAACGCCCTGACCGCGTACAGCGCCGGCCTGGCCCTCCAGGCGGTCGGCATCCGCATCCGCCGTTCGCTGAGCGTCGTCGTCGACGGCGCCGTCGCCTCGGCGCTGACGCTGTACGCCCTGCTCGTCTCCAACTTCCTCGACACCGTCAGCAACGTCCTCCAGCTGACCGTCGTACTCCTCGGGCCCGCCATGGCCCTCTACGCCACCGACATCGCGCTGCGCCGCAACCGCTACGACGGTCTCGCGCTGATGGACGAGAGCCCGACCAGTCCGTTCTGGTACACCGGCGGGGTCCACGTGGCCGGCGCGCTGTCGCTCGGAGCGGGCGTCACCGCGGCCACGCTGTGCGTCAACACGCTGTACACCGGGCCGGTCGCCGCCGCACTGGGCGGAGTGGACCTCGCCCTGCCCGTCGGCATCGTCGTCACCTCGGCCTGCTACGGACTCCTGACGCGGACGTCCGGCCGGGCACCCTCGGCGGTCGGAGCCTGAGTCTTGTTGTCGCAAGCCCTGGCGGTCCGGTGGGCACATCGCCTCCAGCAGGTCCCGGACCGGACGGCCGCCGGGCCGCGACCGGGTGCGACGCCGGAGGTGTCGGCCGGCGGCACTGCGCCGTGCGGCACGGTGGCCCCTTCGGCGCCCCGCCCGGAACTGGGCGCCCGGAGCATCGGGTCCGCTACCCTACCCGCCGGTAAGTCCGACGGAACGACAGGGAGGTCGTCGATGGGGCGCCAGTGGAGTCTTGAGGAGTCCGTCGTGGTGGACGCCGCGCCGGAGGTCGTGTACCGGCTGGTGGCGAACCTTCGCGACATGGGCAGGTGGAGTCCCGAGTGCCGGCGGGTCTGGGTGCCGCGGCCTCCCGTGGCCACCGGCAGCCGGTTCGTGGGCTTCAACCGGCGGGCACTGTTCGTCTGGTTCACCACCGGGCGGGTCTCGGCGGCGCGCGAGGGCGAGGAGTTCACGTTCGACGTCGGCGTCTTCGGACTGCCGATCGCCCGCTGGGGCTACCGCTTCGCCGCCGAGGGGACCGGTACACGCGTGACGGAGACCTGGCAGGACCTGCGCACCGGCCGAGGTTCGCGCCTCGCCGAGATACTCGGGACCGTCTTCGCGGGCACGAACCCCGAGCGCCGGATCGCGGTCAACCGCCACGGGATGCGCACGACCCTCGACCGGATCGCGCGCGCCGCGGCGGCCCCGGCGTCATAGCGCGTCGCCCGGGGCCTGCGCCGAGGCGCAGGACCCCCGGGCGAGAACCTCACACCTTCAGAGCAGCCGCGCCGAAGGAGACGTCGAAGCGGTCGCACCAGATCGTGACGCTCGTGAAGGCGGACGGGTCTGTGCCGGGCGGGAGCGGGTAGTTCTGGTCTCCCTTGTTGCCCTTCAGCTTGCCCAGGCTGACGTACGCGCCGTCGTCGAAGACCCGCCAGCCGGCCACACCCTCCTTGACCGGGGCGTCGGTCAGCCACACCCGCAGGTCCGGGCCGTTGCTGGTGTTGAGGTCCTCCAGACGCAGGGTCAGGCTGCCGTCCGCGAGGCGGATGAGCTTCGCCGTACCAGTGGTCTTGTGCTCGTGGCTGATCAGGTCACCCCGCGCGACCGTCCGCGGCCCTGCGGACGGGTCCGCGTCCGAAGCCCCGGGCGACGCGGTGGCCCCGGGCGCCGCAGTCGGGAGGGCTTCGTCGACGGTCTCGTCCTGCCACAGCTTCCAGGGCTGGAACCAGTAGAGCCCCAGGGCGGCCAGCAGCACCGCCAACGCGGTCCCTCCCCAGAGCAGCGACTTCTTACCCCCACGTGCCACGATCGTCCTTCCTCCGTGCTGTCGTGCTTCCGTCCTGGGCATTCCATCCCACGTGGCGGGGTGCGCGCCACGTGGGCGATGGCTCGGTCGTGGCGCCCCGGACGGTGAACCGGCCTCAGCGAGGAGGCAGTACGCGGAACTCCTGGCCGTCGGGGTCCGCGAGAAGCACCGGGGCGGCGTCGCCCGTGCCGGTGGCGGGGCCGCGGCGCGTGGCTCCGAGGGAGAGGAGGCGTTCGACCTCGGCGTGCTGATCACCGCCGGCGGGCGGGGCGAGGTCGAAGCGCAGGCGGGCCCGCCCGGTCATCGGCATGTGAGGCGGACCGCCCCAGGTGACCTTCGGTCCGCCGTGGGGCGAGCGGATCGCGGTCTCCTGGTCCTGGTCCCACACCAGCGGCCAGCCCAGCGCCCGGCTCCAGAAGTACCCGACCTCCTGCGAACCGTCGCACGCGAGCGCTCCGATGAAGCCGCATTCGGCGAGGAAGGAGTTCCCCGGCTCGATGACGCAGAACTCGTTGCCTTCGGGGTCGGCGAGCACCACGTGCCCGTCATCGGGGCTCTGGCCGATGTCGATGTGGCGGGCGCCGAGTTCGAGCGCCTTCGCCACCGTCTTCCGCTGGTCGTCCTCGGAGCTGCTCGTCAGGTCGAAGTGCAGGAGGTTCTGGGATGTCTTCGGCTCCAGGGCCGGGAGGAACCGGATCAGGAATCCCGTGTCGTCGCTCGGCATCAGGACGATGCCGCCGTCCGGGTCGTCGCTGCTCCCCCAGCCGAGGAACTCGGCCCAGAAGCGCGAGAGACGCTGGGGGGCGTCCGCGTCGAAACAGAGGGCGTGGAGGTGGGACGTCATCCCTCGGTCTCCGATCCGCCGGGCCGTCGCCCCGCGCGTCGCGCGCGTCGGGCAGCCCCCGGCCATGTGGTGGTCCAGTCGCGGCGGAGCCTGCCCGGACACGCGGGCGCCGGTCAACTCATTTACGGCGCCCGCACGTCCACCCGGTCGCGGCGGCCGGGGCTACTTCGGGTGGAGGTGGACGGGCAGGGACTGGTGGCCGTTGCTGATCAGGGAGGGCAGGGGGCGCAGATCGGCGGGTTCGACGGCGAGGGCGAGGTGGGGGAAGCGGGTGAAGAGGTGCTCCAGGGCCGTGGCTACCTCCAGGCGGGCCAGGGGGGCGCCCAGGCAGAAGTGGATGCCGTGGCCGAAGGTGAGGTGGTCCTTGGTGGGGCGGGTGACGTCGAAGGTGTCGGCCGTCGGGCCGTGCCAGTCGGGGTGCCGGTTGGCCGCCGCGTACGAGGCGAGGATGGCGTCGCCCCGGGCGATGGTCCGGCCGTCGGGGAGCGGGATGTCCGTGACCGCGTAGCGGAGCGGGAGGTGCTTGACGGCCGGTTCGAGGCGGAGGGTCTCCTCCACCACGTCGTGCCAGCCGGACCGGCCGGCACGGACGTGGGCGAGCTGGTCCGGGTGGGTGAGCAGGGAGGTGACCGCCTGGTCGATGACGTTGACCGTCGTCTCGTACCCGGCGCTGATCACCAGGAGGAGCGTGTCGCGCAGTTCGGCCTCGGCCAGGGTGGAGCCCTCCTCGTCGTGCGTGGCGATGAGGAGCGAGGTCATGTCGTCGCCCGGCTCGGCCCGTTTGGCGGCGATGAGGTCGTCGAGCAGTCCGTAGAGGCGTACGGCGTTGGCCGTGGCCCCCTCGGCGGTGAGCGTGGTGTCGAAGACGCCGTCCACGAGCGCGCGGAAGCCGGCGCGGCGGGTTTCGGGGACACCCATCATGTGGCCGATGAGGGCGATGGGCAGCGGGTACGCGAGCCGTTCGCGCAGGTCGACGACGTCGCCGTGCGGCTCGGCCGCCAGGTCGTCGAGGAGCTCGGTCACGAGGGCTTCGACGACGGGGCGCAGGGCGGCGACACGGCGGGCGCTGAACGCGGGGGCGACCAGACGGCGGAGGCGCGCGTGATCGGCGCCGTAGGCGGTGAACATGTTCGTCACAGCGACCCACAGGGCGAGCGGCCAGTCGCGTACTGCCTCCTCGTACGCCGGCCAGTGGCGGCGGCCGTCCTTGGAGACGTCCGGGCCGGTGAGGAGCTTCCTGAGCAGGACCGGGTCGCTGATCGACCACGCCTGTACGCCGAGGACGTCCACGAGCGTGGCGGCGCCGTGGGCACGCAGCAGCCGGTGTTCGGCGTGGCGGTCGGCCCCGGTGGGGTCGAGGACGATCGGGATGTTCGGCCGGCTCACGGGGAGTCCTTTCGAGCGACGCGTGGAGGGAGCAGTTCCAGGGTGGGGGCACCAGGAGGCTGACGGAAGATCAGAAAGCTGCCTGCGTGGCTGATTCGAGACATCGGCCCCGCGCATCAGGTCATCTGTCCCGGACTCTTGACTCCACTACCGGGAGTCGGGATCCTTCACCACACCTTTCGCGCGGAACATGACAATTCCCCGACCCAAGACGTGAGTGATGTCCATGAGACCCCCCACGCACAGCCGTACGTCCGGCAGGCGCGGGCCGCTGGCCGTGCTGTCACTGCTGCTCGCCACGGTGGCCATGCTGCTCGGGCCCGCGCCCGGTTCGGCCGCCGACAGCTCCTGGTGGGACCCCATCGCCCGCCCCGCCCCGGACTCCCAGATCAACGTCACGGGCGCGCCGTTCAAGGGAACCGACGAGCGGGGCGAGGTGCGCGGGTTCGTCGACGCGCACAACCACCTGATGTCCAACGAGGCCTTCGGCGGCCGCCTCATCTGCGGCAAGACGTTCTCGGAGCAGGGCGTGGCCGACGCGCTCAAGGACTGCCCCGAGCACTACCCCGACGGTTCGCTCGCGATCTTCGACTTCATCACCAAGGGCGGCGACGGCAAGCACGACCCGAACGGCTGGCCGACGTTCAAGGACTGGCCCGCCAACGACTCGCTCACCCACCAGCAGAACTACTACGCCTGGGTGGAGCGGGCCTGGCGCGGCGGTCAGCGAGTGCTCGTCAACGACCTGGTCACCAACGGCGTCATCTGCTCGGTCTACTTCTTCAAGGACCGCAGCTGCGACGAGATGACCTCCATCCGTCTGCAGGCCCGCAAGACGTACGAGATGCAGGACTACATCGACAAGATGTTCGGCGGCCCGGGCAAGGGCTGGTTCCGGATCGTCACCGACTCCGAGCAGGCCCGTGACGTCATCCAGCAGGGCAAGCTCGCGGTCGTGCTCGGTGTGGAGACCTCCGAACCCTTCGGCTGCAAGCAGATCCTGGACGTCGCCCAGTGCAGCCGGGCCGACATCGACCGCGGACTCGACGAGCTCCACCAGCTGGGCGTGCGCAGCATGTTCCTCTGCCACAAGTTCGACAACGCCCTGTGCGGGGTGCGGTTCGACGGCGGCGCGCTGGGGACCGCGATCAACGTCGGCCAGTTCCTGTCGACCGGCACCTTCTGGAAGACCGAGAAGTGCACCGGCCCGCAGCACGACAACCCGATCGGGCTCGCCGCGGCGCCCCAGGCCGAGAAGCAGCTTCCGGCGGGCGTGTCGGTTCCCGGCTACGCGGCCGACGCGCAGTGCAACACCCGAGGTCTCACAGAACTCGGCGAGTACGCGGTGCGCGGCATGATGCAGCGCAAGATGATGCTCGAGATCGACCACATGAGCGTCAAGGCCACGGGCCGGGCGCTGGACATCATGGAGTCCGCGGCGTACCCGGGCGTCATCTCCTCGCACAGCTGGATGGACCTGAACTGGACCGAGCGGGTCTACGGGCTCGGCGGGTTCATCGCCCAGTACATGAACGGCTCCGAGGGCTTCATCGCGGAGGCCGAACGGACCGAGGCGCTGCGCGACAAGTACGGCGTGGGGTACGGCTACGGCACCGACATGAACGGGGTCGGCGGCTGGCCGGGCCCACGCGGCGCGGACACGCCCAACCCGGTGAAGTACCCGTTCCGCAGCACCGACGGCGGCTCCGTCATCGACCGGCAGACCACCGGTCAGCGCACGTGGGACCTCAACACCGACGGCGCCGCGCACAACGGCATGGTGCCGGACTGGATCGAGGACATCCGGGTGGTCGGCGGCCAGGACGTGGTGGACGACCTGTTCCGGGGCGCCGAGTCCTACCTCGACACCTGGGGCGCCTCCGAGCGGCACCGGGCCGGGGTGAACCTCGCCTCGGGCGCGCCGGCGTCGGCGTCCACCACGGAGTGGTGGAACCCCTTCACCACGTTCGCGGCGAGCCGGGCCGTCGACGGTGACCTGGGGACCCGCTGGGCGAGCGAGTGGAAGGACGGGCAGTGGCTCCGTATCGACCTCGGGAAGCCGCAGTTGGTCAAGAAGGTCACGCTCGACTGGGAGCGGGCGTACGGCAAGGCGTACCGTGTCGAGGTCTCCGACGACGGAGCCGCCTGGCGCGCCGCCTGGTCGACCACGAGCGGTGACGGCGGCCTGGACACCGTCACGTTCTCCGGGACGACCGCGCGGTACGTCCGGATCCTCGGTCAGCAACGCGGCACCGACTGGGGGTACTCGCTCCGCGAGGTAGGCGTCTACAGCGGCTGACGGCCGGCCCGGGCGGGGGGGGGGGGGGGGGGGAACCCCCCCCCCCCCCCCCCCCCCCCCCCACTCCCTGTTTTATCCCACCTCCGTCCCCCAAAAAAACCACCACACCCCCCCACCCCCCCCCTCCACACCACGCCCAACACCTCCC
>NZ_JBVHGJ010000010.1:133109-313918 GCF_055561875.1 Streptomyces sp. NPDC022552
CGTAGGGGGGGGGGGGGGGGGGGGGGGGGGGGGGGGGGGGGGGGGGGGGGGGGGGGGGGTGGGGGGGGGGGGGGGGGGGGTTCCCCCCCCCCCCCCCCCCCCCCCCGGCCGCATCCGGAGCCGTGGTCGGCTCCGGCCGCCGTACCAGAAAGGAACCACCGCATGTCCCGAATGCCGCTCGCCGAACGGCGCCGGCAGTTGACCGAGGCGGCCATCCGCGCCATGACCCGGGACGGCGTGCCGCGTACGACGACCCGGTCCATCGCGGCGGAGGCGGGCGTGTCGCTGAGCGTCTTCCACTACTGCTTCGACTCCAAGCAGGCCCTGCTGGAGTCCGTGATCACGGCGATCACCGACCACTACGTCGGTACGGTGAAGAAGGCGCTGCGGCCGCGCGAGACGTTCAGGGAGACCATCCGGGCCGGCTTCGAGGCGTACTGGGAGCATGTCCGCGCCCACCCGGGCGAGCACATGCTGACCTACGAGCTCACCCAGCACGCGCTGCGCACCCCGGGGTTCGAGCCGCTGGCCCGCCGCCAGCACGAGCGGTACGCCGAGATCTACCAGGAGCTCATCGAGGAGCTCGACGCGAGCATGGCGCTCGAACTCCTGGTCCCGCTACCGGTGTTGACACGCTACCTCGCGGCGGTCACCGACGGGCTGACGCTGAACCTCCTCGTGGTGGGCCACGACGAGGACTCGGCGGCGCTGCTCGATCTGGTCACCGATCAGGTCGCGGCGCTCGTCAGGGACGGGATCGACCGACCCGCAGCCAGTACGCGATGACCTCCGGACGGACGACGACGGTCGTCGACGTCCTGGGGTCGCCCGGTGGGATGACGACCAGCTTCCGGTCGGGCAGGTAGCGAAGCGGCCCACACTTGCGCAGGGCCGGATCATCCCAGGCGCGTATGACCGTCCAAGGCCGGGGCGAGGAGGGCGAGGCCGGCTGTGGGAGGTGTCGGAGCGGCTGACCGGCGTACGGTTCGGTCTCCGGGACCGCGCCGCCGAATGATCGGTTTCCGGTGCCGGTCCGGCCACGGCCGCCGCGCGGGCAGCCGATTCGGCGTCAGGTGTCGGTATAAACAGGCTCATGCAGCATGCCGAGCGCTTTGAACTGACCTTCCCGACCTCGGGTGACTCCATCGTCGTCACCCGCACGGACCGCAAGGGAGCGGGCGGGCACCCCGTGTACTCCGACGAGACCGGCATCGTGCAGGCCGAGATCGACGAGGAGGGGAACGTCCGCATGATCGCCAGCGGCGGACACCAGAGCCTCGACGTTCCCACCCGCGCCGTCCCCGTGGACTGAAGCGTCCACGGGGACGGCATGGTGGGCACGAGCCGTGCTCAGGCGTACGGGTCGAACGGGATGCCGGCGGGCTTCGCCTTCGCGAGGTGCGGGCCGAAGCTACCGTCCTTCAGGCCGAAGTGGGCGCTGCCGAAGTCCGTCTGGACGAGCTTGTCCCGCACCCCGGCCGGGTAGCCGTTCCAGCCGACGAGGGCCGGGAACTGCCACTGGCCCTTGTGGTTCTCCGGCGGCTCGTCGTTCGCGTTGGCGGGGCGGAAGCAGTGCGTGCTCACGCCGTCCTTGTGATAGACGACCTTGGGGTGCGTCCCGTCCCAGCGGATCTGGTCACGGCCGTACGTGTTGAACTCACCGTGCGCGGACGTGGAGACGTACTTGGCCTGGTTGTCCTGGATCCAGACCACCACGTGCTCCCAGTCGTGGCGGTGGCCGCCGAGGCTGATGCCGGGTATCGCCTGGTCCTTCTCGAAGTAGAGGCCGTAGAGGACGGCGCACCAGCCGTTGTTGCACTTGGCGCGGGAGTACCCGTTGGTGTTGTCCAGGTCCCAGGCGTCCCGGCACGAGCCGTTCAGGGCGCCGGTGGGCTTGAGGCCCGGGTTGACCGTGCCGTCGGGACCGATGGCCGCCGAGGAGTAGCAGCCGTCCGTGTCGTAGTCGTACGCCGGCTGGAACGTCTGCTCGAGCGCGTCGGCGTTGGCGGGCAGCGGCGGGGGCGGCGCCGCGAACGCGCTGCCCGAGACCGCCACGACCAGCGCGATGCTGCTGCCGAGGGTGGCCGTGACCCTGCGGGTCCACGAACTCGTCTTCAACTGCGTCCTCCTGAGGGACCGTGCGGGGTCCGAGATGTGATGTGGGGTTGCGCGATTGGCATGCCCAGATCAGTTCTCTCGAACCCCGCTGTCGCGAGGAGGACCGGTTGATGACGCTGTGATGAAGGGTGGCGGTCGCCGGTCCGTCAGGCCTTCGCCCCGGACGGCAGGTGCGGCGAGGCGGCGGACGGGTCGGCGGCGCCGGCTGTGTCGACCCCCTCGGTCCCGGTCGCCGGACGGACCGGGATGAGGAAGGCGACGACCGCGGCGGCGAGACCCACGCCGCTGCCGATGAGGAGGGCTACGCGGAACGCTTCCTCGGAGGGCAGGAGATGGCCTGCGAAGTCCGTGGCCATCTGGGCCAGGACCACGCCCGTCACGGCCGCGGAGACGGAGCTGCCGATCGAACGCATCAGCGTGTTGAAGCTGTTGGCCGACGCGGTCTCGGACCGGGGCACGGCGCCCATGATGAGGGCGGGCATCGCGCCGTACGCGAGGCCCACACCGGTGTTGCAGATGAGGGTCACGACGAGCAGGCCGACGGTCGTGCCCATGAGCGGCAGGGCGCACGCGTACCCGACGGCGATGACGAGGCTGCCGACACCGAGGGTGATCTTGGGGCCGCGGGCGGCGGTGAGCTTGGCGCCGAGAGGGGCGAGGACCATCATCATCAGTCCGGCCGGGGCCATCCAGAGCCCCATCGCGAGCATGGACTGACCCAGTCCGTACCCGGTCGCCTCGGGCAGCTGGAGCAGCTGGGGCACCACGAGCGACTGGGCGTACATCGCGAAACCGACCAGCACCGAGGCCGCGTTGGTCATCAGTATCAGCGGACGGGCTGTGACACGGAGGTCCACCAGCGGTTCGGCGGTGCGCAGTTCCCACCAGCCCCAGAGCAGCAGTGCGGCGACGGAGGCGGCGAAGAGCCCGAGCGTCGTGGCGCTCGTCCAGCCCCAGTCGGAGCCCTTGGAGACGGCGAGCAGCAGACAGACCAGGGCGCCGCCCAGACCGACCGCGCCGGGCACGTCGAAGCGGCCCGCGTCCGACGCGGTACGGCCCGCGGGGACGCACAGCCGGACGAGGACGGCGACCACCGCGGCCAGTGCCGCGACGACCCAGAACAGCACGCGCCAGCTGGCGTTCTCGGCGACGGCGGCGGAGAAGGGGAGGCCGAGCGCGCCGCCCACGCCCATCGAGGCGCTGATGAGGGCGATGGAACCGCCCAGTCGCTCGGGCGGCAGCACGTCGCGCAGCAGGCTGATGCCGAGCGGGACCACGCCCATGCCCAGGCCTTGGAGGCCGCGGCCGACGATCATCGGGACGACGGAGGAGGACAGCGCGCAGACCACCGAGCCCAGCACCAGGGGTGCGAGGGAGACGAGCAGCATGCGCCGCTTGCCGTACATGTCACCCAGCCGTCCGGCGACCGGGGTGGCCACCGCCGCCGACAGCAGCGTGGCCGTGACCACCCAGGAGGCGTTGGACGCGGAGGTGCCGAAGAGCCTGGGCAGGTCGCCCAGGAGGGGCACCACCAGAGTCTGGGTGAGCGCGGCCACGATGCCCGCGAAGGCGAGGACGCCGACGACGGCACGGGGGCGCGCGTCGGGCTTGGAGCTGGTCACGTGGATCTCCCTGAGGGGCGGAGCGGGCGGGATGCGCTTCCGCGAATTGCATGATGCATAGGCATTGCAGCATACACATTGCCTGTACGGTGCAATTTCGAGCGCTCGGTGGGTGACCGGGCACGGCGCGGGGTTGGGAGGATGGGGCACATGGAAAAGCCCACGCACCTGATCGAGTTCGAGACCATGCTCGTCGGGCGGCACTCGCATCTGTTCAATCCCCGGGCGCGCGGCGCCGACGGGCGGCTCGACCGGAGCGCCTACGTGCTGCTCAGCCGCATCGAGATCGACGGACCGCTGTCCATCGGGCAGCTCAGCGAGGCCTTCGGCCTGGACGCCTCCACGCTCCACCGGCAGACCACCGCGATGCTGAAGGCCGGGGTCGTCGAACGCATTCCGGACCCCGACGGCGGCATCGCCCGAAAGTTCAGCATCACCGCCGAGGGTCGACGGCGGCTCGACGCCGACCGCGCCGCGAACGTCCACGGCCTGGAGCGGGTCCTGGAGAACTGGACGGCCGACGAGGTCGCCGGCTTCGCCGCGTACCTCCGGCGCTTCAACAGCGACATCGAGCGCCTGGAGGGGCGCCCCTGGCCGCGCCCCCGGCCGCGCGACTGACCCCGCGACCGACCCCGCGACCGACTCATCGGCCGCCCGCGGGGCCGACCGCCGGGCAGACCGCGGTACCGACCTGCGGTCCGACCACGCGGCCACCCCGTGGGACGGACGGCCTCGGAACGCCTGTCCTAGACTCCGGCGCATGACCACTGCGACCGCGGACATCGCCCGGGATCTCGCGCCGACCGGCGTCCTGCGGGCGTCGATCAACCTGGGCAATCCGGTCCTGGCGCACGGCACGCCCGAGGCCCCCGACGGGGTCACCGTCGACATCGCCCGGCAGATCGGCGCGCGCCTCGGCGTGCCCGTCGAGCTGGTCTGCTTCGACGCGGCCCGTAAGTCGTACGAGGCGATGACCACGGGCCGCGCGGACCTCTGCTTCCTCGCCGTCGAGCCGGCGCGCGAGGCCGAGGTCGCCTTCACCTCCCCTTACGTCGTGATCGAGGGGGTGTACGCCGTGCCCACGGACTCCGGGTTCGCGACGCCCGCCGACGTCGACCGGGAGGGCGTACGGATCGGCGTGAAGCGCGGGTCCGCGTACGACCTCTACCTCACGCGCACGCTCCGGCACGCGACCGTCGTACGCGGCGAGGAGGGCGTCGACACGTTCCGTACGGAGGGCCTCGAGGCCGGGGCAGGGATCCGGCAGCCGATGACCGCGTTCGTCGCCGCGCATCCCGACGTCCGGCTGATCGAGGACCGGTTCATGGAGATCCGGCAGGCCGTCGGCACGACCCCGGCGCGGCGCCCCGGAACGGTGCGCTTCCTCACGGACCTCGTCGAGGAGCTGAAGGCCGGCGGATTCGTCGCCGAGGCACTGCGGCGCGCGAACCAGTCCCCCGCCCTGGTGGCCCCGCCCCGGGACGACGCGACCCGATCGTGTTGATCCTTGGCCCTCGCCGCGCTGTCGGTCGGGCCTCCCGGACGACAGAGTGAGGTGACCTCGGGCCGGGCGCAGACACCCCCGCCCGGGTGGACATCCGGCACACGGTGAGGGAGAACCATGGCTCTGGAGATGCGTGAGACGTGCGAGCGCTGCACGACGGCGGCGCTGCCGCCGGACGCGCCCGCCCGCATCTGTTCGTACGAGTGCACCTACTGCGTCCCCTGCGCCGACGCGATGGACGACGTCTGCCCCAACTGCGGCGGCGAACTGACCTCCCGGCCGCGCCGGGCGGTCGCGGCGTAATGGCGGGGCACGGGCGCCGGGGTCGCCGCGTGACGGCCGAGCACGCCGGCCGACGGCCCTCGGCACCGTGTCGGCGGGCGCGGCTCGGGTAGCCGCCCGGGTGGTACTGCCGCCCCTCCCCGGGAGGAAGCCGTGAAGCTGCACTTCCTCGAACCGCTGTACGCCCATCCCGGACCGATCGTCTCCGTCTGCCTCGACACCTCGCGCGACGGGGACGACCCGGACCGCGCCATCGAGCTGCGCCTGCGCAACGTCCGGGCGAGCCTGCGCTCCCAGGGCGCCGACGAGGCCACGATCGATGCGCTCGCGCGTGCGGCCGGATCGGACCGGGACGTCGCCGGGCCGCACGGCCAGGCGCTGTTCGCCGCTCAGGGCACACTGGTCCTCGCGGAGCGGCTGCCCGAACCGCCCGCCCTGAGCAGCGCCCGGTACGGGATGCTCCCGGATGTCCTCCCCCTCGCGCTCCAGCACGCCCCGGCCCTCCCCTATGCGGCCGTCCTCCTGCACCGTGTGCACACCACCGAGCCCGGCGAGGACGAGGTGGAGCTGGACCACGAGACCGGCCACTGGCCGGCGAGCCGGGTCGCGCCGGGCGCCCGCGTCCACCGCCGGATCCCGGCCGGGGGCTGGGCGAAGGAGGCCGAACAGCTGCTCGCCGAGCTGGTGGACGGGGTGGAGGGCGAGGGTACGGAGGCCATCGTGCTGGCGGGCGATCCGTCGACCGTGAACAGCCTCATCCGAGCCGCCCCGCGCAAGCTGCGGGACCTGATCGTGAAGCTCAAGGACGGTCATCCGCGCCGCCCGGAGCCTGGGCGGGCGCTCCTGGAGTCGGAACTCGCCGGCCTGTTCGCCGGGCGACTGCCCGCGCACGACCGGCATCAGCTGGACACGTACCTCGGTCAGCGGGCGCGTCACCCGGAGTACGTGGAGGGGATCGACGCGTCCGTCGCCGCCCTGCAGCGCGGGCAGGTGCGGGCACTGATCCTCGACCGTCCGGTACGGCACGACCGGCATCTGTGGGTCGGCTGGGCACCCACCCATCTCGCGCTGTCCAGCGAGGAGTTGAGCGCGTTCGGGCTGCGCTTCACGTGGGAGGAACCGGCGGCGGGGGCCGCGCTGATCCGCGCGGCGGCCGGGACTCAGGCCGAGCTGATCGTCGTGCCCGAGGACGAGCTGCCGATCGCGGACGGGGTGGCGGTCCTGCTGCGCTACACCGAGGTCTGAGCTGCACCGCCGTCCGAGCCGCACCGACGTCCGAGCTACACCGACGTCTGGCCCTCCGTCTCCGAACTCCTCAGCACGAGCAGGGCGATGTCGTCCGTACGCCGGGAGGCGGGGCGGACCCGCGCCAGGAGGGTGTCGATGAGCCGGCTCAGAGCGCGCCGGCCCCCTGGCGGGGCCTGCGAGGGTGCGGGGCGGGGGCGGCAGGGGACAGCGTCGGCCCACGGCCAAGGGGCGCCGTCACGGGACGCCGGCAGGGGGATGGGGCGGCAGGGGACAGCGTCGGCCCACGGCCAAGGGGCGCCGTCACGGGACGCCGGCAGGGGGATGCGGTGTCCGCCCGCGTGAGGCCGGGTACGCCGAGCCACGGGACGTCCGGAGACGCCGGCCGGGGTACGCGGGGCCGCACGCAGGGCGGGGGCGGCGGGGTGCGGGCCCCGGGGCAGGGGCCCGCCACGGGGCTCAGTCCGGGACGGGGTCCGTGAAGCCTCGGCGGCGGGCCGCTGCCGGGCGGCAGCGCAACAGTCGCGCCAGCGTGAGACGCCCGCCGCGCAGCGCGCCGTGGCGGCGCAGTGCCTTCGCGGCGTACGTCGAGCAGCTCGGCGTGTACGGGCAGCACGGCGGGCGGGTCGGGCTGATCTCTTCCCGGTAGAACTGGACGCCCGCGTGCAGCGCTCCGGCCACCCGCCCCTGCGGCCGCCCTGCGGTCGGGCGCGGACCGGACGAGGGGCGCAGCAGCGCCGCGAACAGGGTCGGAAGCAGCACCAGCGCCATCTGGGGGCAGTGCATCGCGCACCAGGAGGTGCAGTGGTCGAGCGCCCCCGCGCAGCAGCCTTCTTCCCCGTCCTCGCGCCGCTGCTTCCGACGCGATCGCGCGGATCCCCTCGATGACGCCATTCCGCCCCCTCCGTTCGTCCCCATGATCATATGTGCGGCGCGCCGGGCAGACGGGACGGGCCCGCCCCTCGTCGGGGCGGGCCCGCGCGTTGCCCTAGCCGGACGTGCCGACCACCGTCGCCGTGATGCCGGCCGGGACGGGGGCGTAACCCGTGGGCCGGGTGGTGAACGTGCCCCGGCCCTGCGTACGGCTGCGCAGTCGCGACGCGTAGCCGAACAGCTCGGCCAGCGGCACCGTCGCCGTGAGGACCGCGGTCCCGGCGCGCGCCGTCGAGCCGGAGACCCGGCCCCGGCGCGCCGCGAGGTCACCGAGCACGCCGCCCACGGCGCTGTCGGGCACGGTGACCGTGACCTCGACCACCGGCTCCAGGAGCGTCATCGCACTGGCGCGCAGCGCCTCGCGGAGTGCGAAGCGGCCCGCCGTACGGAACGCCATCTCCGAGGAGTCCTTGGAGTGGGTGGCTCCGTCCGTAAGCGTCACCCGCAGGCCGGTGACCGGATGGCCGCCGAGGGGGCCCTCGGCGAGGGCGTCCCGGCAGCCGGCCTCGATCGCGCGGACGTACTCCTGCGGCACGCGGCCGCCGGTGACGGTGGAGGAGAAGGCGAACTCCCCCGTGCCCGGTTCCTCGGCGCCGAGCGGTTCGACGTCGAGGACGACATGGGCGAACTGCCCCGCGCCACCGTCCTGTTTGACGTGCCGGTGGACCAGCCCGGAGACCCCGCGGACGACCGTCTCCCGGTAGGCCACCTGCGGCCTGCCGACGGCGATCTCCAGGCCCTGGGCCCGGCGGATCTTCTCCACGGCCACCTCCAGGTGGAGTTCACCCATGCCCGAGAGCACGGTCTGACCGGTCTCGGGATCGGTTCTGACGGTCAGCGAGGGGTCCTCCTCGACGAGCCGGGCCAGTGCCGTCGCCAGCCGGTCGGTGTCCAGGCTCCGGCGCGCCTCGACCGCGACGGAGACGACGGGGTCGGCCACCGTGGGCGGTTCGAGGAGCAGCGGGGCCGAGGGCGCGCAGAGCGTCGCGCCCGCGCGGGCCTCCTTCACGCCCACGACCGCGACGATGTCCCCGGCGACGGCCCGGTCCACCTCGGTGTTCCGGTCGGCCTGCACGCGCAGGATCCGGCCGATCCGCTCCGTGCGCCGGGCCGCCACGTCGAGCACGACATCCCCCTTTCCGATGGTCCCCGCGTAGACGCGGAGGTAGGTGAGCCGCCCGGTGGCGGTCGAGTTGACCTTGAAGACGAGCGCGGCGAAGGGTTCCTCCGGGTCCGCGGCCCGCTCCTGTTCCGCGCCGTCCGCCGTGCCGCGCACGGGCGGTACGTCGAGGGGCGAGGGCAGGTAGGAGACGACGGCGTCGAGCAGCGGCTCCGTCCCGCGGTTGCGGTACGCCGAGCCGCACAGCACGACCACGGCGTCCCCGGTCCGGGTCAGGTCGCGCAGCGCGGCCGTGAGCGTGTCCGCGCCGAGCGAGGACGCGGCGCAGAACTCCTCGAGCGCCGCCGCGTGGAGCTCCGCCACCGCTTCCTCGAGGGCGCGGCGCCTGCGCCACGCCTCCTCAGCGAGTGCCTCGGGCACGGGGCCCTCGGTGTACGTGTCGGCGCCGGCGGCCCAGACCAGGGCGCGCATGCGCACAAGGTCCACGACGCCGGTGAACCCGTCCTCGCGGCCGATGGGCAGCTGGACGACGAGCGGCACCGTGTGGAGTCGGTCCCGGATCGACGCCACGGCCGTGTCGAGGTCGGCGCCCGCGCGGTCGAGCTTGTTGACGAAGGCGATCCGCGGGACGCCGTGCCGGTCGGCCTGGCGCCAGACGGTCTCGCTCTGCGGTTCGACGCCGGCGACGGCGTCGAACACCGCGATCGCCCCGTCGAGGACACGCAGCGAGCGCTCCACCTCGTCGGAGAAGTCGACGTGTCCGGGGGTGTCGATGAGGTTGATCCGGTGGTCGTCCCAGACACAACTGACCGCTGCCGCGAAGATGGTGATGCCACGGTCGCGTTCCTGCGCGTCGAAGTCGGTGACAGTGGTGCCGTCGTGGACCTCGCCGCGCTTGTGGGTGGCGCCCGTGAGGTACAGCATCCGCTCGGTGACGGTGGTCTTGCCGGCGTCGACATGGGCGAGGATGCCCAGATTACGGACGCGGTTCAGGGAGGTGGTGAGGTGGCGGTGAAGGTGGGTACGCACGGCCCGGACCTTTCGGTGGTGACGAGAAAGGGCGGCGCGATTCCCGGACGAAGCGGCCCGCAGGCGGGCGGAGCGTGACCCCCACGGCACGGAACGAGGCGTGCGGCAAGGCGGACGTCACGTCCCGAGGCGTTCGAGTCTCAGACCTCAAGACCTCAAGGCCTCCGGGCCGGTCGATGCAGGGCATGCCGGCTGGACGGCTCCGAGGCGCATCGGGCGTGACAAGGGGTCAGGCGTTCGTCACGGGCTTCCGGTGGCGGCCGCGCAGCCGGCACCGGGCAGAGGGAGACATCAGGATCACGTCGTACCGGGACCGGGGCACGACGACAGCAGTGCGGCAACGCATGGTCGGGCTCCCCTCATCGGTCGTCGGCGCGCGCCGTGATCTCGGCGGCACGTGCGGCGAGTCTAGGGAAGGGAGCCCGGTCGCGTCACCGGATTTGTCGTGGCTCGCTCGGCTCGGCGAAGTACCGTGCCACGTCGGCGTCCGTCACCTCGGCGAGCGTGGCCGGCGTCCACCGCGGGTCGCGGTCCTTGTCCACGACCTGGGCGCGGATGCCCTCGACGAGGTCGGCGGAGGAGAGGGCGGCGCTGGAGAGCCCGAACTCCATGTCCAGGACGGCCTCCAGGGAGTCCAGGGACCGGGCGCGGCGGACCGCGGCGAGGGTGACCTTGAGAGCGGTCGGCGACTTGGTGAGCAGGAGGGTGCCGGTCTCCTTGGCCTCGGGGACGCCGTGGTCGAGGAGCCGGTCGACGATCTCCTCCACGGTGTCGGCCGTGTAGCAGGCGTCGATCCAGTCGCGTGCGGCGGCCAGTCGGCCGGGCGGTGCCGGCCGCGTGAACCGGGGCAGCACCTCGTGCGCGGGCGCGCGGGTGAGCTCCGCGGCCAGGCGGGGCAGGTCCTCGGACGGTACGAAGTGGTCGGCCAGGCCGGCGAGGAGGGCGTCGGCGGCGTCGGCCTGGGCACCGGTCAGGGCGAGATGGGTGCCGAGCTCCCCGGGCGCCCGGCCCAGCAGGTGGGTGCCGCCGACGTCGGGAGCGAAGCCGATGCCCGTCTCGGGCATCGCCACACGGGACCGTTCGGTGACCACGCGGACGGAGCCGTGGGCCGAGACGCCGACGCCGCCGCCCATCACGATGCCGTCCATGAAGGCCACGTAGGGCTTGGGGTAGCGGGCGATGTGGGCGTTGAGCCGGTACTCGTCGCGCCAGAAGTCGAGGGTGGCGGTGCCTCCGGCGCGGGCGTCGTCGTGGATGGCGCGGATGTCGCCGCCCGCGCACAGTCCGCGCTCCCCGGCGCCCTGGATGACGACGGTCTCGACGGCCGGATCGTGCTCCCAGGCGGTCAGCGCCTCCTGGATGCGGAGCACCATCGGGTGGGTGAGCGCGTTGATGGCCCGGGGCCGGTTCAGGGTGAGAAATCCGGCCCGCCCTTCGGTGCGCACCAGAACGTGCGGAGCGTCGGCCTCCGTGGAGCCGGAGGTCTCCGCCGTCATCGCCGGGGCTCCGTCGGGCCAGGGGCCTGAATGAGTCGCATGATCCCGTCACCTTCCGCCGAACGATCTTCCGACCACCGTATCGGCAGGGCACGCGAGGCCCCACGCCCCTCCCCTCACCCGGCCCCGCCCGGGGTGCCCAGGAGGGCTGTGGAGCAGTGAGCCCATGCGGCTGCCTCCCGAGAACACCCTGTTCGTGCCCGGTTCCCATCCGGCGGGCGGTGCGCTCGTCCTTTCGCTTCCGGAGCTGCCCCGGGCCCTCGACTGGGAGCGGCTCAGGAACGGGGGCTTTTCCTCAGGGCGGTTGAGTACGGACACTCAGGTCCGTGGCCTCCGTCCTTCGTAGCCTCCGTCGTATGAACAGTCATCAGGCCGTCGCGGACGGCCCTCTCCGTATCGGGATCACCGGGGTCGGCGCGTGTCTGCCCGATCGGGTCATGGATTCGGAGCGGCTGCGGCAGCGGGTCGAGGCCGGCAGTGGGACGGTGTTGCCCGCCGGGGTGTTCGAGCGGGCCACCGGGATCGTGACCCGGCGCGTCGTGGGGCCGGGGGAGTACGCCTCCACCCTGGCGGTGGGGGCCGCCCGGCAGGCCCTCGCGCGGGCCGGGGCCGAGCCTCAGGACGTCGATCTCCTGGTGTTCGCCTCCGCCACGCGCGACATGGTGGAACCCGCCACCGCGCACATCGTGCAGGCCGAACTGGGTTCCCGAGCCCACGCGTTGGACGTCACCAACGCCTGCAACAGCTTCGTCAACGGCATCGACCTGGCCCGGAGCATGATCCTGGCCGGGCGGGCCCGGCGGGCCCTCGTCGTGACCGGTGAGACGCCGAGCCGTGCCGTCCGCCTCGACCCCGCGGACCTGGCCCAGTTCCGGGACGGGTTCGCCGGCTACACCTTCGGGGACGCGGGCGCCGCGGTGGTCCTGGAGGCGGTGGACCGCGGCGGGATCCTCGACGTGGACACCGAGACGCACTCCGAACACTGGCCGGTGGGCGGGATATTCGGAGGCGGTTCGCGCCATCCGCGCGGCGACGAGCACACCTACTTCCGGGGCGACGGCAGCGAGCTGCGCGAGGTGTTCGAGAAGGTCGGCACGTCGGTGATCGACCGGGTGCTGCACCGTACGGGGCTCGAGTGGCGCCACTTCCGGTACGTCCTGGTCCATCAGGTCACCGTGCCGTACCTGCGACGGTTCGTGGAGCTCACCGGCGTTCCGGAGGACCGGCTCGTCGTCACCGTCCCCGAGCTCGGCAACATCGCGAGCGCGACGCTGGGGGTCCAGCTCGACCGTGTCCAGGACGGGTTGCTCTCCGGCGACCGAGTGCTGCTCGTCGGGCTCGGCGGTGGCGTCAGCATCATGACGATGGTCTGGGAGAAGGCGTGAACGACGCGCTGTGGGTCGTGGTGCCCGCGCATCAGGAGGCGGCGCGCATCGGCGACACCCTGGAGGCGCTGGCAGCCCAGGCGGACCGGGACTTCCAGCTCGTCGTCGTGGACAACGCGTCCGAGGATGACACCGCGGCGATCGTCCGCGCCTTCGCGGAGCGTGCGCCGTTCCCCGTCCATGTGCTCGACGAGCGGGACAAGGGCGTGGGCTGCGCCGTTGACACCGGCTTCCGGTACGCGATCGGGCACGGGGCCGTGCTGCTGGCCCGCACGGACGCCGACTGCCTTCCGCACCCCGGCTGGACGGCCGCGGCCCGGGCCGCGCTGCGCGGGGGCGCGGGGCTGGTGTGCGGCCGGATCGACGCCCGCAGGGACGAGCACGGGCCGGTCGGCCGGGCCCTGTTCCGTACCCTTGTCCGCGTCGCCGCGTTCTTCGGGCGGGTACGGCCGGCACACCGGCGCCGGCACGGATACCTCACTCCGTACCGGATGCACGCCGGGAACAACATGGCCATCACGGCCCGGCTGTACGAGGCCGTCGGCGGGATGCCGCGCCGGCCCTCCCCCACCGACCGGCTCTTCCTGAACCGGGTGCGCCGCAGCACCACCGCCATCGTGCACGCCCGCGACATGGTCGTGGAGAACTCCACCCGGCGCCTGCGCGCGTACGGGATCGTCGGAACCGCCCGCTGGTACCTGGACAGGGGACCGGGGCGGCACGGGGAGGACCCTCGCTGATGCTGGACGCTCTCGCTCACACCCTGCGGTCGGACCCCGGCCGCCCGGCCGTGCTCGGCACGACCCGGTCCGGCGGAGTCCGGACGACTGCCACCTGCGGGGAGCTCGCCGACCTCGCGGACCGCTACGCCTCGGCGCTGCACGCGCGGGGTCTGCGGCGCGGTGACACGGTGGGGGTCGCGGTGCGGCCCGGGCCGCGCGCGCTGGCCGTGATGCTCGCCGTGCACCGGCTCGGGCTGCGGGCGGCCGTGCTCGACCCGGGCGCGGGCCCCGACGTGCTGCGGGCCCGCCTCGCGCTGGCCCGCCCCGACATCGTCCTCGCCGACGCTGCCGCGCAGGCGGTCGCCGGCTGGGCGCGGCCGCTCGCCCGCCGGGCCCGGCTCGCGCTGCCGGACCTCGCGGAGCTCGGCGGCCCGGTGGCCACGGTCGGACGCCGACTGCCGGGCTGCGCACCGGCGTTGGAGGCGGGGACGGGTACGTCGGTCCTGCCGCGTGCGGTGGACGAGGACGGGGACGCGGTGATCGTCTTCACCTCGGGCACGACCTCGCGCCCGCGTGCCGTGGTCCACACGCGTGCGTCGCTGGCCGCCGGTATGGCGACGGTGACCGATCTCGTCCGTCCGAAGCCGGGGCGTCCCGTGCTCGGCGGTACGTTCTTCGTTCTCGTTCCGTCGCTCGCGAGCGGGGCTCCGGTCGCGCTGCCCGCCCGGTCGCCTCGTGTACTGGCCCGCCAGATGCGCCGACTCGCCCCGCAGGCGACCTATCTGACGCCACCTCAGCTGAGGGCGGCGCTGGCCGTGGACGCGCGGTTCGGCGGGCGGGTGTGGACCGGTTCGGCGCCGGCGAGCGCCGAGCTGCTCACGCGTGTGCGGCGCGCCGGGGCGGACGAGGCGTGGGGGGTGTACGCGCTCACCGAGCTGTTCCCGGCGGCTGCCGTCGAGCAGGCGGAGAAGGCGGCGTTCTCGGGCGACGGCGATCTGGTGGGCGCGCCGCTGCCGGGGGTGACGGCGAGGCCCGGGCCGGGCGGCGAGCTGCTGCTGACCGGGCGCGGGGCCCGGAACCGCTACCTCGGCGAGGAGCCCGAGCCCTGGGTCCGTACCGGCGACCGGGGGCTGCTCGACGCGCGCGGCCGGATCGTGCTCGCGGGGCGCTGCAAGGACATGGTGCTGAGGAGGGCGGAGAACATCTACCCCGGCCTCTACGAGCCCGCGCTGCACGTGCCCGGGGTCGAACTCGCGCTCCTGGTGGGCGTCCCGGCCGGTGACGGCGACGAGCGGCTGGTCGCCGTCGTCCAGCCCCGCCGTGAGGCCGACCGCGACCGGGTGCGGGCGGCGCTCGCCGGCCCGCTCCGACGCATGGGCGCGGCCCGCCCGGACGCGCTGCTGCTGGCGGACATCCCGCTGTCCGGCCGCTCGCTGAAGCCGGACCGTGCGGCAACGGCACGGCTGGCGGCCGCACAGCGGACGGAGCCGGTCCGATGACGGCCGCGCGGGCCGTGGGTACGGATACGGAACCGGGGACGGGACTGCGCGCCGCGCCCGGCGCCGACGCGCCCGCGGACGCGCGGAGCACGGCCGAACCGGACGCGAGGGCCCCCTCCGGCGGGGCTGCTGAGGGTTCCTGCCCGCGTCGCGACGCCCGTGGCTCGGCGGCCCCCGGTGCCACGCCCGACCGCCGGGCCGCTCTGCGAGCAGCGCGACGGCGGGACCGGCAGGTGTACACGCGGTCGCATCCGCTGCTGTTCGCTCTGCTCGCGGCCGTGCGCCGGCGGCCCGTGGCACGGGTCGGGCGGGCGGTTCTGGTGAGCGGCACCGAGGAGTACCGCGAGGCGCTCACCCGCATCCCGCTGGACCGTGCGGCGGCCGGCACCACCGGGGGTGCGGCGCGCGAACTGTCCGGCGGGGGGAGCCTGTTCGACCAGGACGGGGGCGACCACCGCGACACCCGGCGCGCCGTCGCCGGGGACCTCGGTGCGGCCGGGGTCGAGCGGTTGCGCCCCGTGTGGCGGGCCGTGCTCGCCCACCGCCTCGCCCCGCTCGCCGCCGGGCACTCCGTCGACCTCGTCCCGCTGGCCCGGGAGTTCGCCGGTGCGACCGTCCGGGCCCTCCTCGACACCCCCGCCGACCCCTCGGCCCTCGCCGAGGCGGCGGCGGACGCCGCGGTCGCCGCCGTCCGCGACCACCTCCCCGGGCCGCGGCTCCCGGGCACCGCCCGCGCGGCGGCGGAGGCCACCGCACGTCTGGAGGCGCTCCTGGACGACGGATCGGCGACCCCGACCGCGCTGCGCGCCATGATCGCCGTCGCGGCCGTCAACACCACCGTCGCCGCGGTGCCGCGGGCCGTCGCCTGGTGTGCCGACGGGGGTCTGTGGGAGCAGGCCGCCGACGACCGGCTCCGGCCCGCGCTCGTCGACGAGCTGCTGCGCGTCACCGCGCCGTCCCCGCTGTTGCCGCGCGTGGCGGCCGCCGATGCCGTGCTCGGCGGGTGCCCGGTGAAGGCCGGGGACCGGCTGGTGCTGGTGGCCCGGCATGCCGTGGGGGCAAACCGCGAACCGCCCGACGCCCACCGCCCCGCCCCGCCCGCCGTCGCGCGGCTCGTCTTCGGTGCCGGTCCGCACGCCTGCCCCGGCGCGCGGCTCGCCCTGGCGCAGCTCGACGACGTCCTCGCCGCCCTCGCGCCGTACCGTCCGACCGTCGTCGACACCCGCGTGGACCGGCGCGCCGCGCTGCCCGGCTGGCGCCGGCTTACCCTCCGCGCGACCACCGCCACCCGCCCCCTCACGGAGACCTCCGCATGATCACGATCGCCGTCACCGGAGCGAGCGGCTTCTGCGGCTCCCATGTCGCCTCCCTCGCCGCCGCCCGTGGCGCGGACGTCCTGTGCGTGGGGCGGCGGCCCGGGCCGGTCGGCCGGCACGTCCCGTGGGACGCCGAGACCGCACCGCCCGACCTCACCGGGGCCGACCTCGTCGTGCACTGCGCGGCGGCGGTCGGCGACCCCGTGCCCGGTTCGCCGGCGGAGGCGACGATGCGGGCCGTGAACGTCGACGGCACCGCCCGGCTCATGGAGGCGGCAGCGGGCCGCCCTGTGGTCTGGGTGAGCAGTGCCAGCGTGTACGAGCCCGGTCCCGGACGTGACCGGATCACCGAGGACCATCCCGTGCGCGGCCAGCTGAACGCCTACGGCCGTACGAAGGCGGCGGGCGAGGCCCTCGCGCTCGCCGCCGGGGCGGTGGTCCTCCGGCCTCGCGCGGTCTACGGCCCCGGCGATCCGCACCTCGTGCCGCGCCTCCTCGCGCGTGTGCGGGCCGGGCGGGTGCTGCTGCCCGGCCCCGACGTCGTCCTGAGCCTGACGGCCGTCGAGAACCTCGCCGACGCGTGCCTGGGCGCCGTCGGCTGGGAGCCGGGCGCGTACAACATCGCCGACCCCGTGCCGTACCGCCGGGACGAGGCGATCCGGACCGTCCTGCGGGCCCATGGCACAGGCGCCCGGATCCACCACCTTCCGCTGCCGCTGGCCCGCGGCGCGGCGACGGCGGCCGAGGCCGTGGCGCGCCTTCGCCCGGGCGCCGAGCCGCCGCTGACCCGGTACGCCGTCGATCAGCTGGCCCACCGGGTCGTCCTGGACGTCTCCAAGGCGGAGGGCCGGGGCTGGCGGGCCGCCCGCACCCTCACCGACTACGCGACGGCGCGCCGGGCCTGACCGCATCGAGCCGGCGGGGGCGCCGCGAGCCCGTGCGACACGTGGCGCACGGCCGCTCCCCTGCCGAGCGTTTCGTGCGGTGGCGCCCCTGGGCACGTCGTGCGCCGCGCCGTGGAGCCCGGCAACAGGACATGCCCCAACACCTGATGTATGCCTTTCCCATGGATGCCCGCCGGCCCGACCCCTCACCTCGCCTCTCCCGGCGCGGCGGCCGGCTGCTGCTCACCGCTTCGTTCGCGCTGATCGCCGCGGTGACCGTGGTGGACATCCTGGCTCCGCCCGAGGTCCATCTGGGACCGTTCCTGATCGCCGCGCCGGCGGTGACGGCCTCGTTCGCGGGGCCGCGGATGACGGCGTTCGTGGGAGCCGTCGCGGTCCTCGCGCAGGCGGTGGTGGCGATCGCGCGGACGAGCCTGACCGACCTCAACCACACGTACCAGATCGTGGCGCTGATCCTGATCTCGGTCATCGTCACCTTCTTCGCCTACCTGCGCGAACGCGACGAGGGCCGGGTGTCGCGGCTGCGCTCCATCGCCCAGGCCGCCCAGAGCGTCGTCCTGCGCCCGCTGCCCCATCACGCGGGCCCCCTCCATATCGCGTCCGTCTACCTCGCGGCCGAGGAGGAGGCGCAGATGGGGGGTGACCTCTACGCGGCAGCCCGTACGGCCACGGGGACCCGGCTGCTGATCGGGGACGCCCGGGGCAAGGGCCTCGACGCGATCAGCGAGGCGTCGCTCGTCCTGGGCGCCTTCCGGGTCACCGCCCGGCGAGAGGCGGACCTGCCCGCCCTGATCGGGCATCTGGAGGCGGGCGTGGGGTCGGCCGAGGGGCCGGAGCCCGCGGACGAGCCGAGATCCGGCGCCGACGAGCCGGTCGACGACGCCGACGAGGCCTTCGTCACCGCGCTGGTCCTCGACATCCCCGATCAGGAGCCGGTGGTACGGCTGGTGAACTGCGGGCACCCGCCGCCGCTGCTGCTGCGGCACGGGCGGATCGTCCCCCTCGACACCGCGGACGCGAGCCCACCCCTGGGGCTCGCGGACGTGCTCTCCCCCGAGGTCACGGTGGAGACCTTCCCGTTCGACGTGGGCGACGTCCTCCTGCTCTACACGGACGGGGTGATCGAGGCCCGCGACCACACGCGGGCCTTCTACCCCTTGACGGAGCGGCTGGCGGCCTGGGTCGGGGACGATCCGCCGACCCTGCTCGGCCGGCTGCGGGAGGACCTGCGCGCCTACGCGGGCGGCCATCTCGGCGACGACGCGGCGCTCGTCGCGGTCGAGCGCCTCGCCCCGAAGCCGTAGCCTGGTCGTAGTCGTAGCCCCCGGCCGCAGGTCCAGGCCGCGCGTGATCCGGAGCCTGGCGGGCAGACGCGGGCCGACGGTCCCCGCCCCGGCCCGAAGGAGCGCGCGATGCCGGCGGACGCGAGTTTCGGCATGTCGTACTGGATGCGTGGCACCCCCTCCCCCGACCGTCCGGCCCTGGCCGAGGACCTCACGGCCGATGTCGTCGTCATCGGCGGCGGCATCGCGGGCGTCTGCACCGCGCACGAACTCGTCCGCGCGGGGCGCGAGGTCGTACTCCTGGAGGCCGGCCGGATCGGCGGCGGTGTCACCGGCCACACCACGGGGAAACTGACCGCCCTGCACGGCCTCACCTACGCCCGGATCCGCGACACCCACGGCATCCTCGCCGCCGCCCGGTACGCCCGCGCCCAGCAGGAGGCCCTGGAGCACGTCGTCCGGCTCTGCGAGGAGACGGGCACCGACGCCGAGTTGGAGCGCGCCCCCGCCTGCACGTACGTCACGGACGCCCGGCGGGCCGACGAGATCCGCTCCGAGGCGGCCGCCGCCCTGGAGGCGGGTCTCGACACCACGTACGTGACGGAGACCGAGCTCCCCTTCCCGGTGGCCGCGGCGGTACGCCTCGACGATCAGCTCCTCTTCCACCCCCGCCGCTTCCTGCTCGGTCTCGCGGAGGACCTCGTCGCCCGCGGCGGCAGGGTCCACGAGCACACGCGGGTCACCGAGCTGCGCGAGCACGCGGACTGCCGGATCACGACCGAAGCCGGTCACACGGTGCACGCGCGGGACGTCGTCGTGGCGACCCATTTCCCGCTGACCGTGCACAGCTCGCTGCTGACAAGGCTCACGGTACGGCGCGAGCTCGTCGTGGCGGCCCCGGTGCCCACGGACCAGGCGCCCCGCGGCATGTACCTCACGCCGGAGGACCGCACCCGCTCGGTGCGCACCGCTCCGTACGACGACGGCCACCGGCTGCTCATCGTCACCGGAGAGGCCTTCGAGCCCGGCACGGACCACACGGGCGAGCGTCTCGAACGGCTCACCGGCTGGGCGCGCCGGATCTTCCCGGGGTTCGGCGACGCGCGGGAGACGTACCGGTGGGCCGCGCAGGACGTACGGTCGGCGGACCACCTTCCGTACGTCGGCCATGAGCACCCGGACACCCAGCACGTCTTCGTGGCCACGGGTTTCGGTGGCTGGGGGATGAGCAACGGGGTCATGGCGGGCCGCCTGCTCGCCGCGCACGTGACCGGCGGACCGCGTCCGGACTGGACCGAACTGTTCGACCCGCGCCGGACCCTGCCGCTGCGGGAGTTCCCCGACGTGGTCAGGGCGCAGGCCTCGGTGGCCCGCCACTATCTCGTCGCCCGTCCGCCGCGCTGTACCCACATGGGCTGCGAGCTCGGCTTCAACGCGTTGGAGGACACCTGGGAGTGCCCCTGCCACGGCTCCCGCTTCGCGGCGTCCGACGGCCGCGTGCTGCAGGGGCCGGCGACCAGCCCCTTGGAGAACCCTGAGCGCAGGATTCAGCCATGACCGTGCCCACCGAACCGGACCCCGTCCCCCGCGAGCCCCGGCCCGGGTCCGACCCCGGCCCCACTCCCGGATCCGACCCCGAACCCGGTCGACCGGAGCCGCCGGATCAGCACCCGGCCTTCGGCCTCGACGATCCGTTCCCGGGACGCTTTTTCGTATGACATCGTGCGAGGGCGCGGCGCCACGCCCGGTGGCCGGACGGCGCGTCATAGGGACATCGGAGAACGGCATATGGGGCATCTGAAGCAGAGCCGGCTGATCACCACCCGGGAACGCCTGCGCGACCAGGTGGCCCACGCTCTGCGGGCCGCGCTGATCTCCGGCGAGCTGAAGCCGGGCGCGGTGTACTCGGCGCCGGGCCTGGCCGAGGACTTCGGCATCTCCGCGACGCCGGTGCGCGAGGCGATGCTCGACCTCGCCCGTGAGGGCCTGGTCGAGCCGGTACGCAACAAGGGCTTCCGCGTCACCGAGGTCGACGAGCGCGACCTCGACCAGTACACGGACATCCGTCTGCTGATCGAGGTGCCCACCGTGGGCCGGGTGACGCTCACGGCGGACCGCGAGGAGCTGCGGGCCCTGCGCCCGATCGCCGAGGAGATCGTGGCGGCGGCCCGTGCCCATGACCTCATCGGCTATCTGGAGTCGGACCGCCGTTTCCATCTCACCCTGCTCGGCCTGTCGGGCAACGCGCGCCTGGTGGAGACGGTCGGCGAACTGCGCAAGCGCTCCCGGCTGTACGGGCTGACGACCCTTGACGAGCGGGGTGAGCTGCTGCCGTCCGCCGAGGAGCATCTGGAGCTGCTCGACCTGATGCTGGCGGGCGACGCGAGAGGCGCGGAGGCCTGCATGGTGCGCCATCTCAGCCATGTGCGCTCGCTGTGGGCCCGGGACGACGCGGACCTGCGGGCTCGGATCGACGCCGGTCCGCGGCCGCGGACCCCCACGCCCCTCGGCATGCCGCGCGACGGACGCTGAGCTCGGAGCCCGTCCCCGGCAAGGAGTCTCAGAGCGTTCTCGGGGCGTGTTTCTCAGGGCGTGTTTCTCAGGGCGTGTAGGAGGTCTCGGTCCAGACCGTCTTGCCCTGCTCCGACCAGCGCACGCCCCAGCGGTCCGACAGCTCCCCGGAGATGAAGATGCCGCGTCCGCCCTCGTCGGCCGCTCGGGCCCGGCGCAGATGCGGGGCGGCGGTCCCCGCGTCGGAGATCTCGCAGGTCACCGTGTGATCCGCGGGGTTGCGGATGATCCGGAGGTGGATCGGCGGGGTGCCGTGGCGGATCGCGTTGGTCACGAGCTCGCTGACGATGAGTTCGACGGCGAAGGTCGTCTCCGGCAGGCCCCATTCCATCAGGGTACGGACGGCCCAGCGGCGGGCCTCGGACACGGCGGTCAGGTCGGGAGCGACCTCCCAGCAGGCGATGTCCTCCGCGTCGAGCGCCCGGGTACGGGCGACGAGGACGGCCGCCTGGTCGAGGGGGAGGTCGTGGAGGTCCGAGGCGCTGAGCGCGTGCGGAGGAACCGCACCGGTCAGCCGCGTGCGCAGCCCGGCGAGCGCCGGGTCGTCGGGATCGGCCCGGCCGGACAGGAGGACGAGGGTGCTGCCGGGCGGCACGGGAAACTCGTCGGCGGCGAACGGCGGCCCTTCACCGCCCAGCGCGGTGGTCTCCTCCAGGAGGCCGTTCCGCCAGCTTCCGTCGGGGTGTCCGACGAGGACGGTCTGGTGGCCGGCGCGGGCGATCGCGCAGGTCTCCGTGACCGGGTCGTGCACGGCGTACACGCACTGGGCCGTCAGCGGTCCCCCCGTACCGGCGGCCGCGCGTTCCTCGCCGAGACGGCGGGTGGTGTCGTCGAGCCGCGCGAGCAGATCGTGCGGGTCGAGGTCGAGCGCGGACAACACCTGGACGGCCGAGCGGAGTTGGACCATGCCCGCCATGGCGTCCGGCCCGACGCCGGCGATATGACCGACCGTGAGGGCGACACGGTTGCCGGACAGCGGGATGACGTCGAACCAGGTTCCGCTGCCGAGTCCGGTGGGGAGATAGCGGTGTGCCGTCTCCAGCGCGCTCCGGCCGGTACGGCCGGGCCGCACGAGGTCCCCCTTCAGGGCGAGTGCCACCGCGTGGTCGTGCTCGTAGCGCCGGGCGTTGTCGACGCAGACGGCGGTGTGGGCGGCGAGGTCCGCCGCGAGACGCAGATCGTCGTCCTCGAAGGGGTCGGGCCTGCGCGGCCGGGAGAAGTGGGCGACGCCGAGTAGGACGCCGCGCAGGGTGAGGGGCACGACGAGGGTGGGCCCGGCCGCGTCCGACTCCTCGACGTACGGAGCGGACGCGTGCGCGTCGCCGTAGGGCATGAGGGCGGCGCCCACCTCCGGTGTCTCCTCGGCGTCGGGGGGCCACACGGCCACGCAGCGCAGCGCCGTGTCGCCCGCCGAGGCCGTGTCCGTGTCCGTGTCGGGGTCGTGGGGCTCCGCGGTGGTGAGGGCGACGGTGGCGACATCGGCGAAGGTGGGCACGACGGCCCGGACGAGTTCGCGGGCGCACTGTACGGCGTCCAGGCGAAGCCCCATCCGCGCGTGGACGCGGTGCAGCACGGCCAGTCGGTCGCGGGCACGGTCGCGCGCGGTGACGTCGACGGCGGAGGCGACGAGGCCGAGGGGGCGGCCCAGGTCGTCCTCGAGCCGGAAGACGGAGACCGTGTAGACGTGTTCGCGTGCGGGATCCGCGGGAGGATAGCCCGTGACCCGCTGGTCGAAGATGGGCACACCCGAGGCCAGGACCTCACGGAGGGCGTCCTCGAACGGTCCGACGCCGAATCGGGAGTAGACCTCGGAGAACGGGCGGCCGACGATCTCTCCCTCGGACATCCCGCGCAACCCGCCGGCCGCCGAATTGATCCGGAGGACGTTCAGGTCGGCGTCGAGCACGTGCAGGCCGACCGGGGACTGGGTGAAGACGGCGTCGAGGACTCCGGAGCGGATTCCGCCGGGGAGCGGACCGGCGGGCCACAGGCCCCAGCGGCCGGGAGGGTCCCCCTCCCCGACGGGCCCCACCGTGACGCCCTCGGTCAGCCTCTCGACGTCGACGAGCGTGAGCAGTTCGGTCACGGGGCGGCCGAGGATGCCGGCGCGGTGGACGCCGAGGAGGCGTTCGGCGGCCCGGGTCCAGACGACGACCAGACCGCTCTCGTCGAAGACGGCGATGGCTCGGCGCCCCTCGGGGCCGGGCCTCTCGGAGGCCTCCCGCCCTTCGGGGGCTGCCGACAACGCCGGGGCTTCCTGCCCCGCTCGTTCCTCACGCTCTGCCATCGTGCCTCGCACTCGGCGTCGACTGACGTCTGTCGGCGGACATCCGTCGGCGGACATCTGCGGTCGTCGACGCAGCCTAGCGCTCGGCGCGAAATGAGGCATCCCGGCCAAGACGGGCATCCGACAGCCAGCACGTTCGCCCGATACGTCCGATAATGGGCTGCATGGCCCGTAAGGCATCATCGACGCATCCGCCCCCGACCGTGACCGTCAAGGGCAGGGACATGCGGCTGCGCACGATCGGTTTCGTGGTACTCGCGGCCCTCGCCATCTGGTTCATCGCCGTCAACACCGACTCGGTCACCATCCGCCTGTGGGTGTCGGAGGTCACGCTGCCGCTCTGGAGCGTCCTCACGGTCACCCTGCTCGTGGGGATCGTCCTCGGCCTGTACATCGCCCGTCGGCGCGCCCGACGCTGACGGGCACCCGTATGGGAGACAGCTCTCCGCGACTGGAGCGGGGCGAGGTGCTCACGGCGACCGGCGTGGGCTGTTTCGCATGGGATCCGGCCACCGGGCACCTGACCCTGGACGACGTCGCCCGGGCGGTGTTCGACCTGCTCCCGGCGGAGCACACCGTCCTCACCCACGGTCTGCGCCCCCGGATCCAGGCGGCGGACTGGACGCTGCTGTCCGGTCTGTCGGCGGATCTCCTGGCCGGCCGGCGCGACGCGTACAGCGCCTATTTCCGTGTGGTGCTCCATGACGGACGCACCCGCTGGACGCATGCCCGGGGCAGCGTCGTACGGGAGCCCCAGGGTGGCGGGCTCCGGGTCGTGGGGGTGGTCAGGGACGCGACACCCGATCTGGCGCACTCGGCGCTGCGGCTGCCGGGCGAGGAGGTCGAGGATCCGCTGCGCGCTCTGGGCGAGGGCGGGCTCGCGCTGGCGCGGGCCATGAGCGTCCGCGAGGTCTCCGCGGTCCTCGGCGACGAGGTGAGTCTGCGCCCGCTCGGCGCGATGGCGATGTCGCTCGGGGTGCTGGAGCAGGGGCGTCTTCAGATGATCCGCACCGTCCTCGCCCCGGACGCGACCGAGTTCCCGTGGAAGTCGCGGCTCGCGGACTCCTGGCCGTTGAACGACGTCGTCCGCACGAGCAGTCCGCTCTTCTTCACCTCCGCCCGTGCCTTTCTGGACCGCTATCCGCGGCTGGCGCCCCATCGGCACGGCTTCGATGCCACGGCGGCCGCGTTCCTGCCGCTGGTCGACGAGGGGCAGCCGCTCGGCGCCCTGGGCGTCTTCTACGACGACCGCTCCGTCTTCACCCTGGCGGACCACACCCTGATGAACGCCTGGGCCAAGGCGGTCGCCCGGGCGGTGCACCGGGTGCTGGCGCTCGACCGGTCGCGTGAGATCGCCGCCGGTCTGCAGAACGCGATGCTGCCGCGCCGGATCCCGGCGACGCCCGGGGGCCGGATCGCGGTGCGCTACCGGACGGCCCGGCAGGGGGTACGGGTCGGTGGTGACTGGTACGACGCGGTGATACTGCCCGACGGCGGTCTGGGGCTCGCGATCGGTGACGTGCAGGGGCACGACATCGAGGCCGCGGCGCTCATGGGGCAGGTGCGCGTCGCCATGACCGCGTACGCGGCGGAGGGCCATGGGTGCGACAGCGTGCTGGGGAAGGCGTCGGCGTTCCTCGCGGACCTGGACGCCGACCGCTTCGCCACCTGCCAGTACCTGCGGGTCGTACTGGATACGGGAGAGGTCCACGCGGCGAACGCGGGTCATCCGCCGCCGCTGCTGCGCCACGCGGACGGCACCGTCGCGTGCCTGCCCCTCGCGGGCGGCCCGCCGCTGGGCCTCCCCGCCGCCTGGGGGCTCGCCTCGTACCCGTACACGACGGCCCGGCTGGCGCCGGGCGAGACGCTGCTGCTCTACTCCGACGGACTGGTCGAGAAACCGGGTGAGGACTTCGATCTCGGGCTTTCCCGGCTGGCCGCCGCCTTCTCGGACGGACCGACCGATCTGGAGGAGCTGGCCGACCACCTGCTCGGCTCCCTCACGGACGGACCACACGCCGAGGACGACGCGGCACTGCTGATGCTGCGCCGGGACGCCGCCGGCCCCCTCGCCTAGAAGCGGTCGCTGCATCGTGCCGTTCGTCGCATTGGTTCGCTTCGGGACCAATCAGATCGCCACCACCCGAGGCCCTTCGTAAGTTCACCCAAGAATTACCGCACGGAGGTATACCTTTAAGCTCGCCTCCCTCATTCTGTCCACCGTGTGCCATGGGGGCACGCGGTGACACGAGAGGCGGGGCATGACTCCCATCAGCCGCAGGGGATTCGTCGGGATCGGGGCAGGGCTCGTGGCGGGTGCGACGCTGCCCACGGGCACGGCGTCGGCCGCCGCCTCCGCCGCGACCGGCACCATCACCGACGTCAAGCACGTCGTGATCCTCATGCAGGAGAACCGCAGCTTCGACCACTACTTCGGCAGACTGCGCGGTGTCCGCGGCTTCGGCGACCGGGCGGCGGGGAACATCCCGGGCGGCTGGGGCATGTTCCACCAGCCCAACTGGGGTGGCCGGCAGTACCCGTGGAAGCTGAGCGCCACCCCGCCGGCAGGCGGTGTCGACGGGGAGACCCTCGCGCAGTGCAACGGGGACCTGCCGCACAGCTGGACCTCGCAGCACGCGGCATGGAACAAGGGCCGGATGGACAACTGGGTCACGGGTGTCGGCAACACCCGCACCCTCGGTTATCTCGACCGCGGCGACATCCCCTTCCATTACGCCCTCGCCGACAACTACACCGTCTGCGACGCGTACTTCTGCTCGGCGCTCAGCGCCACGGGCCCGAACCGCACCTTCCTCTGGAGCGGCAGGATCGACGCCTCCAGCAAGGACGGCGGCGAGGAGTCCGGGCTCACCTGGGAGACGTACGCCGAGGCGCTCCAGCGGGCCGGTGTGAACTGGAAGGTCTACCAGAACGCCCAGGACAACTACGGCGACAACGGCCTCGCGTACTTCAAGAAGTTCACCGACGCCCGGCCGGGCGACCCGTTGCACGACCGCGGCATGGGCTCCGTGCCGAAGGTCACCGGCTCCACCCCGGACGACATAGCCGCCGCGATCCGCGCCGACGCCGTCGCCGGAACCCTGCCGCAGGTCTCCTGGGTGGTGGCGAGCGAGGCGTTCTCCGAGCACCCCTACGCCCCGCCCGGCGACGGCGCGCACTTCGTCGATCTCGTCTACCGTGCGCTCGCCGCGAACCCCGAGGTCTTCGACTCGACCGTGCTGTTCCTCAACTACGACGAGAACGACGGGTTCTTCGACCATGTGCCGCCGCCGGTCGCTCCGCCCGGAACGCCCGGCGAGTACATCGACGGCGTGCCGATCGGTCTGGGCTTCCGTGTCCCCATGCTCGTCATGTCGCCCTGGACGCGCGGCGGTTGGGTGAGCTCCGAGGTCTTCGACCACACCTCCGTCCTGCGCTTCATGGAGACCTGGACGGCCGCCATCGGAACCCCCGCCACCTGCCCGAACATCAGCGCGTGGCGGCGGAAGGTCACCGGCGACCTGACGGGCGTCTTCGACTTCGCGCGACCGGTGTACGGAGTTCCCTCCGGCCTGCCCTCCACCGCCAAGGTCATCGGGCAGTCCACCTGCGGCCCGCTGCCGAACCCGGTGCCGCAGGACAACGCCCTGCCCGCGCAGGAGTCCGGCACCCGTCCGGCGCGCGCCGTGCCGTACCAGGTCAACGGCAACCTCGACCGGTTCGAGTTCGGTGCGGCGGGCAAGATCCTCGCCTGGTTCTCGATGACGAACCGGGGCGCGCAGGCGAAGCGGGCCGCGCACTTCACGATCCACCCGCACCAGCACCGGGACACGGCGGCCTGGCAGTACACGGTCGACCCGGGCACGACGTCCACGGACTACTTCAACATCGGGCTCGGGTCCGGGTCGGGCAAGTACGACATCTCGATGATGGGCCCCAACCGCTTCCTGCGCCGTTTCATCGGTGACGCGTCGAAGGCGGGCAAGGCGATCGAGGTGGCGGCGAGGTTCGCGACCGAGCCGGGCACCGGGAAGACGGCGGTCTACTTCAGGATGACCAACACCTCGGCCGGCCCCGTGACCTTCACGATCCGCTCGAACGCCTACCGCACGGACGGGCCGTGGACGTACCCGGTCCCGGCGAACTCCTCGCGCGAGGACTTCTTCAACGCCGTGGCGTACAGCGACGGCTGGTACGACTTCACGATCACGGCCGACATCGACGGCACCTGGTCGCGCCGTTACACCGGTCACATCGAGACCGGCGCCCCGAGCACCACAGGCTGACGTACCCCACTACTTCCCACCAAAAGGGGCACAAGGGCATTTTCATGCCCTTGTGCCCCTTTTCTCTACTCAGCTGAATTTACCGGTATGACCGTTTTGACTACCGGGGTGACAGGAATCACGCGATCGGGACGCAACCCTTCCGGACGGACCCCTTCCCCTTGCGCCCCAAGGAAGTTCGGTGCTGCCGCGGCTGCGGGGAACTCATTTCTGAATTTCCTGTTCATTTCGCATCCATGCCCAGCCTTGTTCCGTCCGACATTTCTCGCCTACGGTCACCTCGACCCGGACGGATCGCCGAATCCTGCCACCGTCCGAAAAGACCAACCATTCACCCGTCGGCAGGAGCGGGGGACCCAGTTTTTTCGCCGGCCCGGATTTCCGGAGCGGCTTGGGGTGAAGCCGCACGCGTGCGGCCGGGCAGCTCCAGCCCGAACCCGACAGCTCACCCCGCAGGCGCCGGAGAGGAATCCTTCATGCCCGCTCACGGTAAGCACCGGCGCCCCAAGCGACGTCCCCTCAGCCGCGGTATCGCCCTCGCGAGTACGGGTGGAGCCGCGCTGGCCCTCCCCCTCGTCGCGACGGCCGGCGCGCACGCGGCGCCGAACGCGGCGCACACCGTCGCGCCCGTCCAGAAGACCGCCTTCACCAGCCCGGCGAAGATCGCGGAATCGGTTCCCGCCGCAGGGAATTCCGCCCCCAAGATCTATACCGTCGTCGGCGGTGACTCCCTTTCCGTGATCGCACACGAACAGGGCGTGCGAGGCGGCTGGAAGGCCCTGTACCAGGCGAATCGCAAGGCCGTCGGTGACAATCCGTCACTTATTCACCCGGGTCTGGAACTCTCGCTGACCGGGAAGCCCGCGGCCGCCGAGAAGCAGAAGTCCTCGGCCCGTACGACGAGCACGGACCGCGCGGACCGCTCGCAGCAGCGGAGCGCCGCTCCCGGCGCCGCCGCGACCAAGACCCCCGCCAAGGCCGCCCCGGCGAAGGCCCCCGCCGCCGCCCCGGCCAAGGCCGCTCCTGCCGCCGCCAAGAGCTACACCAACGACCTGGACGGCTGGATCCGCGAGTCCCTCGACGTCCTGCAGAAGTACGGCATCCCCGGTTCGTACGAGGGCATCCACCGCAACATCATGCGCGAGTCCTCGGGCAACCCGCAGGCGATCAACCTCTGGGACTCCAACGCCGTCAAGGGCACCCCGTCCAAGGGCCTCCTGCAGGTGATCGAACCGACCTTCCTGGCCTACCACGTGCCCGGTACGTCCATGGACCTCTTCGACCCGGTCGCCAACATCACCGCGGCCTGCAACTACGCCGCGGACCGCTACGGCTCCATCGACAACGTCAACGGACCGTACTGACAGTCGCTCCGGTGACGGGCGCTCAGCCACGAGCGCTCCGGAAGTGGTCGGCGAACCAGCCCGCGGCGAGTTCGCCGACCTCTTCCAGCGTGCCCGGCTCCTCGAAGAGGTGCCCGGCACCGTCGACGACGACGAGCCGGTTCTCGCAGGTGAGCCGCGCCTGCGCCGCCTCGTTCAGCTCCCGTACGAGCGGATCGCGACCCCCCACGATCAGCAGCGTCGGGGCGCGCACCTGCGCGAGGCGCGCCCCCGCGAGGTCCGGGCGGCCGCCGCGCGAGACGACGGCGGACACGTCGGACAGCGGGTCGGCGGCGGCCCAGAGGGCGGCCGCGGCGCCCGTGCTGGCGCCGAAGTAGCCGATCCGCAGCCCGTCGAGGCCCGGCCGGCCCGCCAGCCAGTGCGTGGCCCTGGCCAGCCGGCCGGCCAGCAGCTCCGTGTCGAACACGTTGTCCCGGTCGTCGGCCTCCTCCTCGGTGAGCAGGTCGAACAGGAGCGTTCCGAGGCCGGCGCGGTTCAGGCTCTCCGCGACGGCCCGGTTACGGGGGCTGTGCCGGCTGCTGCCGCTGCCGTGGGCGAACAGCACGATCCCCGCGGCGCCGTCGGGCACCACCAGATGGCCCGCGACCCGCGCCTCCCCCGCCGGGATGCGCACCTCCGGGTCCTGGTCGTCCGTGCCGCGCCCGGCGTGGTGGCGCTCCAGACAGGCGACGACCTCCTCGTCCGGTGTCTGCGAGAAGTCCTCGTAGAACTGGCCGATCGCGTAGAAGACCGCCGGTTCGTGGACGCTGATGGTCTCGTCCGCCTCCCTGCCGATCCGCTCCGGCCAGTCGCTCGGCGCGACCGGCACCGCGAGGACGATCCGCGCGGCCCCCTGGGCACGGACGACCCGGCAGGCGGCGACCGCCGTGGCTCCCGTCGCCAGTCCGTCGTCGACGACCACGGCCGTCCGGCCGTCGAGCCGGGCCGGTGGGCGGTCTCCCCGGTAGCGCCGGGCCCGCTGCCCGAGCACGGTGCGCTCGCGGGCCTCGACGGCGGCCAGGTCACCGCCGGAGACCCGGGTGTCGGCCAGGACATGGTCGTTCAGGACCCGGACGCCGCCCTCGCCGATGGCGCCCATGGCCAGCTCCGGCTGGAAAGGCACCCCCAGCTTGCGTACGAGACAGACGTCCAGGGGCGCTCCGAGTGCGTCCGCGACCTGTTCGGCGACCGGCACCCCGCCGCGGGGAAGCCCCAGGACCACGACGTCATGGCCCTTGAGGTGCTCCAGGCGTGCGGCGAGTTGCCGTCCTGCGTCCGTGCGATCGGTGAAGTACATGTCCCGCTCGTCTCCCTGGTCCGGAGCGTGTGCGCGGGCGGGTGCGGCCGCCGCCCGTCAGGCGGGGCGGGCGACGAGGGTTCCGTCCTCGTCGAGGTCGACCCGCGCGCCGTAGGGCCGGCTCTTCCGGCCCAGGACGTCATGGAGCCAGCGCGCGTCACGGCGGGGGGCGTGCTCCAGCCGCAGGCGCCGGGCCCGCAGGGGAATCATGCGTACCTCCTGGAGTCGGCCGTCTTCGGGCCTCAGCGAGACGAGGTACAGCAGACGCAGGTCGTCGCGGTACTGCTCGTAGCCCGTGATGCCCTCGTAGTCGTTGATCAGGTCGCCGCAGCCGTGGAGGACCAGCTTGCCCCGGTGGACCTCCAGGGGGCGGGGGTGGTGCGAGGAGTGGCCGTGCACCACGTCCGCGCCGGCGTCGATCAGCGCGTGCGCGTAGTCGACGTCGCCACGGGCGAGCGCGTACCCCCAGTTCGGTCCCCAGTGGATCGAGACCATGACGATGTCGCCGGGGCGCCTGGTGTCCCGGATCCGGGTGAGGAGGCGCGTGGCGGCGGTGTGGGTGGGTCCCGAGGCGAAGTGGACGCCGCCGCGCCCTGCGGTGGCGGCCCAGTCGCGCGGAATGCCGCTGGACGCCATGCCCAGGGCGTACGCGACGAACCGTCCGCCGCCGGGCAGGGGGACGACCACGGGCCGTGCCGCCTCCTCGGCGTCCTCGCCGGCGCCCACCGTGGGCACGCCGTGTTTGGCCAGGGCGTCGAGGGTGTCCGCCAGCCCTCGGTGGCCGTGGTCCAGGACGTGGTTGTTGGCCAGGACGCAGACGTCCGGGCGGGCGGCGGTCAGGCTCGGCAGGTTGTCCGGGTGCATGCGGTAGTGGACCGCCTTGCCGGGGACGAACTCGTCGCTCGTGGTGACGGCCGTCTCCAGATTCGTGACACGGACGTCGGGAGCGGCGGCGTCCAGGACGTCGAGCGCGGCGCCCCAGGGGTAGGTGAAGTCCACCCGGTGCGGGATGGGACCGTTGACCGCCTCGGCGAGCGCCACATAGGACCGTGCATCATGCACGTACCGCTCGCGCAGGGCCGGGTCGCCGGGGTGCGGAAGGACCTGGTCCACCCCGCGGCCGAGCATCACGTCGCCGCAGAGGAACAGTCCGACCAGGTCACCGCCCATACAGCCAGGGTAGACGCGGGGCGGCCCACGGGCCGGTGCGACTCACGTCTTCGGGGGCGGGGTCACACGGGTCGTCCACGTGCCCCGCCCCGGGCTCACGGCCTGGGGACGAGGGCGCCCCCTCGTCCCCAGGCGGTGCCGGACGGGCGGGCCCCGTACGGCGAGTCCCACGAGCCGGATTGTCAGACCCCCGACCTACGTTGGCAGCATGACGGAATTCGTACTGGTGGCAGGCACGTGGCTCGGATCGTGGGCGTGGGACGAGGTGGCGTCCGAGTTGCGGGCGGCCGGTCATGGTGCTCATGCGGTGACCTTGTCCGGTCTCGCCGAGAGACAGGGCGTGGCGGCGGGGCAGCGGACGCATGTGGCGGACGTCGTCGAGGTGGTCGAGGGGCTCGATCTGCGGGACGTCGTTCTGGTGGGGCACAGCTACGCGGGCATCCCGGTCGGTCAGGCCGCCGGACGGATCGGCGACCGGCTCGCCCGGGTGGTCTTCGTGGACTCCAACGTGCCCGCGGACGGTGAGTCGTTCGTGTCGGCGTGGCCGGACGGCCGGGCGATGGTGGAGGGGTCGATCGCCGGGAACGGCGGCTTCTGGGCGCCGCCGGGAGCAGCGGACTTCGAAGGCCAGGGCCTCGACGCGGAGCAGATCGCGCGGATACTCGCCGACTCGACGCCCCACCCGGGCGCCACGCTCACCGAACCGGCCGAACTGGCCCGCCCGCTCGGCGAGCTGCCGGCGACGTACATCAAGTGCCTGCTGGACGGCGAGGAGCCGAACGCCGACGTGGCGACGCTGCTGAAGAGCGAGCGGTGGCATCTCGTGCGGATGGACACCGGCCACTGGCCCATGTTCTCCCAGCCGCGCGAGCTGGCCCGGATCCTCCTCGACGGGGAGGATCCGGGCCGGCGGTGTGACGCGGTCTAGAAGTTGCCGTAGTTGACCTGCCAGGTCGGCAGGCCCATACGGCGCCAGAGGGCGACGACACGGTCGCGGTCGTCGAGCGAGACCCGTACCGCGTACCGGTGCCGGATGTGCGCGTCGAAGAGCTCGGCCTTGACGATGTCGTCACCGCGCCCGTCGTCCGAGGCCCGCATCCACAGTTCGTCGTACGGCACCTCATGGCGCGCGAGCCATGCCTCGGTCAGGGCGCGGTGATCCTCGCTGCGCCCTGACAGCAGCACGATCGTGTCGTTCTCTGCGCTGCGGAACGCGCGCAGCGCGCGGGCCACGGAGACGTTGAGCAGATCGAGGTCGCAGCGGGTGAAGTCGTAAGGACCGCGGTCGCCGCGCAGCGCGAGCGTGCCGTCGATGTCGCACAGCACCGCCGAGGGGAGCGCCGGGTCGGGGACGTACGGCGTGGCGGCGGGACTTTCACCCAGCCACTCCGCGGTCAGGCGCCAGCCGCCGCGGGTGGCCTTGGCGTGCTTGTCGGCGAGGATCCGGATGATCTCCTCGCCGACGGACCGCTCGCGCGCGGCGTCGCGCCGTACGCACTCCTCGACCGGTACGCCGGTGAAGTCGTGCACCACGAACCGGGCGTCGAGGCCGATGACGGCCGCCTTCAGCCGCTTGGGGATGTGCGGGGTCAGGTGCGTGTTGTCGACGACGACGTCGAAACCGCCCTCGACGGCCGAGCGGACCGCCGCGTCCTGGATGTCGAGGACGGTCCGCTCGTGCGCGTGGGAGCGGCCGCGCTCGGGGGCCGGGACGTCCAGCATGGTGCGCAGGTCGTCGAGGTTGACGCGGCGCATCCGGCCCTCGGCCTCGGCCTGGAGCCGTCGGGCGGCCGTCGTCTTCCCCGAGGCGGGGAGCCCGGTCATGACATGTACTTCGGGCACGGGTCAGTTCTCCACATCGTTCGTGAACGGGTCGGACGCCTCGGGCCTGATGGCGCGCCAGACGAAGAGGTCGGTCGGACGCCCGTCCAGGCGCAGGAACATCGCCGACCGCAGGTCGGCGTCGACCGGCAGCGACTTCACGGCCCGGGCGAAGGCGCCCCGGTCCGCCGCCAGGTGGGCGACGCGCGTGAACGCCTCGTCGATGGCGCGCTCACGGGCCGCGGCCTCGTCCTCCAGGCGCGCGATGACCCCGCGCACCCAGGCGTCGAACTCGTCCGGCACCTGCTCCAGGAGTGCGTCCAGCGGGCGGCCGCCCGCCGACTTCACGCCGCCGAGCTCGGCGACCGAGCAACCCAGGCCCTGGGCGAGGCGCTTGACGGACGTCCCCGCGAACCGCTGGATGCCATGGCTGCGCCAGATGTCCCGCTCGGTGACGCCGGTGAGCACCTTGTGGAGGCGTACGTACTCGCTCAGCTTGGCCTTGGCCCGCACACCGGAGGCGTAGCGGAGCACGAAGCCCTCGGCGTCCATGCCGGTGGCGGCGGATCCGCCGGGCAGGGTGTTCGACTCGGTCAGGGCCAGCAGTTCGTCGAGCGGCATGGCGGGCCAGGTCCGTACGACGGAGCCGATCTCCGTCCAGTCTGCGGCCGCCTCGGCGAGCGGGATCTCGGTGCCGTCGGGGCCGAAGGCGGCGAGCAGCACCAGGTCACGCCGGTCGCCGTAGTCGACGACGATACGGTTCTGCGGGTAGAGGATCTCGGCGAGGTAGGTGACACCGGGGGTCAGGGCCGCGGTGTCCCGGCCGTCGAGCCGGCGCTGCGCCCAGGTCGCCTGGGCGCTGATGAAGGAGCCCTTGGACGCGACCTGCCAACGGCCCGCGTAGTGGAAGATCACCGCGAGGCTGCCGTCGACCTTGTCGTAGACCTCGAAGGGCTCGTCGGGCAGCGTGGGCGCGTAGGGCTGACCGGCCTCGTGCTCACCGACGTTGAAGAACTTGGGAAGCGGCAGCGCGACGATCGCCCCGGTCGCGTCGTCGGCGACGAGCCCACGGCAGCGCGTCGTCACCTGGTTCCAGATCCGCTCGTACTGACACGCCCGCGTGTACGTGTAGATGGACAGCGGCAGTTCGGGGTGTGCCTTGCGGGTGACGTGCCCGGCGTCGATGGCCTCGGCCAACGCCTGCGGGGGCAGCAGCTCCTGGAGAGTCAGGTACGCCTGGCTCATGGGTTCCTCCTGGTCGGTGAGGGCCCATTCTGACCTGCGGAGAACCCGTCCGGACAATGCTTTTCACGGCGCCCGGGCAGAGCGCCGCTCCAGCGCGGTCATCCGATCGGTCGACCCTCCTGTCCACCGGTCGGCACCCCGGGGACATCCACTGGTCCGACCGGCGGCGCGCGGCGGCGACCGCACGATGGTGAGGAGAGCGGACCGCCCGCCTCCGCCGTCCGACGGGAAGGGACGACGACCGTGCTGCCGACAGCCGTGAGAAGGAGAACCTCCATGGACCCTAACGACCGGCTGCTGCTCGCGGCCGCCCGGCGGGGGGACACCGAAGGGGTCGCCGGCGCGCTCGGTGCCGGAGCGCACGTCGAGTGCCGTGACGAGGAGCGCCGCACCCCCTTGCTGCTGGCCGCGCGGGCGGACCAGGTGGACGTCGCCGCCCTGTTGGTCGAGGCGGGCGCCGATCCTGACGCGCGGGACAGCCGGGCGGACACGCCGTGGCTGGTCACCGGGGTGACGGGCAGTGTGCGGATGATGCGCGTGCTGCTCCGCGCGAACCCGGACCTGACGCTCACCAACCGCTTCGGCGGGACCTCGCTCATCCCCGCGGCGGAGTGCGGCCATGTCGCGTACGTACGGGCCGTCCTGCGCGAGACGGACGTGGACGTCGACCACGTCAACCGGCTCGGCTGGACCGCCCTGCTGGAGGCGGTCATCCTCGGCGACGGCGGGCGCGCGCACGAGGAGATCGTCGAGCTGCTCATCACCGCCGGAGCGGATCCCCTGCTCGCGGACCACGACGGGACGACGCCGCTCGAACACGCGCGGCGGCGCGGATTCGACGGCATCGCCGGCCTCCTCGCGGCCGCGTCGGCGCGCGCCGGACGGAGGGCGGCCCGATGACGCACGCGAGCAGGACGAGGGCACGCGCGCGCGTCATCGCGGGGGCCGCCGCGGTCGCGGCGGTCCTCGTCGGGTGCGCACCGGGCCAGGGCGCCGACGCCAGGACCGGAGGCGCCTCCGCCCCCGCGCCCGCGTCGCCCGCCGGAACGTCCCCCGGGACGGCTCCCACGCCGACGCCCGACGGGACTCTCCTCGTCGCCGACTTCGGCTCCGACACCGTCACCTTCGTCGATCCGGAGCGCGGCCCGCTCGGCTCGGTCGAGGTGGGGACCGCGCCGTACGGCCTGGTTGTCGGCGCCGACGGGCGCGCCTGGGTGGCCACCGCCGAGGGCGTCGCCGTCGTGGACACCCGCACCCGCGAGCGGCTCGCCCTCGTCCCGTACGAGACCGACACCGGCCCCGTCACCACGGGCGAGTACCGGGGCGGCGGCATGGGCATCGCGCTCTCCCCCGACGGCGGGCGGGCCTACGTCGGGGTCAACGTCCCCGGCGGGAACGGCACCCTGGAGGTCATCGACACCGCGAGCCGCGAGGTGACCGGCACGGTCCCCGTCGGCCGGCGGCCCTTCGACGTCGACGTGGCGCGGGACGGCTCCGAGGTGTACGCGACGAACCACGACTCGTTCGATGTGACGGTCGTCCGGGCGGACACGCTCGACCCGCACCGTATCGAGGTCGCCCCGTACGGCACGGAGGGCGGTCTCGGCTCGTGGCTCAAGCCTCACTACACGGTCGTGCGGCCCTCGGACGGCCGGCTGCTGCTCCCCTTCGAGGGGGAGCGACTCGCGGTGGTCGACCCGAGGACCGGGCGCACGGAGATCGCGCCGATGACGGCGAACACGCACCAGCACGGCGCCACCATCACCCCCGACGGCACGCTCTTCGTCGTCGGGACGGGGCCGATCGACCCGTCGGAGGACGAGGCTCCCTCGCTCACGGTCCGGGCGCCCGACGGCACCGAGCGGGTGTACCCGCTGGAGGGTCCGCACGAGGACGTCGCCGTGTCCAAGGACGGTCGCACCGCGTACGTCACGGGCGGCTTCACCCGCGACGGCTGGTGGGACGGCATCACCGTCGTCGACGTCAGGAGCGGCGAGACCCAGCGGCTCGCCGCGGGTGGACGTCCGCTCGGCGTCGCCGTCCTCTAGCGGTCCCGAGGCGGACCGCCCGTGGTACACCACCATCCGATCCACCACCCGAAGACGACCCCGCCCGCTCGTCGAGGAGTTCTCACCGTGGCCCCGAACGCTTCGCCCGTCATCACCGTCTTCCGCGACGTACGCCCCTGGGGCGGCCCGCCGACCGACCTGACCGCGGTGGACGGCGTGCTGGTGGAGGCGGACGCGGTCCCGGAGGGCGCCGCCGTGGAGCACGTCGACGGGGGCGGCCGGCTCGCCCTGCCGACCCTCGTCGACGCGCACCTCCACCCCGACAAGACGACGTGGGGCGAGCCCTGGCACAGCCGGCGGCCGGCGCGCGGCATCGCGGCGTACGTAGAGGGCGACGTGGAGCTGTACCGCGCGCAGCGCACGTCCGTGGCCGAGCGGGCGCTGCGACTGCTCTCGCACGCGGCGGCCCAGGGCACCCGGGCCACACGGGCCCATGTCGACGTCGCCCCCGCGTACGGCCTCGAAGGCGTCGAGGCCCTCGCCGCGGCGCGGGAGAAGCTGCGCGGGGTCCTGGACATCGAAGCGGTCGCCTTCCCCCAGCACGGTGTGGGGCGCACGCCGGGTGTGGCCGAGCTCCTGGAGGAGGCGGCGGCCGCCGGACTCGTCTCGCACATCGGCGGCATCGACCCGGCGGGCTTCGACCTCGACGGCGCGGGGCCCGACGGCGCGGGGCGTGACGGCGGGCAGCTCGACACGGTCTTCGGTATCGCGGAGCGCCACGGCCTGGGCCTCGGCATCCACCTGCACGACACGGGCGAGCGGGGTCTCGCGCCGCTGCGTGACATCGCCGCCCGCACCAAGGCACTTGGCCTGGGGGGCAAGGTCAACGTGGGACACGCGTTCGCGGTGGCCGAGCTGTCCGGCGGTGACCTGGACGAGATCGCGGACGTCCTCGCCGACGCCGGGGTCTCCCTGACGACGGTCGCGCTGTCGGTGAACACCGTGCTGCCCTTCCGCCGCCTGGCCGAGCGCGGGGTCCGCGTCGGCCTCGGCTCGGACGGCGTACGGGACAGCTGGAGCCCGTTCGGCAACGCGGACATGCTGCACCGCGCCTGGCTGGCGGGCTGGGCCCTGGACGTCCGGCTCGACGAGGAGCTGGAGGCCTGCTTCCGGGTGGCGTCGGACGGCGGCGCGGAGCTGCTGGGCCTTCCGCGCGCCGATCTGCGTACCGGCTCTCCGGCCGACTTCATGCTGGTGGAGGGCGAGTGCGTACCCCAGGTCGTGGTCGACCAGCCGCGCCGTGACGTGGTGGTGCGCGCGGGCCGCGTGGTCGCGAGGGACGGACGCCTGGTGTGAGGCGGCACGCCCCGCCCCGCTGCGGCCGGGAACTGGATCATTCCTGACGGCGTCCCCTCCCCCGAAGGGGGTCATGTGGAGGGGACACGAAGGAGGCGCGGGCTGCTCACGGCCGTCGTCGTCGCCGTGGTCGGCGTGCTGCTGCTGGTTCACCCCTGGCTCCCGGGGCTGCCGGGGAACCCGGTGAGTCTGGCGGAGACCTTTCTGCCCTGGCTCGGTCTCGCCGTGCCCCTCGGGCTGATCGTCGCCGCCCTGCGCCGCTCGGCGCTCGCGGCCGTCGTGTGCGTGGTCGTGGCCGCCGTCTGGCTGGGGGTGTTCCGGGAGACGCTGGCGTCGCCGTCGCCCGGCGTCTCCCGGGCGTACGACCTGACGGTCGTCCAGCACAACGTGAGCGACGAGAACACCAGCCCGTCGCGCGTCGCGCGGATCCTTCTCGGTCCCGACCCCGATCTCGTCGCCCTCCAGGAGCTGACTCCGGCGAGCCTGCCCGCCTTCCAGGTCGTTCTCGCGCCCACCCATCCGCATCACGCGACCGTGGGGACGGTCGGGCTCTGGTCGAAGTTCCCGCTGACGGACATCGCGCGCGTCGACCTGAAGCCGGCGGAGGTGGCCCCCGGCTGGGAGCGGGGGCTGCGGGCCGTCGTCCGCGGCCCGCACGGGCCGGTGACGACGTATGTGGCGCATCTGCCGTCGGTCCGGGTGCGGGCCACGCAGGGCTACGCGACCGCGTGGCGCGACGAGAGCGCCGAACGGCTCGGCAACGCGCTGACGGCCGACCGGTCCTCGGCGGTGCTCGTCGTCGGCGATCTCAACGGCACCGTCGACGACCGCGGTCTGGCCCCCGTCCTGTCCCAGGTGCGCGGCAACCGGGACGCCTTCGCCTTCAGCTGGCCCGCGAGCCTGCCCCTCGCCCGCATCGACCACGTCCTGGCGCGCGGCGGCGCGGAGGTCGGCACGACCTGGACGCTGCCCGAGACCGGCAGCGACCATCTGCCCGTGGCGGCGCGCGTACGGCTGTGAGTGCGGCGCCCGGGCCCGCGTCATCCGGTCGGTCGCCCAGCGTTGGCCCGGCCGCGCGCCGCCGCCGAGTCTGGTGGGGTGGCGTGGGCTCCGGACCGCGGCACTCCGGTGACCCCACCCGCGAGGAGACGGCCGATGCCCGAGACGACGTACCGCTACGACGATCTGCGGGCCCTGTTCGTCAACTGCACGCTCAAGCGCTCCCCCGAGGTCAGCAACACCGAGGGGCTGATCGACCGCAGCAGGGCCGTGATGGAACGGCAGGGCGTGGCGACCTCGCTCCTGCGGGCGGTCGACCACGACATCGCGACCGGGGTGTGGCCGGACATGAGGGAGCACGGCTGGGAGTCGGACGCCTGGCCCGAGCTGTACGAGCAGGTCATGGCGGCCGACATCCTCGTGCTCTGCGGTCCGATCTGGCTCGGTGACAACAGCTCGGTGATGAAGCGGGTGATCGAGCGGTTGTACGCCTGCTCCAGCCTGCTCAACAACGAGGGCCAGTACGCCTATTACGGCCGGGTGGGCGGCTGTCTGATCACCGGGAACGAGGACGGCGTCAAGCACTGCGCGATGAACGTCCTCTACAGCCTGCAGCATCTGGGCTATGTGATCCCGCCGCAGGCGGACGCGGGCTGGATCGGCGAGGCCGGACCCGGCCCGTCGTACCTGGACCCGGGGTCGGGCGGGCCGGAGAACGACTTCACCAACCGCAACACCTCGTTCATGGCCTGGAACCTGATGCACCTGGCGGCGATGCTCAAGCGGGCCGGCGGGATCCCGGCGTACGGCAACCAGCGTTCCGCCTGGGACGCCGGCTGCCACGCCGACTTCCCGAACCCTGAGCACCGCTAGGGACGTATCGGACGCGCGGACGCCCCCTCGGACGGCCGCGCACGGGGCCGTTTTGGATTGTCGGACGATCATCCCTACGATCCGCCCATGATCACGAGAAAACGGCTGTCGACCGGGGCCTGCGCACTGCTCGCCGTCCTGGCCGTCGGGCTGTTCCCGACCGGCGCCGCCGCCGACGAACCGGTGGCGAAGGAATCCCCCAAGGTCGAGCTGGTGCTCGACGTCAGCGGCTCGATGCGCGCCCGCGACATCGACGGCCAGTCCCGGATGTCCGCCGCCAAGCAGGCCTTCAACGAGGTGCTCGACGCGGTGCCCGAGGAGGTGGAGCTCGGCATACGCACCCTCGGCGCCGACTACCCCGGGCAGGACCGCAAGAAGGGCTGCAAGGACACCCGGCAGCTCTACCCGGTCGGTCCGCTCGACCGCACCGAGGCCAAGACCGCCGTCGCCACCCTCGCCCCCACCGGCTGGACCCCCATCGGGCCCGCCCTGCTCGGTGCGGCGGAGGACCTCAAGGGCGACGACAACGCCACCCGCCGCATCGTGCTCATCACGGACGGGGAGGACACCTGCGCCCCGCTCGACCCCTGCGAGGTGGCTCGCGACATCGCCGCCCGAGGCATCCACCTCACCATCGACACGCTCGGCCTGGTGCCGAACGCCAAGATCCGCCAGCAGCTCACCTGTATCGCGGAGGCGACCGGCGGCACGTACACCTCGGTCCGGCACACCGAGGAACTCTCCAAGCGTGTCCGGCAGTTGGTGGACCGCGCGGCCGACCCGGTCGTCACCCCTGTGGCCACCGACGGCGCCGAGCGCTGCGCCGACGCCCCGACCCTGAAGCCGGGGCTCTACACCGACCGCGAGACCTTCGGGCAGCACCGCTGGTACCGGGTCGACGTCCTGCCCGGCCAGGAGCTCCGCGCCTCGGTGAGCGTCTCCGCCGACCGCGCCGTCAACGACGACTACGGGGTCCTGCTGCGCGCGGTGACCCTGCGCGGTCGTGAGATCGTGCGCGGCTCCGAGGCGGGTGACGGACGCACGGACGTCATCTCGACCGGACTGCGCTATCCCAAGCAGCCCATGGACGGCATCGACGCGGACGCGAAGCCCGCGGCGGAGACCGTCTGCCTCCAGGTCAGCAACTCCTTCTCCGCGCCTCCGTCGGTGAAGACCACGCCCGGTATGCCGATCGAGCTGGCCGTCGACCTGGTCGACGCGCCCGACGAGGCCTCGGACGTGGCCGCCTTCGGCCTCGGCCGGGGCTGGTGGCTGCTCGGCGCGCTCGTCCTTGCCGGTTTCGTGGGCGGTCTGCTCTGGGGCTTCCTGTCCCGCTGGCGCGTCGCCGTCTGGAGGACCAACTGATGCGTACCGTACGCGCGCTGAGCGCCGTCGTCCTCGCGGGCGCCGCCCTGTTCGGACCGGCCGCCGTGCCGGTCCTGGCCGACACACCGACCCCGAGCGGCAGCGCGAGCGCCGAGGCGACGGCCGGACCGACCGAGGCCGGCACCACGTTCCGTACCGCCGCCTTCTTCCGGCAGGGCCAGCAGGCCACCGCCGAGGCCTCCACGGGTGACTACCTGTACTGGGTGTTCCCCGCGGACACCGGGCAGCGGCCCACCGTGACGGCCTCGGTCACCCTGCCCGAGTCCACCGCCCGGCACGGCGCCTCCACCTGGCGGATCGACGTCTACGACGGGCTGCGCCGCCGTCAGCCGTGCATGTACGGAATGCAGTCCCGGGCCGCGGCGAAGGAGGCCGCGACCGTGGAGCTGGCCTGCACCCTGCGCCCGGTCCGGCCCTGGGCCGACACCTGGGACGACGATCCGCTGCCCGGCAGTTACTACGTGCGGCTGACCGTCACGGGTCTGCCCGAGGAGGACCTCGGGCAGTCGTTCACGGCCCGGATCGGCGCGGTCTCGGCCGAGCAGGGCGGCGCGTACGCGGGCGGCGGCTCGCTCGCGGCCCCGCTGGTGCCCGGTGCCACGACGGAGGACGCGGCCTCGGCCGGCACGCCCTCCGCGGTGGAGGCGCGCGCGCCCGAGGACGGCTGGTCGTCGGGCTGGTGGTCCGACCGCTGGATCTGGACGGCGGTCGGCGGTGTGCTCGCCGCGCTGGCCGGCATCGGCGGGTACTCCCTGACCAGGGGAACCGGACGCCCCTCGCGGGTGCCGCCCGCCGTCTGACGCGGACGCGACGCGTACGGCCCCGGGACCCCACCAGGTCCCGGGGCCGTGTGCGTCGACCGGGCCCGTAGCCTGGGCGGCATGCCGGAACCGACCGCTCTGCCCAACGACGCCTCGCTGAAGGTCTACGCCGCCACCGACCCCGAGCGGCTGTACGTCCTGGCCACCGAACCGGCCCGCACCGCGGGCTCGTTGTACGTGCCGGAGGTCCTGAAGCTCGTCGAGCTCCTGACCGGGCAGCGCTCACAGGCCGCCACGGACCGCGCGGTCCGGCTCGGCGAGCACGCGGCCCGGCTCGGCACGGCTCCGGGAGCCGCACGGCTCATGGACCATGTGGTACGGGAGTTGGGGCGGCGGTCGAGCCCGGTCCAGCTCCGGCCGTACTTCGAGCAGGCACCGACGTCCGGCGATCCCGTCACGGAGTTCCGTGCCCGCCTCCTCCATGAGCTGGCCCTGGGCCGGGGCCTGCGCGACGAGCCGTACACGACCTACCAGGAGGGTCTGCGGGAGCTCGGCCACCCGCTCTCGTGGCTGCCGCTCACCTCGTTCCACTTCGAGCACACCGTACGGGAGCGCGCCTGGCGCCCCGGGGACATGCTCGGCTCCATGACTCCCGAGGAGCTCTACGCCCGCTACCCCGAGACAGCACCGACAGCGGCCGGAGCCGGGGCGGGCCGGGCCGCCCTGCCCGCGCCGGACGGCCGCCGCACCGAGGTCGCCGTCGACCCGTTCGCCGAACTCGGCCGGTCCGCCGCCGAGTTCTTCACGCTGCCGGAGCCGCTCGCTCCCGCCGACTTCAACGCGGCGCTGCTGACGGCGCTCGGCGCGGCGAGTCTGGCCGGGCTCACCGTGGAGACGTTGGCGGCGGCCCACACCACGGCGGACGACGTCATGGGCGATCTGTTCGTGGCGGCGGCCTCGGGCGGAATGTGGGGCGACGGACGGCCGGGCGCGTACTGCAGGTTGTCCACCTGGCGTGCGCTGTACGCCCTGATGGACCTGGACCTGTCCGTCCCGCACGGTCACGCCGTGCGCGCCGCCGCCGACCACCGCTGGCTGCGTCTGGCGCCGGCGCGCCGGACCGGGGACTTCTTCTTCGGCGATCTCTCGGACACCGCCTTCGCCGTCCTCGACCCGACGCGCACCCGGGTCGCGGTGGTCGCGGCCACCGACACGGACTGACGGCCAGGTGGCCGGCCGGGCGGGCTCCGAGGCGCCGGGAGAGGCGGGGTCTCACCCGCGGCCTCGGCGGGCCGGGAATCCGTGGGTGCGGGCGGTCGCCGCGACGGTCAGGACGGGGACGAGCAGCAGCAGGACGCTCCAGGGCAGGGCGGCGGCACCGAGCAGGTCGAGGAGGAGGCCGCCGACGACGCCCCCTCCAGCCATGGCCGCGTTCCAGACGCTGACGAGCATGGTCTGGGCGGTGTCCGCCGCCTCGCCCCCGGCGTCGCCCGCGGCGGTCTGCAGCAGGGTAGGCGCGCCGCCCCAGCCGAGGCCCCACAGCGTGGCGGCGGCGTAGACGAGGGCGGTGCTGTCGGTGGCCGCGGCGAGGATGCCGGAGGCGACGGCGAACAGCACGGTCCCGCCCAGGGTCAGGGCCCGCAGCCGGCGGTCGATGTGCAGGCCGGTGAACCAGAGGCTCAGCAGCGACGCCCCGCCGAAGGCCAGGAGGACGAGTCCGGTGGAGCCGCCCATGCCGAGGTGGTCGAGGAAGGCGGCGACGTACGTGTAGAGGAGCGTGTGGGCGAGGACGAGCACGAGCGTGACAAAGAGGACGGGGGCCACCCCGGGGACGGCGAGGGTCCGCCGGACGGGCGCCCGGCCGCCCCTGGGCAGGCCCGGGAAGTCGGGGACGGTCAGGACGATCCAGGCGAGGAGGACGGCGGCGAGGGCGGTCATGACCAGGAAGGTGACCCGCCAGCCGACCACGGCGCCGACGAACGTGCCGGCGGGCACGCCGAGGGAGAGCGCGAGCGGAATGCCCGTCATGACGACGGCGATCGCCTTGCCCTGGAGGTGGACGGGCACCATCCGTCGGGCGTATCCGGCGAGCAGGGCCCAGGCGACACCGGCGGCGACACCGGCGAGGAACCGGGCGGCCATGGTGAGGGCGTAGTGCGTGGAGAGGGCGGTCACCGTGTTGGCGAGAGCGAAGCCCGCGACCGCGGTGAGCAGCAGGCGCTTGCGGCGCCAGCCGGCGGTGGCCGCGGTCAGCGGGATCGCGGTGAGCGCCGTCCCGATCGCGTAGACGGTGACCGACTGGCCCATGGCCGCCTCGCCGACGCCGAGGTCGGCGCTCATCGCGGGCAGGACGCCCGCGGGCAGGGTCTCGGTGAGGCTGGTGACGAAGACGGCGGTGGCCAGGGCGAGGAGGGCGGCAAGGGGCAGGGGGCGGGCGGGCTGGTCGCTCCTGGCGCGGTTCGGCGAACCGGCCTTCGAGGCGGTGGAGTTGCTCATGCCCCGTATGCTGAAACCCTCACATTGATGTGAAGGTCAAGCGCGATCCCGGGAGGTGGACCACATGCGCATCGGAGAGCTGTCGCAGCGCACCGAAACCCCGCGCAGACTGTTGCGCTACTACGAGGAGCAGGGTCTCATCGTCGCCGATCGCGCACCGAACGGCTATCGCTCCTACGACGAGTCGAACGTGGACCGCGTCCTGCAGATCCGTGGTCTGCTGGACGCGGGGCTGCCGACGCGGATCATCAAGCAGATCCTGCCGTGTCTCGACAAGCCCCGCGCCATCCACTTCCCCGACGCCACACCGGAGATGCTCGCCACGCTGGAGAACGAGCGCGACCGGATGACCGACCGCATCCGTTGCCTGACCCGTAACCGGGACGCGGTCGCCGCCTATCTCGACGCCGTGCGCGAGAAGTTGGCGACCGGGTCCGTCGCGGCGGGCTGAGGCCGTCAGCGCGCGGCCGGGCCGCTCCAGTCGGCGGGAACGCGGGCCAGGCGGACGCGCTGGGGGTGGTCGCCGACGGAGACGGAGGCGACCTTGCGGCCGGTGGCGAAGTCGATCGCCGTCACCCGGTCCGTACCGCTCTCCGAGATGACACAGGACCGGCCGTCGCCGCTGACCGTTGCCCAGTAGGGCTTGGACGCCTCCACCAGCGGCCCCTCCTTCAGGGTCTGACGGTCCACGACGGTGACGTAGTCGTCCATCGTGGCGGCGACACAGAGCTTGGACCCGTCGGGACTCATGGACATGCCGTGGTGGCGCGAGTCGTTGACCCAGGTGGTGCGGTCCGGGTCGGTGGCCGGGTTCTCGGGGAGCGTCTTGACCCGGGTGATCCGGTCGGTGGCGATGTCGTACTCGAGGAAGCCGTTGAAGAACGAGACCTGGAAGTAGAGCTTCGACTCGTCGGGGGTGAAGGCGACGGGCCGGACCGCGTCGGAGAGGTCCTTGCGGCCGAAGGCGTCGAGCCGGGCGCGCATGTCGATGACGCGGACCTGCTCGAAGGTGCGGGCGTCGACGACGGTGATGCGGCGATCGCCCTTGGTCCAGTCCCAGAAGGGGTCGTCGAGGGCGGTGGTGACCTCGCCGATGGCCATGTTCCAGAGGTGACGGCCGTCGGCCGAGAAGACGTTCTCGTGCGGCTTGTCTCCGGTTGCGAAGGAGCCGACCTGCTTGCCCGTGGTGATGTCGAGCACGTGCACGGTGTTGGAGGTGGAGGCCGAGACGGCGACGCGGGTGCCGTCGGGCGAGACGGCCATGTGGTCGGAGCGGAAACCGGAGACGGGGAAGCGCCAGTTGAGCGCGCCGGTGCGGAGGTCGATGGAGACGACGTCGGCGAAGCTCGGCCTGGAGACCACCATCGCCGAGCCGTCCGGCGTGGCGTACATGTCGTCGACGAACTGGTCGTGCCCCTCGCCGGGCCCCTGCCGGATGCCCAGGAAGAAGGCGAGCTTGATCGGGTTGAGTCCGATCTCCCACATGCGGCGCTCGCGGTCCGGTATGACGTTGATCCGGCCGATGCGCGCGAAGTCGCCGGTGGCCTCGATGACGTCGGCGGTGCCGTCCCAGTTGTTCCCCACGAACATGACCTCGCGCAGACCCTCGGGAGCGGCCGGCCCGGCGGGCGGGGCGGCGGCGACGGTGCCGCCGCCGACGACGGTGAGCGCGAGGGCGGCGGCGAGTGAGCCGAGCAGGAGGCGGCGCGCGCCTCGCGTCCGGGCAGCAGACATCGGTGTTCCTTCCAGGAGGGTATGCGGCATCAACTGCCCTGTGCGGCAGGGCAACTTACCCGACAGTAAGGAGTCGCCGCGCCACCCACAAGACTCGGAACGCGCCTGCTGTCACGCGAGGCGTCCGTCGCGGGAGACCGACATCATCAGGACGATCTTCCTTGTCATGCCGTGGTCTCCCTCGCACTGGGCGAACCGGTGCTGTCCTCGTCAGGGCATACGGCGGGCTCCCGCCACGATCGCCTCACGGATCCGGTTATATGTGCCGCAACGGCAGATGTTGCGGATCTCGTCGAGGTCGGCCTCGTCGATCTCGCGCCCCGCCGCCCGTGCGGCGCGGACCTTGGCGACGGCCGTCATGATCTGGCCGGGCTGGCAGTAGCCGCACTGGGCCACGTCGAGATCCAGCCAGGCCTCCTGCATGGGGTGGAGCTCCTCGCCGACGGTCGCGGGCAGGCCCTCGATGGTGGTGATCTCGTCGGTGGGGGCGATGTCCTTGACCGGGACGGAGCAGGGGTTGAACGCCTTGCCGTTGATGTGGCTGGTGCACGCCTGGCAGACGCCGAGCCCGCAGCCGTACTTGGGTCCCGTGACGCCGAGGACGTCCCGGAGCACCCACAGCAGCCGGACGTCGTCCTCGACCTCGGCCGTGACGGCCCGGCCGTTGAGGATGAAGGTGTGGTGCGGCACGGAGGCTCCTGGTCCTAGAAGGCGCGGTCGAGGCCGTCGACCGGCGAGGCGGGGATCGGCGGGGTGGTGGGCAGCGGCTCGAAGCCGAGCGGCTCGGCGTGGTTGACGGGGAAGGTCGTCGGCATGGTGCCGGTGGCCCTGCCGTACGCGCAGGCGACCGCGGCCATCGCGCCCGCGACGGCCAGCTCCCCGGCGCCGCCCGGCCGGTCCGAGGTCGGGGGCATGACGACGATCTCCAGCTCGGGCGGGGTGTTCCACTGCCGGGTGTAGAAGTAGTTGTCCCAGCTCCCCTCCTCGAAGTGCCCGTCGCGGAGGTGGAGGCCCGAAGTGAGGGTGACGGCGATGCCGTCGATGATCCCGCCCATCATCTGCGCCTCCAGGCCGCGCGGGTTGACCGCCAGGCCGACGTCGACGGCGCAGACGACCTTGGTCACGCGGGGGCCGGTGTACGCGTCGTGGATCTTCCGGCCGGTGGTCTCGGGCCGGCAGTCGATCTCGGCGAGGACGGCGACGAAGGAGTGGTACTCGGGGTGGAGCGCGATGCCCTGCGCCATGCCGGCGGGCAGGGACCGTCCCCACTCCCCCACCTCCGCGACCTTGTCCAGGACGGCCCGGGCGCGCTCGTCCTTGAGGTGCCGGCGGCGGAACTCGTACGCGTCCTTGCCCGTCCGGCGGGCCAGTTCGTCCACGACCAGCTCCTGCGCGCACCGGACGTTGGGCGAGTAGATGTTGCGCATGGAGCCGGTGTTGAACCCCTTGTCGGTCTCGCTGAGCAGCTGGGTGGTGACACCGAAGTGGTACGGGCTCTGCTGCGTCAGCTGGAAGATCGTCTGGGAGAACGTGAGGTCACCGACGGGCAGTTGGGCGGCGGCGGAGGTGATGATCTCGCCGAGGCCGTGGCCGAAGTCGGTGGCGACGGAGGTGTGGCGCTGCTCGTACGTGAGCACCTCGCCGAGGGTGTACGTCGCCCTGACCCGGGACGTCGACATGGGATGCGTACGGCCCTGACGGAAGTCGTCGGTCCGGTGCCACATCAGCTTCACGGGCTTGCCCATGGCGCGCGAGATCTCGGCGGCCTCACGGGCGGCGTCGTGGAAGAGCTTGCGGCCGAACGATCCGCCGCCCTCGGTGACGTGGACCTTCACTGCCGTGACCGGGAGACCCAGCTGGAGGGCGATCTGCTCCTGGGCGACGATGGGCGATTTCAGGCTCGCCCAGATCTCGGCCGAATCCGCGCGCACGTCGGCGATGGCGCAGTTGGTCTCCAGGGCGCTGTTGCTGGCGAAGTGGAAGGTGAAGCGGGCGTCGACGGCCTTGGTCAGGAGGGGCAACGGCGGTACGACGAGGGGGAGTTCGGCGGCGCGCAGCTTCCGCAGGACGGTCGCGTCGGAGTCTGAGTCGGCGGTGCCGGGCCCCCAGGTGACCTTCAGGGCGCGGACGGCGTCGATGCACTGGCCGAAGGTACGGCCACGGACGGCGACGCCGGTGGAGATCCGTACGACGTCGGTGATGCCGGGCATGGCCCGTACCTGGTCCGCGTTGTCGACGGAGCGGACGGTGCCGTTGATCGTGGGCGGCCGGCAGACCATGGTCGGCAGCGCGTCCGGCACCTGGACGTCCATCGCGAACTTCTTGCGTCCCGTCACGGCCTCCAGGGCGTCGATCCGCCGCTGCGCGGTACCGATGACCTTGAACTCGGACGGCTTCTTGAGGGCGACGCTCACCGCGGTGTCGGTGCCGGAGGCCGCCTTCACGGCGAGCTGGCCGTAGGTGAGGCTCCGGCCCGTCGCCGAGGAGACGATCGCCCCGGCCTTGGCGGTGAGCGAGCCCACCAGCTCGCCGAGTTCGAGGGCGGCGGCGCGCAGCAGCCGGCCCCGGGCGACGGCCGCGGCGACCCGGATGGGCGTGAAGGTGGAGATGGTGGTGTTGGAGCCGCCGGTGAGCTGGTTGAACAGCAGCTCCGGGCGGGCGTCGGCGAGAGTGACGCGTACCTTCTCCAGCGGCAGGTCCAGCTCCTCGGCGATCAGCATCGCACTGGAGGTGGTGATGCCCTGGCCGACCTCGGCCCTGGGCAGGGCGAAGGAGGCGGTGCCGTCCGGGTCGATCCGGATGGTGATCAGGTCGGCGGTGGGAAGGGCGGCGTGCGTGAGCATGTCATTGAGGTCGTAGATCTCGGACGGCCCGGGCAGCGAGGGCACCAGGGCCGGTGCCGCCGCTGCCGCCGGGGCGGGCGCCAGGACCGCCTCGCCGAGCTGCGCGGCGACGGTGAGGGTCGGTGCGGCCAGGACGTAGCCGAGGAACCGGCGCCGGTCCATACCGCCACCCGGCGCGGACTCCTCCTGCTGCGGATTCTGCCGCGCCTCGTCGCGCGCTGTCATCGGCTGTCCTCTCGACGAACCTCGAAGTCTTCAGGATCATCGCGCACTTGGCGACCACTCCGGCCCCGGAACGGCACAGGATTCACTCCGGACACGCCAAGCCCTCACGTCGGGGCGGCGCGGAGCCGGGGAATAGCCCACCCGGGCCTGCGGTTCCGGTCTTGCGTGGCAGCTCGCCGCACCCGCTCGGAAGGACGTTCCATGAAGATCGGCATCATCGGCGCAGGCAACATCGGCGGCAACCTCACCCGCCGTCTCGCGGCGCTCGGCCACGACGTGTCCGTGGCGAACTCCCGCGGCCCCGAGACCCTCACGGCACTCGCCGAGGAGACCGGAGCCACGCCCGTCACGGTCGGCGACGCGGCGCGCGGCGCCGAGATCGTGATCGTGACCGTCCCGCTGAAGGCCGTCCCCGACCTGCCCTCGGGTCTCTTCGACGGCGCAGCGGAGGGCTTCGCGGTCATCGACACGAACAACTACTACCCGCAGCAGCGCGACGGCCGGATCGCCGCCATCGAGGACGACGGCCTGACCGAGAGCCGCTGGACCGAGCGCCACCTCGGCCACCCGGTCATCAAGGCCTTCAACGGCACCTACGCGCAGGACATCCTGGACAGGCCGCTCCCGGCCGGTGACCCGGAGCGCATGGCGCTCCCCGTCGCGGGCGACGACGAGGTGGCCAAGAAGACGGTCCGCGCCCTCATCGACCAGCTGGGCTTCGACACGGTCGACGCGGGCGGCATCGACGACTCCTGGCGCCAGCAGCCCGACACCCCGGTCTACGGCCTGCGGGCCGGTACGGAGGCGGTGGTGAAGGCCCTCGCCGAGGCCTCGCCGGAGCGGCCGGCGACGTTCCGGGGCTGACGGGCCAGGGAGGGCACCAGGCCGGGCCGTGGGGCCGGTCGGCGTACTCGCGGGTCAGTCGGCGTACTCGGCCGGCGGTGGGCCCTGCGGAAGGGCACCCAGGGTCGGGGCCAGCCAGCGGTTGTACGAGACCATCCAGAGGCTGCGGGAGCCGCCCTCGCGGTAGTCCTCCAGGATCGCGTTGACCCGGCGGACCAGGTCCGTGTCGCCCTTGTTCATGGCGACGCCGTACAGCGAGGTGTCCAGGCGCGGCCCGACGATCCGCAGCGTGGGGTCCTGCGCGACGAGCCCGGCGGCGAGCGTGGCGTGGGTGAGTACGGCGTCCACGTCGCCCTGCTGGAGCTCGACGAGACAGTCCAGATGGCTCGAGGTCTCCACGGCGACGGCGCCCGTACCGGACGAGCCCAGCAGGGGGGACGCCGAGCTCCCCTTGCTCAGGCAGACGCGCTTGCCGCGCAGCTTCGCGTCGAAGCCCGTGATCTCGGAGCCCTCCGGCACGAGGAGGCGGTGACCGGTCTCGAAGTACACGCTGGAGAAGGCGACATCGGCCAGCCGCTCGCAGGTGATGCTCATCGTGCGCACGATCACGTCGACCTGGCGGGCCTGGAGGCGGGGGATCCGCTGGCTGGGCGGCATGCTGACGAAACGGACCGTGGCCTTCGGGCCGAGGATGTCGCGCGCGATGGCCCGCACCAGGTCGACGTCGAAGCCGGCCGGCTCCTGCGCGTCCTGGTCCAGCGAGGCCCAGAGGTAGCTGTTGAGGTCCACGCCCGCGACGAGATGACCGCGCTCACGGATGCGCCGCACGGCCTGGCCGTCGACGCGTGAGGGGCGCGGGCTCGCGCGCCGTGGGTCGCAGGAGGGCGCCCGTGCGGCCGGCGCGGCGGCGGTCCTGACGGCGGTCGGGCGCGGGCCGTCCGACGGACCGGCCGTGACGGCGGCCGCGGGAGCCGCGGCGAGGAGGGTCGCCAGGAGCAGGAGCCAGAGGGCGAAGCGGCCGCGCGATGGACCCTTCCCCCGCCGTATCGACCCGGATCCAGCAGTCACACGCCTCACCCCCGCGCAGCCGACTCCCCTCCCCCAAGGCTACGCAGTCATGGCCCAACACAGGCGTCTATGCCGGGAGTTGGTCATACGTTGGGGCAGGCTTCACCGACGCGGAAGGGCAACCAGTTCGCGCAGGGCGTGCAGTTCACGCCGGGCGGCCAGTTCACGCAGGGCGGGCATGGCGGGGAGGGCGGGGAGGGAGGGCAGCGAACGCCGGGGGTGGACCGGGCGGGTCGGGCCGACCACCGGGCCCCGGCCCTCGCGCTTCGACCGTACGGCGCGCAGCTGGCAACGGTCCAGGCGGGCGCGCTGGCCGCCGCTCGCGATCAGGGCGTTCACCGGCGTCATCGGGTCCGCGCCCACGCTCCTCGCCAGCAGCATGCCGACGACGAGCGGAAGCAGCGCGCCCGCCAGCGCCGAGCCGGTGGTCGTGACGTGCTGCATGCGGCGGGAGCGCCGGGCGTCGGAGATCATGGTGCCATTCGACCAGCGCGGCCCCGGGCCGGGTATCGGACGACGTACTCACTCGGACCTGCTCACGTACTCAGGTCGGGACCGCGAGTGGGGGCGGATGCCCTGCGGCGACGCCGACCCGGCGCGCCACCTTGGCGGGCCGGGCCCGGTGGGGGTTGCGTGGTCGGTCGACCGCACCGTACGGACCCGTACGCACACCGAGGAGCCCACGACACCATGGCCGACTACCGCATCGAGACCGTCCGCACCGGCTACCGCCAGTGGACCGCCCGCAACGACCGGGGGGCGGAGGTGCGCATGGGAGCGGCGGACGACGCGGACGCACAGCCCTCGTTCACCCCCGTCGAGCTGCTGCTCGCGGCCATGGGCGGCTGCGGCGGCATGGTCGTGGACCGGACCGCGCGCGCGGTGGACCATGACGACCTGCGGATCGTCGTGGAGTCGGTCTCCGCTCCGGAGGACGACGGACGGGTGGGCCGGATCAGGGTCAGTTACGAGTTCGAGCTGCCCGAGAGCAACCCGCGGGCCGCCGAGGTCTTCGCCCGCGGGGTCCGGCTCACGCACGAGAAGTTCTGCACGGTGAGCCGCACCGTCGAGCACGGCGCGACGGTGGAGGCCGTCCTGCCGGACGGGACCGTCGGCTTCCGGGCCGGCTGATCCGCGGCACGGCCTCTACTCCTCGATGGCGCCGCCGATCCGGCGCAGATGCTGTCGGAAGGTGTACGACGGGTCCGCCTCCCGCCGGTCGAGGTACTCCGCGAACCGCGTCTGCGCGCGCAGCGTCTCACCGGCCCTGATCCTGCGCGCCTGTCCGCGCTCTGTGCCGTGGATCTGGTGTGCGGTCTCGAGGACGGCGTCGACCCGGTCGGCGGCGACGAACAGCACGCCGTCGTCGTCGCCGAGGACGACGTCGGCGGCGCTCACCAGGTGCGTCCCGCACCGCGCCGTGCGCAGGGACTCCGGCTCCCGGTCGTCCAGGCGCACGGGTCCGGGTGCGTGGCGGCCGTAGGAGAAGACGGGCAGCCCGATCTCGACGAGATCGGGGGTGTCGCGGTGCAGCCCCCAGACGACAAGACCGGCGACGCCGGCCGCCTCGGCCTCCAGCACGGCCAGGTCCCCGACGCAGGCCTCGTCGCGGCGGCCCGCGTTGTCGACGACGAGCACGTCCCCGGGCTCGGCCGCACCGAAGGCCTCCAGGAAGACGTCGACGCTTCCGTAGTGCCGGGCGGGCAGCACTCGCCCTGCGATGCGCTGCCCCGGCACGACGGGGGCGATACCGGTGGGAGCGACGCGCAGCGGTTCACCGAGCCGGACACAGGCGTCGGCGATCAGAGGCGTGGAGAGCTCGGCGAAGTCCTTCAGCATCGGTGATGTCCGTTCTCTGACGTGGTGCCCGGGCCCGGCGTCCGATCCCTCCGAGGGCGCGGACGGCGGCTGTCGCCCGATGCTAGACCGCAGCGTTGACGGTCTTTGAGCCCGTGCTCCGCCCGTCACCGCCCCAACCCCCGCAATGACCGGTGCAGGGGAGCCACTTGGGCAGGGGAAACGCAACTTCGACATGGCCCGCGGAGGCAGCTACCTTCACCCCGGTCCTCGGCGATCGCCCACGGTCGCGCAGGAGTTCCTTCAGGCTGGGCCACCCGCGACGGGACGAGTTCGTCACGCCCCAGGATCCTCGCCCCCAGGCGTAGGCCACCGAACCGGGTCCGCACCAGGCACCCCCGACCAGGGAGAGAAGCATGCCCCGTCTTGCGCTGTACACGTTCGGCGTCCTGAAGTCACCTCTCGCCGATCCCTCATCTCTCACGCGCGAGTTCTACGACCGTGGTGAGGCCGTCTACCGGAAGATCAGTCAGCACCCCGGATACCTCGCGCGGGCTGAAGCGGCGGACGGTGACCGGGGCCTGTTCTTCGGGGCGGACTGGGGCGCCCCCCGCACGCCTTCACCTTCCATCACCCGTTCGCCCCCGACGGAACTCCGACCAGGATCGAGGGCATCGGGCCGAAGAGCGACCAGGTTGGCTGACAAGGAAGCCTGAACGACGGCGAACAGATGCGTCTGCGCCACAGCGGTTACCGGAGCCGACCATCTGGCGTCGCGGATGCGGCGCGGTCCCGGGCCACTTGTGCGGAGTTGGCCCGCGCGACGGCCGGGCGGCGCACAGTAGTTTCACGGCGGGGACGCGGAGGGCGTCCCCTGGGTTGCCGGGGGCGCGGGGACCGTACGCGGTGCTCACGGCCTCGCGCCGGAGAGGGGTTCCCGCCGTGATCGTGATCGCGCATCTCAGCGACATCCACATCGACAGCTCACCGCGCAGCGCGGAGCGGACCAGGTCCGTGATGGCCTACCTGGAGTCGCTCGACATCGACCTCGACGCGGTCGTGGTGACCGGTGACATCGCCGACCACGGTCTGGAGTCGGAGTACCTCCGCGTACGGGAGTTGCTGCGGACCCGGCACCCGCTGCTCGTCTGTCCCGGAAACCACGACCGGCGTGACGTCTTCCGCCGGGTGCTCCTCGGCGAGCGCGCGTCGCGGGCCGATGCACCGGTGAACCAGGTGCTGCGCGGGGCCGGGTTCGTACTGGCGCTCGGCGACTCGTCGGTGCCGGGGAAGGACGAGGGCTTCCTGGAGGAGGAGACGCTCGCCTGGCTGGAGTCCGTACTGGAAGAGACACCGGAGGCGGTGCCCGTCCTGGTCGGCTTCCACCACCCGCCGACCGCGCTGCACATCCCGTTCGTGGACGGGATCCGTCAGTTCGGGGAGCACCGGCTCGCCGAGCTTGCCGAGCGCCGCCCCGGCCTCGTCGCGTTCCTGTGCGGACACGCGCACACCGCGGCCGCCACGACCTTCGCGGGGCTCCCGGTGCTGGTCGCCCCGGGCGTGATCTCGACGTCGAAGCTCCCCTGGGAGTCGGACGGCCGACCCGGCGTCCATGTGTACCGGGACGAGATGGCGCCCTCGCTCGCCTTCCACGTCCTGGCCGAGGGGGGCAGGATCACCACCCACTACCGGAGCGTCCCCATGTAGCGGCGCGCAGAGCGGAGACCCGCGAGGGTGTGGCGTGGAAGTTCTCGCCCGGGCGGGTGAAGCAGGCCAGGAGGACCTGCCTCAGGTCGTGTCCGGTCGCTGCGCTGCGGTGCGCCGGGCGGGTGCCCCGGGCGTCTGCTTCCGGGCACCCGCGGCCGGCGAGGGGCGTCTGGTGGCGCTCAGCTGTCCAGGCGGCGCCCCGCGAGCCAGGTGACCATCTCGGGGTCGCGGTGGTCGGGGATGGCGACGACGCCGCGCTGAGTGAGCCAGCGCAGCACGACCTGGGCGACCGACTTGCCGTGCTCCTTGCCGATCTCGGCGAGCAGCGGGTTGGTGAACAGGTCGTTCCTGCCTTCGGCGAAAGCCTCCCCAGGACTGGATCTGCACCCCGTGCTCGCGCATGAGGTCCTGGTAGTCGGCGCGCTGGAAGAAGGGGTGGGTCTCGATCTGGTTGACCTGCGGGGTGATCTCGTTGTTGACGATCAGGTCGATCAGCCGGTCGGGGTAGAAGTTGGCAACGCCGATCGCCTTGGCCGCGCCTTCGCGGTTGAGCGCCTCCATGGCGCGCCACTGGCCGTAGACGTCACCGAAGGGCTGGTGCATCAGGTACAGGTCGACGTGGTCCAGGTCCAGCTCGGCCAGCGACGTCTCGAACGCGCGGCGGGTGTTGTCCTCGGCGGGGGCGTCCTGCACCCACAGCTTGGTGGTGACGAACAGCTCCTCGCGCGGGATGTTGCCGGACTTGATGGCGCGGCCGACGGCTTCCTCGTTGCCGTAGGCGGCGGCGGTGTCCAGCAGGCGGTAGCCGGCGGCCAGTGCTTCGGAGACGGCGCACTCGGTGTCCTCGGCGGGGATCTGGTAGACGCCGAAGCCGAGGAGCGGCATCTCGACGCCGTTGTTGAGGGTGACGGTCTGCATGAGCGGAATGTCCTTCGCTGTGCGGGAGGAGAGCGGGTGGCGCGTCTCGCCTTCTCCGGTCGGTGGCGTTCTCCGTCCCTCCACCCTCGCCCGGCCCGGCAGATCGTGCCGGTCGGAGCCTGGGTGACGGCGAGGGGGCCGGTGTCTTCCTCGTCCACCTTCGCCCGGATCGATGCCGTGTGGCAGGGCGGGCTCTTCAGGGGGATGGCAGGCCCCCCGTCCTGTCCGCGGAGCGGGTGCCCGTCGGGCGAGACTGGAGTCATGGCATCCCAGAGCGCGCACAGCGAGGGCGCCGAGCTGAGCCGCTTCCTGCGCGCCCGCCGCACCCAGACCAGTCCCGGACACGTCGGCCTCACCGTCGGCGCCGGCATCCGCCGCACGCCCGGCCTGCGCCGTGAGGAGCTGGCCACCCTCGCCGGCATCAGCATCGACTACTACGTGCGCCTGGAACGCGGCAAGGAGACCCGCCCCAGCCCCGCCGTCCTCGACTCCCTCGCCCGCGCCCTGCACATGGACGACCAGGAACACCAGCACCTGCGCGATCTCGCCGCCCGCGCCGCCCGCTACGCCCCCGAACCACCCCCGGCCCCGGACTGGGACCGCCAGATCACCGGCTGCGTCGCCCGGCTGCGCGCCGTCGCCGGCACCGACCCCGACGCCCCCGACCTGACCAACCTCGTCGGTGAGCTCCTCCTCAAGAGCCCCGACTTCGCCCGGCTGTGGGAACGCAACGAGGTCACCGGCCACAAGCCCGCGCAGAAGACCTTCCACCACCCCCGCGTCGGCACGGTCACGCTCACCTCCCAGTCCATGCACCTGGAAGGCACCCCCGGCCGGCGCATCGGCGTCTACACCGCCGAACCCGACACCCCCGACCACGACGCCATGATGCTGCTCGACATGACCGCGCCCGTGGCCGCGCCCGGCCGGGAGACTCCGCGCACATCGGCCTGACCGCTGGTCGCGCCGAAGGTTCGTGGTCGACACGCCACCTCGCGCGGAACCCACAGGGTCGAGATGGCGCTTCTGCCGCGCACCGCCCGGTCAGGCGAGCCAGATCTCGCGGACCTGGCGCAGCGGGTCCCGCTCGACGCGCGGCTCGGCGTCCCAGATCATCGTGGCGCGCTCGTCGGCCGTGTAGCGCGGCCAGGAGGCGCCCGGGTCCTGGTCCCGTACGAAGGCGACCCAGGCACGGTGCATCGCGTCCGCCAGGGCGCGGGGCGGGGCCTCGCCCGCCACGGCGGTGACGCCCTCCGCGTCCAGGAGGTCGAAGGCGTACGGCAGGTCCAGGCAGTGGAAGGCCTGGCCGTTGACGGGCGACTCCCATACGAACTCGTACAGCCAGGTGGGGCGACGGCGCACGGCGCGGGCGTCGGCGAGGGCCAGGGACGGTGCGCGGAAGGTGACGTCGGTCAGGGCCTGGCCGAACAGCGTGTCCGGGTCGCCCCCGCCGTACGCCGAGGTGAACGAGTCCATCCGGTCCTCGGCCAGGCCGAGCGCGCCCAGGAGGAGCGGCACGGGTGGGCCGTCGGGGCCCGGGGCCGGGAAGGCGTTGAACTCGTGGGCGGTGAAGCCCAGCATGAGCGGGACGTCGGCACCCGCCTCGCCGGCCGTCAGCGCGTCGAGGACGGGCTCCGGGATCAGCTCGCCGTCCGCGAAGGGCGCCAGGGACAGCAGCGGCGGCAGGCCCTCGCGGTCCGGGCCCGGTGCGCCCATCCGGTCCTGGAGGTCGAGGAGTTCGTCGTCGCTCAGGTCACGGAGGGCCGCGGCCGTGGCGGGTACGCCGGTTCGCGCGGCGAACAGCCGGGACGCCGCGCGGGCGACCTCGGGGCCGTCGGGACGCATGACCGCCCCGGAGACGGAGAGCGCGCCGCGGAACAGGCCTCGGGCGGAGGGAACGGCGAGCAGGGTCTGCACGGCGCCGCCGCCCGCCGACTGGCCGGCGACGGTGACCTTGGCCGGGTCGCCGCCGAAGCGGGCGATGTTGTCGCGGATCCATTCGAGGGCGGCGATCCAGTCGCGGACGGCACGGTTGTCGGGGGCGTCGTCGAGGTGCAGGAAGCCCTCGACGCCGAGCCGGTAGCCGAGGGAGACCAGGACGACACCGTCGCGGTTGAAGGCCGATCCGTCGTACCAGGGGCTGGCCGCCGACCCCGCCACGTATCCGCCGCCGTGGATCCACACGAGGACGGGGAGCCCGGCCTCGGGGTCGGTACGCGGCGTGAAGACGTTGAGGTTGAGGACCCCGGTGCCCGGGACGGAGGGCTCGGGGATCGTGGTCACGTCGGCGAAGGGGCGGCGCTGGGCGGTCGGCCCGTAGGCGGTGGCGTCCAGCGGTTCGGTCCACGGCTCCGGCGGCACGGGCGCCGCGAACCGGAGGTCGCCGACGGGCGGCTGCGCGTAGGGAATGCCGAGGAAGCGGAGGCTCCCGTCAGTCCGGCGCTCGCCTCGGACGGGGCCGTGGGTGGTGGTGACGGTGGTGACGGTCATGGGAGCAGCGTCCGGCCGAAGATCGGCCGCGTCAACGCCTGAAGCCGGGAAGGTGACACGTGTCACTTACGCGTGTCAGGGAGGGCGGTGCCTGGATTCGGGTCGAACTGGGTACGGGTCCCTCGACGGGAGGGGGCCGGGTGACGGGGCTGCACGCGGAGACGGTGGTGGGGATCCTGGTCGTGGCCGCGGGGGCGGGCCTCATGGCGCTGGGCGCCGCGCGCCAGGGGCGCGCGGTCCGGCCGTTGGCCCCGGCGCGGGCGTGGGCCGCCGCCCAGCGGGAACAGCAGCGGGTGTTGCGGAGGGCGGCGGGCATGGCGATCGCATCGGCCCGCGGGGCGGCGGGAGCGGGTGAACCGGCGATCGTCACGGTGGACGACGTGCTCCGCCTGGCCGACGAACACTTCGCCCACCCGAACGCGGACCCCCACCTGGCGGCGGCCGCCCTCCGCGACGCGTACGAGCGGGGCGCGTGCGCGAGGGACTGCGTGACGGACGCGTACGGCTGAGGTGGCACCTGCGGGAGCCTCCGGTGGTACGCCACGACGGCCCTCCGGGCCGACCCGAGCCGGCACGCCGTGGCGGACGGGCCGGGCCAGTCCGTCGTGGCCGACGGGCGGTTCTTCGGCCAGGTGGCTGCCGGAGGCCGAGCGCTAGGCGAGGGGGCGCCGCCCGACGACGGCCGCAGGTAGCGACCCCGACGGACGAGCCGCCGGACGCCGGTGCCGACCGGCCGAAGGGGCCGCCGTGCACAGACCGCCGCACGTCTGCCCCAAGAGACCCTTGTGGTGCCACGAACCGCCGGACGCCGGCGCCCGACCGGCCCCCGAGGGGCAAGCGTCAGGCCACCGCCAACCGCACGCAGCGACCCCGGCACGGCCCCGGGCGCCTGCGCCCAACAGGCCCCCCGGGGGCCAGCGCCCGGCCGAACGCCGCACGCGTCTGTCCCAGCGAGACCCTTGCGGTTCGCCGGTGGCGCCCCCAAGAGGAGGGCGCCGGCAGATCGCGGGGTGCTACTTCGGGAACGGGGTTGCCTGGTGGTAGTACATGCGCCAGGTGCCGTCCGTGTGGCGGCGCCAGAGGGAGCTGCGGTGGGCGTGGTGGCCGTCGATGTGCGTGTCGTACGTCAGGTGGACCAGGCCGGGCGCCAGGACCGTGCCGTTCATCGCCGAGGGCTCGTAGCGCGGGCCCTCCGCCGAGCCGCCCGCGATCTCGGGCAGCGCGGCGAGCATCTCCGCGTACGTCCAGCGGCGCCCCGACGCCCCGATCTCCACGAAGTCGGGGTCGAGGAGTTCCCTGGAGAGCGCGCGCGAGGAGCGCACCGAGGGGTCCATCAGGCGCAGTTCCGCCGCGATCGCTTCGTCGATCTCACCCGGCACGTCCATGCCGTCCAAGCCGTCCAACCCGTCCATCCCCTCCATCCCGCCGGCCTCCGCGTTCACAGGGCGATCCAGTACCGGCGCTTGCGGCCGATCTCCGTGTCGCGGGTGTCCTCCAGGACCCCTCCGTTGCGCTCGATCGTGCGGGCGGAGGCCACGTTGTCGTCGTCGCAGGTCACCAGGACCCGGTCGAGCCCGAGGGCTCGGGCCTCGGGAAGGACTGCCCCCAGGGCCCAGGTGGCGAGGCCGCGGCGGCGGGCGGAGGGCCGGATGCTGTAACCGATGTGCCCGCCGGCCCGCAGCAGGAAGTCGTTGAGCTCATGGCGCAGATCGATCGCGCCGACGTACGCTCCGTCCTCGACGATCCACCAGTGCGTGGCGTTCACCCACCCCCGCGCCAACGGCCGCGCCGAGTCGGCCTGTTCCCGCAGTCGCCCGACCCAGGCGGCGAAGACCTCGGGCATCGCGAAGGCTTCCTCCTCCGCCAGTCTCATCCCCGCGCCCGACTGATGGGCGCCGGGGCTCCACTCGGCATGCGCTTCGAGCCAGGAGCGGTGAAGTCGAGCTGTGGGGGCGATCAGTTCGGGCATGCGGGCGACGATAACAGGCCAATGCCCCCGTTGATCTGGGCTTTTCGGCAGCCGTCCGGGTACCAGTACGCCCGGCCGGCGTCACGCGGTGGCCGGTGTCACACCGTGGGCGGTGTGCGCGGCGGGCCGCACCACCGACGCCCTCGGCTGTCGTCCACGCCGGTCGGCAGCCTCACTTCCGTACCGCGTAGTCCCGGAAGCCGGACCAGTCCACCACCACGCAGGGGTCGTCGCCGAGGACCCACGCGTCGTGGCCCGGCTCGACGGCCATGAAGTCGCCGGGGCCCAAGTCGGCGGACTCCCCGTCGTCCATCACGACCTTCATCCGGCCGCTGACGACGTACCCGACGTGCGAAGCCTGGCAACTGTCCGTCCCGGCAATGGGCTTGACGTGCTCGGACCACCGCCAGCCGGGCTCGAACACAGCACGCCCGACCGGACCACTGTCCGCGTTGATCACGTCCAGCCTGCCCTTGGCGCCCTCGAAGGGACGCGTCTCATCTGCGGAGTCGAAGCTCTGGGACACGATTCCGGTCATGTTCGTCCGCCTCCCGGCGATGGGACGTACCGACCCCCGAGTCCACTTCCAGATTACGCCGCGGAGCGCGTCGGGACCTCTCCCCGCGTTCTCCCCGCTCGCCGAAATGATGTTGCCCGCCCCGATGATCATTGGCTAGCCTGACCGTATGACTGCCGGGTCGGCCATGGGCCGTGAGCGAGTGAGGCACCCGGCCTTGGCGTGACCGCCGCCGGGCGGGCGCGAGGCCCGCCTCGGTCGTCTTCCACGTACGCGTACGCGTTCATACGCCAGTACGCGCGCGACAAGCCCATCAGGAAGACACCGACGCAGCCTTTTTCGAGAGGACCCTCCGTGGCCATCGAGCTCAACCACACTGTTGTATACGCCCGTGACAAGCAGGCCTCCGCCGCGTTCATCGCCGAGGTCCTCGGCCTGGACGTCGGCGCACCCTTCGGACCGTTCGTTCCGGTGGAGACCGGCAACGGCGTGACCCTCGACTACTACGAGTCGCCGGACGCCACGTTCACCCCTCAGCACTACGCCTTCCTCGTGCCCGACGAGGCGTTCGACACCATGATCGGACGGCTCGAGCGGATGGGTGTCACGTACTACGCGGACCCGAACCACACCGAGCCCGGGCAGGTCAACCACCTCTTCGGAGGCCGCGGCGCGTACTTCGACGACGCCGACGGTCACAACATGGAGATCATCACCCGCCCCTACAGCCGTGGCTGACGATCAGCGGTAGCCCGCGCATACCGATGCGGCGATGCACGTGACCCTTCAGGGGATGTTCATCAAATGATCACCCCTTTGGTGGTTACGCGCATATCCGTGACGCCATTTCTGTGCGAATCCCCTATCGGGCGCATCTACACATAAAGGCCAGATAAGCGCACAATGAAACCGCGGCACGACGCCGCAAGCGCGGTCAGACGTGCAAGACGCCAGAAGGAGGCGAGTCGTATGTCTGACGTCTCTCACCGTCCTGGTGATATCAGGGGACACCCTGACGCAACGGAAATGCGGGAGCGTTACTCCCAAATCCTCCAGACCCGGGGTGTGGCGGCGGTCGAGGAGCTCGTGATCCTCGCCGGCATCTACGCCGCGGTCTCCGGATGGGTGGTTCACTTCTCAACCGCCAGGCCAGAACTCGCTCTCAGCAACCTGGTCACCGGCATCGCCCTCGCGGCCCTCGGCCTGTGTATGTCGATGGCCCCCGAGCGGTCTCAGGACCTCAACTTCGTGGTCCTGGCGCTCGGCGCATGGCTGATCATCTCTCCCTGGGTGGTCGCCACCGCGGACGCCGGAACTGGCGCGATCCTGAGCAACGTCATCACCGGTGCGTGCGTCTGCCTCTTCGCTCTCACGGCGGGCGGGCTGCTCATGAGCAAGACCAGAAAAACGCGGTAAACCCCTGATACCTCCTCAGAACGGCGCCGCACCCCGAACGGGATGCGGCGCCGCCGCCGTGCCACAGGCGCAAATGCAGACACATCCACCACCAACGCCCCGCCCCAGGTAACGAATTGACCGACGGCGTTTCGGCCACATAAGTTCTGCGTAAGCTTGCTCCACAGGGACAGGCTCCCGCTCGCATTTCCCAGTCCTTGGGGGGACTAAGTGAACTGGTACCTCGACGTTCTCAAGAAGTACGCGGTATTCACCGGCCGTGCGCGCCGCCAGGAATACTGGATGTACATGCTGTTCAACGTCATCGCCTACGTCGTCCTGGCGATCCTCGACGCGGTGCTCACCACGGCCCCGCTGCTGACCGGCATCTACGCGCTGGGCGTGTTCCTGCCGACCCTCGCCGTGACCATCCGCCGTCTGCACGACACGGGCCGCTCCGGCTGGATGATCCTGCTCGGCCTGATCCCGCTGGTCGGTGGGATCATCCTCATCGTGTTCTACGCGACCGAGGGCAACCAGACGGACAACGCCTACGGCCCGAACCCGAAGCTCGCGCCGGCGTACTGAGCTGCACCCTGACGAAGCCCCCGGAGGATTCCTTCCGGGGGCTTCGCCCGTTCCGGATGCGTTCCGGACGCGATCGGGAGGCCATCCCGTACGCGTTCCGGACTTCCCCGGGCGCCGCCCGGCCAGTGACGCTTCGTAGCACTTGCCGGGCGCTCCTTGTGCACCGTGGCACACGACCCGCCTCCTCCCCCGCCCCTAGCCTCGCCGCATCGGTTCGAAATCGAACGAACGAGGGGCGGTACCGGTGAACTGGCTCATCCACGACTACCGCGAGAGCGATCTCGCCGCGGTCGTCCATCTGATCGACACCACGGCCGAGCTCGGACAGGAGTCCGTGTTCTCCCTGGCCGAGTGCATCAGCGCCCTGACCTCCCGCCAGCCGGCCGTCGTCGCCGTGCACCAGGGCGTTCCCATCGGCGCGGCGCTCGCCTGCGTCTCGGGCGAACGGGCCTGGGTGATGCGGATCGCGATCTCCTCCGCCTGGCGTGGCCGGGGGCTCGCCAGCGCCCTGCTCGTCGAGCTGGAGCGGCGGCTGGTCGCGGCACGGGTCGGCCGGATCGCGTACGTCCTGCCCGAGGAGGACCTGCTCGGCGAAGGCCTGCTCAACGCCGGTTACACCCGTCAGCCGGCCGTCGCGTACTTCGAGAAGGTCGAGCCGCTGCACGGCCCCGCCGCCAATCTCCTCGACGACCTCGGAGGCCGGCTGCTGCCGGGCGATCTGTGGGCCAAGGTCGCCGGCATGGAGCGCGAGAAGGACCTGATCGAACGGCGCGTCGTGCTTCCGCTCGCCGAGCCGGAGCGCGCGGCGCGGCACGGTGTGCGGCCACCGCGGGCGGTGGGTCTGTTCGGACCGCCGGGGACCGGCAAGACGACGTTCGCGCGCGGCATCGCCTCGCGCCTCGGCTGGCCGTTCGTGGAGATCCTGCCGTCCCGGCTCGCCGACGAGGGGAACCTGGCGGCGGCGCTGCGCTCGGCGTTCGCCCGGATCGCGGAGCTGGAGCGCGTACTGGTCTTCATCGACGAGGTGGAGGAGATCGCCCCGGTCCGTCAGGAGCCCGCGCAGCCGGGCGGGATGCACGGGGTGACCAACGAACTCCTCAAGCTCATCCCGGGGTTCCGCGAGCGGGACGAGCGGTTGCTCGTCTGCGCGACGAACTCGATCCGCTCCCTCGACCCTGCCTTTCTGCGCCCGGGGCGCTTCGACTACCTGATCCCGATCGGTACGCCGGACAAGGCGGCCCGCGCCGCGATCTGGGCACGGTACACCGAGGGGCGGACGGACGTCGACATCGACGAACTGGTGGCGGCGAGCGACCTGTTCACACCCGCCGACATCGAGCACGCGGCGCGGATCGCCGCCCAGAACTCCTTCGAGCGCGATCTGGTCGCCGTCGGCGGGCGCGCCGCGGCCGACGAGCGGCTGCCGGGTGCGACCACGGCGGACTACCTGGAGGCGATCGGCCAGTGCCGGCCGACGGTGACGCCCGAGATGATCACCCAGTTCGAGTCGGACATCACGACGCACGCACGGTTCTGACGAGGCATCACCCCTCCGGTGCGAGGCTTCCGCGGGTGGGTCCGGGGTCGCCGAATATCGTGGTCACGAGCGTCCAGGACGACGTCCGTGGGCGACGTCCGACGACGACAGGGGACCGATCCGGTGGAGCGGTACGAGGGACTCGAGCTGATCACGGTCACGACGGTCGCGGAGCTGGAGGCATGGCTGGAAACGCACCATGCCGACACGCCCGGGGTCTGGCTGCGGGTCGCGAAGAAGGGCAAGGGGGGCGAGTCGCTGACGATTCCGGAGATCCTCGACTGCATGCTCTGCTTCGGCTGGATCGACGGGCAGCGCAAGGGCGGGGACGGGGTGTACTACGTCCAGAAGTACACCCCGCGGAGACCGGGCAGTCTCTGGTCGCGGGTGAACGTGCGCAAGGTCGAGGCGCTCACGGCGGCAGGCCGGATGCGCGAGCCGGGGCTCGCGCAGGTGCGGGCCGCCCAGTCGGACGGCCGGTGGGAGGCGGCGTACCCGTCGCAGGCGGAGGCGACCGTACCGGACGATCTCGCAGCGGCGCTGGCGGCCGACGAGCGGGCGCGGGCCTTCTACGAGGGGCTCGGCAAGACCGATCAGTACCTGGTGATCCTGCGGCTGTGGCAGGCCCGCACCCCGAAGGGGCGGGCGCAGCGGCTGGAGCGGATGGTGGCGAAGCTGGCGGCGGGCGAGAAGGTCCGATGAGCGACGGGGGCCGCGGGGGTCAGCGTCGACGCCGGTAGAGGACCTGGTGGGCGTCGTGCTCGACGAAGGACGAGGTATGGGTCATGCCGACGGCTTCGAGGAGCCGCCGGGAGGGGTGGTTCGCCTCCTGGGTCAGGGCGACGACGCTGGGGGTGTCGTGGAGCGTGGCGTCGAGGACGGCTGCGACGGCCTCGCGGGCGTAGCCGTGACCCCAGTGCTCGGGGAGGAACTGGTACGAGATCTCCGTCTCCCCGTCCCGCGCCTCCGGCTCCACGGTCACGAGCCCGAGCAGTACCCCGTCGGCGGTCCGCACCACGGCATGCACGCCGGGCGCACCGACGACGCGCCGCTGCCGGATCCGCACGACCTGCTCGGTGACCGGCCCGCCCAGATGGCGCCGGACCTCGGGGTCGGTCCACAGCCGGGTGACGGCCGGCACATCGGCCGTGCGCACGGGGCGCAGCAGCAGACGCTCGGTGGTGAGGGCGTCGGTCGGCGCGGAGAAGGAAGAGGCGTGCATACGTACGATCATCTCAGCCCGGACGCCGGGCCGGGCGGCGCCGAGCCCCCTGGGGCCCGGCCTAGGCCGCCGGGTCTACGCCCGCGCGCGGGGCTTCCCCGACCATCGGCCGATGTGGCACCGGGCGGGGCGCGCCTAGCGTCGTGGTCATGCGAATCGGAATTCTCGGTACGGGTCATGTGGGACAGGCGCTGGCGGCGGGCTGGGCCCGCGCGGGCCATGACATCGTCCTCGGGTCACGGCGCCCCGAGGACAAGGAACTCCTCACGGAGCTGGAGGACCTGCTGGACGCGGGGGTACGCATCGGCGATCCGGCGGCGGCCACCGCGCACGCGGAGGTCCTGGTGAACGCCACGCCGGGGACGGCGTCGGTGGCGATCCTGGAGTCGATCGGCGCACCGGCGCTGGAGGGGAAGGTGCTGCTGGACGTCGCCGTCGGCTTCCTGGAGGACGAGTCGCTCTCGCACCCCGTGGTGAGCCTCGGGGAGGAGATCCAGAGTGCGTTCCCGGGGACGCGCGTCGTCAAGACGCTCTGCACGGTCGACAGTGTCGTGATGGTCGCCCCGCAGTCCCTGGAGGGCCCGAGCACGCTCTTCCTCTCCGGCGACGACGCCACGGCCAAGGAGACGGTGAGCGGCCTGCTGCACGACCTGGGCTGGCCGGACGACTCCCTGCTCGACCTCGGCGGCATCCAAACCGCCCGCGGCCAGGAGCACTTCGCACTCCTCTTCATCGGCATCGCCCTGTCGACGAACACCTTCGGGTTCGGCATCCGCCTGGTCCGCCCCGCGACCACCCAGGGATCCCGCACCGGCACGTGAGACCTGGCGAACCCCCGCGGGCGCGCGGGGGTTCGGCGGGTCATCCCATCTTGCGCTCGAGCGCGGCGAGGGCGCCGGCCTTGCGGCCCGGCACGTGGCGGCGCAGGGCGACGAGGGTGGGGCCGAGTGCGCGGGCGCGGACCGGGTCCGCGATGCGCTCCCATTGGTGGTGCGCCCGGTCCACGGCGCCTTCGACGTCCGGGTCCTGCGGCGGCTGGCTCATGTCGAGCCGGGCCTGCGCCGCTCCTATCCACAGCTCGCAGCTGCGGGCGGCCTCCCCCGCCAGCCGCGCGAGGTCGGCCCGCACCTCCATCCAGTGCACCGCCTCCCGCGACCGCGGCCCGTACCGCCGCAACGCCTCCTGCTCCCAGGCCACGGCCACCGCCACGGCCTCCCCGTGCCGCCCCGCCCGCGCGGCGGCGAGGATCGCGGGGTGGGGATCGATGTCTGCGGCAGGAGCGGCCGGCGGGGCCGGAGGGGTCGGGAATCCGTTCGCGGGCGCCCCCGTCTCCGGCGTCAGATACCGCGCCGGTGCCGGGCCCATCTGCGCGGCCGCCGCCGCGTGCAGGTCCGGCAGCGGGGGCCGGGCACCCGTGCGCCAGACCGTGGCGAAGTGGCGGAGGTAGTCCGGCGTCGTGGGCGCGCCACGCCGTGGCGCCGGGGCGACACGACCGTACAGCTGTACGCCCGGCCCCAGAGAGAGGAGCCCCGGCGTGGAGCCCAGGCCCTCCCAGACCTCCGCGTCGGCGACCAGGTCGGCCACCACGCTCGTCGTTCCCGGCCGCCGTACCGCCAGTTCCCCCGCGAGCCAGTGCCACGGCAGCCCCGTGTACCGCAGGGTCGTCGCCGTGCTCCGCGCCAGCGCCAGATGCGGCAGGCGCTGACGGCGGTCCAGTTGGAGCTGGCCCGCGAGGTGGACGGAGAGCGGTCCCGGTGTCGCGGCTGCCGCGCGCAGACGCGTCAGGACGGTCTGCGGGTCCAGCGGGTCGGCCAGTTCGACGACCGTCGCCACCGGCGTACCGGTCAGCGCGCCCGGCGGTACCGCCGCCAGCGCGGGCAGTACGGACGCCGCGTCGATCGCGCGCCCCCGCCCCGCCGGCGCCGCCGCCAGCAGCAACGCCGTCCCCACCCTGTCCACCTCGTCGTTCACCACAGCAGCACCGTAACCTTCCCACGGTGTCCTTCCGTTACCACCCCGATGGCCGATAATCGGCGGGCCGTTGGCATATGCCAGAAGCACCACCGTATCGAGTGTTGCCAAATCCCTTACGGGCTGTCCCCGCCTGTGCAACAGTCGTATCCGGGCCTCGTTCCACCGCTCGCCCGCGTCGCGCCTGTATCGGAGTACGACATGCCGTCCCCTCTCTACGCGGACCGTCCAGCCCAGCCGCCGGAGCCCGGCACCGTGGACGCGCTGATCTCGCAGACCCGTCGGCTGCGCGGTGACGTGGACGCCGTGCGCCGGGACGCCGTCATGGACGAGGACGACCCGAAGAACCGCTGGCAGCGTGCCCTCTGCGACCTGGCTGTGCATCAACTCGACGATCTGGGCGCCCATTTGGGACAGCTCAAGGCCGGCGTCCCCGACGAGCTCCCCGCCACCCCCGGTGCCGACGTCATCGAGGTCGAGGCCGAGGGCGTCTCCGACCCCGGCGCCGCCTACGGCGTCCCGGCGCCCCGCACCGGATCCCTCCTCAGCCGCGTCGGCAGCGCCGAGTGGAATCTGCTGAACGACGAGGTCAGCTGGTCCGAGGAGCTGTACCAGATCTTCGGCCGGAACCCCGAGAGCGGCCCGATGTCGCTGGACGAACTTCCCTCGATGGTGTTCGCCGAGGACCAGTCCGTGCTCCAGGCGATGGTGACGGACTGTCTGATCGACGGGAAGCCGATCGACGGCGAGTTCCGCATCGTCCGCACCGACGGCCGGGTCCGCACGCTCCACATGATGGGCGAGCCGGTCCTCGACTCCGACGGCTGCACGGCCTCCATGTGGGCCGTCCTGCGCGACGTCAGCGAGCTGCGCCGCAGCGAACGCGCGGTCCGCGAGTCCCGGGACAGTCTCCAGCGCCGTCGCCACATCGAGCGCACCGAGCGCCGCGTCGCCGTCGAGCTCCAGGAGGCCGTGCTCCCCCCGTGGCGTGGCTCCCTGCGGTTCGCCCACGGCGGCCCCGGCGCCCCGCTCGATGTGGCGGGCCACTACCTGCCCGCCGCCTCGACCGGTCTGATCGGCGGCGACTGGTACGACGCGCTGGCACTCCCGGACGGCGACGCGCTCCTGACCGTCGGTGACCTCACCGGACACGGCGTCTCCGCGACCTCGTCCATGGCGATGCTCCTCGGCGCGCTGCGCGGCATGGCCGTGGCCGGAATTCGCCCCGGCGCCCTGATGGGCCATCTCAACCAGCTGCTCGAATCGGCGGTCCAGCCGGCGCTCGGCAGCGCGATGTGCTGCCGCTACGAGCCCGTCAGCCAGACCCTCTCCTGGGCCCAGGCAGGACACCCCGCCCCGCTGCTCTTCCGCGACGGGACGGGGCGCACCCTGAAGCGGCCCGACGGTGTGCTCCTGGGAGCGACGACCGGGGCCGTGTACGAGGAGGCCGAGATCCGGCTGCTCCCCGGGGACCTGCTGATGCTGCACACGGACGGGCTGACCCGCCGCGGCAGCATGGACGATACGGGTACGCAGCGGCTGCTCGACCTGGCCCCGCGGCTGTCCGAGGCCCGGGACGCACTGGACTGCGTACGGTCGGTGGTGGAGGAGTTCGGTGAGGCACCGCGCGAGGACGACGCCTGCGTGATGGTGGTCCGCGTCGGCCACTAGTCCGGTGGACCGGCGAGGTCCACGCAGCCAGGTCCGTAAGGCGTCTTGCACACACAGCCGGAGACCCCGGCGCCGCCGCCTCGCACCCGGCGAGCGAGCACCCTCAGGAGGGCATACCGGCAAGCGCCGGTGTGCCCTTTCTCGTACGTACGGGAGTCGGGCCGGCCCTCAGATCCCGCGGGCCCTCGGCCGCTTCGCCGTCGGCTCCGGCAGCGCGAGCGCGATCTCCTCGCGCAGGTCCTCGATCTTGGCGTAGCCGGCGTACTGCCCGGTCAGCCGGTACATCTCACGCAGCCGGTCCCAGGTGCGGTGCGAGGAGGTCTCACCCATGGAGACCAGGGCGAGCCGCGCGTACCGGTCGGCCTGCTCCGGGTCGTCCGCGATGAAGCAGGCCGAGGCGAGGGAGATGTAGTCGAAGAGCCGGGATCGGTTGTGACCGTTGCGGCGCAGCTCCAGGGCCAGCTTGGCGTGGCGCTGCGCGGGGACCGCGGCGGCGGGGTCGTGTTCGGCGAGGGTGCGGTACGCGAGGGCCTGCATGCCGTGCATGTCGGCGTCGTCGAAGTTCTGCATCCAGCTCGGCGGAGGCACGTCCGACCGGTCGGAGACGAACAGGTCCTCGGCCTCGCCGAGCGTACGGCGCATGGCCTGGCCCTTGCCCATGGACGCCTGCGCCCACGCCTCGATGGTGTGCAGCATCGCCTGCGTGCGCGGCAGAACCTCCTCGCCGGAGCCGGACTTGGCGAGCTTCATGAGGTCGAGGGCGTCGTCGGGCCGGCCCAGGTGGACCATCTGGCGCGCCGCGCGGGACAGGGCTTCCCCGGCGCGCGGCCGGTCGCCGCCCTCCCGGGCCGCGTGGGCGGCGATCACGAAGTACTTCTGCGCGGTGGGTTCCAGGCCCACGTCGTGGGACATCCAGCCTGCCAGGACTGCCAGGTTGGCCGCGACGCCCCAGAGGCGCCGCTGGAGGTGGTCGGGGTGACGGTAGGCGAGCATGCCGCCCACCTCGTTCAACTGGCCCACGACCGCCTTGCGTTGCAGGCCGCCGCCGCGGGAGGCGTCCCAGGCGCGGAACACCTCCACCGAGCGCTCCAGTGCTTCGATCTCCTCCGACCCGATGGGGGCGGCCTCGTAGCGGTCGAACCCAGCGGGGTCGGCGTGGAGGGGATCGTTCGCGCGGGGGGCTTGCGCGGCGGCGCGTGCGGGGTCGGTGTGGAGCCAGTCGTGCATGGCGCTGGTGAGTGCGGAGCCGGCCGCGAGCACGGCGCCCGCGCCCATCAGGCCGCGTCGGTTGAGCATGAGGTCCATTCCCGTGAATTCGGTGAGGACCGCTGCCGTACGCTCGGGCGCCCAGGGCAGCCCGTCAGGGTTGTCGGTGTTCCTGACGTTCTGCCGTCTCCCGGCACGCCCGTGTCGCACGAACCCGAGGTCCTCGATGGTCACGACACGGCCGAGTCGCTCGGTGAACAGTGCAGCCAGCACCCGGGGTACAGGGTCGCGCGGGGTCTCCCCCATGTCGATCCATCGCCTCACCCGGGAGGTGTCGGTCGACAGTTGCGGATGGCCCATGGCCGCCGCCTGCCGGTTGACGAGCCTCGCGAGCTCTCCCTTGGACCAGCCGGCGAGGCCGAAGAGGTCTGCCAGGCGGGTGTTGGTCTGTCCGGTCACGTCTAAGCCCCCAGGTTCTCGGCTGAGTTGACAGTAACCCCCTGTCATAGGGCTGGCGACTATTCGCCAGGCTTCGCCAGGGTGCGCCCGATGTTCCGCCACCCGCGCCCGGGTGTCAGGTAGGAACGCGCCACCCCGCCCCGGCAACCGGCCCACATTCCCCAGGGTGCGGCCCGGAGGTCGGGCGGGGCGACGCACGCAACTCGTCGGCACACGAAGGGATCTGTCTCCTCCATGTACACAGCATCGTCCTCCGTGTCCGCCCCGCCCCGGCCCCAGCACCGTTCCGTACCGGTCGGCAGCGGACCGTACCTCGCCCCCGTCGTTCCGGCGGCCCGTGCGAGGCGATGGGCCGGCAGTGCCGCTCAGCCGCTCAGCGGAAGAATCGACCTGTCCGGCCCCCAAGGGGCCCAGGTACGGATGGCCATCGCCTCCGTCCACCGGATCTGCCCGGAGTTCAACCCGGTACAGGTCCTGCGGCGCAGCGGGCGTTCCGTACTGATCGTCGGCACGACCGGGCGGGCCACGGCCGTCGCGAAGTGTTTACTTGACCACTCCCCCGCGTGGGTCGAGCGGTTCCAGCACGAAATAGCTGCTTATCGCTCCTTCGTCCGGCACCGGCCACCGGTGCGAGCCCCCCGGCTGATCGCCGCGGACCCGGAGAACTGCACGCTGGTCATCGAACGGATGCCTGGACGGGCGGCGGCGCTGACGCGCCACCCCGTCGAGGCGCCGCCCCGCGCGGATCTGCGCGCCGCGCTCGGCGCGATCGCGCGGCTGAACGCCTGGCGGCCGCCCGCGGGCACCTTCGACGCGCCGCTGGACTACCCGTCCCGGATCGCGCGCTACCACGAGCTGGGCCTCTTCACCGACCGTGACCGGGACGACCTCCAGAAGCTGCTGCACGGCCTCGCGCATGCCGGTGGCCGCCAGGGCATGGGCCAGTTCTGTCACGGAGACGCCCTGCTCTCCAACATCCTGCTCTCGCCCACGGGCCCGGTCCTGGTCGACTGGGAGCACGCGGGCTGGTACCTGCCCGGCTACGACCTGGCGACGATGTGGTCGGTGCTCGCTGACGCGCCGATGGCCCGGCGGCAGATCAGCCAGCTCGCCCAGCAGGCGGGGCCGGCGTCCCGTGACGCCTTCCTCGTGAACCTGATGATCGTGCTGACCCGGGAGATCCGTACGTACGAGACGGCGGTGCAGCGCACCATCAAGGAGGCTCCGCCCGCCGGTTCGGTTCCCGTCCCCACGGGAGCGGTCTCGCCCGGTGAGGAACAGCGGCGGCTGCTGCGGCGGCTGCACGACGACTGCGCCATGGCACGGCGGGCCGTGCGCGCCGCGGTCGGTACGCGCTGACGCCGCGCCGACCGTCACGGGGGTGACACGCCGCGCGCCCGGTGCCGACACACCGGGTGCGCGGCGTTCCGCGTGTGGGCCTGGTGCCGGAAGCCTCTGCTCCGCACCGGCACCCACCACCCCTGAACCCGCCTCGCCCCCGCCCATTGGTCCACGCCACTGACGCGCCGCAGGCCGGCGCGCCGCCGCCACGAAAGTCCGTGAGACGGCCCTGACAGCCCGCCTGACATGGGAAGTTCCGTGTCGCTCGGGGTGATTGACGGAACGTCGGGAAGCCGATACCCCTGTACGGGACCGGCCCCGCACGCCCCCTCATCACCCCCGGTACCTGGAGGCTGCCTTGCACCGTTCCGCGTCGCGCAGACGGGTTCCCCGAGCGGTGGGCGCCGTGGCGTCCGCCGCCCTGCTCCTCCCCCTTCTCTCGGCGGCTCCGCCGGCCACGGCCGAGCCGCTGGAAAGCGGTTCGCTCCAGCGGCAGTTCGCGGCGGCCGCCGAGCGGCAGGGCGTGCCGCAGAGCGTGCTGCTCGCGGTGTCGTACCTCCAGTCACGGTGGGACGCGCACGGCGGCGCCCCGAGCGTGACCGGGGGCTACGGCCCGATGCACCTCACGGACGCGGTGACCGCGCTGGCCGAGGCCCCGCACCACTCGCACGGCGAGGAGGACGCGCGGGGCGACGCCTCCCGGGCGCCGCGGCACGGAACGGAGGCGGAGACCCCGCTGCCGACGCCGGCGCAGCTGCCGGAGCGGCTGAGGACGCTGGACCGGGCGGCCGCGCTGACCGGGATTCCGGCGCGGGAGCTGCGGACCAGTACGGCGGCGAACATCGAGGGCGGTGCGGCGCTGCTCGCCGCCGCCCAGCGCGCCTCGGGCCGGCCGCTCGGCGCCGACCCGGCCGACTGGTTCGGCGCGGTGGCGCGCTACTCCGGCGCCGACGACACGGCAACCGCGACGACGTACGCGAACGACGTGTTCGACGTGATCCGGTCCGGTGCGTCGCGGCGTACCGACAGCGGTCAGGTGGTCACCCTTGCGGGCGACGCGGACCTCGTGCCCGAGACCGGGCAGGTGCAGTCGTTGGGGCTGCGGAAGGCGGAGGCGGGGCGGACCGAGTGTCCGAAGACGGTGGCCTGCGAGTGGATCCCGGCGCCGTACGAGGAGTTCGGCGACGGTGACTACGGCAACCACGACAAGGCGAACCGGCCCGCGTCGCAGTCGATCGAGTACATCGTCGTCCATGACACCGAGGCGACCTGGGACGTCACGCTCCGGCTCGTACAGGACCCGACGTATGTGTCGTGGCAGTACTCGCTGCGCTCGTCGGACGGCCACATCGCCCAGCATCTGCCGTTGAAGGACGTCGGCTGGCACGCGGGCAACTGGTTCGTGAACGCCAAGTCGGTGGGCCTGGAGCACGAGGGCTTCCTCACGGCGCCGGACTCCTGGTACACGGAGGCGATGTACCGCACCTCGGCACGTCTGGTGCGGTATCTCGCACAGCGCTACGGCATCCCGCTCGACCGGCAGCACGTCCTCGGGCACGACAACGTGCCGGGCACGACGACGTCGACGATCCGCGGGATGCACACCGATCCGGGGCCGTACTGGGACTGGGCGCACTACTTCCAGCTGCTCGGCAGGCCGTTCACGCCGACCGCGGGCGCGAACGCGGCAGTGGTGACGATCCGTCCGGAGTACACCGCGCACCAGCCGGTGTACACGGGGTGCGTGAAGACGGGAGAGGCGTGCGCCCCGCACGGCAGCGGCGCGGTCCGGCTGCACACGGCGCCGGGCGCGGACGCCCCGCTGGTGAAGGACGTCGGTCTGCGGCCGGACGGCCAGGACTCGACGACCGGGGTCAACGACACGGGGGCGCGGGCCTCGACGGGCCAGCAGTACGCGGTGGCCGAACGACGGGGCGACTGGACGGCGATCTGGTACCTGGGCCAGAAGGCCTGGTTCCACAACCCGAAGGGGCAGCGTACGGCGGTGAACTCCCGGGGGCTGGTGCTGACCCCGAAGGAGGGCCTGGCGGAGGTTCCGGTGTACGGGCGCGCCTATCCGGAGGCCTCGGCGTACCCGGCCGGTGTGCCGGTCCAGGCGGTGTCGCCGCTGCCGTACAAGCTGCTCGCGGGCCAGAGGTACGTGGTGGGCGGCCGCACCCCGGGCGAGTACTACTTCGCTCCGGTGTTCGACACCACGGGGCATCGGGTCGTCCGGGGGCAGGAGGAGTACTACGAGATCCAGTTCGGCCATCGGGTCGCCTTCGTGAAGGCGGCTGACGTGCGGGTTTCCCGCGCCTGAGCCGAATCCGGCCAGGGGGCGAGGGGTGGCGCCGGGGCGGAGATCCGGGCGCCACCCCTCGCCGTTCATATGACTACCTTCGTTGTCGCGTGGGCCGTACGGGCGAGGGGTAATGCTCGGCGGACACTGCCCACGCTCACCGAAAGGCCCCTCACGCATGGCTCAGCCCTTCGTCCTGCCGGATTTCTATGTTCCGTATCCGGCGCGGCTCAATCCCCATGTGGAGACCGCCCGCACGCACACCCGGGAGTGGGCGCGGGAGATGGGGATGCTGGAGGGCTCCGGCGTCTGGGAGGAGCACGACCTCGACTCCCACGACTACGCGCTGCTCTGCTCGTACACCCATCCCGACTGCGACGCCGAGGCGCTGTCACTGGTCACCGACTGGTACACCTGGGTGTTCTTCTTCGACGACCACTTCCTGGAGGTCTTCAAACGCACCCAGGACCGGCCGGGCAGCAAGGCGTATCTGGACCGGCTACCGCTGTTCATGCCGAAGGACCCCGCGGCCCCGATGCCCGAGCCGACCAACCCGGTGGAGGCCGGCCTCGCGGACCTGTGGCTGCGCACCGTCCCGTCCATGTCCGCCGCCTGGCGGGAACGGTTCGCCACGGCGACCGAGGCGCTGCTGTACGAGTCCCTGTGGGAGCTCGACAACATCAACGAGGGGCGGATCGCCAACCCCGTCGAGTACATCGAGATGCGACGCAAGGTGGGCGGAGCCCCCTGGTCGGCGGGGCTCGTCGAGTACGCGGCGGGCGCCGAGGTCCCGGAGCAGGTGGCGCACTCCAGGCCCTTGCTCGTGCTGCGCGACACGTTCTCCGACGCGGTGCATCTGCGCAACGACCTCTTCTCGTACCAGCGGGAGGTCGAGGACGAGGGTGAGAACAGCAACGGCGTGCTCGTCCTGGAGAAGTTCCTCGGCTGCACGACGCAGGAGGCGGCCGAGGCCGTCAACGACCTGCTGACCTCACGGCTCCAGCAGTTCGAGAACACGGCACTGACCGAAGTGCCGGGCCTCTGCCTGGAGAGGAGACTCACCCCCGTGGAGTGCGCGGCGGTCGCGGCGTACACGAAGGGGCTGCAGGACTGGCAGTCGGGCGGCCACGAGTGGCACATGCGCTCCAGCCGGTACATGAACGAGGGCCTGGAGACCGGGCCTTCGCGTTTCGAGGGCGCCCTCGGCACCTCGGCCCTGGACATCACGACCCTCTTCGGCCGCCCCGCGGCCTCACGTCTGCGCGCCCTGACGCACGTCCCGCACCAGAAGGTCGGGCCCTCGCTGCTGCCGGACTTCGACCTGCCCTACCCGCTGACGCTCAACCCGCACCACCAGGAGGCGAAGCGCCGGTCGGAGGACTGGGCGGAGCGGATGGGGCTCCTGGACGACATCTGGGACCGGCCGATGCTGGAGGGCTTCGACTTCGCGCTCTGCTCGGCGGGGCTCGATCCCGACGCCACGCCCGAGGAGTTGGAACTCAGCGCGGAGTGGCTGACCTGGGGCACGTACGGCGACGACTACTACCCGCGGGTCTTCGGCCGGCCGCGGAACCTGATCGGCGCGAAGCAGTGCACCGAGCGTCTCAAGTCCCTGATGTCGCCGGCCGATCCGGGCGCGGCGCGGGCATCGGCCGTCAGCCCGATGGAGCGTTCGCTCGCCGATCTGTGGGCGCGGACCGCCGGACCGATGAGCGCCGACGCCAGGGCCAGGCTGCGCCGCTCCATGGACGGGATGCTCGACAGCTGGATGTGGGAGCTGCACAACCAGGCGCAGCACCGGGTCCCCGACCCCGTGGACTACATCGAGATGCGGCGCTTCACCTTCGGTTCGGACATGACCATGCTGCTGTGCAGGCTGCGGCGCACGGACGGGTTGCCGCCCGGGATCTTCGACAGCGGCACGGTCCGGGCTCTGGAGAACTCGGCCGCGGACTACGCGGCGCTCCTCAACGATCTCTTCTCGTACCAGAAGGAGATCGAGGTGGAGGGGGAGGTCCACAACGGGGTCCTCGTCCTGCAGAGGTTCTTCGACTGCGACTACCCGACGGCCGTGTCGATGGTCGACGATCTGATGCGCGGGCGGCTGCGCCAGTTCGAGCACGTGAAGCACCACGAACTTCCGCTGCTGTACGAGGACTTCGCCCTGGACTCGCAGGGGCGCGCGGCCTTCGAGGCGTATGTGCGCGAGCTGGAGGACTGGCTCGCGGGGATCCTCAACTGGCACCGGGGCGTGCGTCGTTACGGCCCCGACGACGTGCGCTCGGACAGCGGTACGACACTGGCCAGGATGGGCCCGACCGGTATCGGCACCTCGGCGGCGCGGCTGGCCTCGGCGTTCGCCCCGTAGCTCGCGGCACCGGAACCGCCTCCGCCCATGGCACAACCACCCGGGCTGTGCGGGTCACGTCGCGATCAGGTGCGTCACGTGTCGTGGGCGGGCATCACCGGGACACCCCCGCCGAGAGCGCCGGATGCCGGGGGTGAGGTTGCGCAGGGGGAGCATGGCTCTCCCGCGCGACTCCGTCGAGGACGTAAGTGAAGTCTCCTGAACAACCCCGGGAACCACACCTGTTCGCCTCCTGGTCCGCCATTGACGACCCCGGCGGAGGTTGTGTAACTCTCTTTCATCAACGGCCCCGCGACGGGCTGATGGAGGACGTGGACGTGCCCAGTGACATACGGGGTAGAGACCTGGCCGGTCTGCGGAAGATGAACGCCGCCGTGGTGATCCGCGCGTTGCACGCCCGCAGTCCTCGGACGGTCAGCCAGCTGACCGCTGCCACCGGGCTGTCCAGGCCCACGATCGAGGGTTTGGTGGAGACGCTGTCCGCGCTCGGCTGGGTGGCGGAGACCGAGGGGAGTCCCTCCGGGAGGGCCGGCGGCAGACCCGCCCGCTCCTTCCGGTTCCGGGGCGAGGCCGGCGTCGTCGTGGGCGTGGACATCGGCTTGCACAAGGTCGTGATGGACCTGTCCGGTCTCACGGGCGAGACGATCGCCAGCGTACGGGAGGACACCGATCCGGAGATGACGGGACTGGCGCGTCTCGAGTTCCTGCGCGCCCGTCTCGCCGCCATCCTGTCCGAACACTCCGTGGCCTCCGACCGGCTGCTCGCGATCACGGTCGGCGTACCCGGCATGGTCGACACCACGGGCAGGGTCAGGTCACAGGTGATCCCGGACTGGAACGACGTCGACCTCGCCAGGCGGCTCGCGGACACGTTCTCCTGCCGGATCCTCGTGGAGAACGATGCCAATCTGGCCGTGGTCGCCGAGCATTGGCGCGGCTCCGCCGCGTTGGTGGACGACGCCGTCTGCATCCTGGCGGGCCGTCGGATCGCCGCCGGGCTGCTGTTGTCGGGGCGCCTGCACCGAGGGCGCCGTGGAGGCGCGGGCGAGATGAGCACACTCCCCCAGCTCGGCCTGGGGCCGGCCCTCGAGTCCCTGCGCTGGAGCGGTGAGCGTCTGCCCGGCGAGTCGGACATCGAGGCACTCACCCGCGCGACGGCGGACAAGGATCCGCAGGCCCTCGCGGCCGTCCACGACTTCGCACGGCGGCTGGCTCCGGCGATCGCGGCCCTGATCCTGGCGGTCGACCCGGAGCTCGTGGTCCTCGCCGGCGGGATCAGCCTCTTGGCCGGCGCCCTGGTCCCCTCGCTGACCGAGCAGCTCGACCACATCACCCCACACGTGCCGCCCATCACCGCCAGCACTCTGGGCGACGCGGTCGTGGCGCGCGGCGCCGTCCGCATCGCCCTGGATGCCGTGAACCGCGAACTCCTGAACGATCCGGAGTCCCTGACTCCCATGACCTGACGAACCGCCGGCCCCGCCGACGGGCCGGGGCCCGCGCACCGGCGGGTCCCCGTACCCCTCGGCCGGCACCCCGGCCGCCACCTCCCCGGCTGTCCGCGACAGAAGGAGCGACACATGCCCGACGCAACAACACTGCTGGTGGTCGGCGCGGGTGACCGCGGCACCAGTCACGCCCGGTACGCCCTGCGCCATCCCGACCGCGCACGGGTCGTGGCCGTGGCCGAGCCGTTGCGCGTACGGCGCGAACGGTTCGCCGCCGAGCACGGCCTCACCGCCGATGCCGCCGTGGCGGACTGGCGCCAGATCGTGGAGCGCGGACGCGTCTCGGACGCGGTCCTGCTCTGCACCCTGGACCGCGACCATCTGGAGCCCGCTCTGGCGTTCGCCGCGCAGGGCTACCACATCATGCTGGAGAAGCCGATGGCCGTGGACGAGGAGTCCTGCCGCGCCATCGTCGACGCCGTCGAGCGGGCCGGAGTGATCCTGGCCGTGGGCCACGTCCTGAGGTACACCCCGTACACCCGGGTGCTGAAGCGCGTCGTCGACGCGGGCCGCATCGGGGACATCATCAGCGTGCAGCACCTGGAACCGGTCGGCCACTGGCACCAGGCGCATTCGTTCGTCCGTGGCAACTGGCGGCGTACGGACGAGTCCACGTCCATGCTGATGGCGAAGTCGTGCCACGACCTGGACTGGCTGCAGCACATCGTCGGAGAGCCGCCGGCCCGCGTATCCAGCTTCGGCCGCCTCACGCACTTCACCCCTGCCAACCGCCCCCAGGGCGCCGCCGACCGCTGCGTGGAGTGCCCTGTGCGCGGCGAGTGCGCCTTCGACGCGGTGCGGTTCTACGGCGACCGGCTCGCCGCGGGCAAGAAGGGCTGGCCGCTGTCGGTCGTGCTCGACGACTTCACCGGGGCGGCTCTGGAGGAGGCGCTGCGCACCGGCCCGTACGGGCGCTGCGTGTACGCCTGCGACAACGACGTCGTCGACCATCAGGTCGTCGCGATGGAGTTCGCCGGTGGCGCCACCGCGACCTTCACCATGACCGGCTTCACGGAGATGGCCAACCGCCAGACGCGGATCTTCGGCACGCGCGGCGAGATCCGGGGCGACGGCCGCATGCTGCACATCCACGACTTCCGCACAGGGACCACCGAGGAGGTCGACACCCTCCCCATCGGGGACATGTCCGCCGGCGGCGGTCACGGCGGCGGCGACGAGGGCCTCATGGAGGCCTTCGTCGCGGCGGTCGTCGCCGAGGACCCCTCGCTCGTCTCGTCCGGTCCGCGTGAGTCGCTGCTCAGCCACCTGTCCGTACTCGCCGCGGAACGCGCCCGCGAGACGGGCAGCGTGGTCGAGGTGTCCTGAGTCCCGAAGTCAGGCGGGGCGGCCGCGCAGTTGGTCCAGTTCGCGGCGCTCGCGCTTGGTGGGGCGGCCGGCGCCGCGGTCGCGGACGGCGGCCACGGCCACGTGCTCGCGCGGGGGCGGCGGCGGGCTGTTGTCGACGTACGCCTCGGCGGCGACGGGCGGGCCGACCCGCTTGGTGAGGAGCTGCTTGACCTCGACGATCCGCTCCCGGCCGCCGTGGAAGAGGCGTACTTCGTCGCCGGGCTTCACCGGCTGGGCGGGCTTGGCGCGGTCACCGTTCACCTTGACGTGCCCGGCCCGGCAGGCGGCGGCCGCCTGCGAGCGGGTCTTGGTGAGGCGGACCGCCCAGATCCAGCTGTCGACGCGCGCGCTCATCGGCCCCCGCCCCTCCGTCAGCCCTGCTGGAACAGCTCGGCGGGCAGCGGCTTGAGCAGCGCGTAGAGATCGTCGGTGATGGGACGGTCCCAACTGGCGATCGTCACGAGGACGTTGTCGCTGCGGTCGAACTGCACGCAGGCGATACGGCTCTCGGAGAGCTTGAGCCGGCGCACGATCAGCAGGTTGTCGCCCTGCATCACAGGCATGTCCTCGGTGTCGAGGACCTCGACCGGCTCGTCGTTGTCCAGGGCCGCGAGGAGCTGCGCCACCTCGAAGGGGATCTGGCCGTCGGCGAGCTCGCGCGCCGGGGAGCCCTCGGGGAGGTTGCCGATGATCATCGCGGGGCCGCGGCCGCCGAACAGGTCGTAGCGCAGGAAGACGCCCTGGCAGCTGCCGTCGGGGGCGGGCAGCAGACCGGCACCGAGGTTGCCGGGCCAGTCCCCCGGGTCCATGGCCAGGACGTCGAAGTCCGGGCCCGCGGGTGTGGCGGCGCTGCGGCGGCGGAGGAAGGACATACGGCCATGGTACGTGCCCCGAGGCCCACCGCGACGCGCCGGGGCGGGTCCGCCGGAGGGCCACGACGGCACGCCGTGACGGAGGGGTCGGAAGGGGCGCAGCACCACCATCCGGCACGGCGTGCCGCCCCCGGCCGACGGGCTGCCGCGCCCCTGCTCGGCGGTCCGTCGAACCCTGCCGGACGGAGCCGTCGCGACCTTCCGCGGCAAGGCACGCCGCCCTCAGCCCGGCGAGCAGTGCGGCCCCGCCCGACAGGCAACCGCTCCCCCGCTCGGCGGCGGCACCGCTGGCGCGTCGGGGTGTCAGGTGTGGCGGGGGGTTTCGCCGGGTTCTCGGCCGGTTTTGGCGAGAGCCTGGGTGAGGCCTGCGCGGTCGGTGCCGAGCTTGCGGTAGACGGCGGAGAGGAGCTGGGTCACCGCGGCCTCGTCGGTGCCCAGGGCGGCCGCCGCGTCCTCGCCACGGACAGTGAGATCGGCCGCGGTGCGCTCACGCGCGGTGAGCGTGTCCGTGCCGGCCGAGTGGAGGGTGCGGGGCCTGAGCCCGGCGGCCGCCAGCTCCGCCCTGGCCTCGTCCCCGAGGCCGTCCGCCCCGCACGTCTGGGCGGCCTCCAGGCCCCGGTAGAGGTACTCGGCGGCCTCGCCGGTGCGTCCGGTGCGGCGCAGTGCGCCGCCGAGAGCCACCAAGGAGCGCGCCAGCTCGTACGCGGCGGGTGACTGCTCCAGCCAGTCGACGGACTCCTCCAGGAGCTTCACGCGCCCGTCGCCGCCGACGACCTCGGCCGTCACGCGCAGCGCCTGGCCGATGGCGGAGGGCGCGCCGTACTGGCGGGCTCGGGCCACGGCCTCCAGGGCGGTACCGGCGGCCCGCTCGGGCGTCTCCCGGGCCTCGGCGAGGGCGAGGTGGAGCTGCCAGGGGCACCAGGCCGGGTTGCGCATGCCGCGCGGGTCGAGGCGCCGGCCGACGGCGGCCAGCTCGGCCGCCGCCTCCTCGACGCGTCCGGTGGCCAGGAGCAGTTCGGCGTGGACGGTCTGCGAGTCGGGGAAGGTGACGGCGGCGGGGAACGGCTCGCCGAAGTCGTGGGTACGGGCGATCCGCGCGGCCTCCTCGACACGGCCGCGGGCGAGCAGCACCTCGATCGTGACGCCGACGGCGTACCAGTGGGCGGGGGTGCGGGGGCCGACGCGCTCGGCGAGGCGAAGACCCGCGCGGACGAAGTCCTCCGCCTCGACGAGCCGGCCGCGACGCAGCCGGATGTAGCCGAGGAGCGTGTACGCGAAGGAGAGATGGGCGCCGCGCCAGCCCTGGCGCTCGAACTCCGCGGTGCCGGCCGCGAAGAGTTCCTCGGCACGGCCGGGCCGGTCGGCGTAGAGGAAGGTGAGGGCGACCAGGACCGGAACCTCGAAGCCGCGGCTCTCGTCGGCCCAGCTCAGGCCGCCTTCCAGAGCGCGTTCGGCGTGCCCGACGGCGACGGCCGAGGGTTCGGCGCGCAGCGTGGCGTCCCAGGCGCGCAGGCCGATGACGTACCGCTCGGTGAGGTCGCGGCCGGTGAGCCGGTCGGCGAGCCGGGCCAGTCGGCGGGAACGGGCGGGCGAGTCGGGTTCGTCGGCGCGGAAGGCGTCCCACATGAACTTCTCGGACTGCATACGGAGCCGGCTGCGGGCGTCGGTCGTGAGCCGGGATTCGCGGCCGAGGAGTTCGGAGGCCTCGACGAGCCGGTCGCTGTGGGCGAGGACCTGGGAGAGGCGGTAGACGATGCCGTGGCGCAGCGCGGGGTCGGAGACGGGCTCCTCCAGGGCGGCACGGAGGTGGTTGACGGTGGTGGCGGGCTCGGTGAGCAGGGAGGCGCTGCCGAGTTCGAAGAGGACGGCGGCGCGCTCGTCGTCGGCGGGAGGCTCGCGCAGGGCGCGGGCGAGGAAGCGGCGCGCCGCGTCGGGGGCGCCGGCGCGCAGGGTCTCGCGGGCGGCCTCGCGCAGATGGCCGACGACCCAGGGGTCGCCCTCCGGATGCGTCTCCAGGAGGTGGCGCGCGGCGGCGGTGGCACCGAGTCCGGCGTCGATGACGCACCACGCGGCCTGGCCGTGCAGCGCGACGCGGGTGGCGGTCGGGATGGCCTTGTAGACGGCGGTGGCGATCAGCGGGTGGACGAACTCGAGGGTCTCGGTGCCCGCGAGGACGCGCGCGTCGCGCAGGCGTCCGGCGCACTCGGCGACCGCCTCGCTGCCCAGTCCCGCGACGGCGCCGGCGAGCTGGGGCGAGATCTCGGTGCCGAGGACGGCGCAGGCCCAGGCGAGGCGGACGGTGGCGGTGCCGAGCCGTTCGAGGGTGGCCACGAGGCCGCTCCCCTTGACGGCCGCGGCGAGATCGCGGAGCTCGTGGGCGGCCTCGGCCCGGGGTTCGAGGCCGCGGTCGCGGACCTTGGCGGCGAGTTCGACGGCCTCGAAGGGGTTGCCGGAGGTGACGGTCCAGCACTCGCGGCAGAAGGTGTCGTCGGCGTGGGAGCCGACCCGGTCACGGACGAGGCTCGCGATGGCGGAAGAGGTGAGGGGTTCGAGGCCGAGGGGCCGCCTGCCGGACCGCCTTCCGGTGAACTCGTCTCCGCTGTCGGGAAGTTCGTCCGGACGGTAGGCGACCACGAGGAGCATGGGTAGCTCCTCGGCGCGCGGCGCGAAGGCGGAGAGCCAGCCGAGGGACTCGGGGTCGGCCCAGTGGGCGTCGTCGAGGACGACGACGAGCGGGGCGCGCCGGACGGCCAGGTGGGTCAGTACCCAGTCGAGCCCGTCGCGCAGGCCCTGCGGGTCCGGCGGTCCGCCGTCGCCGGCGGCGCACAGCCCCAGGGCGGGGCCGACGATGTCGTACCAACTGCCCAGACGGGCCCGGAGTTCGGTGTCGGATGCGGCGGCGAGCCGGGGCTGCAGCAGCTGGCGGGCGACGTGGAAGGCGACGCGCTGCTCCTGGTCGCCGCCGCGCGCCGCGAGCACGGTGCACCCCTTGTCGGCGGCGCGCCGCCGGATCTCGGCGAGCAGCGTGGTCTTCCCGAGCCCGGCCGGCGCGGCATAGGCGAGGACGCCACCGCGCGGCGTGCGGGCGGTCCGGATCGGGCGCACCGTCGCGTCGGGGCGCCGGACCTCCTCCTGGGCGTCGAGCGGCTCGGCCGTGTCACGGAGGAGGCGCAGCGACGGGCCCGGTGGTGCGCCGGGTTCCGGGGCCTCGCGCGGGAGCGGGACCCGTTCGTCCGGGTCCTCCGGTTCCGGCCACGGTTCGTCGTCCCCGAGGCCGGTCAACTGGTTCAACGCCTCTTCCGCCGCCGCGAGTTCCGCCTCGCGCTCGAAGAGGCCGGAGCCCCGACGGCCCACCCTGCCACTGTGTACTGCCACGTTCCACCCCCACGCCGGGGGCGCACACCCGGCGCGCGGATGAGTGCGGCCGGGCCGATGGGCCCCGCGAGGACCCCAGCGTACGCCCGTATACGCCCCTTGCGAGCGTCAGACGGCCGACCGGTTCGGGTGGTCCGCGAGATCTTTCAGCGCGGCCAACGCCTGCTCGGCGCGGGCGTGTTCGACGAACAGGTGGTCATGGTGGAAGCCGGCCACGACATTGCAGCTCAGCCCGGCCCTGGCGAGCTCACGCGCGACCGCCGCGGTGAGTCCGACCGCGTCGAGCGCGGAGTGGACCCGCAGCGTGATCCAGGCGGCCACGTAGTCGTACGCCAGACCGGCGGCGTCGGCCTCCTCCTGGCGTACGACCAGCGTGAGCCCCTCGCTCTCGGCGACGGTGACGACCGGGGCGACCCCCGCCGGAGCGGGGCCGTCCACGGTGGTGAAGACATAGCGGCCGGGGTTGATCTCCGGCCGCATCCCGGCGACGAGCCGGGTCAGATCACGTTCTGCGCTCATGATCACCACCCTAGGGCGGGTGGGAACGCGGGCAGGCGCCGACGGCGTGTCAGGTCAGGTCGAACTCACCCTCGCGGGCGTTGACCACGAACGCCCGCCATTCGGCCGGCGTGAAGATCAGCGACGGCGCCTCCGGACGCCCTTCGTTCCGCATCGCGATGAAGCCCTCGACGAAGGCGATCTGGACGTCTCCCGCGCCCTGGCTGCTCGACCGCCAGTCGGCCCCGCTGAGGTCGAGTTCGGGCTTGTCCCAGCCCGCGAAGGCGTGCTGGGTGGTGGTGCTCTCCGCCACGTCCGTGCTCCTCCCGCATAGCGCAACGTCGTCGTCCGGGGCTCAGGGTAGCGAGCGGGATCCGGCGCCGACAGACCTCACGCGCCGGGCGGACGGTCGCCCACGAGCCACATGGAGAAGAACTGCGCGCCCCCTCCGTACGCGTGCCCGAGCGCCCTGCGCGCGCCGTCCACCTGATGCTCGCCCGCCTGCCCGCGCACCTGAAGCGCGGCCTCGGCGAAGCGGATCATCCCGGACGCTCCGATGGGGTTGGTGGAGAGCACGCCGCCCGAGGGGTTCACGGGCAGGTCGCCGTCGAGTTCGGTGACGCCGGCCTCGGTGAGCTTCCACCCCTCGCCCTCCTCGGCGAAGCCCAGGTTCTCCAGCCACATCGGCTCGTACCAGGAGAACGGGACGTACATCTCGACCGCGTCGATCTCCCGGCGCGGGTCGGTGATCCCCGCCTGCCGGTAGACGTCGGCGGCGCAGTCCTTGCCGGCCTGCGGCGAGACGAAGTCCTTGCCAGCGAAGAGCGTGGGCTCGCTGCGCATCGCACCGCCGTGCACCCAGGCGGGCGGCCGGGGCGAACGCTCCGCGCCCGCGCGGTCGGTGAGGATCATCGCGCAGGCGCCGTCGGAGGACGGGCAGGTCTCGGAGTAGCGGATCGGGTCCCAGAGCATCGGGGAGGCCTGGACCTTCTCCAGGGTGATGTCGTGCTCGTGAAGGTGGGCGTACGGGTTCTTCAGCGCGTTGCGCCGGTCCTTGTACGCGACGAGGGAGCCGACCGTGTCGGGGGCGCCGGTGCGCCGCATGTAGGCGCGGACGTGCGGGGCGAAGAAGCCGCCGGCCCCGGCGAGCAGCGGCTGCTGGAACGGGACGGGCAGGGAGAGGCCCCACATGGCGTTGGATTCGGACTGTTTCTCGAAGGCGAGGGTGAGGACGGTGCCGTGGACGCGGGCGGCCACCAGGTTCGCGGCGACGAGCGCGGTGGATCCGCCGACGGAGCCGGCGGTGTGGACGCGGAGCATCGGTTTGCCGACCGCCCCGAGGGCGTCGGCGAGGTACAGCTCCGGCATCATCACGCCCTCGAAGAAGTCGGGGGCCTTGCCGATGACGACGGCGTCGATGTCCGCCCAGGTCAGCTCGGCGTCCTCCAGGGCGCGCCGGGCGGCCTCGCGGACGAGTCCGGCGATGGAGACGTCGTGCCGGGCGGCGACGTGCTTGGTCTGGCCGATCCCGACGACGGCGACGGGCTCCTTAGCCACGGGCTTCCCCTTCCAGGACGGCGACCAGGTTCTGCTGCAGGCAGGGCCCGGAGGTGGCGTGGGCGAGGGCGCGGTCGGAGGCGCCCCGGTGGATGCGGGCGGCGGCCTCGCCGAGGCGGATCAGGCCGGCGGCCATCATCGGGTTGGCGGCGAGCGCTCCGCCGGACGGGTTGACCTTCACGCTCTCGTCGAGGCCGAGGGCTCGGCGGAGCACGACCTCCTGGGAGGTGAAGGGCGCATGCAGTTCGGCGGTGTCGACGGGCCGGTCGAAGGCTCCGGCGCGCTCGGCGGCGAGGCGGGTGGAGGGCGAGTCGGTGAGGTCCCGTACGCCGAGGGAGTGGGCTTCGATCCGGTGGTCGATGCCGCGGATCCAGGCGGGGCGCTCGCACAGTTCGCGGGCCCGGTCACCGACGGCGAGGATCACGGCGGCCGCTCCGTCGCCGATGGGCGGGCAGTCTCCGGTGCGCAGCGGACCGACGACGTACGCGCCCTGGTCGCGGGCGCCGGGCAGTTGGGCGTGCGGGTTCGCGGTGGCGTCCCGGCGGCTGCGGGCGGCGACGGCGGCCAGCGCGGGTTCGTCGGTGTGTCCGGCGTCGATGAGCGCCTGTGCCTGAAGGGCGGCGAGGGCGACGGAGTCGGGCCAGAGCGGGGCGACGTAGTAGGGGTCGAGCTGCCGCGTGAGGACATCGCGTACGGATCCGGGTGAGGACTTTCCGTACGAGTAGACGAGGGCGGTGTCGGCCTCGCCGGTGAGCAGCTTCACCCAGGCCTCGTAGAGCGCCCAGGCGCCGTCCATCTCGACATGGGACTCGGAGATCGGCGGCCAGGCACCGACGCCGTCGAGCGCCATGGTGAACGAGAAGGCGCGTCCGGCGAGGTAGTCGGAGGAGCCGGAGCAGGTGAAGCCGATGTCGGGTGTCTTCAGGCCGGTCTGGCGCAGGACGTCGTGGAGGACGGGCATGACCATCTCGACCTCGGACAGCTCGTCCGTGCGCCGCCGGTGGTCGGTCTGGGCGAAGGCGACGATGGCCACCTCGCGGTCCGGTCGGTCCGATCGGTCCGGCGTCACAGCAGCTCCTTGTACGTGTCGTAGTCGGCGTCGGGTTCGCCGGTCGGCCGGTAGTGGTCGGGGTAGCGGCCGTCCTCGCTCCACACGGGTTCGACGCGGAGCCCCATCCGGACCTGGTCGTACGGGATGCCGCCGATCCGGCCGTGGAGCGCGAGCCCGGCGCCGTCCAGGGCGATGTGGGCGTAGACGTACGGCACCTCGATGTCGAGGCCGCGGGCCTTGATGTTGACGATGCAGTAGGTGGTCACCGTGCCGCGCGGGCCGACCTCGACCTGTTCGGTGGTGGCCACGCCGCACGTGGGGCAGGCGCCGCGGGGCGGGACGTAGACCTTGGTGCAGGACGGGCAGCGTTCGCCGACGGTCCTGTTGTCGGCGAGGGCCTGGAGGTAGGCGGTCTGCGCGCGGCCGGGACTGTACGTGTAGTCGAGGCGGGCGGGGGCGACGATGCCGGTGACGGGGTCGTCGAAGGCGCCGTCGTGGGGGCGTGGCGGGTGACCGTCGTCGCTCTCGTACGGTTCGAAGCAGGCGATGTCGGTGATGGCACCGGCCCGTTCGGGGGCCCAGCGGATCCGGACCCGCATCCCGGTGCGGACGGCTTCGGGGCCGGGCGCGTCCAGGGCGTGGAGGAGGGCGGTGTCGGCGCCGTCGAGCCGGACGAGGACCCAGGCGAAGGGGGTGGACAGGGGTTGCCCGGTGCGGGGTTCGGGGTTCCAGGCCCAGGTGGTGACGGTGCCGGTGGCGCGGACCTCGACGAGTTCGCGGAGTTCGGCCGCGGTCTGGGGGTCGTACTCGACGGGCGGGACGAGCACGCGCCCGTCCTCGGTCTTGACTCCGAGGACGGTCTCTTCGCGCAGCCCGGTCAGAAAGGCGGCCTGCACGGGCCCGAGGGACCGGGTGAACGGAAACTCGACGACGAGGGGAGCGCGGAGCGTTTCCGGGACGGGGGCGACTGTCATGAGCGTGGCTCCTTGTCGGGGGCTGGGGCGCGGGCGGGGGGCCGCTGGCGCGGGGCAAGCCCCCAGACCCCCGAACGACCCTCGAACGGCCTGCGGCCGGTGTCCTCAAGCGCCGGACGCGATGGACTTCGAGGCACGGGGTACGGGGCGGAGCCCAGTTCGGGAAGTGGGGTTCCCCCACGCCGCCAGGCGTAGGGGCGGGTGGGGGAGGCTCACTCCCGGCGGTACACCGGCGGACGTTTCTCCGCGAACGCCCGCGCCCCCTCCTTCGCGTCCGCCGTCTCGAAGATCGGCCAGCCGCGCTTCAGTTCGGCCGCGAGCCCCTCCCCTTCGGTCATCTCGGCCGTCTCGTACACCGACGCCTTCACGGCCTCCACCGCGAGCGGCCCGCAGGCGTTGATCTGTTCGGCGACGGACAGAGCCGTCTCCAGCGCGGTCCCGGCGGGTACGACACGGCCGACGAGTCCGATCCGGGCCGCCTCCTCCGCGCCGTACGGACGCCCGGTGATGAGCATCTCCAGCGCGTGGGTCCGGGCGATCTGGCGGGGCAGCCGGACCGTCGAGCCGCCGATCGGGAACAGCCCCCTCTTCACCTCGAACAGCCCGAACGTCGCGGTGGCGCCGGCGATCCGGATGTCGGTGCCCTGGAGGATCTCGGTGCCGCCGGCGACGCAGTACCCTTCGACGGCGGCGATGACGGGCTTGCGGGGGCGGTGGTGGCGCAGCATCGCCTTCCAGTGCAGATCGGGGTCGGCTCTCATCCGGTCCCGGTACCGCTCGCCCTCCATCCCCTTGCCCGCCAGCGCCTTGAGGTCCATCCCGGCGCAGAAGGAGCCGCCGGCGCCGGTGAGGACGACGGAGCGGATCGAGTCGTCGGCGTCGGCCTCCAGCCAGCCGTCGTAGAGCCCGACCAGCATGGCCAGTGACAGCGCGTTCTTGGCCTCAGGCCGGTTGAGCGTGAGCACGAGTGTGGCGCCTTCGCGCTGCACGGTGAGGTGTTCGGTCCCACCCATGGGCGTTCTCCCGTCTCCAGACCTAGAACAGGTTGCAGGAGGCGCGGGTCCAGTTCAATAGTTTTCTGACACTCAGTCAGATTCTTCTGCGCGCCCCCTTCCCACCTCCGCCGCCCGGCGCTCTAATGACCGCCGAGTCAGTCAGGCCCCGGACGACCAGCGAGGTCAGGAGGAACGGTGGAGTACAACCTTGCCGACCTGTTCGAATCGGTCGTGGACGTGGTCCCGGAGCGCGAGGCGCTCGTCTACGTCGACCACCCGGGGACGGGAGCGGAGCGCCGGCTCACGTACGCCGAGCTCGACGCCGCCGCCAACCGTCTCGCCCACCATCTGATCGACGCCGGCATCGGGCCGGGCGAGCACCTGGGCCTGCACCTCTACAACGGGATCGAGTACCTGCAGACCGTCCTGGCCTGCCTGAAGGCGCGGATCGTGCCGGTGAACGTGAACTACCGCTACGTGGAGGAGGAGTTGGTCTACCTCTACACGGACGCCGATCTGGCCGCGCTCGTCTTCGACGCCGAGTTCACCGGACGGGTCGCGGCCGCGCTGCCGCAGACGGAGAAGCTGCGGCACCTCGTGCGGGTGGGGACCCCGCCCGAGGACGCGCCCGCGCTCGACTGCGCACCCTTCGCGGAGGCGGAGGCCGGAGGTTCGCCGGAACGCGGCTTCCCCCCGCGCTCCGCCGACGACCTCTTCATCATCTACACCGGCGGTACGACGGGGATGCCGAAGGGCGTCATGTGGCGTCAGGAGGACCTCTTCTTCGCCGGACTCTTCGGCGGCGACCCCGCGGGCGAGCCGGTCAAGCGGCCGGAGGAGCTGGCCGAGCGCGTCGCGGCGGGCGGCTCGGGGATCACGTTCTTCCCCGCTCCCCCGCTGATGCACGGAACCTCGACGCTGACCTCGTTCATCGCCTTCAACTACGGGCAGCGGGTGGTGATCCACCGCAAGTACGCGCCCGAGGAGGTGCTCCGGACGATCGAGAAGGAGAAGGTCTCCAGCGTCTCGCTCGTGGGCGACGCCATGCTCAGGCCGCTGATCGACGCGCTCCATGGACCGCTCAAGGGAACGGACCTCTCCTCCCTGTTCAGCGTCTCCTCCTCCGGGGCGATCATGTCGGAGACGGTGCGGGCGCAGTTCCAGGCGCTCGTACCGAACGTGCTGCTCCTCAACAACTTCGGCTCCTCGGAGTCCGGCTCCAACGGCAAGGCGACGGACGACTCGGGCCCGGAGAAGGGCTTCCGCCTGGAGGTCAACGAGCGGACGCGGGTCGTGGACCCGGCGACGTACGCGGAGGTCGCGGTCGGTGAAGTGGGACGCCTCGCCCAGCGCGGACATGTGCCGCTCGGCTACTACAACGACCCGGCGAAGACGGCCGAGACCTTCTTCCGGAAGGGCGACGAGCGGTGGGTGCTGCTCGGCGACATGGCGACCGTCGACGAGGACGGCATCGTCACGGTCCTCGGCCGCGGCTCGCAGTGCATCAACACGGGCGGCGAGAAGGTCTACCCGGAGGAGGTCGAGCAGGCGCTGAAGTCCCATCCGGACGTGTACGACGCCCTGGTCGCCGGGGTGCCCGACGCGAAGTGGGGCAACCATGTGGCGGCCGTCGTCCAACTGCGCGCCGGGGCGCCCTCGCTGGACCTGGAGACCGTCCAGACCCACTGCCGTACGCGCCTCGCCGGCTACAAGATCCCCCGCCAGCTGGTGATCACCGACCGCATCCAGCGCTCCCCCAGCGGCAAGGCGGACTACCGCTGGGCCCGCTCGGTCGCCGCCACCGAGGACGCCCAGGGCTCCGCGTGAACCCTGCCCGGCGCCGTCACCGCCCCGGGCACGGCGCCGGTGGATCGGGTATGTCCTGGTATGACTCGAACATGACGCGCATCATCGCTGACATCTCGGTCTCGCTCGACGGCTTCGTCACCGGGCCCGACCCCGGACCGGACAACGGTCTGGGCACCGGTGGCGAGGCCCTGCACGCCTGGGCGTTCTCCGAGGACCCCGAGGACCGCCGGATCCTGCGCGAGGGGACCGTCCGGTCGGGGGCCGTCGTCCTCGGGCGTCGGCTCTTCGATCTGGTCGACGGGCCGGACGGCTGGGACGACACGACCGGCTACGGCGCCGGCGAGGTCGGCAAGCCCTCGTTCGTCGTCGTCACTAGTTCACCGCCGGAGTCGGTACGGCTGACAGGCCTCGACTGGACGTTCGTCACCACCGGTCTGGCCGACGCCGTCACCGCCGCGCGCGAGCGTGCCGAGGCGGCTTCGTCGGCGGGCGGCAAGGACCTCGACGTCGTCCTCATGGGCGGGGGCGCCACGATCGGCTCGGCCTTCGAAGCCGGGCTGGTCGACGCGCTCTCGCTGCACCTCGCGCCCGTCGTACTGGGCGCCGGAACGCCCCTGTTCACCGGCGGGACACCGCGCACGCTGGCGCAGCGGAGCGTGACCACGACATCGACCGCGACGCATCTGACCTACGACGTGCTCTGACGGCGTCAGACCCGGCGCTGGATCCCGAACTCACGCAGAGCCGTGAGGAATTCGGCCGGACGGGACGCGTGGATCTCGTGGCCCGTACCGATCGTGACGAGGTGTCCCTCGGGCAGTCGGTCCGCCATCCAGGACAGCCGCTCCTGAGCGAGGTGGCTGGCCGCGCCGCCGGCCAGGATCAGGGTCGGGGACGTGATCGCCGCGAGGCCCTCGCGCCAGGCGGGGTCCGGTTCGTTCAGCTGGGCGTCCGTCGCGAGCACGACGTCCCAGTCCAGGCCGAGGCGCCCCTCGGGGCGGGCCGCGTGACCTCGCGGCGGGTCAAGGGGGAAGAAGACGGGCGCCTCCTCCAGGACCAGCCGGCCGATCAGGCCGGGTTCGTTCATGGCGAGGAGGTAGGCCGCGGCGCCGCCCATCGAGTGGGCGACCACATCGGCGCCGCCGAGGTCCAGCGCCTTCAGGAACCCGCGCAGCTCGTCGCGGAACACGTCGAAGCCGTAGGGGCCGGTCCAGTCGCTCAGACCGTGTCCGCGCAGATCGACGGCGTACACCCGGCGGTCCGTGGCCAGTTCCTCGGCGATCCGCGTCCAGTCCGCGCCGTTCCCGCCGCGGCCGTGGACCAGGACGACGGGCGGCGCGTCCTCCTCGCCCCACACCCGGTACGCGAGGCGTACCCCGTCGACGGTGACCGTACGCACCTCCGGGTCGAGGAACGCGGCGACCGGGCGGGCGAAGGCGCCCGCGTCGTCCACCCACGGGAAGTGCCCCGCACCGCGCTGGACGACCACCTCGGCATGGGGGAAGAACTCCGCGAGCTCGGCCGCCCGCGCCGGGGTCGGCCCGCCGTCGTACTCCCCCGCCAGGATCAGGACCGGCGCGGTGAGGGCGGCCAGGGCTGCCCGGGTCGTCACGGGGTCGAAGGCGCCGGGCGCGTGGAAGGCGGCCGCGGCGTCCCAGTGCGTCTCCGTCAGGCCCGCCGCCGCGTGGGCTCGGGCGGCCTCGTCCCACCGCCCGTAGGCGAACGGGGCGATGATCTCCATGACCCGTACCATCGGCGTGCCGGCGCCGATGGTCGCCAGCGCGGCCCGCGCCTCGGCGTACCACGGCTCGTCGGCGAAGACCTCGGTGGCCTTGTCCCACTCCTCGTCCGTGATGTCGATGCCCACCGCCCGCGTGCCCGGGGTGACCAGGACGAGGGAGCGCACCCGCTCGGGGTGGGCCGCCGCGTACAGCGTGGCCAGGTTCCCCGAGGCCGAGTGGCCGAGCAGATCGACGCGCTCCAGGCCGAGGTGGAGCCGCAGCGCCTCTACGTCCGCCACCTGCCGGTCGCAGCGGTACGAGGCGGGGTCGGCGGGCTCCGCGCTGGCGCCGGTGCCACGCAGGTGCAGCACGATCAGGCTGCGACGCGTGTCGAGGCCTCCGAGGTCGCCGAGGTACGTGGCGTCGCGCATCGGACCGCCGGGCAGACAGACGAGCGGCTCACCCACGCCCCGCACGTCATAGGCCAGTTCGGTCCCGTCGTACGTCGTGAAGGTCGGCATGTCACCGATCGTCGGCGAGGCCGGATGATCTTCGCAACCGATTTCGCCGACAGCGCGATACGGTGGGTGTACACCCCATCGACGAAGGAACCGCACACCCATGCCCGAGACCCTCCGAGGCGACTGCGCCAACTGCTTCGGACTCTGCTGCGTCGCGCTCCCCTTCGCGAAGTCCGCGGACTTCGCGGTGAACAAGTCCTCCGGCGAACCGTGCCGGAACCTCCAGGAGGACTTCCGCTGCGGCATCCACACCAAGCTGCGGCCGAGCGGCTTCTCGGGGTGCACGGTGTACGACTGCTTCGGCGCGGGCCAGAAGGTCTCCCAGGTCACCTTCCACGGGGTCTCCTGGCGCGAGGCTCCGGAGACGTCACGCCGGATGTACGAGGTGTTCCCCGTGATGCGCCAGCTCCACGAGCTGCTGCGCTACCTCACCGAGGCCCTCGCCCTGCCCGCCGCCCGCCCGGTCCACGCCGAGCTGCGACGGGCACTTTCCCGGGTCGAGCAGCTGACCGAGGGGGCCGCGGACGCCCTGGAGAAGCTCGACGTCGCCGCCGTACGCGGCGAGGTCAACCCGCTCCTGCTGAAGACCAGCGCGCTGGTGCGGGCGACGGCGGGCGGCAGGACCAAGAGCCGGCGCGGCGCGGATCTGATCGGCGCACGGCTCCGGGGGGCCAGGCTGCGCGGCGCCGACCTGCGCGGCGCTCTGCTGATCGCCGCCGACCTGACGGGCGCGGATCTGTCCCTGGCCGATCTGATCGGCGCCGATCTGCGGGACGCCGACCTGTCCGGCGCTAACCTCACCGGCGCCCTGTTCCTCACCCAGCCCCAGCTGAACGCGGCCCGCGGCGACTGCACGACCCGCCTGCCGGAGGGCTTCGAGCGCCCCACCCACTGGGCCCGCCCGTAGACCCGCGCGCTTCGTGGGGCCTGGGCGCACGGGCGCCCGCGCGCCCGGGAAGCCCTAGGGGACGTAGACGTACGGCGTGGTCGTCGTCAGGGCGGTGAAGCCGAGGCGCTGGAGGATCGGGCGGCTGGTGTCGGCCGCGTCGACCTGGACGAAGCGGTGGCCCCGCTCGAGGGCGATCCGCGTACGGAAGGCGACCAGGGCCCGGTAGAGGCCCTTGCCCCGCCAGGGCTCGACCGTGCCGCCGCCCCACAGACCGGCGAAGTCCGTGCCGGGGTACAGCTCCAGGCGCGCGGCGCTGACGGGTTCGTCGCCGGCCATGGCGAGTACGGCGGCGACGGTGTCGGGGGCGGCGGCCAGCTGGTCGAGGAGCTGACGGCCGATGTGGGAACTGTCGCCGCCGAAGGCCCGGTCGTGGACCTCGGTCACCAGCTTCACCCCGGCCGCGTCGGTGACGGGGACCAGCTCGACGCCTTCGGGAAGGTCCACCGCCGTGGGCAGCGTGGCCGCCTCGGCGACCATCAGGGTCTCCTGGTCCTCGGCGGTGAACCCGGCGGCGAGCAGTCGCGCGGCGAGGTCCGCCGGACCGTCGTGGCCGTACACCTTCCACTCGAAGGGCAGGCGGAGCGCCGTGAAGTGGCGGATCTGTCGGGCGACGGCCTCGTCGACGTCCCGCTCCTGGAGGCCGGACCAGAGGATGCCGTTCCAGGCATGGGCCGGGCCGGTCTGCCGCACGACCTGGCCGTCGCGCTCGACCCGGATGCCCGGCCCGTCGGGACGGGCGCCGAGGCGCAGCTGGTGGTCGAACAGGGCGCGTATCGCTGTCTGGTCCATGGCGGCACTTCAGCACCGGTCGTCGGAGCGCGGCAAGCGGATTGGCGCGCCCGCTGAACCGTGAGGGCGCCCCGCGAGCGCCGTGCGCGCTCCGCCGTCCGGGCACATCACCGGACGGCGGACGCCTCCTGGGCGGGCTCCCAGAACTGCGCCAGCGCGCCTTCCTGGTACGGGACGGGGCTGACGCTCAGCTCCCCCGCGAAGGGCCGGTCCAGCACGACGACCAGCAGGAGGCTGAACCCGATGAGCGCCGCCACCGCCCCGACGAACAGCAGCTGCATGCGGCGGCTCCGCATGCCGTAGAGGAAGGTCAGCGGAATGATGACCAGGGCGCCGCCGACGGCGAGCACCTGGAGGAGCGGCGGCAGTTGCTGACCGGCCATGGTCAGCCGCGCCCGGCGCTCGCCTGCCACGTCGTCCAGCTTCGCGACGGCCTGTGTGTAGAAGGCCTTCTCCGATTCGGTGACGGGCTCGTACGCCTGCAGGGCGTCGTACAGCCCCTCGAGCTTCGCCCCGGTGACGGAGTACTCCGCGGCACCCTCCCGCATGAGCGGCCACTGCACCTCGACGACGGCGTGCACATATCCGGAGGCCGCCGCGTTCACCCGGGCCTGCTCCGCGGGCGGAAACGCGCGGGCGTCCCGCACGATGAGCGCGACGCCGGTGGCCTCGGCCGCGACGACGTTCTGGGTGTTCTCCATCTGGGTCCACAGGGTGACGATCACGAAGGCGAGGATGATCCCGTAGATGGCGCCGAACATCCCGAGGACGACACCCACCATGTCGTTGTGCTCGCCGTCGGCGAGCCGGGGATGCCTGCGGCGCAGCAGCACACTGCCGGCGAGTGCCGCGAGGACGGTGCCGCCGACGATCAGGACGGCGAGGGTGAGCGTACCGAGGTGGTTGAGCAGCCAGAGGACCATGGTCACCGAGCGTAGGGGGATGCTCACGGGATCAGAAAATCGACGCCACCCCCTTGCCATCGGCCGGGTCCGGCCGGATTTACTGACCTCGAAAGGATCTACCGAATGATCGGTAGTCCGATTTCAGACGTTCAGGACCTTCGGACGGGAGTGGGCGGGACATGACGGATCTGCTGGACAGCGGCGAACGACTCGGGCGCGCGGAGCTGGAGGCGCTCCAACTGGAGCGGCTGCGGTCCACGCTGCGTCACGCGTACGAGAACGTGGCCTTCTACCGGCAGTCCTTCGACAAGGCGGGGATACACCCCGACGACTGCCGCTCACTGGCCGACCTCGCCCGCTTCCCCTTCACCGCCAAGACCGATCTGCGGGACCACTACCCGTTCGGGATGTTCGCGGTCGACCGGTCCGAGATCCGGCGTATCCACGCCTCCAGCGGGACCACCGGCCGGCCGACCGTGGTCGGCTACACCGAACGCGACCTGGACACCTGGGCCGACGTCGTCGCCCGTTCGATCCGCGCGGCGGGCGGCAGGCCGGGTCACAAGGTCCATGTGGCGTACGGATACGGCCTGTTCACCGGAGGACTCGGCGCGCACTACGGCGCGGAGCGGCTCGGCTGTACGGTCATCCCGGCGTCGGGCGGCATGACGGCCCGTCAAGTGCAGCTGATCCAGGACTTCGAGCCCGAGATCATCATGGTGACGCCCTCGTACATGCTCACCCTGCTCGACGAGTTCGAGCGGCAGGGCGTGGATCCGCGGACAACCTCGCTCAAGGTGGGCATCTTCGGCGCCGAGCCGTGGACGGAGGCGATGCGCCGGGAGATCGAGGAGCGCTTCGCCATCGACGCCGTCGACATCTACGGACTCTCGGAGGTGATGGGCCCCGGCGTCGCGCAGGAGTGCGTGGAGACCAAGGACGGCCTGCACATCTGGGAGGACCACTTCTACCCGGAGATCGTGGACCCGTTCACGGGCGAAGTGCTGCCGGACGGCGAGGAGGGCGAGCTGGTGTTCACCTCCCTCACCAAGGAGGCCATGCCGGTCGTCCGCTACCGGACCCGGGACCTGACCCGGCTGCTGCCGGGCACGGCACGTGTGTTCCGGCGGATGGAGAAGGTCACGGGCCGCAGCGACGACATGGTGATCCTGCGCGGGGTGAACCTCTTCCCCACCCAGATCGAGGAGATCGTGCTGCGTACGCCGGCGGTGGCCCCGCACTTCCAGCTGAGGCTGACCCGGGAGGGCCGGCTCGACGCGCTGACGGTACGGGCCGAGGCGCGCCCGGACGCCTCCCCCGAGCAGCGGGCGGAGGCGGCCCGGGCGATCGCGCAGTCGGTCAAGGACGGCATCGGGGTCTCGGTCGGGGTCGAGGTGGTCGACCCCGAGACGCTGGAACGGTCGGTGGGCAAGATCAAGCGGATCGTGGACCTGCGCGGCGAGCACTGAGCACGGGGACCGGGAGGCGGCCGGGCCCGTGTGCGGGTACGGCCACCTCCCGGCCGTACCCGGACGCGCCGGACCCGGTGCGGACGCGGCGGACTCGCCCGCATCGGCGTCAGGAGGAGGCGAAGCGGTCGCGGAGCTCCCGCTTCAGGATCTTCCCGCTGGCGTTGCGCGGCAGCTCGTTCACGAAGAGCACCCTCTTCGGGGCCTTGAAGTGGGCGAGCTTCTCACGGGCGTGGGCGAGGAGTTCGGCCTCGGTGACGTGCCCCGCCCGGGGGACGACGACGGCCGTGACCGCCTCGATCCAGCGCTCGTCGGGCAGGCCCACGACGGCGACCTCGGCGACGCCCGGATGGGTGTAGAGGGCGTCCTCGACCTGTCGGGAGGCGACCAGCACTCCCCCGGAGTTGATGACGTCCTTCACCCGGTCCACGACCGTGTAGTAGCCCTCCGCGTCGCGCACGGCGAGATCGCCGGAGCGGAACCAGCCCCCGCGGAAGGCCTCCTTGGTCTCGTCGTGCTTGTCCCAGTAGCCGTCGCACAGCTGCGGTGAGCGGTAGACGATCTCGCCGGGAGTGCCGTCCGGGACGTCCACGCCGTTCTCGTCGACGACCTTGGCCTCGACGAAGCGGACCGGCTTCCCGCAGGAGTCCATCCGCCCCTCGTGCTCGTCGGGGCCGAGGACGGTGGCGAGCGGACCGATCTCGCTCTGCCCGAAGCAGTTGTAGAAGCGCAGCCCGGGAAGCCGGCCGCGCAGCCGCTCCAGGACGGGCACCGGCATGATCGAGGCGCCGTAGTACGCCTTGCGCAGGGCTGAGAGGTCGCGGCTCGCGAACTCCGGGTGGTTGGACAGGCCGATCCACACGGTCGGCGGCGCGAAGAGGCTGTCGGCGCGGCCGGCCTCGATCAGGTCGAAGAGCACCTTCGGGTCGGGCCCGTCGACGATGGTGTTCTCGGCGCCGACCGCGAGGTACGGCAGCAGGAAGACATGCATCTGCGCCGAGTGGTACAGCGGCAGCGAGTGGACCGGCTTGTCGTCCTCGTGCAGGTCGAGGGCCTCGATGGCGCTGGCGTACTCGTGGACCAGGGCGCGGTGGGTCATCCGGGCGCCCTTGGGCAGCGCGGTCGTGCCGGAGGTGTAGAGCAGCTGGACGTACTCGCGTGCGTCACGGTCGGTGTCGTACGTGTCGGGCTCGGCGAGCGCCGCGAGAAACGAGTCCTCGGTGTCCCGCAGAGCCCGCACCGCCAGGCCGGCGGGGACGCCGTCGGCGAGCGCCGGGTCGGCGAGGACGAGCGAACTGCCGGACTGGCGCAGGATGTAGGCGAGGTCGTCGCCGGTGAGGTGGTGGTTGACCGGGACGTGGATCAGGTCCGCGCGGGAGCAGGCGAGGAAGGCGATGAGGTACGCGTCGGAGTTGTGGGCGTACGTCGCGACGCGGGCCCGTTCCTCCAGCCCGTACCGCTCGCGCAGCACGGCGGCCGCGGTGCTCACGGCCGCGTCCAGCTCGGCATAGGTCCAGACGCGGTCCGCGTACCGTACGGCGATCCGCTCGGGGGTGCGCTGGGCGCTCATGCGCAGGACGCCGTCGACGGTCCGGGTGAGGAGTCGTTCCATGTCGGGATCCTCGGCGGCCCCGGGGCGACGGGTCAAGTACCGGAGCCGGCCACCTGCCCGAGGGGGGGAAGGAACAAGGTGCGGGACCACCACGCGGGCTGAGCCTGCGTCAGGGGCTGAACGACAGGAACACGAAGGCGGCGAAGATCGAGAGGTGGACGCCGCCCTGGAGCAGGGTGGCTCGCCCGGGCACCACGGTCAGGGCGCTCACCACGGCGGTGAGCACGAGCAGCACCATGTGGACCGCGCCGACGCCCAGGACCAGGGGGCCGGAGAGCCAGATCGAGGCGAGGGCGATCGCCGGGATCGTCAGGCCGATGCTGGCGATCGCCGAGCCGTAGGCGAGGTTGAGGCTGGTCTGCATCCGGTCCCGGCGCGCGGCGCGCACGGCGGCGAGCGTCTCGGGGAGCAGCACCATCAGGGCGATGATCACGCCGACGACGGCCTTGGGCAGACCGGCCGACTCGACACCGTCCTCGATCGTCGGCGAGATGATCTTGGCGAGGCCCACGACGGCGACGAGCGCCACGACGAGGAGGCCGAGGCTCGCCAAGGTCATCCGGTCGCTCGGCGGATCGGCGTGGTCCTCCTCGGACTCGTGGCCCGGGCGCGCGACGGGGAGGAAGTAGTCGCGGTGCCGGAAGGTCTGGACGGCGACGAACACGGCGTACAGACAGAGCGAGGCGACGGCGGCGAAGGCCAGCTGTGCCCCGGAGAACTCGGGGCCGGCGTGACTGGTCGTGAAGGTCGGCAGGACCAGGGTCATGGTGGCGAGGGTGCAGACGGTGGCGAGCGCGCCGCCGGAGCCCTCGGCGTTGAAGACGGCGACGCGGTTGCGCAGGGCGCCCACGAGGAGGGAGAGACCGACGATGCCGTTGCAGGTGATCATGACGGCGGCGAAGACGGTGTCACGCGCGTAGGTCGAGGCCTTGTCGCCCCCGCCCGCCATGAGGGTGACGATCAGTCCGACCTCGATGACCGTGACCGCGACCGCGAGGACGAGCGAGCCGAACGGCTCGCCGACGCGATGGGCGACGACCTCGGCGTGATGGACCGCGGCGAGGACGGCGGCGATCAGGCAGACCGCGATGAGGCCGACGACGAAGCCGGGAAGGCCACGTCCCCACGTCAGCCCGAGGACGCCGGCCGCAAGGACCGGTCCCCATGTCGACCACTGCCGTGCCAGCCCCGCCTCGCTCGAACTCATGCCCTGCATCCTGCCATATAGGAGACATCGACCGACTTGCGGCCTATGTCCCAAGGCATGCGGTGGCGCACGGCGGGAACTCACCACCCGGGGCCGGGGCACGACAGTTCGACTGTACGTGACCCGGCACCGGAACCCGGCTAGAGCGGGCGCTCGTGACCCTCCCAGTAGGGCTCCCTGATCCTGCGCTTGTAGAGCTTGCCGTTCGGGTCGCGGGGCATGGCGGCGATGAAGTCGACCGACTTGGGGCGCTTGTAGCCGGCGAGGCGCTCCTCGCAGTGCGCCAGGATGTCGGCTGCGAGCGCGTCACCCGGCTCATGGCCCTCGGCCGCCTCGACGACGGCCTTGACCTCCTCGCCCCAGTCGGAGTGCGGGATGCCGAAGGCGGCGGCGTCGGCGACCGCGGGATGGGTGAGGAGCGCCGACTCGATCTCGGCGGGGTAGATGTTGACCCCGCCCGAGATGATCATGTCGATCTTGCGGTCGCGGAGGAAGAGATAGCCGTCCTCGTCCAGGACGCCCAGGTCGCCGACCGTGAAGAAGTCACCGATACGGTTCTTCGCGGTCTTCGCCTCGTCCTTGTGGTACGAGAAGCCGCCGGTGCTCATCTTCATGTAGACGGTGCCGAGTTCGCCGGGCGGGAGGCGGTTGCCGTCGTCGTCGAAGACGGCGAGCTCGCTGATGGGCCAGGCCTTGCCGACCGTGCCGGGTTTCTTGAGCCAGTCCTCGGCGGTGGCGAAGGCGCCGCCACCCTCGCTCGCCGCGTAGTACTCCTCCACACAGCTCCCCCACCAGTCGATCATCGCCCGCTTGACGTGGTCGGGGCAGGGCGCGGCGCCATGGATGGCGTGGCGCATCGACGAGACGTCGTACCGGCTCCGTACCTCCTCGGGCAGCGCGAGCAGCCGGTGGAACTGGGTCGGGACCATGTGCGTGTGGGTGCAGTCGTGGGTGTCGATGAGCCGCAGCATCTCCTCGGGGGTCCACTTGTCCATGAGGACGAGCGGATGGCCGATGTGCAGGGCGGCGCCGGCGAACTGCAGCACGGCCGTGTGGTAGAGCGGCGAGCAGACGAGGTGCACGTTGCCGTCGTAGGGCCGGATCCCGAAGATGCCGAGGAAGCCGCCGAGATACGTCTCCTCGGGGAGCTTGCCCGGCAGCGGGCGGCGGATGCCGCGCGGGCGGCCGGTGGTGCCGGAGGTGTAGTTCATGACCCAGCCGAGGGTGCGGTCCTCCGGGGCGGACTCCGGTTGCCCGTCGAGGAGTTCGGCGTACGGGCGGAAGCCCGGCACGGAGCCCACGGCATAGCGGTGGGTCGCGGGCAGCCCCGCCTCGTCGGCCGCGGCCGTCGCCGCGGGCCCGAACCGCTCGTGGGCGACGAGGACCTTGGCGCCGGAGTCGGCGACGATCCAGGCGATCTCGGGCCCGACGAGGTGGTGGTTGACGGGGACGAGATAGAACCCGGCCTGGGAGGCGGCGAGATACGCGGCGAGGAACTCGACCCCGTTGGGCAGGACGACCGCGAAGGCGTCGCCCCGCTCCAGGCCGGCCGCGCGCAACCCGTGCACCAGCCGGTTCGCGTCGGCGTGGAGCCGTCCTGCCGTCCACTCCTCGCCGTCCGGCGCGATCAGCACCGTACGGGAGGGGTCTGCGGTGGCCTGGGACCAGAACCCTCCCCCGGACTCCGTCCCGGGGGACCCCCATTTCTCGCTCACGAGGCACCCCTTCCGGCGATGCGGTTGATGCGGTCGACGGCCTTCTCGAACCCGCTGGTCAGCTCGTCGAAGACCTGCTGCACGCTCCGCTCGGAGTTCATCCGGCCGACGATCTGCCCGACGGGCGTGCCGAGCAGCGGCTCGACCTCGTACTTCTGGATGCGGGAGACGGCCTCGGCGACCAGCAGCCCCTGGAGCGGCATCGGGAGGGTGCCGGGGCCGTCCGGGTCGTCCCAGGCGTCGGTCCACTCGGTGCGCAGCTGACGGGCGGGCTTGCCGGTCAGGGCACGGGAGCGGACGGTGTCGCCGGAGCCTGCGGCGAGGAGTTTCGCGGTCAGGGCACGGGAGTGCATGTCGGCCTCGGTGGTGGTGAGCCAGAGGGAGCCGAGCCAGACGCCCTGGGCGCCGAGCGCGAACCCGGCGGCGATCTGTTCGCCGCTGCCGATGCCGCCCGCGGCGAGTACGGGCAGCGGGGAGACGGCGTCGACGACCTCGGGGGTGAGGACCATGGAGGCGATCTCACCGGTGTGCCCGCCGGCCTCGTACCCCTGGGCGACGACGATGTCGATGCCGGCCTCCGCGTGGTGACGGGCGTGCCGTGCGCTGCCCGCGAGGGCCGCGACGAGGACGTCGTGGTCGTGGGCGCGCTGGACCACGTCGGCGGGCGGGGAACCGAGGGCGTTGGCGAGGAGCTTGATGGGGTAGTCGAAGGCGACGTCGAGCTGGTTGCGGGCGACCTGCTCCATCCAGCCGGTGATGCGCCAGCCGGAGGCCTCGCCCTCGGCGAGTTCGGGGACGCCGTGTTCGGCGAGGGTGGTACGGACGAACTCGCGGTGCCCTTCCGGGATCATCGCCTCGACGTCGGCCTCGCTCACCCCCTCGACCTTCTTCGCGGGCATGACGACGTCGAGGCCGTAGGGCAGTCCGTCGGTGTGGTCCTGCATCCAGTCGAGGTCGCGCGCGAGGTCGTCGGGGGCGGTGTAGCGCACCGCGCCGAGGACACCGAATCCGCCGGCTCTGGTGATGGCGGCGGCCACCGCGGGGAAGGGCGTGAAGCCGAAGATGGCGTGCTCGATCCCCAGTTTTTGGCTCAGCTCCGTCTTCATGGGCGGCAGGATGCCGCAGGGGATCGGCCGAGGGAAGAGATTTTCTGATGCTGTGTCAGATTCTTTGCTCCGCCGCCCGCTTCCTTGACGCACCCTCACCCCGGTAAGAAAGTTTCAGCCGTTGCGCGTGTGGCCGAAGGATTCTTTCAGAGGCGTGGGAGAGGGTAGGGATGACGGAGGAATCGGCAAGGGTTGCGGTGGGCCGGGGAATCGGTCGCCGGGCGTTCGGCGGCCGGCTTCTCGCCCTGGGAGGTGCGTTGATGGTCGGCTCGATCCCGGGGGCCGCCGCGGCCTCCACGCCCGGGGGCGGCCGGACGACCCTGCGGCGCGGGTCCGCGGAGCGGGCCGGGCTGCTTCCCGAGCACCTGGACCGGCTGGTCGCCGACGCCGAGGCGTTCCTCGGGCCCTCCCCGATCCACCCGTGGTACGCGGGAGCGGTGCTGCTGGCCGGGCGGGGCGGGACGGTCGCGCTGCACCGGCCGATCGGGGCGGCGGTGCGGTACGCGGGGTACGACGAGGAGACGGACAGCGGGATCGAGCTGCCGTCCGAGCGGCAGATCGCGATGGCGGAGGACACGGTCTTCGACCTGGCGTCCGTCTCCAAGCTCTTCACCTCGATCCTGGCGGTGCAGCAGATCGAGCGGGGCGCCCTGGACCTCGAGGCGAAGGTCACCGCGTACCTGCCGGAGTTCGGGGGTGGCGGGAAGCAGGACATCACGGTCCGTCAGCTGCTCACCCACACCTCGGGGTTCCGGGCCTGGATCCCGCTCTTCAAGGAGCCGACGCGGGAGGGGAAGCTGCGGCTGCTCTGGGCCGAGACGCCGGCGAACCCGCCCGGGACCCGCTATCTGTACTCGGATCTGAATCTGATCTCGCTCCAGCTGATCCTGGAGGAGATCACCGGTCGCACACTGGACACACTGCTCCGAAGCGAGATCACCGCTCCACTCCGGATGCACCGCACGCGGTTCAATCCCCCGCTCTCCTGGAAGCCGAAGATCGCGGCGACGGAGGACTCCCGGCTGCCCTGGTCCGGCCTCGACCGGGGCATGGTGTGGGGCGAGGTCCACGACGAGAACGCGTACAGCCTGGGCGGGGTCGCCGGCCACGCGGGCGTGTTCTCCTGCGCCTGGGACCTGGCGGTCCTGGCCCGCACGCTGCTCAACGGCGGGGCGTACGGCGACGCGCGGATCCTGGCCCCCGAGTCGGTGGAGCTGATGCTCACCGACTTCAACACCGACTTCCCGGGCGACGAGCACGGCCTCGGCTTCGAGCTCTACCAGCACTGGTACATGGGCGCGATGGCCACCCCGCGCTCGGCCGGCCACACCGGCTTCACCGGTACGAGCCTGGTCCTGGACCCGACGACGGACGCCTTCCTCGTCGTGCTGGGCAACTCCGTCCACCCGGTCCGTTCCTGGCGTTCCGGCTCGGCGCCCCGCGTCGCCGCGGCGAACAACCTGGCCCGCGCCGTCCCGGTCCGCCCGGCGCACGGCCGGACGTCCTGGTTCTCCGGAATGACGAGCGCGACCACCGCCACGCTGACGCTCCCGCCGCTCCAAGGGGCGAGGCGTCTGGAGTGCGCGCTGTGGTGGGACACCGAGCCGGGCGTGGACGCCGCCGTCCTGGAGGCGTCCACGGACGGTGGCGCGACCTGGGGGCCGGTGCCGTTCACCACCGTACGGAAGGGGCAGGAGCCGCGGGAGCGCCCGGCGGGCTCGGTGAGCGGCTGGTCCGGGCGCGTCTGGCACCAGGCGGCCGCCGACCTCACGCACGTGGGCGGCGCCGCGTCCGTACGCCTGCGGTGGCGGTACTCGACGGACAGGCTCTATGTCGGACGCGGGGTGTACGTGGACGGCCTGCGGGTCCTGGACGCCTCCGGGCGCCGGGTGTTCGAGGAGGCGCGACCGGCGGACGGGTCCAGGATCGAGGCGGTGGGGTGGACCAGGTCGGCGGACTGACCCGGCCGCGGGGCCGTCATCTGCCGGACGCCTCCGGATGTTCCCCCTCGACCCCGGAGAGGAAGCTCTCCACCACCTGGCGGTAGTGGTCCGGCTCCTCGACGGACGCCATGTGGGCGCTCTTCTCGAAGAGCGTCCACATCGCGCCCGGGATGCTCTCCACCACGGGGCGGACCACCTCGGGGGTCACCATGTCGTGGCGGCCGGAGGTCACCAGGACGGGGAGGTCGATCTCGTGCAGCCGGTCGGCGACGCTCCAGTCCTTCAGGCTGCCCGTGACGTTCCACTCCGGGCCCCACAGCGCAGCGTTCACGTCCTCCCGCATGGTGAGAACGGAGCGCACGAGATGTTCGGGCCAGGGGTCCAGGCGGCAGAGCCAGCGCTGGTAGAAGGCCATGGTGGCGCCCAGGTAGGCGTCGTCGTCGGTTCTCCCCTCGGCCTCGCACCGGTCGATGACCTCGCGGACCTCGGCGGGAAGGGAGTCCTTGAGCCGTCGCGCCTCGGCTGCGTACGCGGGCGCGTCGGCGACCACGCCCGCCAGGACGAGACCCGCCACCCCGGACGGCTTGCCGAGGACGTAGGCGAGGGCCACCTGGGTGCCCCAGGAGTGGCCGAGCAGATGGAACCGGTCGAGTCCGAGCTCCTGCCGCACGGCCTCGATCTCCGCCACGAACGTGTCCAGCGACCACAGGCCGGGGTCCTCCGCCTGGTCGGACCTGCCGCAGCCGAGCTGGTCGTAGAAGATCACGGCACGACCGCCGCCGTCGGCGAGCTCCCCGAGGTCCTCCAGGTAGTCATGGGGCAGGCCGGGGCCGCCGTGCACGACGAGGAGAGGGAGTTTCCCGTCGGGACTGTGAAGCCGGCCGACGACCCGGTACCAGGTGTGGAAGCCGCGGAACGGCACAGTGCCTTCGGTGACGGCCATGGCGCCTCCTGGGGAGATCCGGCATTCCCCCCATGATGGGCAGGGCTCGAAGGACGGCGCACGCGGTGGGCGGCGGCGGAGGGACGCACCCGTGCGGGACCGGCGCACCGGGCCTCCCGGACGCACGGGATGCCCCGGGCGCTCCTCAGCCGGCCGGTTCCGCCGCCGCGCGCAGGGCTGCGAGGACCGGGCTGATGAGGGGGTGCTCCTCGGCTCCCCTCCGTACGGCGGCGAAGACGCGGCGGGTGGGCGCGACGCCGTCGACCGGACGGATCACCACCTCGTCGAGGGCCGTGCCGCGCAGCGCCGAGCGCGGGACGAGCGCGACACCCGCACCCGCGGAGGCGAGGGCGACGACGGCCCGGAAGTCGTCGGACGAGTGCTCCAGGCGGGGTGCGAAGCCGGCGTACTCGCAGGCCAGCACGGTCACGTCATGGCACGGGTTGCCGGCGGACTGGCCGATCCAGGCGTCCTTGGCGAGATCGGCCAGGGCCACCTGCTCGTCGCCGGCGAGTGGGTGCCCGAGCGGCAGGACGGCGTCGAACGGCTCCGCGTAGAGCGGTACGCGAGTGAGCCGGGCGTCGTCCTCGCCCGGCGCGCCGCGGTACTCGACGGCCACGGCGACGTCGACCTGACGGTCCAGGACCATCAGCAGGCTCTCGTCGCCCTCCGCGTCGCGTACCCGTACCCGTATGCCGGGCGACGTGCGGGCGAGGCCGCTGATGGCGGGGGCGACGACCAGGCCGATACCGGTCGCGAAGGCCGCGACCGTGACCGTGCCCGCCTCGCCCGATCCATAGGCGGCGAGTTCGGATTCGGCGCGCTCCAGCTGGGCGAGGACCGCGTTGGCGTGGCTGAGGAGGATCTCCCCTGCCGGGGTGAGCCGTGCCCCGCGGGCATTGCGCTCGACGAGGCGGTGGCCGGTCTCCTGCTCCAGGGCGGCGAGCTGCTGGGAGACGGCCGAGGGGGTGAGATAGAGCGCGGCGGCAGCCGCCGTGACGGTGCGGTGGTCGGCCACCGCCCGGAGGATGTGCAGCCGCCGCGCTTCGATCATTCCCCTAGTTTCGCAGGGCGGCGCGCGCGTCGACGAACGCGTCCACAGCCCGGTTCACATCATCGGACGAATGGGCCGCCGAGAGCTGGACGCGGATGCGGGCCTGGCCCTGCGGGACGACCGGGTACGAGAAGCCGATCACGTACACACCGCGCTCCAGGAGCAGCTCCGCCATGCGGCCCGCCTCGGACGCGTCGCCGATCATGACGGGGGCGATGGCGTGGTCGCCGGGGAGGATGTCGAAGCCCTCCGCGGTCATCCGGGTTCGGAAGAGCTCCGTGTTGGCGCGCAGCCGCTCGCGCAGGTCACCGGCCGACTCCAGCAGGTCGAGGACCTTGAGGGAGGCGGCGGCGATGACCGGGGCGAGGGTGTTCGAGAAGAGGTACGGGCGCGAGCGCTGGCGCAGCAGGGCGACGATCTCGGCGCGGGCGGCGACGTAGCCGCCGGAGGCGCCGCCGAGGGCCTTGCCCAGGGTGCCGGTGATGATGTCGACCCGGTCCATGACGCCGTGCAGCTCGGGGGTGCCGCGGCCGCCGGGGCCGACGAAGCCGACGGCGTGGGAGTCGTCGACCATCACCATGGCGTCGTAGCGCTCGGCCAGGTCGCAGATCTCGTCGAGCGGGGCGACGTAGCCGTCCATCGAGAAGACGCCGTCGGTGACGACCAGCTTGCGCCGGGCGCCGCCCTCGGTGGCCTCCTTGAGCTGCTGCTCCAGGTCGGCCATGTCGCGGTTGGCGTAGCGGAAGCGGCGGGCCTTGGAGAGGCGGATGCCGTCGATGATGGAGGCGTGGTTGAGGGCGTCGGAGATGACGGCGTCCTCGGGGCCGAGCAGCGTCTCGAAGACGCCGCCGTTGGCGTCGAAGCAGGACGAGTAGAGGATCGTGTCCTCCTGGCCGAGGAAGGAGGAGAGGCGGGCCTCCAGTTCCTTGTGCACCTCCTGCGTACCGCAGATGAAGCGGACGGACGCCATGCCGTAGCCCCAGCGGTCGAGCGCCTCGTGGGCGGCGGCGATCACCTCGGGGTGGTCGGCGAGGCCGAGGTAGTTGTTGGCGCAGAAGTTGAGCACCTCGCCCGGCTGACCACCCGCGGTGACCGCGACGGTCGCGGACTGGGGCGTGCCGATCACGCGCTCGGGCTTGTGCAGCCCGGCGGCACGGATCTCGTCGAGGGTGGTACGGAGGTCGTCGCGTACGGAAGTGAACATGGTTCGGTCCTTTGAGGGGATCAGACGGTCCAGTCGAGGATGATCTTGCCGCCCTTGCCGGACGCGGCGTCGTCGAAGGCGGCCTCGAAGTCGGTGTACGCGTAGCGGCCGGTGATCACCGGGGCGAGGTCCAGGCCGCCCTCCAGGAGGACGGACATCGCGTACCAGGTCTCGAACATCTCGCGTCCGTAGATGCCCTTGATCGTGATCATGGAGGTGACGATCTTCGCCCAGTCGACGGAGAAGTCCTCCGCGGGCAGACCCAGCATGGCGATCTTGCCGCCGTTGGTCATGTTCGCGACCATGTCGCGCATCGCGCGGGGGTTGCCGGACATCTCCAGACCGACGTCGAAGCCCTCCTTGAGGCCGAGCGTGCGCTGGCCGTCGGCGATCGTCTGCTCGGCGACGTTCAGCGCGAGCGAGACACCGGCCTTGCGGGCGAGCGCGAGGCGCTCCTCGCTGACGTCGGTGATGACGACGTTGCGCGCGCCGGCGTGCTTCGCCACCGCGGCCGCCATGATGCCGATCGGGCCCGCGCCGGTGACGAGGACGTCCTCACCGACGAGCGGGAAGGAGAGCGCCGTGTGGACGGCGTTGCCGAAGGGGTCGAAGATCGCGGCCACGTCGAGGTCGACGTCGACGCGGTGCACCCACACGTTGGACGCGGGCAGGGCGACGTACTCGGCGAACGCGCCGTCGCGGCCGACGCCGAGGCCGACGGTGGCGCGGCAGAGGTGGCGGCGGCCGGCCAGACAGTTGCGGCACTTGCCGCACACGAGGTGGCCCTCGCCGCTGACCAGGTCACCGACCGCGATGTCGGCGACGTCACGGCCGATCTCGACGACCTCGCCGACGAACTCGTGGCCGAGCGTCAGCGGCGTGGCGATGGTCTTCTGCGCCCAGCCGTCCCAGGAGCGGATGTGCAGGTCCGTCCCGCAGATACCGGTCCGCTTGACCTTGATCAGTACGTCTCCGGGGCCGATCTCCGGCTCCGGTACGTCCATGAGCCAGAGTCCCGGCTCCGCGTTCTGCTTGACCAGCGCCTTCAATGCCATGGCTCCCGACGTGCGTGTCCTGTGACCTTCGGGGTCCGGGCGCGGGTTCGCGCTCAAGATCCCTGAAGGAAATCTTCCGTACGTCAGGCTCCCGGTCCATCGAGGTTTTCTTAAGCACCGCCACAGGTGAGCTTCACGCCAGTCGCCGCGCGGGCGGGACCGGGGCTCGGACCGGGCGACGCAGCAACGGCGCCGCCGGCACCACGTGGCACCTGCCACGGGTGCCACGGGCAACGGCGCGTCAGTGACCGAGCGCCGCCATCGCCGCGTTGTGGCCGGGGACTCCGCTCACGCCTCCGCCCCTGACCGCCCCGGCGCCGCAGAGGAGGACGTTGGCGTGCGCGGTCTCGACGCCCCAGCGGCCGGTGCCCTCTTCCCCGTAGGGGAAGGAGAGGTCGCGGTGGAAGATGTGGCCACCGGGCAGCCGCAGATCGCGTTCGAGGTCGAGCGGGGTCTTCGCCTCGATGCAGGGCCGGCCCTCGGCGTCGACGGCGAGGCAGTCGGCGAGCGGCTCGTCGAGGACGGCGTCGAGTTCGGCGAGGGTCGCCTTGAGGAGGGCGGCGCGGGCGGAGTCGTTGTCGGCGGCGAACAGCCGGGCAGGGGTGTGCAGTCCGAAGAGCGTGAGGGTCTGGTAGCCGCGCTCGACGAGGTCCGGGCCGAGGATGCTCGGGTCGGTAAGCGAGTGGCAGTAGATCTCCGAGGGCGGCGCGCTCGGCAGCCGGCCCGCCGCGGCCTCGGCGTAGGCCGTGGCCAACTGACCGTATCCCTCGGCGATGTGGAAGGTGCCGGCGAAGGCCTCGCGCGGGTCGACGGAGCGGTCCCGGAGCTTCGGCAACCGGGTGAGCAGCATGTTGACCTTGAGCTGGGCGCCTTCGGCGGGCTGTGGTGGCGTCTCGCCGAGCAGGCCGGCGAGGGCCTGCGGCGAGGCGTTCACCAGTGCGTGCCCTGCCGCGACCACACCCTCGCCCTCCGCCGTGCGGTACGTGATCTCGGCGCGGACGCCGTCGGTCTCGATCCGCGTCACCTCGTGGCCGGTCCGGATCTCCGCGCCCGCGGTGCGGGCGGCGTCCGCGAGGGCGTCGGTGAGGGCGCCCATGCCGCCGACGGGCACGTCCCAGTCGCCGGTGCCGCCGCCGATGACGTGGTAGAGGAAGCAGCGGTTCTGGAGCAGCGAGGGGTCGTGGGCGTCGGCGAAGGTCCCGATCAGGGCGTCGGTCAGGACGACGCCCCGGACGAGGTCGTCGGCGAAGTTCTCCTCGACGGCGGCGCCGATCGGCTGCTCGAAGAGCATGCGCCAGGCCGTCTCGTCGGCCACGCGGGCCCGGAGCTCCGCGCGGGAGGGCAGCGGCTCCGTGAGCGTGGGGAAGACGCGTTCGGCCACCTCTCCCGTACGGCCGTAGAACGCCTGCCAGGCCTCGTACTCCCGGTCGGAGCCGGTGAGGGCGGCGAAGGAGGCGCGGGTGCGGTCGGGGCCGCCGCCGACGAGCAGGCCGCCGTCGCCCTTCGGGGTGTACGAGGAGATGGACCGTTTCCGCACCGCGAACCGCAGCCCCAGTTCGCGCACGATCTTCCGCGGCAGGAGCGAGACGAGGTACGAGTACCGGGAGAGCCGGGCGTCGACCCCGGCGAAGGGCCGGGTGGAGACGGCGGCACCGCCGGTGGATCCGAGGCGTTCCAGAACGAGGACGGTACGTCCGGCGCGGGCCAGGTAGGCGGCGGCGACCAGTCCGTTGTGGCCACCGCCGACGATGACGGCGTCGTACGAGCGCTGTGCGGTCATGTCTCTTGCTAACACGCGAAGATCGCGCACGGAACCCCGCGAGCGGGGGCGGGTTGCGGTTCGGGGGCTCGCACCGGGACGGGGCACGTCCAGCACGGGGCACGTCCAGCACGGGGCACGTCCTGCACGGGGCGCGTCCAGCGCGGGGCGTCTCCAGCGCGGGGCGTGTCTAGCTTGGGGGCGGATCCCCCGCCGACTCTCCTCCTCCCTTTCCGTCGCCGTCGTCGTCACGCAGGGCGGCGACCCGGCGGTACAGCTCGACGGCTTCCGTGTGGCGGCCGAGGCGTTCGAGACAGTGGGCCTCGTCGTGGCGGCTGGCGAGGGTGTCCGGGTGACCGTCGCCCAGCGCACGCGCGCGTGCCTCGGCGACCTGGTGGTAGACCGTGAGGGCGTCCTCCCAGCGGGCGAGCCAGCCGAGGCCCACGGCGATCTCACGGCGGCTGACGAGCGTGTCCGGGTGGTCCTCGCCGAGGACGCGCTCGCGGATCGACCAAACGTCGCGGGCCTCCTCCACCGCCTCCTCCCAGCGGGAGAGGCGTCCGAGGTTGACGCCGAGTCCGTGGCGGGCGCGCAGCGTCTCCGGGTCGTCGGGGCCGAGCGCCCTGGTGCGGGCGTCGACGAGGTCGCGGTAGAGATCCAGCGCCTCGGCGCTCCGGCCGAGCCGGCCCAGACAGATGCCCACCTCGTAGCGGGCGGCGAGCGTGTCGGGGTGGTCCGGCCCGAGCACGGTGCACCGCGCCGTGGCGACCTCGCGGTACGTCGTGAGCGCCTCCGCCCAGCGCCCCGACTGGCCGAGGGTGTAGGCCACTTCGTACCGGGTCACCAGCGTGTCCGGGTGCTCGTCGCCGAGCAGCCGGCCACGCGCCTCGGCCACCTCCGTGGCCATCCGGTACGACTCGTCGAGGCGCCCGAGACGGCCCAGGTTGAAGGCCAGGTTGTGGCGGCAGCGGAGGGTGTCGGGGTGCTCCGGGCCCATCGTGCGCTCGCGCGAGGCGAGCACCGCCGCGTAGACCTGGTGCGCCTCGGCGTGCCGCCCGAGGCGGCCGAGGACGTACGCCGTCTCCTGGCGCGCGGCCAGGGTGTCGGGGTGGTCCGCGCCGAGGACGCGCTCACGCGCCTCGGCCACCCGGCCGAACTCGCGCAGGGCGTCGGCCGGGCGGGCGAGCCTGCTGAGCGTGAAGCCGAGTTCGTACCCGCTGGTGAGCGTGTCGGGGTGATCGGGTCCGAGGACGCGGCGACGGTCCTCGACGACGGACCGGTGCACGTCCTCCGCCTCGTTCCAGCGGCCGAGCCGGCCGAGGCTGAGACCGGCCTTGTGCCGACTGGCGAGCACGGCGAGGAGTTCCGGCGGCGGAGCGGGCCGCTCGGCGCGGCCGGCGGTCCGCTGGGGAAGCACCCGCGACGCGGTGGTCCACTCCCCCGTGAGCTCGGCCGCCGGGTCGTACGCCACGGTGCTCAGCGCACGGGATCCGGCGGTGACGCGGTGCCCGGTGGTCATCCCCCGCGCCCAGGAGGGGAGTCGGCGCTGGGCCGCCCCGGGCACCCGTACGGGAGGCGGCGCGAGCGCGGGTCCGGCGGCGGGGCCGGGACCGGGTCCGTGGCGCGGTCCCGGCTCCGGTCCGAGCGCCGTTCCGTGGCCCGGCCCAGGAGCGGGTCCGAGACCCGGAGCAGGTCCGAGACCCTGTCCCGGTCCGTGGCCAGGTACCGATCCGTACCCCGGCCCCGTGCGGGCGGTCACGATCCTGCGGCGCAGGTCGCTCGCGTCCGTCGGCCGGCCGTCGGGCGTCTTGGCGAGCAGGTCGAGGACGATCCGGTCCAGGTAGTCGGGCAGCTCGGCGCGGTGCGTCCGCAGGGGCTCGGGCGGGGTGTCCCGGTGGCCGACGAGCACGGCCCAGGCGTCCTCCAGGTCGAAGGGAGGGGCACCGGTGGCGATCTCGTACAGCACACACCCGAGCGAGTACAGGTCGCTGCGGTGGTCGATCTCCCCGCCGCTGATCTGCTCCGGCGACATGTAGTGCGGCGTGCCCATGGCGATGCCCGTGCCGGTGAGCTTGGACGTGAAGCCGATGTCTTCGCCGAGGCGCGCTATCCCGAAGTCGCAGATCTTCACGGCACCGTCGCCGAGCCGCATGATGTTGGCGGGCTTGAGGTCGCGGTGGACGATCCCCTGACGGTGGGTGTAGGCGAGGGCGTCGGCGACCTGTTCGGCGATGTCCACGACGTCCGGCACCGGCAGCGGGTGCTGCTTGTTCTCCTCCAGGAGCTGGCTGAGGTTGTGGCCCTCCAGCAGCTCCATGACGAGGAAGAGCACCCCGTCGTACTCGCCGAAGTCGTGGACGACGGTGACCCCGCGGTGCTGGAGGGAGGCGGCGACCCGGGCCTCGCGCCGGAACCTTTCCCGCAGCACCGTCATGAAGGCCGGATCCCGCTGCGGCCCCAGCGGCTTGAGGCACTTGACCGCGACCCTGCGGCCGAGCGACTCGTCGGTGGCCCGCCACACCTCGCCCATCCCGCCGCGCCCGATCACGTCGTGCAGCCGGTACCGGCCCTGGATCAGCCTGGTGTCCGCCATCGCGTGCTGTCGCCCCCGTTGATGTTCCGCGCCCTCCCCGGCGGGTCCAGTATGGCCGCCTTGTGCCTGAGTGTGTACGGCGCGGGGCGCACGTCAGGGCCCAGCCGGGCCATCGCGTTCAAGATGTGACCTGGCGGCAGCCGCCAGCGGAGCCTGGCCGGGACGGAGCGCAGCAGATTGGCCGCGGCGGTGAGCCGGTTCGTGACGGTGTCGGCCGGGGGCGCGGGCCGGCCGTAGAGCTCGTGGGCGTACGGGGGCAGGGAGTCGTACGCGAGTGATGCCACGCGCCGCCAGACGATCTCGCGCGCCGGGACGAGCGCGGGCGGAACGGGTGGCCGGCGCAGGAAGGAGGCGACCGTGCGGGCGTCCTCGCCGGCGGCGAGCCGCGGGCGGACGTCCTCGAAGTAGGAGGCGAGTTCGCCGGCGGTGGCGGGGACGGTACCCGTGTCGAGTCCGACGAGCCGGGCGGAGACTCGGTGTTCGTCGATGTAGCGGTCGACCTGGGCGTCGGTGAGGGGGACGCCGGAGCGGCGCACGACCGAGATGTACGAGTCGACCTCGGCGCAGTGCACCCAGAGGAGGAGCTCGGGGTCGTCGACCCCGAGCAGCTTGTGGATCTTCCGTACACGTGCGCCGGCCGCCTCGGCGGCGTCGGTGGTGCCGTAGCTGATCGTGCCGACGAAGTTCGCCGTGCGCAGCAGTCGGCCCCAGGCGTCCTTCCTGAAGTCGCTGTTGATCATGACGCCACGCACCGCGACGGGGTGCAGCGCCTGGAGGTACAGGGCACGGACGCCGGCGATCCACATCACCGGGTCGCCGTGCAGCTGCCAGGTGACGGATTCGGGACCGAACAGCCCGGGGTCGGCTTCCTGCCTCATGGCGTCCAGGCTACGGCTGCTGACGCCAGATCGTCAGTACGGTGTTCGTGCCGGACTCGGTGAGCTGCATGACCGTGCTGTTCTTCAGCGGGCGGCGGTGGAGCAGCTTGCCCACGGGTCCGGCGATGTCGATCCGTCCTGCCTCGCTGAGGCTCAACCCAGCGGCTCCTTCTCGTACGTCGGCATGGTCGTGGTGCCGGTGTCGGGCGGGGGTCGTCTCAGCCCCGGACTTCGGGGTCGTCGGTCCAGCTGAAGGACTCGATGAGCCAGTCGCCCGTGGCGCGCGTCAGCCGGGTGTGCTTGCGGCCCCACGCCGAGAAGGGGACGCCGTCGCGGATGCCGTGCTTGTAGTAGAGCGAGCTCCGCAGGGCGCGATCGGCGCTGACGACGGTCGAGAACTGGACCTCGAACTCCTCGAAGTCGCTCAGCTCGGGCCCGTTCAGATAGTCCTGACGGGGCTCCAGGAACTCGTCGACGTCCATCCGCGTGACCTGCCCGTCCGCCGCCACGTACTCGATCACGGCCTCCGGCGCGAGCACCGCACGGGCCGCGTCGAGGCTGACCGGCTCTCCGGAGCGGCGGGTGAACGCGGAGAGGAAGGCCGTGACCGCCGTGTCCACGGCACGCTCGTCCGCGGAGCGCTCCGGGGTCCTGCGCCACTCGCGGGCCAGGACCGCGAACACCGAGTCGCTGCACCAGGCGTTCTTGATGAAGGCGCCGTCGCGGAGAACGGACTCATGACGCATGCCGATGCGGCGCATCAGCGCGGCGGACGCCCGGTTACGGATGTCACAGATCCCGATCACGCGGTGCCAGCCGAAGTACTCGAAGGCGATGTCGAGCGCGGCGGCGACGGCCTCGGAGGGGATGCCGGTGCCGTGCACGTCCGGGTGGAAGGCGAACCCCACCTGGCCGGTGGCCGGTTCGTCGGGCTCACGCCGGAGCAGAACCTCCCCCACGACCCGGCCGGACTCGTTCTCCACGGCCAGGTCGAACCAGTCACCGGGTTTGGCGAGCGCCTCCCCCGCGATGTAGCGCTCGACGACCTCGGCGGTCACCTCCCGCCTGTGCGGCTCGTGCGGCAGATAGCGGGCGACCTCGGGCAACGACCGGTGTGCGTAGATGGCTTCGACGTCGTCCATACGCACGGGACGCAGGCTGAGCCGCTTCGTACGCACCGGGTACGGCGGGTGGACGGGGGCGCCCTCGGCAGCCGGGTCGGCGGGCGTGGCCGGGCCGGTCGAGTCTGCGGCGTCGGCGGGGTCGGTCGGCCGGGAGGGGTCGGGTACGTCCGTCATGGGGTCTCCATTCATACGGTGAACTGCACAGTCTGCCGTGCCCGGTTCGAGCCGGCCGACGGCAGGGCGGGTGCTGTCGGCGGGGCGCTGCTTCACCGTGCCGGGGTGTGATGAACAGGGGCCGCCACCTCGGTCTCGGCGTCGGTGGCTCTCGCGGGCGGGTCTGCGCATCCGCGCTGCGGGCGCCTGGGGCTCGCGAGGGGTCTGGGCATGGGCCTGGGTCTGGGTCTGGGCCTGCGCGGACCGGACCCGCCGGGACGGGCGACCGGCCGTCGACGTCACGTACGACGGCCGTGGGCACGCCCCCGGTCGGTCGAACCGTCAGCCGTCGGTCCGCGCCGTGGCCACCGGGGCCACCGGGGCCACCGGGCCACTCCTTCGGCGGTCCTCGGCGAGCGCGGGGCCCGCTGGGGCTCCCATGCTGGTCCGGGGGAGATGACCGCTGTCCGAGGCCGCCGTCGAATCCTGGCTCCCTGGGACCTGGCCGCGGAGGACCGGAGCGCTGATGAGGCTTGTCGTCGATCTCAACAGATGCCAGGGATACGCGCAGTGCGCCTTCCTCGCGCCCGAGGTATTCACCATGCACGGTGACGAGTCCCTCGTCTACGACCCACGTGCCGAGGACGAGCATCGGGAGAAGGTGGCGCGTGCCGTCGCGGCCTGCCCGGTGCAGGCGATCATGGCGGAGGGACTGACCGAAGTGGCACGCACCCCCGCGGCGCAGGCCTCGCAGGCCGTTCCGCCCCGGCAGGAGTCGTCCGATGTCGGTTGAGGACTTCCACGCGTGGCTCAGGCGCGAGGGCAGGATCGTGATCGTGGGAGCGTCCCTGGCGGGGCTGCGGGCGGCGGAGACGCTGCGCGCCGAGGGCTTCGCCGGCTCGCTCACGCTGATCGGGGACGAGCCGTACGAGCCGTACGACCGTCCCCCGCTCTCCAAGGCGGTCCTCCTGGGGAAGGCCGCACCCGACCGCACCGAGCTGCCCCGGCGCCGGGAGATCGACGCCACCTGGCGGCTCGGGGTCGCGGCGACAGGCCTCGACATGGCCGCCAAACGGGTGCGCCTGGCCGACGGGGACGCGGTGGAGTACGACCGCCTGCTGATCGCGACCGGCGTGCGCGCCCGGCCCTGGCCGCACGAGGAGGAAGCACGGCTGGACGGGGTCTTCGCGCTCCGGAGCCGTGACGACGCGGTGGGCCTCCACCGCCGGATCGAGGCCGCGCCCCGTCGCGTCCTGGTCGTCGGAGCCGGGTTCACCGGTTCGGAGATCGCCTCGGCGTGCCGGGACCGGGGCATCGACGTCACCGTCACGGAGCGCGCCGACGCTCCCCTGGTGGCCGCGCTCGGCGGAGTGGTCGGTGCGGTCGCGGCGGACATGCACCGCGAGAACGGCGTGGATCTGCGGACAGGTGTCACGGTCACCGCGCTGGAGGGCGACGCGGCGGGCCGCGTCCGGGCCGCGCGTCTCTCCGACGGCAGCGTCGTCGAGGCGGATGTCGTGGTCGTCTCGCTCGGGGCGATCCGCAACACCGAGTGGCTGGCGGGCTCGGGCCTCGGCGCGGGCCCCCGCGGTATCGCCTGCGACGCGGGCTGCCGGGCCTTCGACATCCGGGGCATCGTCACGGACGACATCTACGCCGCGGGAGATGTGGCGCGGTCCCCGAACGCCCTGTTCAACTACCAGTTCCTGTCCCTGGAGCACTGGGGCAACGCCGTGACGCAGGCAGAGGTGGCCGCGCACAACATGATCAGCACCAGTGCGGAGCGCCGTCCGCACATGGGGGTGCCCGCCTTCTGGTCCTCCCAGTTCGGCGTGAACATCAAGTCGGTCGGCGTGCCCTCGATGGGCGACGAGATCATGATCACGCAGGGCACGCCGGCCGAGCGGCGTTTCATCGGGGTGTACGGCCATCAGGGCCGCGTCGTCGCGGCCGTCAGCTTCGACAACTCACGGTGGCTGGAGTTCTACCAGCGGCTGATCGAGACCGGTGCGCCGTTCCCCGTGGAGTTCCCGACGGTGGACCGGCGGCCCGAGGGCCGCAAGCCGGTCCCGGCGGACTTCCCCGACCCGTCCCTTCCGACGCACGGCCCGACGGTGACCCTCAGCGGTTACTCACCGACCGACCAACAGCTGGTTTTCACCCCGGCCCACCGCTGACCGACGCCCGCGGGCCCAGCCCTGACCGATGCCCGTCCGGCCCACCGCTGACCGACCCCTGGGCGCCCGTTCCGGCCCTCTCGACCCGAGGACACCCCATGAAGCACGCCGTCCCGCTCCTGCGCCAGATCACCGACTACGCACATCGCGCGAACCCGTACCCGCTGTACGAGAAGCTCCGCGAGACCCCGGTGCTCCACGAGGAGGAGGACGGCCTCTACGTCATCAGCTCCTACTACGACATCCTCCATCTGCTCCACGACCCCCGTATCAGCTCGGACGCCGCCAACGTCACCGCGCCGGGCGCCGAGGGAGGTGCCGCCGGCACGGGCGGCGCGGAGGAGACGGGGCTGCCGCCGAGCTTCATCCGGCTCGACCCGCCCGAGCACGACCGGCTTCGGCGGCTCGCCAACCGTCCCTTCGGCCCGCCGCACAGCCCCCACCGGATCGACTCCATGCGCGACGAGCTGGCCGAGATCGTCTCCGGGCTGCTCGACGGCCTGGGGGACGCGACGGAGATCGACCTGGTCGACCAGTTCGCGTACCCCTTTCCCGTGACCGTGATCTGTCGGCTGCTCGGGGTCCCGCGCGAGGACGAGCCGCGGTTCCGCTCCTGGGTCGACCCGATCGTGGCCGGTCTGGACCCGGACGCGGGCGGTGGCACCGCCGAGCGCCGGCGGGAGTCACAGGAGGCGCGGGTGCAGCTGGGCATGTATCTGGCCGGGCTCGTCGAGCAGCGCGGCAGGGAGCCCCGTGACGACATGCTGTCCCAGCTGGTGACGAGCCATGGCGAGGACGGGCGCATGACGACGGTGGAGGTGCTCAGCACCGCGGTCCTCCTCCTCATCGCGGGGCACGAGACGACGGTCAACCTCATCACCAACGGCATGCTCACCCTGCTCCGCCACCCGGACGTCCTCGACAGGCTGCGCGACGACCCGGGCCTCGCCGTCAACATCGTGGAGGAGCTGCTGCGTTACGAGCCTCCCGTCCAGCTCGTACCGCAGCGCACCTGCATCGCGGACATCGAGGTGCGCGGGGTGACCATTCCGAAGGGCTCACGGATCTGGCTCGTACTCGCCGCGGGCAACAGGGATCCGGAGCGGTTCAAGGAGCCCGACCGCTTCGACCCTGACCGCAAGGACATCCAGCACCTCGGCCTGGGCAGCGGTGTCCACTCCTGCTTCGGCGCGCCCCTGGCCCGGCTGGAGGCCCAGATCGCGCTGTCCGCGCTGGCCCGCCGCCTCGACGGCCCGCGGCTGTTGGAGGACCCGCCGCCGTACCGTCACAACGCGGTGCTGCGCGGCCCGCGCCATCTGCGCATCGGCGTCGACGGAGTACGTCCCTAGCCGGGGTGCGCCGACCCGGTGGCGCTCACCCGGTGGCGTGCACCATGCGTGTGAGGATGGTCCGGCCGCGGTCGATGAGCTGCGGCTCCTTCTTCGTGACGCCCGCGTCGAGGTAGGTGACGCCGAGACGCGCGGTGAAGAGGGGCAGGGCCTGCCGTTCGGTGTCGGTCAGCCCGCGTCCGTATCCGCCGAGGAACGCCGGCTCGAGTTCGGGGCGTGGGGGCCAGGCGGCACAGCACAGCCACACGAAGTCCTCGACGGCGATGCCGTGGTCGGACTTCTCGAAGTCGATCAGGCTGTGGGTGTCGCGCCGGGAGTCCCAGAGCCAGTTACGGGTCGAGTAGTCGCCGTGCCGGAAGACGATCGGGAGATCCTCGGCCAGCCGCGGCAGCTCGTGGCTCACCCGCTGGACGAGGGCACGCTGGGCGTCGGTGAGGTGGTGCGCGGTGTGCTCCAGGCAGGCTGCGGCCTCGTCGGCCTGCCGGGCGACCGATGCCAGGATTCCTGCGCGCTCCCCGCCCGTGGTCGGCACCGGGTGATCGTGCCATCGCCTGAGCAGCCGGCCGGCGAGCTCGTGTACGCGGATTTCCTCGGCGGCCGTGAGAGGGAGGCCCCTGACGACGCGGCCCGGGAGCGGCGAACTCAGGATGGCGCGCAGGCCCGGATCGCAGGCCAGGAGCCGAGGCGCCTCTCCGTCGGCGAGGGAGCGGGCCGCATGGTCGTAGCCGCGCACCTCGCGCGCGAAGTTCGCCGGGTTCGGGCTCAGCTTCACGTACGCCGCCGCCGTGCCGGAGTCCACGCGCCAGACCTTGGAGTCACCGCGTGACCAGGAGACGTCCAGGACCTGCGCGAGGCTGCCGGGCAGACGGTGCGTAACCCATTGGCGCAGGTCCGCGGGGAGAGGGGCGTCGAACGTCACGTATGGGGCTCTTCTCGGTGGGGGACGGCGGTACTCGAAGTTCCGGCCTACCCGCCCCACCGCCTCCCCTACGCGACGACCCGCCCACGTTCATCCGAAAAGGAGCCGCACCTGGGCGTCCTCGTGCCACGGGGCCGCGTGGCGGCACCGACAGTCCTAGGCTCCCGCGCCCGGTGCCGGTCGAGGCCAGTCGGGCGCGGGGTCCTCGGCGAGCAGCGGCCGGAGGGCGCCGATGACCGCGCCGACGCAGACGTCGCGCACCTGGGTGCGGGTGCAGGTCTCGTGGGTGAGCCAGTCGACGCAGAGGACCTGCACGAAGACCAGCCAGCTCTTCAGGACGGCGGACACGGCTTCGCGGGCGGTGTCGTCGGCGAGGGGGAGGACGGCCAGCAGCCGCGCACGGAGCGCGTCCAGCTCGTTATTCATGATCGTCTGGATCACCGGGTCACCGGCGAGGACCCGGTTCGCGGCGAGGACGGCGTTGCGGTTCGCGACGAAGTAGTCGAGGTGGACGTTCATTCCCTGGATGAGCTGCTCCACCAGGGAGTCGGCAGGGTCGAGCCTCGTCCGCGCGAGCAGCTGGTCCGCGGCCTGCTGGTAGACGGCCGCGAAGAGGTCGTGCTTGCTGGGGAAGTGACGGTAGAGCAGGGCCCGGGAGACACCGGCTTCTTCGGCGACCTGCTCCATCAGCACGTCGGCGTACGGATACGCGGCGAAGAGACGCGCGCCGACGGCGAGGAGTTGGGCGCGGCGGTCGGCGGGGGTGAGTCGCTGGCGGGGAGGCACGCGCGCAGTCTAGTTGACATGCGTCTACTGAGACTCCACTGTAGTAGACACATGTCAACTAAGCTCCGCCACGGCGGCTTGGGGGGAAAATGGCCAGGGCTCTGCGCGTACTCACACATCTGATGGGCTGGTCCTGCGTGGCGATCGGCCTGTTCCACGTGGCCCTCGGCAACGCGGCGACCCCCGGGCTCGGTTCCGCGGGCGCGACGGTCGACAGCTGGGGCCGGTTCATGGGCGCGATCTTCGCCGGCTACGGCCTGGCCTGGCTCTGGGCCGCACGACAGCACCCGATCCCGGCACGGGCGGTGCGGTGGCTGACCAGCGTCTTCCTCCTGGGCGGCGTGGGCCGACTGCTCTCCCTCGCCGTCCACGGCAGCCCGCACGACTTCCAGATCGCACTGACGGTTCTCGAACTCGGCCTGTCGCCGATCCTCTTCCTCCTGGCCGACGCGGAGGAGCGAGCCGCACGACGCAACGCGGAACCCGTAAGCAGCTGACCGAGTTCGGCCGCGAGTTCCGCACCACCCCCGCCGGAGTCCACGGAGCGCACGAAACCGCGGGCCGAGCCGACCTCACAGACCCTCGTCAGGGGCGGACCGATGCCCCAGCTGTAGCCGGTGATGTTCCCTGGACCAGAGTAGCGACATGTCTACGTACGAGACGATGTCGTTCCACCTCGAGACCGAGCGGCTGACACTGCGGCCGTGGGCCGAGTCGGACGCCGGCGAGTTCCGCGCCCTCCTCGCCGAACGCGGCAAGGAAACGCCCACGGTCGAGTACACCCGAACGGCCATCGCGAAGCTGCTCACCGCGACGGAGAGCACGGGGATCGCCCTCCTGCCCATCCAGCGCCGTGAAGAAGGTGACTTCATCGGCTACTGCGGGTTGATCATCGGCCGGTCCACCGTGGAGGAGCCTGAGATCGCGTATGAGCTGTTCCGGCGCGCGCATGGGCGTGGCTACGCCACCGAGGCCGCCCGCGCGGTGCTGGATGCCGCTGTCGCGACCGGGCGGAAACGGCTCTGGGCGACCGTCGGCGCGTGGAACACGCCGTCCTTCCGTGTCCTTGAGAAGCTCGGGTTCGAGCGGGATCACGTGTCCACGGAGGAGAGTGGTGAAGTCGTATGGCTCACGCGCTCGTTGCCGTGAAGCGGGTCGCGCCCCCGGGGCTCGACGCCCAGGGGCGCGAGTGCGCTCAGGCAGGGCGGACAGCTCGACGGCGGGCGCGTATGCCTCGTCGGCGGCGCGACCGGCCGAGCCGGTGGGACGGCGATGGCGCTCAGTCCCGGCAGCCGTACGCCGCGGCCACCTCCGCCAGTCCCTCCAGGCCGCCGTCCGCGCCACCGCCCTCGCCCACGCGGGCGATCAGGACCACCCGGGCCGGCACTCCGGCGGCCGCGTACGCGGCGAGCCGGTGATGACCGTCCAGGACCGCACCGACCAGCCACCTCTCCTCGTACCGGGCCTCCACGTACCGGTCGTCGATCCAGCCGAGGACCACGGCGGCCGGCCGCTCCCCCGCCGCTATCGCGGCCGTGTGCCGGGCGAGGGTCGCCGGGTCGAGCGCTTCCGGCGGCTGTGAGGGCAGGAAGGCGCCGTAGGTGGACGGCACTCGGCCGCCCGGAACAGGCGTGGTGAGCTGGAAGTGCGCGACGCCGGGCCAGTGGTCCTCGGGAAGGTCGTCACCGTACTCGCACTCGTCGCCGTCCTCCCGCACCCGGGCCACCGCTCGGCGGTACCACCACGACCGGGCCGGCTCGGTCACCTGCTCCATGGGGAGGTCGAGCAGGAGGACGCGGTAGTGACCGGTCTCCAGCTCGCCCAGCACGGGGGCCCATTCGACGAGCAGCGCGGCGTCGAGCCTGTCCAGGCCGGCCAGCCGCCCGCGCATGCGGGCCGCGACCCGAGTCGCCTCGCCGTCCGGCCAGTCCAGCAACGTCAGGCCCAGCTCGCACGTGTCGCACAGCGAGCCGACCCGGTAGAGCGGCTTTCGGTCGAACATCAGGGACCGGTCCCAGCGCGGCCAGGAGGAGCCGGGAACCGGCGGGTCGAAGGCGAGCCGAATCCGGCCCGCGCCCCCGTCGACGGAGAACCGCGCCCTCGCGCCGGACTCGACGACGAGGTCCCGCATCGTCATGGCCGCTCGCTCGGTGCGGCCGTCGGCCCAGGCGGCGCGCACAGCCGCCGCGTACGCCGCCCCGCTCGCCCCCTCCGGCAGGAGCGGGTCGCGACCGGTGAGCCGTACGAGTGCGTGGTGGACGTCGTACACCCGCTCCTCGCCGCTCTCGGCCAGCCATCGCAGCAGGTGCGGTACGGCGGCCGGATCGCCCATCAGCTCCAGGGCGACGGTGAACGCGGTGCGGTCGAGCCCGGTCACCTCGGACAGGCCCCGGGCGATCGGCACCGTCCACCGGCGGGCACCGAGGCGGCCCAGCGCGAGCGCGGCGCGGCCGCGCGGTGCGGTGGAGTCCTCGAGGAGGGCACCGAGGCGCGGCGCGAAGGACGGGTCGCCGGAGAGCCCCATGGCGTCGACGAACTCGGGGGCGGGCGAGCCGCCGGCACGAGCATCGCCCTCACGGGATTCCGAGGCCGAGTCCGCGTGCGTACGCAGGAGCTCGGCGGGCAGCCGCAGCCCACGCGCCACGGCGGCCCTCAGCACGGCCCGGCGGTCGTCGGCGGCCATCTCGGGCTCGGCGAACAACCGCAGCAGCACGGCGTCGCCCGGCTCGCCGAGGCCCCCGAGGAGCCAGGTGAGATAGGGGCGGAAGGCCGCCCGGTCCGCGTCCGATCGGTACAGCTCCTCGACCGCCTCGGCGACAGCGCCGGACGGGTCGGTGTGCAGCGCATACAGCGCGGTCCACGGGTCGTCGGCGCAAAGGGCGGCGCGGAGACGTACCCGGACGGTGTCGTGATCCCCCATGCGGGCAGTATCGGCCACGAACGGGTGGCCGTGTTCACGAGGACGCCCCCGGGCGCGACCACCGTCATGCGGCTGCGTCGAACGCGCCACCGGCGCCTCCGACATGAAGGCGATGTGTGGACCTGGCCCGTCCGGTCCGTGGGCTGGCTATCCTTGGGGCATGATCTTCCGATCTTCGGAGCCTTCTCCGCGCCGTGTCAAAGCAGGGGACCTTCGTGCTTCGCACGATGACCGTGAAGCGGTGGTGGAGCGGCTGCAGGAGGCGGCAGCGGAGGGGCGGATCGATCTTGATGAGCTGGATGCGCGCCTGGAGGTGGCGCTGAAGGCCAGAACATACGCCGAGTTGGCCGTGGTGACTGCTGATCTGCCGGGGCCGAGTTCCTCTGCGGCCCGGTCGCCGTTGGTGCTCAAGGGCGGCGTGTACGGCGTGTCTCAAGGCCCTGGGCGCTGGGAGGTTCCCGAGCGCGTGATCGCCCATGGTGGCGTGGGGGGTGTGAGGGTCGACTTCACCCGGGTCGAGTGTCGCCTCCGGGAGGTCGAGGTGGAGGCGCACGGGGAGACCGCCGGTGTCACGGTCGTCATCCCTGACGGCTGGACCGCGGACACCAGTGGCATCGATCCCGGCGCCGGCGGCCTGACGGACGAGACCACGTCTGCCCGCCTGCCGGGAACTCCGCTGGTCCGGCTCACCGGTTCCGCCGGCATGGGGGGAGTGGTCATCCGCCACCCCAACCGGCGTGAGCGGCGCAAGTTGCACAGCAATCCGACGCAGGACTAGGCCTCTTCCTTCGGATCACCTCGCGGACCGTATGACGATGGCCACGAGATGGAGCCCGGCGCGGCGGAGGGTGGCGTCGGCTGCGGCCCAGGCTCCGTCGTCGTGGCGGTTCAGCGGCGGACGCGGGGCATGCCGAGGCCTATCCAGGAGATGATCTCCCGCTGGATCTCGTTGTTGCCGCCGCCGAAGGTGAAGATGACGGCCGAGCGGTAGCCGCGTTCGAGTTCGCCGTGGAGGACCGTGCCGGCCGAGCCCTCCTTGAGGGCGCCGGCGGAGCCGACGATCTCCATGAGCCAGGCGTAGGCGTCGCGGCGGGCCTCGGAGCCGTAGACCTTGACGGCGGAGGCGTCCTGGGGGGTGAGGGTGCCGTGCTGGACGGCGTTCACCATCTGCCAGTTGAGGAGTTTCATCGCGTCGAGCCTGGTGTGCGTGCGGGCCAGGCTCCGGCGGACCCAGCCGAGGTCGATGACCCGTCGGCCGTCGGCGAGCTTGGTGTCGGCGGCCCAGCGCTGGACGTCGTGGAGGGCGCGGATCGCCATCGTGCCGTGGGCGGCGAGGGTCACGCGCTCGTGGTTGAGCTGGTTGGTGATGAGCCGCCAGCCCTTGTTCTCCTCGCCGACGCGGCGGGAGACGGGCACGCGGATGTTCTCGTAGTAGCTGGCGGTGGTGTCGTGCGAGGCGAGGGTGTTGATGAGGGTGCAGGAGTAGCCGGGGTCGCTCGTCGGTACGAGGAGCATCGTGATGCCCTTGTGGGCCGGGGCGTCGGGGTCGGTGCGGACGGCGAGCCAGACCCAGTCGGCGGTGTCGCCGTTCGTCGTCCAGATCTTCTGTCCGTCGACGACGTACTCGTCGCCCTCCCTGACCGCCCGCGTCTTCAGGGCGGCGAGGTCCGTCCCGGCGTCCGGCTCGCTGTAGCCGATGGCGAAGTCGATCTCGCCGGAGAGGATCTTCGGCAGGAAGTACGCCTTCTGCTCGTCGGTGCCGAACTGCATGATCGTCGGGCCCACCGTGTTCAGGGCCATCAGCGGCAGCGGGACGCCGGCCTGGGCGGCCTCGTCGAAGAATATGAACTGCTCCATGGGGCTCAGCCCGCGCCCGCCGTACTCGGTCGGCCATCCGACGCCGAGCCAGCCGTCGGTGCCGAGCCTGCGGATCGTCTCGCGGTAGAACCGCTTCTGCGCGGCGGGGTCGGCGTAGCGCGCGTGGACGTCGTCCGGCACGAGTTCGGCGAAGTACGCACGCAGCTCCTCGCGCAGGCGGTGCTGGGCGGGCGTGTACTCGAGGTGCATGGGGCCTCCCGTGGCGGCGTCCTGGGACCGTGCGCGCGACGGCGGCCACGGTAGAACGTGTTCCACAAATGGGGAAGCCCCACGACGGTCCCGGACGGCCGCGGGGGACGACGTACCGCCTTGGCCCGGTGGGGGAAGAGGCCGGACCAAGGCGGTCGGGGTTTCTGCTGGGCGTGGGTCAGGGCAGGAGCTCGTCCAGGGAGGCGCGTCCCTTCTCCGCCATGCGGCGCTCCGCCCACGCGAGGCTCTTCGGATTCACGTCACGACCTGAGGCGAGGACCAGGTCCTCCGCCGTGTATTCGCCCTCCGACCCGGCATGCAAGAGGCGGTCGGGCGTCGGGCTGTCCCCCGGAGATGTCTTGTCGGACTCAGCGTTCATGCCGCCTCCTAGGAGTTCTTCCGGTACCGGCCATTCTCGTGTCCGGGTCCCGGGATCGCATCCGGGCCAGGTCGAGGCGGCGGTGGGGCGGGCCGGGCGGGGCTGGGTGGCACGCCCCGGCCCGTCGTCGTGTCGGCGGCGTGTCGGCGCGGGCCGGGACGGTGGTGCCCGACCACCGCCTCCACGCACCGGCGTGGATACGCCGACGAACAGGAACCCCCATGTCCCGGTCGCAGCCCGACCCCTTCCCCCTCCGCCGCATCCAGGTCGTCGCCGTCCGTTCCGTCACCCCGCGCATGCTGCGGATCACCTTCGGTGGCAAGGCCCTCGCCGGCCTCGCGCTCGCCGGACCCGACCAGCAGGTGAAGCTCTGCTTCCCGCCCCGGCCAGGCCGAGCCCGTCCTGCCCACCCCTGACCCGGACGGCGACATCATGCGCTGGTACGCGGCGATCCCTGAGGCCGAGCGCCCCTGGATGCGCAGCTACACGATCCGCGCCCACGATCCGGCGGCCGGGACCGTCGAGATCGACTTCCACCTGCACGGCGCGGACGGCCACGCGCACCACGGTCCCGCGACACGCTGGGCGCGGGCCGCGCGGCCCGGTGACACGCTCGGGATGTTCGGCCCGTCGGCGTACTTCGCCGCGCCGCTCCCGCTCGGCGCGGCGGACTGGACGCTGCTCGCCGCCGACGGCTGCTCGCTCCCCGCGCTGGCCACGGTCGCCGAGGCCCTCCCACCCGGGCACCGGGCCGTGGCCTTCGTGCACGTCGGGCCGGCGGCGACGGTGGTCGTGGAGCGGCCTGAGACCGGGCGGGCGGCGTCGGCCGCCTGAATCCCCGCAGTCGGGCGGTCGTGGGCGCCTGAAAGGAAGGGGGCGGTGGTGGAGCGGCCTGAGAGCCGGAGGCGGCCTGCGCAACCCCACGCTCAGACCAGTGCCGCGGCCTCCTTCACCGAGAGGCCGCGGCCTTCCGCGTACCGCTGCTCGTACGTCCCCGGGTCCAGGACCGCGCGCAGCGCGTCCTCCGCGCGTTCCCGTACCGACGACTCGGTCTGCTCCGTGAGAGGGCGGAAGCCCCCACCGCCCGGGTCCGCGCCATGGGCGTCGTACGCGCCCAGGAGACGGGCGCCGTCCTCGGCGTCGCTCGGTGTGCCGAGTCCGGCCTTGGCCCAGGCGGCCGTCGAGAACTGGCCGACCACGAGATAGGGGGCCACCAGGTAGGCGAGGCTCTCCACGTCCCGGACGGAACGGGTCAGCCGCTCGGCGGCCTCGGCGTACCCGCCGTCGAGACACGCGAGCCAGCCGCGCAGTCCCCCGGTCAGGCCGATGAAGAGGTCGGGCGTGTCGCCGCTGAACTCCTCTTCCATACGGTCGAGTTGTTCCCGAGCGAGGGCGGTGCGTCCGGTGTGTCCGTAATGCTGGGCGAGGAGCAGCCGGGCCGTACTGACCGGCTCTCCGCTGGGTTCCGTCGAGGCCTCCTCGGCGGCTTCGACGAGGAGCCGCTCGGCCTCCGAACGGGCCGAGTCGTCGGACGGGATCCTCAGCCGTACGGCGGCGAGCCGGGCCTTGAACGCGGGGAGCTGGGAGCGGGCGCCGAGCCCCGCGGTGGCGTGCGCGGCCCGCTCGAAGTCGGCGGCGGCCTCGGCGAGCCGGCCCGACCGCTCGTACGCCTCGCCGCGTGCGGAGAGGGATTCGGCGATGCCCCAGGCGTCCTGGAGCCGCTCGAAGCGGGTGAGCGCCGCTTCGGCGTCGTCGGGGCGGCCACCGAGGAGTTTGGCCCGTACGAGGTGGGTGAAGGCGAGCTCCCAGTCGAACCCCTGGGCACGGCACGCGGCGAGGAGGGCGCCGAGGGTCTCGTCGAGATCGTGGAACTCGCCCGTCATCAGGCGGGCGAAGAACCACATGGTGCCCGGCTGGCGGCAGTTCTGCGGCAGGCCGGGACGGTACGCGGAGATGACGGCGTCGAGGCGGGCGCGGATCCCGGGCCGCTGGAGCGCGGTGGCACCCTCGCCGCCTTCGGACGCGAACACGAGCAGCCGGCACCCGCGTCGCGCCTCCCACAGCTGCTCCTCGGACCACGGCGGCGGCGTGTCGGTGCAGCGGTCGGCGAGCGGCACGGCGGGTCGTACGGGTGGCGCGAACGGGTCGGGGCCGAGGGCGGCCGCGGCGTGGGACCAGACGCGGGCGTCGGTCTGCCGGGCCCGGAGCTGCCAGAACCAGCTCATGGAGTGGACGAGACAGAGCGCTTCCTGTTCCTCGCCACGGTCGACGGCGGTCCGCAGGGCGGCCGTCAGGTTGTCGTGCTCGCGCTCGAATCGGCGCAGCCAGACGTCCTGCCCGGGCCCCCGGAGTGCGGGGTCCCCGGTGCGGGCGAATTCCCGGTGGTGGACGAGGTGCCGCCACTCGGCGTCACCCCGGTCCCCGGCCCCGTCGAGCCGCTCGCCGGCGTACTCGGCGACCGTCTCCAGGAGCCGGTAGCGCATGTTCCCGTCGTCGCCGGGCGCGGCGACGACGAGCGACTTGTCGACGAGCGAGCCGAGCAGCTCGAGCACGTCGCCCCGCGACGTCACGGCCCCGAAGCGGGCACCGGCGGCCGGAGCACCCGGATCCACCCCGGCGCCGTCCGAGCGGCCCGCCCCCGGCCCGCTCGCACCACCCGTGCGACCCGCCGAACCGCCCGCCCCTGACACTCCGCCGCCCAGCCCCGTCGAACCACCCGCCCCCGACACGCCGTCGTCCCCCGTCGAGCAGACCGCCTCCGCCGCCGACAGGTCGCAGCCGCCAGAGAAGACCGACATGCGGCGCAGCACGGCGCGTTCGGGCTCGGTCAGGAGGTCCCAGGACCAGTCGACCACCGCCCGGAGCGTCTGCTGCCTGGGCAGGACCGTCCGCGCGCCCGAGGTCAGGAGCCGGAAACGGTCGTCGAGGCGGTCGGCGATCTGGCGCGGGGACAGCAGCCTGAGCCGGGCGGCCGCCAGTTCGATCGCGAGCGGGAGACCGTCCAGACGCCGGCAGATCTCGGCACACGCCTCGGGGTCGCCGGCCGGGTCGAAGCCGGGTCGGGCGGCCGCACCCCGGTCCGCCAGGAGCCGCAGCGCGGTGTGCTGCGGCAGCGGCTCCACCGCTCGTACGAACTCCCCCGGTACGCCCAGCGGTTCGCGGCTCGTCGCCAGAACCGTCACTCCCGGGCAGCGCGCGAGCACCTGCTCCACCAGCTCCGCCGCCGCGCCCACCACGTGCTCACAGTTGTCCAGGAGCAGCAGCAGCCGGCGCGACGCGCAGTACTCCACGATCCGGGTGAGCGCGTCACGGGCGGCACCGCCCCACAGCTGCGTCTCACGACCGCCCAGCGCCGTGAGGACGGCGTCGGCGACGTCGGACTCCTCGCGCACGGAAGCCAGTTCGGCGATGCGGACCCCATCCGGCTCCCGCTCCGCCACGCCTTCGGCGGCCTCCAGGGCCAGCCGTGTCTTGCCCACCCCGCCGGGCCCGAGCAGGGTGACGAGACGCCGCTCGGCCACCTCGGCCACCAGGGCTTCGACCTCACTTCCGCGCCCGACGAAGGAGGTCAGCCGGGCGGGAAGGCGGAGAGGCGGGCGCGCCTCCGACGTCTCGCCGGCGAGCAACTCCGCGTGAAGTGCGCGCAGTTCACTCCCAGGATCCGTCCCCAGGCGGTCGGCGAGGAGGGTACGGACCGCTTCGTAGGCCTCCAGCGCCTCGGCCGTGCGGCCCGCCGCCCGCAGGGCGCGGATGCGGAGCGCCTGGAGGGGCTCGTCCATGGAGTGCTCCGCGGCCAGGGCCTCCAGCGAGGGGAGCGCCGTCCCGGCCTGGCCCAGGGCCACGGCGGCGGCGAGCCTGTCCCTGCGGGCCTGCGCGTGGCGCTGTTCCACCCGTACGACGAGAGGATCGCCGTCCCGGCCCGGCAGATCGGCGAGCGCGGGCCCCCGCCACAGCCCGAGCGCGTCGTCGAGCAGCCGCGCCGCCCGCTCCGCCTCCCCCGCCGCCAGCGCGGCGGCCCCCTCGGCGGCCAGCCGCTCGAACACGTACAGGTCCACGTCCTCGGGCTCGGCCGCGATCCGGTACGCGCCGGTGAGCGAGACCACGGCGTCCCGTCCCAGCACCCGGCGTAGCCGCCCGACCAGGGCCTGGAGCGCCTCGCTCCCGTCCCCGGGCGGGTCGTCCTCCCAGATCAGCTCGATCAGCTGACCCGTCCGGACGCCGCGCCCGCCGGCGGCGGCCAGCGCCGCGAGCAGGGCCCTCAGCCGGGCGCCGCCGAGCCGGGCCTCCCGGCCGTCGGCCGGCACGGCCTGGCAGGGGCCGAGGACTCGGTACGCGATGATCACCGGCCCATTCTCCCCCGCTCGGTCACAACTCCGGCACGCGGTGTGTCGCCGCCATGGCGTCGGAGGGGTACGGGTTCGACAATGGTGAGGATGACCGATGACGACCGGCGCACGCACAGTGGCGAGATCGGGCCCACCGAGCGGCTCGCCATGAACCGGACCGGCAGCTTCGACTGGGATCTCGACACGGGCACCATCGACGTCGACGAGGCCGGGCTGCTGGTCTTCGGGCTGGACTCGGACAGGTTCGACGGGCGCCCCGCCACGCTCGTCCAGCGCCTCGACGCCGAGGAGCGCACCCGCCTCGACCAGGTGATCCGCCATGCGATCACCAGTGGCGAAACCTCGTACTCCGCACACTTCCAGACGGAGGACGAGGACGGTACACCCCAGTGGACGCATGTGCAGGCACGGATTCTGCGGACGGCCGACGGCATGGCGCACCGGATCGTGGGGATCGTCCGGGACACCACCACGGAGGTCGCGCACTCCGAGTTCGTCCTCGATCTGGAGAAGCGCCGCGAGGTCCAGACGAGCATCGTCGAGCGGACCACGCACGCGCTGTCGCGGGCCGTGACGGTCGACGACGTGACGGCGGCGATGACCGGCCCCGGCGGGCTCGCCCGGCTCGGCGCGGACGGGCTCGCGCTCGGCCTGGTGGAGAACGGCTCGCTCAACATCATCGCGCTCAGCGGGGAGTCCCTGGACGCCCTGAACGACTTCCGCCAGCGCCGCCTCGAGCGTGGTCTGCCGCTGGCCGAGACGGTGCTGAGCGGGCGGCCCCGGTTCGTGCCCTCCTTCTCCACCATCGGGCGCGACTTCCCCGAACTCGCTCCGTACGTCGAGCGGCTGAGGTTCAGGTCCGCCTGCTATCTGCCGCTCGTCGCACAGGCGCGTTCGCTCGGCGGGATGGCGCTGTTCTACCGGCGCCGCTCGTCGTTCAACGCCGACGAACGCAATCTGCTGCTCGGGCTCTCCGCGATCGTCGCACAGTCCCTCCAGCGCGCCATCCTCTTCGACGAGGAGCGGGAGTTGGCGACCGGGCTGCAGGAGACGATGCTGCCGCGCCGTATCCCGGCGATCTCCGGCGGCGAGATCGCGGTCCGCTACCACGCGGCGTGGAGCGGGCGGCAGGTCGGCGGTGACTGGTACGACGTGATCGCGCTGCCCCGGGGCCGGGTCGGGATCGTCGTCGGGGACGTCCAGGGGCACGACACGCACGCGGCGGCGATCATGGGCCAGTTGCGCATCGCGCTGCGGGCGTACGCGGGCGAGGGCCACGCGCCCTCGACCGTGCTGGCGCGGGCTTCCCGCTTCCTCGCCGAGCTGGACACGAACCGGTTTGCGACCTGCACCTACGCCCAGGTCGACCTGGGCACCGGGACCCTGCGCGCGGTGCGGGCCGGCCATCTGGGGCCGCTGATCCGGCACACGGACGGACGGGTCGGGCAGCCGAAGCTCCGGGGCGGGTTGCCGCTGGGACTGGCGAGCGTGTTCGGGGACGAGGAGTTCCCGGAGACCCGGCTCGACCTCGTACCGGGCGAGACGCTGGTGCTGTGCACGGACGGTCTGGTCGAACAGCCGGGCTCGGACATCCAGTCCGGCCTCGAGGCGCTGTCGTCGGCGATGAGCAGCGGACCGCCGCAGGCGGAGGCGCTCGCGGACCATCTGTCGGAGCAGCTGTGGGAGCGGTGGGGCGCGGGCGACGACGTGGCGCTGCTCGTGCTGCGGCGCAGCCCGGACCCCGGCACGCCGCGGGCGCCGCGCATCCACCAGTACATCCACCAGGCGGATCCGCAGGGCCTCTCGGACGCGCGGGCGGCGGTGGGACAGGCGCTGCGGGACTGGAACATGGCCGAACTGGCCGATGACGCCGAGCTGTTGACGGGAGAGCTGCTCGTCAACGTACTGCTGCACACCGAGGGTGGCGCGGTGCTCACGCTGGAGGTGCTGCCGGAGCCGGTCCGGCGGGTACGGCTGTCGGTGCAGGACCGGTCGAGCGCCTGGCCCCGCAGGCGTACGCCGGGCGAGGCGGCGACCTCGGGGCGCGGACTGATGCTGCTCGACGCGCTCGCGTCGCGGTGGGGCGTGGAGCCGCGCGGCGAGGGCAAGGCGGTGTGGTGCGAGATCGGCCCGGCGCACGCGGAGGCCGTACCCGAGCCGTCCGCACGAGGGTGAGCGAGGAGCGGCTATGGACCCCGTGGCGGCGCTGGACCGGATCGCCTTCCTCCTGGAGCGCTCGCAGGCGCCGACGTACCGCGTCAGGGCGTTCCGTACCGCGTCCGCCGCCGTCGCGGCCATGGGGGACGGCGAGGCGCGACAGCGCGCGGCGGCCGGGACCCTGGAGTCGGTCAAGGGCATCGGGCCGAAGACGGCGGCGGTGATCCGGGAGGCCCTTGAGGGGCGGATTCCGGAGTATCTGGAGCGCCTGGAGGCCGAGATCCCCGTGCCGGAGGCCATCGGCGGCGCGACCCTCAGGGCCGCGCTGCGGGGCGACTGCCATCTGCACTCGGAGTGGTCGGACGGCGGCAGCCCGATCGAGGACATGGGCCGGACGGCGGCACGGATCGGTCACGAGTGGGCCGTCCTGACGGACCATTCACCCAGCCTGAAGGTGGCCCGCGGTCTCTCCCCCGAGCGGCTGCGCGAGCAACTGGACGTGGTGGAGCGGCTGAACGAGCAATGGGCCCCGTTCCGGCTGCTGACGGGGATCGAGTGCGACATCCTGGAGGACGGTTCGCTGGACCAGGAGCCGGAGCTGCTCGACCGGCTGGACGTGGTGGTCGGCTCGGTCCACTCCAAGCTGCGGATGGACGCTCCGGCGATGACGCGGCGGATGGAGAAGGCGGTACGCAATCCGCTGATGGACGTCCTCGGTCACTGCACCGGGCGGTTGGTCAGCGGGGGGCGGCTGCGTCCCGAGTCGGTCTTCGACGCGGAACGGGTCTTCGAGGCGTGCGCCGAGTCGGGGACGGCGGTGGAGATCAACAGCCGCCCGGAGCGCCTCGACCCGCCGCGCCGGCTGCTGCGGCAGGCGGTGGCGGCGGGCGTCTGGTTCGCGGTGGACACGGACGCGCACGCGCCGGGCCAGCTGGAGTGGCAGATCTTCGGGTGCGCGCGGGCGGAGGAGTGCGGGGTGCCGGCGGAGCGGGTGATCAACACCTGGCCCGCGGAGCAGCTGCTGGCGTGGACGCGGGAGCGGTAGGACGCGGTCCCGCGCCACGAGGCGTGGGGCGGGTGCGCTGCCGGACGGTGGTCGCGTGCGCTGTCGGACGGCGGTCGCGTGCGCTGTCGGAAACGAGGGTCAGGTGCCGGACGAAGGTCAGGTGCCGGACGAAGGTCAGTTGCGCTGCCAGACGGTGGTCGCGTTGCAGAACTCGCGGATGCCGTGGCCGGAGAGCTCGCGGCCGTAGCCGGAGCGCTTCACACCGCCGAACGGGAGCGCGGGGTGGGAGGCCGTCATTCCGTTGACGAAGACGCCGCCCGCCTCCAAGTCCCGTACGAAGAAGGCGATGTCCTCGTCGTTACGGGTCCACACGTTCGAACTGAGCCCGAACGGCGAGTCGTTGGCAACGGCCACGGCCTCCTCGATGTCGCTCACCGGGTAGAGCGTGGCGACCGGGCCGAAGGTCTCCTCCTGGTGGATGCGCATCTCGGGCGTGATGCCGGTGAGAACGGTCGGCAGGTAGAACCAGCCGCGCGGGAACGCGTCGGGACGGGAGCCGCCGCAGAGGACCGTCGCGCCCTTCCTCACGGCGTCGTCGACGAGTTCCTCCAGGTCGGCGCGGCCCTGCTCGGTGGCGATCGGGCCGACGTCGGTGGACTCCTCGATGGGGTCGCCGACGGTCAGCGCGGTCATGGCGGCGGTGAATCGTTCGGCGAAGTCGTCGTAGACGTCGCCGTGGACGATGAAGCGCTTGGCCGCGATGCAGGACTGGCCGTTGTTCTGGACGCGGGCGGTGACGGCGGTCTTGACGGCACGCGGCACGTCCGCCGAGGGCATGACGATGTACGGGTCGCTTCCGCCCAGCTCCAGGACCGTCTTCTTGACCTCGTCGCCCGCGATGGCGGCGACCGAGCGTCCTGCGGGCTCGCTGCCGGTCAGGGTGGCGGCGACGACCCGGCGGTCGCGCAGGACGGACTCGACGGCACCGGACCCGATGAGCAGGGTCTGGAAGCAGCCTTCGGGGAAGCCGGCGCGGCGGAAGAGGTCACCGAGGTAGAGGGCTGTCCTGGGCACGTTGGAGGCGTGCTTGAGGAGGCCGGTGTTGCCGGCCATGAGGGCGGGCGCGGCGAACCGGATCACCTGCCAGAGGGGGAAGTTCCAGGGCATGACGGCGAGGACCGTGCCGAGGGGACGGTAGTGCACACGGGCCGTGTCGGCGCCGGAGTCCCGGACGTCTCCCGGGGCGGGGTGCTCGTCGGCGAGCAGCGCCTCGGCGTGGTCGGCGTACCAGCGCATGGCCTTGGCGCACTTGGCGGCCTCGGCGCGCGCGGACGTGATCGTCTTGCCCATCTCGGTGGTCATCGTGCGGGCGACGTCCTCGGCGTCCTCGTCGAGGAGATCGGCGGCACGGCGCATGAGGCGGGCGCGCTCGGCGAAGGTGGTCGTGCGGTACTGCCGGAAGGTCTCGTGCGCGGCGTCGATCCGCCGCTCGACCTCGTCGTGCCCGTGCGCGTCGTACGTTCGCAGTGTCTCGCCCGTGGCGGGATTCACGGTGGCGATGGCCATGCGGTCTCCTCCTGCCCGTCCGCCCCACAGGCACCCTCCCGCGCCCGGCGGCCGATCGCAATCGGGGAGGGGGCACAGGGGTGAGATTCTGCTCAGGAGGGGGCGGTGGCGGTCGCCAGGGCGGGTGGGAGCGGTCCCGGCGGCGCGGCGGGTGCGGCCGCCCGGGCGTGCCGGTCACCATGGCGCCGGGATGCGCGCGGGCCGGTCGCCGTGGACCGAGGGGCGCGGGCGGCCGTTCCCGCCGTGGCGCGGGGATGCGCGCGGGCCGGTGTCCGCAGATCGGTGGACGGATGCCTGGCCGGTCGCCGTGGATCGGGGGCGCGGGCCGTCCCGTACGGTCCGCTTCAGGGAGCGGCACTCCCGCCGGAGACCCAGCTCAGCGCCCCCGCCAGATGCTCCCGGAACACATCGTCCTCGTACGCCTCCGCCGCGTGCCCCAGCGCCGTGAAGAAGACCCTGCCGTCGCCGGCCTCACGGCACCACACCAAGGGATGGTCCGCGCCCAGCGTCCCGCCTCGGTACGTCGACTCGTCCGCGCGCGCCAGGACCCGTACGCCCTCGCCGCGAGGGTTCGACGTGAAGTTGTACCACTCGTCCGTCCAAGCCCACCGGCCCGGCAGCGGGGCCGTCGCGGGGTGGTCGGGCGCGTCCACGCACACCACGCCCGGCTGGATCTCCGGGTGGCCGTCGAAACGCGTGCCGAGCAGCTCGCCGTAGAAGGGCCAGTGGGGCTCCGCGTTGGCCGCCGCGTGGATCGCGAGGAATCCCCCGCCTCCCATGACGTACGCCTCGAAGGCCGACCGGCCGGGCGCGCCGAGAACCGTGCCGGTCGTCGAGAGGAAGACGACCGCCGCGCACCGCCCGAGCCGCTCCGGTGTGAAGGCGGCCGGGTCCTCGGTCACCTCGGCCGCGTGTCCCGCCGCCCCGGCGAGCTCCGCGAGCGCTTTCGCGCCCGCCGGGATCGAGTCGTGGCGGTAGCCCGCGGTACGGGTGTAGATCAGGACGTCCGCGAACGGCACGAGGTCGCTCCCTGGGAGGAAGTAAGCGCTTTCCGGCCGACCGTACCCACCCACCTCCACGCGCCGCAACCATTGGCGAATCGGATACACTCTGTATCTTTTGGCGGCATCGCGTCCCGCCGCCGTGAGGAGCCCCGTGAGCACTCTCCCGCCCGCCCTGGCCGCCGCCGTGGGCCCGTTGCCCGAAGGAGTCACCCTCCCCCTGCCGCCCACCTTCGACACCGTCGAGGAGGAGCGCCAGTACCGCAAGGAGCAACTCGCCGCGGGATTCCGGCTCTTCGGGAAGTTCGGGTTCGCCGAGGGGGTCGCCGGGCACATCACCGTCCGCGATCCGGAGAACCTCGACGCCTTCTGGGTCAACCCGTTCGGGATGAGCTTCAGCCAGATCAAGGCCTCCGACCTGATCCTCGTCGGGCACGACGGAACCCTGCTCTCCGGCAACCGCCCCGTGAACCGTGCCGCGTTCGTCATCCACTCCCAGGTGCACGCGGCCCGGCCCGACGCGGTCGCCGCCGCGCACTCGCACTCGTTGCACGGCAAGGCGTTCTCCAGCCTCGGCATTCCGCTCGATCCGATCACGCAGGACGCGTGCGCCTTCTTCGAGGACCACGGGATCTACGACGACTACCGCGGCGTGGTCAACGAGCTGGACGAGGGCAAGCGCGTCGCGAAGGCCCTCGCCGGACACAAGGCGGTCATCCTCAAGAACCACGGACTGCTCACGGTCGGACACTCGGTCGCCGAGGCCGTCTGGTGGTTCATCACCATGGAACGCTCGTGCCAGGCCCAGCTGTTGGCGATGGCCGCCGGTACACCGCAGCTGATCGACCGCGAGACGGCGCTGATCACCCGGGGCCAGGTCGGTACCCCGCTGGCCGGCTGGTTCCAGGCGCGGCCGCTGTGGGACCAGATCACGGCGTCGGACCCGGATCTCTTCGACTGACCTTCCCCTCGGCCACGGTCTCGTCGCCTACGTCTCGATGTCGATCTCCCGCGTCGACGCCGCCAACAGGGGCGCCAGGAAGTCCCGTTCGAGAGAGCCGGGCGGCAGCTCCTCCGGCTCGACGTAGCTCTGCGCGAGTCCGCCCTCGCGCAGGGCGATCAGCATCCGGGCGAACCGGTCAGCGTCCACGGTCAGTTCGCGTCCCGCCCGGCGCAGTACGTCCGTCAGGCCCCGGGCGATCTCGGCCCGCAGACGGGCGTCGTGCCGGGCGAGCACCCAGGCCGCCTGCCGGTCCCGGATGGCGTGCAGGGTGAACTCGGTGGTGACGAGGTACCAGTCGCGCTCGTCCGGTTCGATGTGGGAGGCGAGTTCGGCGAGCCGCTCCAGGGTGTAGTCCTCGGCGGCGAGGCTGTCGACGGCGTCCGCGAGCCGCCGTACGGTCCGTTCGCTGTGCTCGTCGAAGAGGGCGAGGAACAGCTCTTCCTTGCTGGCGAAGTTCGAGTAGTAGGCGCCACGGGTGTAGCCGGCACGCTCGCAGACCTGCTCGATCGTGGTGGCGTGGAAGCCGTGCTCGGCGAAGGTCTCCAGAGCGGCCTTCAGCAGGGCTGCCCGCGTCCGGGGACGGCGCTTGGTGACACCTTTCGGCACGGGTGAGCCTCCTTGCGGTCGCACTGGAGGCGCCCACGATACCGGCGGCTCTCGCAGGCACGGATCAGCCCCGGACGATAAAATTCACGCATGGGACAGCGGCCCGTCGCGCCCGCCGCACCCGAGCTCGTCCTCGAGATCGCTGGGGACGCCACCGTGATGAGTCCGAGCCGGGTCTACCGCATCGGGCGCGACCCCACCAGCGACATCGTCCTCGACGACGACCGAACGTCCTGGCACCACGCGGTCCTGCGGGCCGTCGGCGACCACTGGACGCTGGCCGACGAGGGCAGCACGAACGGCACCTTCGCCGACAGCCACCGCATCGCCGTGCGCGAGGTCGGCCCGGGTACGGTCATACGGTTCGGGCACCCCGGAGACGGTCCGCGCGCCGTCCTGTCGGGGGCTGCGGCACCGACGGCTCCACCCGAGAAACGGGGACCGGCGCCGGTTCGTGCCGAGCCCGGGGCTCCCGCGCCTCCGGCGCCCGGGCCCGAGCCGTCCGCACCCGCACCCGCACCCGCCGAGCCTGTACGTGCCGAGGCCGAGGCGCCTGCCGCGGTAACCCCCGCCGCGGAGACACCCGTCGACGAGGCTCCTGTCGGGGAGGCCCCCGTCGCGGAGGCCCCCTCGACCGGATCGCCCGAGGCCCCCGCGCGGGAGCCCGGGCCCGCGACGCCGGTGCCTCCACCCGTACCGGGTCCCGAGCCGGCCCCCTCGCCCCGTCCCGTACCGACCCCGGAGCCCCCGGCTCCCGCGCCGCCGCGGACCCCGCCCCGGCCGTCGTCGGTCTCGTATCCGGCGGCGACCGGTACCTTCCGGCAGCCGACGTCCGTGCGTCCGCTGCCGACCCGCACCGTGCGGATCGGGCGCGCTCCCGACAACGACCTCGTGGTCGACGACCTGGTCGTCTCCCGGAACCACGCCGAACTGAATGCGCACGCCGACGGCACGTACTGGATCAAGGACCTCGGCAGTCACAACGGCACCTTCCTCAACGGCCGCCCCGTCGCCGAAGCCCGTGTCACCCCGGACGACATCGTCGGCGTCGGACACTCCGCGTTCTGCCTCATCGGAGGGCAGCTCGTCGAGTTCACCGACACCGGCGAGGTCTCCCTCGACGTGCAGGATCTGGCCGTCACGGTCGATCAGGGCCGCAAGACCCTCCTGGAGGGCGTGTCCTTCCCCGTCGGGCAGAAGTGCCTGCTCGCGGTGGTCGGGCCGTCCGGTGCGGGCAAGTCGACGCTGCTCGGGGCGCTCACCGGTCAGCGCCCCGCCGACCACGGCACGGTCTTCTACGACGGCCGGGACCTCTACCGCGACTACGCGGAGCTGCGCCAGCGCATCGGTCTCGTACCGCAGGACGACATCCTCCACCTCCAGCTCACCGTGAAGCGGGCCCTGACCTACGCCTCCGAGCTGCGCTTCCCCGAGGACACCGCGGCCGACGAGCGCCGGGCCCGGGTGGACGAGGTGATCGGCGAACTCGGCCTCGGGGAGCGCGTGGACCAGCCCATCCACAGTCTCTCCGGCGGCCAGCGCAAGCGGGTCAGCGTGGCCCTCGAACTGCTCACCAAGCCGTCGCTGCTCTTCCTGGACGAGCCGACGTCGGGGCTCGACCCGGGCATGGACCGCTCCGTGATGCACATGCTGCGCGGGCTCGCCGACGACGGCCGTACCGTCATCGTCGTCACGCACAGTGTGCTGAGCCTGGACGTCTGCGACCGGCTGCTCGTGCTCGCGCCCGGCGGGCGCGTCGCGTACTACGGACCGCCGGACGAGTCGCTGGACTTCTTCGGCTTCGCCCAGTGGCCGGAGGCGTTCGAGGCCTTCGAGACCGACCGTCGAAGGGACTGGGCGGAGCAGTACCGCTCCTCCCGCCAGCACCGGCGGTACATCGCCGACGCGATGCAACGGCCTGGGCTGCCGCCGGCGGAGGCCGCGCCGGAGCCCGGTCCGCCACGCAAGGCGCAGAGCTGGGGCTCCCAGCTCCGTACCCTCGTCCGGCGTTACTCCGCGGCCCTCGCCGCGGACCGGACGTTCATCGCCATCATGATCGCTCTGCCGTTCGTGATGGGTGCGATGGCCCGGGCGCTGTCGGAGGGCAGCCTCAACCCCGAGTCGACGCTGAACGTGCTGCTGATCCTGTGTGTCGGCGGGGTGCTCACGGGCGCGGCGAACGCGGTACGGGAACTGGTGAAGGAGCGCACGATCTACCGACGGGAGAGAGCCGTCGGCCTGAGCCGTTCCGCGTATCTGATGTCGAAGGTCGTGGTGCTGGGCACGATCACGGTCGTCCAGGCGGTGGTCCTCACGCTGGTGGCACTGATCGGTGTCCCGCTGAACGTGCCGGACGGCAAGGGCGTCCTCATGCCGCCTCTCGTGGAACTCACGCTCGCGGTCGCGCTGCTCTCGTTCACGGCGATGATGCTCGGACTGTTCGTCTCCGCCCTTGTGCGCAAGGAGGAGGTGACGATGCCGCTGCTCGTCCTCCTCGCCATCGTGCAGGTGGTGTTCTGCGGGGCTCTGCTGACCGTCACCGGGACGCCGGTCCTCGAACAGCTGGCGTGGCTGGTGCCGTCGCGGTGGGCGTTCGCGGCGATGGGAGCGACCATCGACATCGGGACGATCGCGCCGAGCGACAAGACGGCGGATCCGCTCATGGAGCACACGCTCGGCGCGTGGCTCTTCGACATGGGGATGCTGGTCGTGCTCTGTCTCGTGCTCGGCTTCATCGTGGCGCGGCTGTTGCGGCGCCAGGAGCCGGTGATCATGCGGAAGTAGCCGATGTCCCTGGACCGACGTCCTGGATATTGGATCCAAGATCCAGGATCAGACATCCAGGATCAGATATCCAATATCCGGAACAGCGAAGGCAGGCGGCCCATGGGCATCCCGGTCACTCCCTCGGTATCGGACGACATTCCGGGCTTCCGGCCGACCCATGTCGTGCCGCGCGACGGTCTGCCGACCTGGGAGGCTCCCGACCCGGCCATGCCGACCGTGCCCCTCGACGCGTTCCTGCCCGTGCAGCTCACCGACCGGGCCGGAGACTGGGGCCAGATCCTCTGCTCCAACGGCTGGACCGCGTGGGTCGACGCCCGCTTGCTCGTCTCCGTACCCGTGGATCCGCCGGAGGCCCGTCAGGCGCTCGCCAGGACCGCCGACCCCCAGCCGCTGATCGCCCGTGCGGAGGAGTCGCTCGGCCGCTATCGGCGGGCGGCCGAGGAGCTTGCGGCCGGCCGGGCCGACGGGGACACCTTCGGGCGGCGGACGCACGGACTGCGGGTGGGGATGGTCGTCGACGGGGAGTCGCTCTGGCTGTTCGACGCGGAGCACGAGCGCTGGGTGTACTGCGACGGGATGGCGCTGAGCACGTACGCGGCCTCGGCCGGCCCCTCGGCCGCATCCGCCCCGCCGGAGGGCGAGGTGGTGGAGGCCGGACACGAGCCGACGCGGGTGGTGCCCCGTCTCGACGAGGGGGACGAGCCACCGGAGCGCCCCGCGGGACCGCCGCCCACCCGGATCGTGGACCGGTCGAACCTACCGGGTGAGGGCTGATGGCCGGCGCGGCGCGGAACACCGATCTGCCCGCCGGCCGGGAGTCGGGGCTGATCGGCAAGCAGATCGCCGGCTATCTGGTCGAGGCCGAGATCGGCCGTGGCGGGATGGCGGTCGTGTACCGGGCTCGCGATCTGCGGCTGGAGCGGACCGTGGCGCTGAAACTGCTGGCGCCCGAACTGGCCCGCAACGACACCTTCCGCAAACGGTTCGCCCACGAGTCGCGGGTGGCGGCCGCGATCGACCATCCGCACATCGTGCCGGTCTTCGAGGCCGGCGAGACGGAAGGCGTGCTGTACATCGCGATGCGTTATGTCGCGGGGCGGGATCTGCGGGCGCTCCTCGACCGCGAGGGCCCGCTGGAGCCGGTGACGGCGGGTCGGATCGCCGTACAGGTGGCGTCCGCGCTGGACGCGGCGCACGCCCACGACCTGGTCCACCGGGACGTGAAGCCGGGCAACATCCTCGTCGCCGAGGGCACCGACCGCGACCACCCGGAGCACGTCTATCTCACGGACTTCGGACTCACGAAGAAGTCCCTGTCCCTGACGGGTCTGACGACGGTGGGGCAGTTCGTCGGAACGCTCGACTACGTGGCGCCCGAACAGATCTCGGGGAAGCCGGTGGACGGCCGCTGCGACGTGTACAGCCTGGCGTGCGTGGTCCAGGAGACGCTCACCGGAATGCCGCCGTTCCGCCGTGACGACGACATGGCGCTGCTCTGGGCCCACCAGTACGATCCGCCGCCCCCGCTGTCGGCGGAACGGCCGGAGCTGCCGGAGGCGGCGGACGAGGTGCTGGCGAAGGCTTTGGCGAAGGTTCCGGAGGAGCGTTACGGGACGTGTCTGGAGTTCGTCGCGGCGCTGCGGGCGGCCCTGGAGCGGGGCGGTCCCGGCCCGGGCGGCCGTACCGGACCGCTCGGGCCGGAGCCGCCGTCCCCGCCGCCCGAACCGCCGGCCTGGGCCCGCCCGGCGTTCCGGGCACCTCCCGCGATGTGGTCCTGACCCAGGGCTACTTCGCCGCCGCGGCGGCGTCGGCCCCGCCCGGCCCGAGCACCGCGATCAGCCGCGTGAGGCTGTCCTCCTCGAAGCCCTCGGCCGCCGCGCGCCGGAACGCCTCCAGCGTGGCGGCGGGAAGCGCCGGGTCCACGCCCGCGTCCCGCACCGTGTGCACGACATGGTCCATGCTCGCCACCGCCATCGAGATCCGCTCCACGTCGCCGGCGTGCTGCCCCGACTCGATCCGCGGTGTGTAGAAGTCGATGAACTGACTCATCCCGCCCAGCGTCTCGACCGCGTACGGCCTGATCTCGGAGGCGCTGATGCCGTGCGCGTTCGCCAGCGCCACCGTGTGCAGCCAGGCGGTCAGGCTGTTCCAGAAGAGGTCCATCTGGAGCTGGTAGTAGAGCGCGGCCAGCCCCGGGTCCTCACCGCGGTAGTCCGTACCCGTGATCACCTTCAGAGTGGCCTCGCACTCCTCGAAGAGGTCCCGGGGGCCGCTGTAGTAGGTGCCGGACTCCGTCGAGCCGATCCCGGACGGCGGCGTCATCACCCCGCCGGTGAGGTGCCGGGCCCCGTGCCGCTCCGCCCAGGCGGCCCCCTCCCGGGCCCGGTCCGGGGTGTCCGAGCTGAGGTTGACCAGGACACGGCCCTCCAGCGCCTCGGCGGCGGGCCCCAGGATGGCGTACATCGCGGCGTAGTCGGTCAGGCTCAGCACCACCACCTTGTCGGCCGTCAGCGCCTCCTCGACTGTGGCGGCGCGTACCGCGCCTCTGGCGACCAGATCGTCGGCGCGGCGCGCGGTGCGGTTCCAGACGGTGACGCGGTAGCCGGCGTCCAGGTAGGCACCGGCCATCGCCCGGCCCATCGGGCCGAGACCGATGACCGTCACGGACAGGGTGTTCACAGCGGACGTGCTCACAAAGATCCCCTTCCCCGAGAGCGTCACTAGAACGAACGCTCTATCTGACGAGGAACGTAGCACACCACTAGAACGATCGCTCAAGTTCGGTAGGGTGACGGGGTGAAGACCATGGCCCCCGTTGATCCCGAGACCGCCGGAACCCGTGAGCGGATCGTCCGTACGACGTCACGCCTGATGCAGCGCCAGGGCTACGAAGGCACCGGCGTCAAGCAGATCTCCCGCGAGGCGGGGGCGACGCTCGGGTCCGTGTACCACTTCTTCCCGGGCGGCAAGCAGGAGCTCGGCGTCGCCGCCGTGCGGCTCGGTGACGAGGAGTTCACCGGGTTCCTGCGCCAGGCGCTCGACGCGGAGCCGGAGCCGGAGGAGGCCCTTGTCGCGCTCACCACGGCCCTCGCGCGGGGGCTGCGGGAATCCGACTGGCTCGACGGATGCCCGGTCACCTCCACCGTCGTGGGTACGGCGACGAGCGCACCCGACATCCAGCAGGCGGCCGCCGAGGCGTTCGCGCGGTGGCGGGCGGTGGTCGCGGGGAGGCTCGTCGCCACGGGGTTCGCCGAGGCCGACGCCGAGGAGCTGGCGCACACGGTGATCGCCACACTGGAAGGCGCCGAGCTGGCGGCCCAGACCGCCCGCAGCACGGTGCCGCTGGAGATCGCGGGCCGGCATCTGGCTCGCCTCGTCGACTCGTACCGATGACTCGGACGTCTCCGATGACTCGGATGACTCGGATGGCTCCTGGCTCCCGTACGGGCGAACGACTTCTGACCCTCTCAGCCCTTCGGCGACCTCTCCCGAGGGTCGTCCACCTCGCCGCGGCGGTGGACACGGGAGGCGAGCAGCCCGCCGAGGAAGCCCGCGACGAGGCCCCAGAGCGCGGCGAAGCCGGCCACCTTCCAGATGTGGGGGCGCAGCACGACCTGGCCGCCCAGGGATTCGAGCTCGCCGATGCCCAGGATGGAGAGCCCGAAGCGTGCTTCGACGAGGGTGACCGGGGCGACGACCAGCATGGTCAGGGCGAAGGCGATGCCCAGGTGGAGCGCGTGCTGCCACAGTCGCGTACGGGACGGCGAACGGACGGCGGCCACGAAGGCCACGGCCAGGACGAGGACGGCCGCGATCGGCAGCAGCCACCAGGCCCGTGAGTCGTACGAGGCGAGGGACGACAGGTCCACGGTGGAGAGGCCGCCGGTGTCGGTGCGCAGGACCGAGTCCAGGATCTGGGGCATCGGCAGCCCGAACGGCCCTTCGACGATCCCCTCCCAGGAGCCGCCGATGCCGACGCCGAGGGCGAGCCAGCTGACATTGGGCAGGCCGAGCAGGATCACGGCGAGGGTCTCGGCCGCGTGGCCCCGGGTCGCCGCCACGACGATCCCGATGACCAGGCCGACGAGCACGTACGCGAGGAGCAGCAGCAGCATCGCGGAGGCGACCGGCCGCACGGCCTCGTGGTAGCGGACGAGTCGGGGCGGAAGCGGGGTCCCGCGCGAGACCAGCAGGGCGATGAGGAGGACACCGAGGATCCACAGCAGCCCGAAGAACAGGGTGGGGCCCACGTCGGTGCGGAATCCGACGGTGGGGTTCGCCGCGTCGAGGAGTTCGCCGAAGAGGTCGGACATCGTGTCCTGGCTCTCGCCGCCGCCGACCGAGATGGGGAAGTCGTGGCGGGCGAGGGCGGAGAGGCCGGCGAGCGCGGCCAGCCAGAGCAGGACGGTGCGGGCGGCGCGGGCGAGCAGGTCGCGGGTCCGGGCGACGGCGTGGTGGCGCAACGGGAGGAGAAAACAGAAACCGGTGACCAGTGCGCCCACCAGGGTGACGGTGAGGGGCATCGCGGTCAGTTCGGCGTTCGTGCCGGCGAGTGCGCCGGCGTCACCGGAGAGGTCGATCTGGCCGCCCGCGGCCATGACGACGACCGCGGCGACGATGTTCACGAAGCCGCTGGGCAGGTCGGCGGCACCGGCGGCCCAGAGGCCGAACGCGGCGACGACCGCCATCGCGACGAACCCGGCGAGGACCGCTGCCAATGCCTCGCCCCAGTGGCGGGCGAGGTGCTGGGCGTCGTGCGCCGGGCGGGGTGTGGTGGGGAGCCGACTGCTCACGCTCCCCACGCTAGTACCGGGGGTTGATCTCCGCAGGACCTCCGCGGGACCGGTGGAGACCTCCGCAGCACTTGTGGACGCCGACCGCGGGTACCGGTGGACCTCGTCCGCTTGCGGGCGGCACCCGCTCCGCGCACACAATGGGCGCGGAACGGAAGAAAGGGAAAAAACGTGACTTCCCACCCGCCGTCCGACCGTCCCTCGGTACCCCCCTCAGGTCCCCCTTCGGGTCCGCTGTCGGGCCCGAGCACCAAACCGGGAGCGGTCGGTCCCCCACCGCCCTCCGGGCCGCCGCGCGGCGCCTCGGGGGGCGGTTCGGGCGGTTCCGGAGGCGGATCGGGCGGCGGAGGCGGATCCGGCGGCGGTGACGGAACCGGTGGCGGTGGGGTACCCGGCGGCCCGGACGAGGGAGCCGGCGGCGGCGAAGGGGGTGGCGGTGGTCCCTGGTGGCGTTCCGTACCCAAGGTCGCGTCGATCGCCGCTGTCCTGGTCGCGACCATCGCCCTGGTGGTCGTCCTCACCCGTCCGGACGGCAACGGAGGCGACGGAGGCGGCTCGGCGGGCGGCGAGGTGTTCCTGCAGAACGCCTCCGCCACCGGCCCCGACCCCTTCACCAAGTCGACGGCCCGCGCCGCCGACGCCTCGCAGTCCCCCGCTCCGCTGCCCAGCGCGACCAGGTCCGCGGACGCCAACGCCACGCGCGGCGTGTCGGGTTCGGCGGCGGGTCTGTACGGCGGTACGCAGAACGTGGCGAGCTGCGACGTCGAGCAACAGGTGCGCTTCCTCGCCGACCAGCCCGCCAAGAACACGGCCTTCGCCTCGGTCCTGGGCATCCCGGCCAACGAAGTCCCGGGGTATCTGCGCTCCCTGACCCCGCTTCAGCTCCGGGTCGACACCCGGGTCACCAACCACGGCTTCAGGGACGGCGCCCCCACCTCGTACCAGGCGGTCCTCCAGGCCGGTACCGCGGTGCTCGTCGACGACCGGGGTGTGCCCCGAGTGCGCTGCGCCTGCGGCAATCCGCTGACACCGCCGGTCGCCCAGCAGGCTCCGAAGACGACGGGCACCCGGTGGGCGGGCTACCAGCCCTCCCAGGTGGTCGTAGTGACGCCCTCGGTGACCGTGGTGAACGTCTTCATCGTGTACGACCCCGAGAACGACGGCTGGTTCGCCCGCGAGCCGGGTGACACGGGGAACCAGGACAAGCCGACGTCCCCGCCGACGGCTCCCCCGTCGCCTTCCGTCTCGGACTCGGTGACGGACTCCCCGACCTCGAAGCCCCCCTCGACCTCCCCGAACACGTCGCCTCCTGCCCCCGAGTCGCCCGAGTCGCCCGCCTCACCGGAGTCACCCGCCTCACCGGATGCGCCCGATACGCCGTCGGAGCCCGCCACGGAGGGAACGTCCACCGGCGGCGCGACGGACCAGTCGGCATCGGTGGTCAGCCCTGCCCCGCAGCCCGGGCCGGAGGCCGGCACGGACGCCTTCGCGCACGTCACGGACGCGCAGCCGGTCTCCTGAGGCGACCGCCCGAAGGGGGCTCGGGAAATATCCGGATGCCCGGGCCCCCGCGATCCGTGTACCGTCCACCGAGTGGAACCTCTCACCGACCGACAGATCCGTTCGTCCTTCGTGAACTGCACGAAGGGCGAGGCAAGCAGGCTCAAGCTCCCGCTGGACTTCGCCGAGCTCCCCTGGCAGGACCTCGACTTCCTCGGCTGGGTCGACCCCGGCGCGCCGCTGCGCGCCCACCTCGTGGTGGCCCGTGAGGACGGCCCGCTCGGCATCACCCTGCGGGTCCCCGCCACGAGCCGCACGAGCGCGGTCAAGTCCAGCCTGTGCCAGGTCTGCCTGACGGGGCACGCCTCGTCGGGTGTGACCCTGCTCGCGGCGCCGCTCGCCGGCAGCCGCGGACGCGAGGGGAACACGGTCGGCATCTACATCTGCTCCGACCTGGCCTGTTCCCTCTACATCCGCGGCAGGCGCCAGCCCAGGCTGCGGGCCGGCCGTCAGGAGGAGTCGCTGACCGTGGAGGAGCGGATCGAGCGGACGACCGCCAACCTGGACGCGTTCCTCGCCAGGGTGACGGCCGGCTGAAGCGGCACGGCCGGGCTCAGCGGAAGGCCTGCTCGCCCGTGAGGGCCTTGCCGATGACCAGGGAGTGGACCTCGCTGGTGCCCTCGTAGGTGAGGACCGACTCCAGGTTGTTGGCGTGGCGCATCACCGGGTACTCCAGGGTGATGCCGTTCGCGCCGAGGACGGTGCGGCACTCGCGGGCGATGGCGATCGCCTCCCGTACGTTGTTCAGCTTGCCCACGCTCACCTGCTCGGGCGTGAGGCCGCCCGCGTCCTTGAGGCGCCCCAGGTGGAGGGCGAGGAGCATGCCCTTGCCGAGCTCCAGGGACATGTCCGCAAGCTTCTGCTGGGTCAGCTGGTAGGAGGCGAGGGGCCGCTCGAAGACGATCCGGTCGCCGGCGTACGCGATGGCGGTCTCCAGACAGTCACGGGCGGCGCCGAGGGCGCCGAACACGATCCCGAACCGCGCCTCGTTGAGGCAGCCGAGCGGGCCGGACAGTCCACGCGCCCCGGGCAGCATCGCGTCGGCCGGCAGGCGTACGTCCTCCAGGACCAGTTCGCTGGTCACGCTGGCCCGCAGGGACAGCTTCTGCTTGATCTCCGGCGCGCTGAAGCCGGGGGTGCCGGCGGGCACCAGGAAGCCGCGGACGCCTTCATCGGTACGGGCCCAGACAACGGCCACGTCGGCGACCGAGCCGTTGGTGATCCACATCTTGGTGCCGTTGAGCACCCAGTCGTCGCCGTCGCGCCGAGCGCGGGTGCGCATGGCTCCGGGATCCGATCCCGCGTCCGGCTCGGTGAGCCCGAAGCAGCCGATGTACTCACCGGCCGCCATGCCGGGCAGCCACTGCTGCTTCTGCTCCTCCGAGCCGAACTTCCAGATGGCGTACATCGCGAGGGAGCCCTGCACGGAGACGAGGCTGCGCAGGCCGGAGTCGACGGCCTCCAGCTCCAGGCAGGCCAGCCCGTACGCGACGGCGTTGGTACCGGCGCAGCCGTAGCCCTCCAGGTGCATGCCGAGGACTCCGATGCCGCCGAGCTGCCTGGCGAGTTCGCGGGCGGGGATGGCGCCCGACTCGAACCACTCGGCGACATGGGGACGCAGCTCCTTGTCCGCCATGGTGCGCACGGTCCGGCGGATCTCCCGCTCCTCGTCGCTCAACAGGCCGTCGATCGCCAGCAGATCGAAGGGGTGGACGGGAGTCGACTTCGACGCGTTCGGCGACTGCGACGACTGCGGCGACGGCTTCACGGACGGCCTCCAGGCTCGTGCGGCTACTCGGCGTACCGCAGCGTAGCGGCAGATCGGATTTTGGATCCAGTATTGAATATCGGATCTCCGATGCGTACGTTCCAGCTGGATCCGATCACCGGCGGAGGAGAGCCCGATGCGCGCAGATCAGCAGGTGACGCCCGGCCCCGGGGCCCTGTCCGGGATCGTGGTGGCCGACTTCGGGCGCGTGCTGGCCGGGCCGTACATGACGATGCTGCTGGCCGATCTGGGCGCCGACGTCATCAAGATCGAGCGGCCCGGCTCCGGCGACGACACCCGGGCCTGGGGTCCGCCCTTCGCCGAGGGCCAGGCCACCTACTTCCTCGGGGTGAACCGCAACAAGCGCTCCGTCGAGCTGGACCTGACCGACCCGGCGGGTCTGGCCGCGGCCCGCTCGATCGTCGACCGCGCCGACGTCCTCGTGGAGAACTTCCGGCCCGGCACGATGGAGAAGCTCGGTCTCGGCTACGAGGACGTACGCGCGTCCAACCCCGGACTCGTCTACTGCTCGGTCACCGGATTCGGCGCCGCGGAGGGCGCCCGTCTGCCCGGCTACGACCTCCTCGTCCAGGCCATGGGCGGGCTGATGAGCGTGACGGGCGAGCCGGGCGGGCAGGGCACGAAGGCGGGCGTGGCGCTCGTCGACGTGATCACCGGCCTCCACGCGGGCATGGGCGTCCTCGCCGCCCTGCGGCACCGGGAACGTACGGGCGAAGGCCAGCAGGTCGAAGTCTCCCTGCTCACCTCGCTCCTGTCCGCGCTCACCAACCAGTCGGCCGCCCACCTCGGCGCCGGTGTCGTCCCTCGGGCCATGGGCAACCGGCACCCGAGCATCGCCCCGTACGAGGTGTTCGAGGCGCAGGACCGGCCCCTGGTCCTCGCCGTGGGGAACGACCGCCAGTTCCGGGCGCTCTGCGCACGCCTCGGTCTGCCCGGCCTCGCCGACGACGCGCGCTTCGCCACCAACGCCGCCCGCGTCGCCCACCGCGAGGAGCTGGTCGCGGCGCTGGCCGGTCCTCTCGCCGAACGGCCCGCCGACGCCTGGTTCGAGGACCTCACCGCCGCCGGAGTGCCCTGCGGGCCGATCAACGATCTCGCCGCGGCCTTCGACCTGGCCGACCGGCTGGGCCTCGCGCCCCGGGTCCCGACCGAGGCGGCGGGGCCGGGCCAGGTCGTCAACCCGATCGCCCTCGGCGTCACCCCGCCCACCTACCGCGCCGCGCCCCCGCGACTGGGAGAGCACACCGCTTCCCTGCTCACCGAGCTGGAAGGGTCACCCGACGGCCCGTAGGAAGATATACGGATCAGGTCGGGGACCGACGGAACCGGCAGCACGACCGAACGACGGAACGACCGAACGACCGAACGACGGAAGGGTCACAGGCGATGAGCAGCGCGGTGCAGAAGGGGCGGCCGCCGACCGCCCAGCAGTTCGTCCTCGGGGAGCTGCGGCGCGCGATCACGGCCGGTGAGCTGCGGCCCGGTGGGCAGATCCGCCAGGACGCGCTCGCCGCCCGGCTCGACGTCAGCCGCGTGCCCCTGCGGGAGGCCCTGAAGATCCTGGAGGGCGAGGGCCTCGTCGTCCACCACATCCACCGGGGCTACTTCGTCGCAGAGCTCTCCCTCGCGGATCTGGAGGAGGTCTACCGGATCCGGCAGCTCCTGGAGACCGAGGCCGTCCGCATGGGTGTCCGGAGGGGCGAGGACGGGCTGCTCGTCTCCCTGGAGAAGATCCAGCGGGAGGTGGAACGGGCGGCCGACGCCGGGGACGTCACGCTGATGGCCGCGGCCAACCGCCGCTTCCACTTCGCCCTGATCGAGGCCTCCGGGATGCCGCGCCTGGTCCGGCTGATCACCACGTTGTGGGACGCCACGGACGCGTACCGTTCGCTGTACTACACGGAGGAGCCGAACCGGGAGTTGGCGGTGCGGGAGCACCGCGCGGTCATCTCGGCGGTACGCAACGGTGACGAGGAGGCCGCGGTGCGGTGGCTCGACGAGCACCGGGCCCACGCGGTCGCGGCCCTGCGGGAGATCCTGGACCTGGAGTAGCGCCAGGGCCACGAAATCCGGATGCCCGCCTGCGTACCACCCCTCTAGCCTCGTGCTCATGAACAACGGACGCCTGGTCAACATCGTCGACGTCGAGGCCACTTGCTGGGAGCGGGACGGGGAGCGCCCACCGGGGGCCGTGAGCGAGATCATCGAGATCGGGCTCACCGTCGTCGACCTGGACGCGGGCGAGCGGACGGCACGCCACGGCATCCTGGTCAGGCCCGCCCGTTCCACGGTCAGCGAGTTCTGCACCCAGCTGACCGGCCTCACACAGGCGGAGGTCGACACCGGTCTGGACTTCGCCGCGGCCTGTCGGCTGCTCGCCGTCGAGCACGCCGCCGGGCTCCGCCCGTGGGCCAGTTGGGGCGACTACGACCGCAAGCAGTTCACGCACCAGTGCCGGGTGACGGGTACGGAGTACCCCTTCGGTCAGCGGCACACCAACGCCAAGGCCGTCTTCACCGAGGCGAACGGGCTGGCCAAGCGTCCGGGCATGGCCCGTGCGCTGCAGATCGCGGGCCTGCCTCTGGAGGGCAGGCACCATCGGGGTGAGGACGACGCCTGGAACATCGCCGCGCTGGTCCTGCGGCTGAACGACGGCGGCGCCTGGCCCTCGTAGCATCCCGGACGTCCGAAGCATTGACAGGGTCATCACATCCTTACCATTCTGAGAGCGCTCTGAGAGCGCTCTCAGAGCGCTCTCACCGTCCTCGCACCCCCACCCCGAGGAGCCCCCACGTGTCTTCCCACCGCCGTCGCCGCAGGCTCGTCGTGCTCGCGCCCGCCACCGCCGCCGCCCTTATCGGCACCGCCGTCACGCTCGCCGGTCCCTCCCCCACGGTCCAGGCCGCGACCGCCGACACGACGGCCGTGGGCGCGGCCGCCGTCCCGGCCACGATTCCGCTCACGTTCACCAACAACTCCGGCCGCAACGAGCAGATCTACGTCTACAACCTCGGCACCGAGCTCTCCACCGGCCGCCAGGGCTGGGCGGACGCGAACGGCACCTTCCACCCCTGGCCCGCCGGCGGTTCGGTACCCGTCCCGGCACCCGACGCCGCCATCCCCGGCCCCGCCCAGGGGCAGTCCATGACGGTCCGGCTGCCGAAGTTCTCCGGCCGCATCTACTTCAGCTACGGCCAGAAGCTCGTCTTCAAGCTGGCGACCGGCGGCCTCGTGCAGCCGGCCGTCCAGAACCCGAGCGACCCCAACCGGAACATCCTCTTCAACTGGTCCGAGTACACGCTCAACGACTCGGGCCTCTGGCTCAACAGCACCCAGGTCGACATGGTCTCGGCCCCGTACGCGGTCGGCGTCAAGCGTCCCGACGGCAGCGTCGCCACCACGGGCCGGCTCAAGCCCGGCGGCTACAACGGCTTCCTCAACGCCCTCCGCGCCCGGCCCGGCGGCTGGGCGAACCTGATCCAGACCCGGTCCGACGGCACCGTACTGCGCGCCCTCGCACCGGGCCACGGCATCGAGGCAGGCGCGCTGCCGTCCACCGTGATGGACGACTACATCAACCGTGTCTGGACGAAGTACAGCTCCTCGACGCTCACCGTGACGCCCTTCGCCAACCAGCCGTCCGTGAAGTACTTCGGCCGTGTCTCCGGCAACGTCATGAACTTCACCAACACCGCGGGCGCGGTCGTCACCTCGTTCCAGAAGCCCGACTCCGACAGCGTCTTCGGCTGCTACAAGCGACTGGACGCCCCCAACGACCAGGTACGCGGCCCCATCTCCCGTACGCTCTGCGCGGGCTACAACCGCTCCACTCTCCTCACCAACCCCCAGCAGCCGGACACCACGTCGGCCGGCTTCTACCAGGACGCCGTCACCAACCACTACTCGCGTGAGATCCACGCGCGCATGGTGGACGGCAAGGCCTACGGCTTCGCCTTCGACGACGTCGGTGCGCACGAGTCCCTGGTGCACGACGGCAACCCGCAGCAGGCGTACGTCACGCTCGACCCGTTCAACTAGGGCCGGATCAGGAAGCCTTCGCCGTCGGCCGGCCATGGTGGCCGAGCGCGGCCCCGCGCGGTCGCGCCTCACTGCCGGGTGACAGCCCTAGGCCTTCGATTCCGGCTTCCACTCCTGGGCGAGGAGCCCGAGCAGCACCTCGTCCAGGAACTCGCCCATCACCCAGGCCGAGGAGCGCAGCACGCCCTCGCGGACGAAGCCGTTGCGCTCGGCGGAGCGGAGCATCGCGGCGTTGTCCGCCAGGGTCTCGATCTGCAGCCGGTGCAGGCCGCGCACGACGAATCCGTAGTGGCACAGCACCGCGACGACGTCGGTGCCGTAGCCCTTGCCGCGGCAGGACGGAAGCAGGCCGAGGCCGATGTGCGCGGACCGGCTGTGGTTGTCGATGCCCCACAGCGTCGCGGTGCCCACCAGTGTGCCGCCGTCCAGCTCGATCACGGAGAACGGGACATGCCCCTGCTCCGTGTCGTCCACGGCGAGCCGCGGGTCCTTCGAGCCGGGCGTGATCGGCCGCCACGGCCGGCTCTCCGCCCGCGAGGCGTTGACCACGTCGTCGTAGAGCTCGGCCCGCAGGATCGGGATGTCGTCCTCATGCCGGGCCCTGAGCCCGACCTTGTCGCCCCTCAGCATGCGATCTTCCTATCGGACCGGACAAGCGGCGGCAAACCAATTAGCGGTCGGGGCCCGGGCCCGCCACGCGTCGGGCGGGGCGCTCCTCGGTGACGGGTTCGCGTACGGCGCGACACCGCCTCCGGACTTCTCCCGCGCACCGACACACTCTCCGGTCATACGTCCGTACCCGCCAACGTTCCTGTCGCGACGGGCGGTTCGGGCCGGGGCGTGGACCGGGCCGTCGACAGGTTCCACGGCGGCGGCACGTACGTCGACCCCCAGCGGAAGATCCGCGTCACGGACAGGCCCGCCATGTGAGGGATCATGGACGGAGGAGCGGAGAAGGGACGGAACGGACGATGCGGAACCGCACTGTCGCCGACCTGATGACGCCGACCGCGGTGGCCGTGCAGCCGGGGACGTCGTTCAAGGAGATCGCGCGATTGCTCGACGAGTACGGCATCACCGCCGTACCGGTCGTCGACGAGGCCAACCGGCCGGTCGGCGTGGTGTCGGAGGCGGATCTGCTGCGCCGCCACAGCGCCAAGGACGGCCCGAGCACCGCCGGAGCGATGATGACCAGCCCCGTGGTGGTGGCCCGTCCGTCCTGGACGGCGGTGGAGGCGGCGCGGCTGATGGAGCGGCACCGCGTCAAGCGGCTGCCGGTGGTGGACGCGGGCGGTCAGCTCATCGGGGTGCTCAGCCGGAGCGATCTGCTGCAGCTGTTCCTTCGCCGCGACCGAGCGATCCAGGAGGAGATCCTGGAGGACGTCGTGGTCCGCATCCTCGGCCTCTCCCCCGCCGCGCTCCACGTCGACGTCGACGAAGGCCGGGTGACGCTCAGCGGCACGCTGGCGCGCCGGAGTCTGTCACCGGTCTTCGTCCGGCTGTGCGAGAGCGTCGACGGCGTGGTGGAGGTCGTGGACCGGCTGTCGTACGACGACGAGGACGACGACGCCGAAGGCGAGGACGTGGCCGAGAACCGGCTGCCGGAGCTGGGGCACGACCGGCCGGGAGGCCCGGACCCGGATCAGGGCGCGCCGGTCGGGGATCTGCGGCCGCCCGGGGTGTGACGCGGGACCGGGCCCGTGGCCGAGATGCCGACGGGCCCGGTGCGTGAGGCGGTCCCGTTACGAGACCGCCTCGGGCCAGCCGTATCCGGGACCGGTGTGCTGGGGTACGGTCCCCGCGCCCACCGCTTCCATCTCCCGGTTGGCCTCGCGCATCAACTGCCCGGCCAGGTCCCTCATGGCCCGGCTCGCGGCGAGTTCGTCACCGATCGCGGGTACGTCCACGTCCGACGGGTTGCACCGTGCGCTGCCGTGGCCGGTGAGGGTCGACGTGCCGGTGTTGAGATGTGCCTCGGCCTTGGTCCTGCCGTCCTCTTCGACCAGTTCCAGGCCGACCGTCCACTCGAGAGTCCGTGTCATGGTCTGCCTCCTCGCACCGTCGGGGCGCGTGGGCCCGCCGCGCGTCCCTTCCTACTCCCATGATCCGTCCACGCGCGCGTGAGCGCGCGGCGGCGGGAGCGCGGAGAGGGCGGACTCGACGTCGTCCAGGGCACGCCGGGCCGCCGCGATCCGCTCGCGCACGCCCGCCTCGTCGACGGCGAGGCCTACACTGGCACCTGCGCCGACACCGACACCGACGGCATCGTGGCCGGCCTTGTCGGCCGCCTTCCTGTCCGCCGCCTCCATCTCCGCCTTCTCGATCTCCCGGGCCTCCTCCAGCGAATTGATCACGACGCCGATCAGCACGTTGACGAGCACGAACGAGGCGATGAGGACGTACGAGACGTAGTAGAGGAAGCTCCACCGGTAGATCGCCAGGCCGGCGTGGACCGCGTCACCGAGCCCGTCGAGGGTCATCAGGAGGAAGAGCGTGAGCACGGCTCGCCCGATGGAGCCGAAGTGCTCGGGGTCGTGCCCGGCGAAGAAGACCCAGCCGACCATGGCGTACACGTACAGCAGCAGCGCCCCGACCAGCAGGAAGCTGACGGTGCCGGGCAGGCTGCGGCCGACGGCGACGAGGACGATCCGCAGCTGGGGGAGGAAGCGCGCGGCGCGCAGGACGCGGGCGAGACGGAGGAGTCGCAGGACCGTGGAGTTCTCGCGCGCGGCCGGGACGAACGCGGCGAGGACCACGACCAGGTCGAAGAGGTTCCAGGGGTCCCGGAAGAAGTCCAGCGGGCGAGTGGCGTGCGCACCCGCGCGGAGCACCATCTCCGTCGTGAACGCCGCCAGGAAGAGGTGCTCGACCGTCTGCAGCTCGGCGTGCCAGCGGGCGCTGACGCCGGCGTACGTCTCCACCCCCAGCACCGCGGCGTTGGCGAGGATGAGGAGGAAGACGGCGGTGGCGAACCAGCGGGCCTCGGTGATCTCGCGACATCGTTCCGCCACGCGCGCGCGGTGACTGCGGCCCACCACGGCGGACTGATCCGACATGTCGATGCTCCTCGATTCGTTGACCATGCTCATGTGTTCCAACGGCACGGGCGCGCAAGGGTTCTGGGTACGCACCACCGAGCGGGCCGCGGCCCCGAACGGCGTCCGCACCGCGGCCCTGCCTCCATGAGCCGTCGCCCGCACCGCTAGGGTTTCGGCCTGTCGGGGGACAGGGCGAGCTGCGGAGCACCACGGGAGTCGGGAACGTGCGGACGGGTACGGGGACGGGTGCGGGAACGTTCCAGCCGCTGGGGGACGACGATCCGCAGACCGTCGGGGCGTACCGCCTGGTGGCGCGGCTCGGTGCCGGCGGCATGGGGCGCGTCTACCTGTCGTACACCCCTGGCGGCAGACCCGTCGCGGTGAAGGTGATCCGCCCGGAACTGGCGGACGACGGCGATTTCCGCGAGCGGTTCCGCCAGGAGGTCGCCAACGCCCGCCGCGTGCAGGGCGTGTACACCGCACCGGTCCTCGACAGCGACACCGAGGGGCCGGTGCCGTGGCTCGCGACGGCGTACGTCCCCGGACCCTCGCTCGCCGAGGCCGTCAAGAAGCACGGACCGCTGCCCCTGTCGACGGTGCTGCTCCTGACGGCCGGGGTGGCCGAGGCGTTGCAGGACATCCACCGGGCCGGGATCGTGCACCGCGACCTCAAGCCGTCGAACGTGCTGCTCGCGCTGGACGGGCCGCGGGTCATCGACTTCGGGGTCGCGCGTGCGGTCGACGCCACCGCGCTCACCCACAGCGGCTCCGCCGTAGGCACGCCCGCCTTCATGGCTCCGGAGCAGGCGCTCGGCGGGGAGATCACCGGGGCGGCCGACGTCTTCGCGCTCGGTCAGATCACCGCGTTCGCGGCGACCGGCGTGGGCGCCTTCGGCGACGGCCCCTCGCACGGCGTGCTGTACCGCATCGTGCACGAGGCGCCGCGGCTCGGTGATGTCCCGGACGAACTGGCCGAGTTGGTCGCGGGGTGTCTGCACAAGGAGGCGGCGCGGCGATGGACGCCGGCCGATGTCATACGCCTGTGCGCGGCGGCCGATCCGGAACGGGGACTGCGCCGCTCGGAGAGCTGGCTGCCCGCGTCCGTCGCGGGGCAGCTCGCCCGGCACGCGGCGGACGCGCCGGCACCCCCGCCCGCCGCCGAGGACACGATGGCCCTCCGCATGCCCCGGCAGGGCGGCCCGGGGCCCCTCCCGGCGACCGGCGGCGCGTCCGCCCTCCCGCCCGGCCCCGTGCCCGTCGCTCCCCCGGCGGGCGCCTTCGGCCCCGCCCCCGTCGGCCCGTTCGGCCCGGCATCCACGCCGGCCCCGGCCGTGCCGCCCGCACCCGCCCCGCTCCGGTCCGCGCCGACCGGCCCCTCTCGTACGGAGCCCACGTCCGGGCGTCGCACCAAGCGGTGGGGGCTGGTGGCGGGTGGCGTGGTCGTGACGGCGGCCACCGTGACCGGGGCCCTGTTCCTGTCCGGCATGCTGCGTCCCGGCGGGGGCACGGGTGCGGTCGACGAGCGGGCGGGGCACGCGTCGAGCCCGGCGGCGGAGCAGCACCCGATCCGCTCCGCTCCGCCCTCCGCATCACCGTCGAAGAAGCCGGAGGAGTCCGCGAAGGCGTCCCCCTCCGCCACCCCGACCGCGACGCCCGCCGCCTCTGGTTCCCCACTCGCGCCCACCGCGTCGAAGAAGCCGCCCGCCTCCAGTACGCCGACGGAAGCCGACCGGCCCGCCTCCGTCACGTACGCCGGCATTCGTATGACGGGCAAGCACGATCTGTACCTGGCCGACCGCCCCGTGCGGTCCAAGGCCGACACGGGCTCCAGCGACGAGGACCTGACCTACGCCGTGTACTCCTCGGGGGCCGTCGTGGCTCCCGGTTCCACGAGCCGGAGCCAGCTGACCCGGCTCGCTCCCCGCGCTGCCGGCACCCTGGACGGCTGCCTCGGGCAGAGCGGCAGCGAGACGTACGTGTGGGTGCGGGACCTGGCCGTCGGGGACCGTCTGTGCCTGGTCAGCGGGACCGGTCACGTGGCCCTGATCACCTTCCGCGGCACGGCGCCCTCGCCCGGGACCACGGCTCACATCACCCTGGACGTCAAGGTCTGGCGCAACGCCGTGCATCCCGTGGGTGGTTGACGCCTGCCTCTGAGCGGCTCCAAAGTCCAAGCCCTCCCTCGCGCCCGTCCATGTGCGCGGCCCGTCGGGCCGAGCAAGCTGCGGTACGCCCGGTTCCGCGACGGGCGGTCGCCGCGGGCCCCGCGGGCCGCCCCGGAGAGGAGTTCGCATGCCCGCTCGAAGATCCGTACTGGTCACGGCCCTTGCCGCCGTGGCTCTCACCCTGACCGGCGGCGGTGGCGTCGCGTCCGGGACGTCATCGGCCGAGAGCACTCCGGCCGCCGCCACCTACACCGTCACGGTCGGCTCGAAGGGTTCCTGGACCCACCCGGACGACACGCCCGCCGCCCCCTATCTCGACAAGGACGGCACCTTCTACTTCCAGCAGGCGCACGCGCTCTACGGAGCGACCCAGCCCCGCCGTTGGACCTTCTACACCGGTACGGACTTCGACACCGCCACCCGGTCGAGCGCGATCAGCGACGCCGTGAACCCCGCCAACGGCAACGACCGGAACAACGACACCACCTGGCGGTGCAACAACAGCCCGACGGGCCTGGAGTCCACCGCCCCGCCCGCCGGCTCGGGCTACTCCCAGCGGAACTTCTGCGATCTGGCGGGGGTGTGGGTCGACCCGGACACCGGAGCCTGGTACGGCCTGGTGCACAACGAGTTCACCCCGCAGCCCTTCGGTGACGGTGTCCACTACGACGGCATCGACTACGCGATCTCCACCGACCAGGGCCGGACCTGGAGCATCAAGTCCCACGTCATCACCTCTCCGTACAGCACGAAGCGAGGTGACACGGCGGCCTTCCCGCAGCAGACGTACCACTACGGCGACGGCGATCCGCGCCTGTTCGCCGACACCGCCTCGGGATACTTCTACGTCTACTACGGCTCGCGCATCGTGGAGAAGGGCGGCGGCTGGAAGGCCTTCCACGCGCACGTGGCCCGGGCCCCGATCTCCGGCAGGATGGCGCCCGGTACCTGGCGGAAGTGGTACGACGGCGCCTGGACAGAGCCGGGCGTGGGCGGCCGCGAGAGCAACATGGTCCCGGTCGACGCCGCCGGCACGACGGGCTACACCCCCGTCTCCGACGAGTACGACCCGGCGAACGCCGGCACCGTGGGCCAGCAGGTCGCGGCCGGGCTGATGCCGCCCACCTCGCCGTTGTTCGTCATGGACATCACATACAACGCGCATCTCGGGCTGTACATCGGCGAACCGCAGGCCGTCGACCAGAGCGGCGGGGCGCCGCAGCAGTTCTACGCCACCGACGACCTGTCGAAACAGCGGTGGCGGCTGATCGGCGACACCGGCGGCCACACCAACGCCTCGTGGTACCGCTGGTTCCTGGACAGCACGAGCCGGACGAGCTCCGCGATCGTGGGCAAGAACTTCCGCTCGTACTGCTCCTTCGGATGCTCCGGCGGCGCGTCCGGCGAGTACGTCGACGTCACGATCGCCACATCGGAGCCCGCCACCCCCGTCGACCCGAGCCGTACCCATCGCATCGCGTCCGGGGGCGGGCGGGTGCTCGCCCAGGTCTCCGGCGGGTCCGCCACCACCTCACTGCCGGCCGGCTCCGGCGCGGCCCTTGAGTCGTGGATCTTCACCTCGCTGGGTGACGGTTCCTACCGCGTCGCGAACGCCTCCACCGGCGGGCTCCTCGGGGTCGACCCGGCCGTCACGGGCAGCCGTGCCTGGGGCACCCGGCCGACCGTCACCGCGGCCGGGCCGGGCGGGCCGACCGTCGGCCAGCAGTGGTTCGTGATCCCCGGCACCACCGCGGCGGGCTCGGCGACGGGAACGTACCGGCTGGTCAACCGCTACAGCGGCCTGGTGATCGGGATGTCCGCGGACGCGGCCCGGCCGGCCGAGACCACCCCCGCCCGCTCCTGGACCGACACCTCGGGCAGCGGCGTCGGCGGGGCGCGCACGGCGGCGGAGCAGACGCTCACCCTCACCCCGGTGGGCGAGGCACCCGACTCCCTCGACGGCGTCCGGACCCTGGTCACGGGCGGCAAGGCGCTGGACAACCCCCGTCACAGCACCACCCCGGGGACGCAGCTGATCACCTATGCCGTCAACGGCGGCGCCAACCAGAGCTGGCGGTTCACCCGGCAGCCGGACGGCTCGTACCAGCTGGTCAACGTCGAGTCGGGGCTCTGTGCCGACGTCGACGGCGGCTCCACGGCGGCCGGCGCGAGGGTGATCCAGTGGACCTGTACGGGCGGCGCCAACCAGCGCTGGTCCGTGACGCGCCGCCCGGACGGTGCGTACTCCGTCGCCTCGGTGAGGAGCGGTCTGCTCCTGACCACGGCGTCGACCGCGAACGGCGCCCTGGCGACCCAGCAGCCGGACACCGGCTCCGTCCTCCAGCGGTGGACGATCGGCTGACACCGCCCGGCCGGCCGAGCGCCCCCGTGCGGGGCGCCGGACGGCCGCGCATGATCGAAGCATGCAGGTGACCACCACCGACCTGTACGAGGTCACGATGGCGCTCTCGTATCTACGGGAGGGCATGCGGGCGCCTGCCACGTTCAGCCTCTTCGTCCGCGAGCTCCCGCCGGGCCGCGGGTTCCTCGTCGCCGCCGGTCTCGAACCGGTCCTCGAGCACCTCTCCCGCTTCCGGATCGGCCGGGCGGACGTGCGGGAGTTCGCCGAAGTCCTCGGGTGGCCCGTCGAGGCGCTCGAACCGCTGCACGGCCTGTCCTTCGACGGGCAGGTCCGTGCCGTCCCGGAAGGGCGGCTCGTCTTCGCGGGCGAGCCTCTCGTCGAGGTCACCGCGCCGCTGCCGCAGGCCCAGCTCGTGGAGACGTACCTGCTCTCCCTGCTCTGCCATCAGACGACGGTCGCGTCCAAAGCGGCGCGGTGCGTGCTCGCGGCCGGCGGACGGCCCCTGGTCGACTTCTCGCTGCGCCGGAGCCACGGACCGGCGGCCGGTACGCAGGCGGCCCGGCTCGGCGCGCTGGTCGGCTTCGCCGGCACCAGCAACGTCGCCGCCGCGGTCCGGTACGGCATTCCCGGCTCGGGCACGATGGCCCACTCGTACGTCCAGGCGTTCCCTTCCGAGGAGGCGGCCTTCCGGGCGTTCGCCCGCTCCCACCCCGGCCCGGTCACGTTCGTCGTCGACACGTACGACACCGACCGTGGGGTCGAGACGGCCGCGCGCGTCCTGGCCGAGCTGGAGCGCGGCCCGGGGTGCGCGGTCCGTCTCGACAGCGGTGACCTGGGCGCGCTCGCCCGCCGGGCTCGCGCCACGCTGGACGCGGCGGGGCTCCGGGACGTCGGGATCATCGCGAGCGGCGGTCTCGACGAGTACGCGATCGCCGGGCTCGTACGGGACGGGGCGCCGATCGACGTCTTCGCGGTGGGGACGCGGGTGGGCGTGGCGGCGGACGCTCCGTATCTGGACGCGGCGTACAAGCTGGTCGAGTACGACGGCACGCCGGTCATGAAGTTCTCGCCGGGGAAGACGACGGCGCCGGGTCCGAAGCAGGTGTTCCGGGGCCCCGGTCTCCGGGACGTCCTCGGCCTGGCGAACGAGGAGCCGCCGGCGGGTACGGAGCCCTTGCTGCGGACGGTGATGCGCGGTGGGCTGCGGACGGAGCCGCCGGACACGCTGGGTGCGGCGCGCGCCCGTTTCGAGGCCGACCTCGCGCTGCTTCCGGAGCCGGCGCGTCGGATCGAGGACCCCGTGGCCCCCGTCCCGGCCATGTCGACGCGCCTGGGGGTGCTGACGACCGTCGTCCGGCACCGGATCGAGGCGCGGTCGCGCTCCTAGACCGGAAGCGACCTGCGCTTCAAGGTTTCCGGGAGAGGGCAAGGTCACAGCCGTGTGCCCTGCTGCCCCTTTGTTTACCTGGCCTAACATCCGAGCATGACAGTCCTTCCCGACGACGGGCTCAGCCTCGCCGCCGAATTCTCCGACGCAACCCGTGAGCAGTGGCAGCGCCTTGTGGCAGGCGTGCTGAGCAAGTCGGGCAAGGACGTGGAGGGCGCGGCGGCCGAGGACGCCCTGACGACGACCCTGGAGGACGGACTGCGCGTCCGTCCCCTCTACGCGGCCGGTGACACCGCGGCCGATCCCGGCTTCCCCGGCTTCGCGCCCTTCGTGCGGTCCGGCCGCGCCGAGGGGAACACGCTGGGCGGCTGGGACGTGCGGCAACGCCACACCACCGCCGACGGCGGTGCGGTGCTGACCGACCTGGAGAACGGTGTCACCTCGCTCTGGCTGGCCGTCGGCGAGGGCGGTATCCCCGTGTCGTCGCTCGGTCAGGTCCTGGACGGTGTGTACCTCGACCTGGCGCCGGTCGCCCTCGACGCGGGGTGCGAGGTCGAGGACGCCGCGCGGGAGTTGCTGCGGCTGTACGAGGAGCGGGGTGTCGCGAAGGAGGCCGCGCGCGGCAGCCTGGGCGCCGATCCGCTCGGTTTCGAGGCGCGTACGGGCCGGTCGTTCGAGTTCGCGCCGGTCGCCGGCCTCGCGCGGCGGTGTGCCGAGGAGTACCCGGGCCTGCGGGCGCTGACCGTCGACGCGCTGCCGTACCACGAGGCCGGAGGTTCGGCCGCGCAGGAGCTGGGGTGCTCGCTGGCGACCGGAGTCGCGTATCTGCGGCAGCTGACCGAGGCGGGGCTCAGCGTCGAACAGGCCTGCGGGCAGCTCGAGTTCCGGTACGCGGCCACCGCCGACCAGTTCCTCACGATCGCCAAACTGCGGGCCGCGCGCAGACTGTGGGCGCGGGTCGCCGAGGTGTGCGGAGCGAGCGCCGCGGGCGCGCAGACGCAGCACGCGGTGACGTCGTCGGTGATGATGACGCGTCGCGACCCGTGGGTGAACATGCTGCGCGCGACCGTCGCCACGCTGGCCGCCGGTGTCGGGGGGGCCGAGTCCGTCACCGTGCTGCCGTTCGACCACGCGCTCGGTCTGCCGGACGCGTTCGCCCGCCGTATCGCCCGTAACACCTCGACGATCCTCATCGAGGAGTCGCATCTGTCCCGGGTGATCGACCCGGCGGGCGGTTCCTGGTACGTGGAGCGGCTGACGGACGAACTGGCCGAGGCGGGATGGGAGTTCTTCCAGGGCATCGAGCGGACGGGCGGTCAGGCCGAGGCCCTGCGCTCGGGCCGTCTCGGGCAGGAGCTCGCGGCCACCTGGGAGGCGCGCAGCGCGAAGCTCGCCAAGCGGCGCGAACCCATCACCGGTGTCAGCGAGTTCCCGCATCTGACCGAGAAGCCCGTCGTGCGCGAGCCGGCGCCGGAGCAGCCGGCGGGCGGTCTGCCGCGGGTGCGTCGCGACGACGCGTTCGAGGCGCTGCGCGCGCGTTCCGACGCCCACCTCGCCGCGACCGGGGCCCGGCCCCGGATCTTCCTGGCCACGCTCGGCCCCGCCGCGGCGCACACGGCGCGGGCCACGTTCGCCGCCAACCTCTTCCAGGCGGGCGGAATCGAGCCCGTCATGGAGGGCACGTTCGAGGAGAGCGGGGCGAGCGAGGCCTGCCTCTGCTCCAGCGACGCGCTGTACGAGGAGCAGGCCGAGGCCCGGGCCGAGGAGCTCGGGTCGCTGGGCGCCCGCCATGTCTTCCTCGCCGGACGGCCCGCCGCACACGCCGGTGTCGACTCCTACGTCTTCGCCGGCTGCGACGCCGTCGCCGTACTCTCCGCCACGCTCGACCGCATGGGAGTGTCCTGATGTCCATCCCCGATTTCTCCGCGATCGGTCTGGGGACTCCGACCGCCGCGGCCGGCGCCGACGAATGGCGGTCGGCCGTCAAGAAGGCCGCCGGGGGTGACGACCTGCTCTGGGAGACCCCGGAGGGCATCGCCGTCAAGCCGCTCTACACCGGGCAGGACCTGGAGGGCCTGGACTTCCTGGAGACGTATCCGGGCATGGCGCCGTATCTGCGCGGACCGTACCCGACGATGTACGTCAACCAGCCCTGGACGATCCGTCAGTACGCCGGCTTCTCCACCGCCGAGGAGTCCAACGCCTTCTACCGGCGCAACCTGGCGGCCGGTCAGAAGGGTCTGTCGGTCGCCTTCGACCTGCCCACGCACCGCGGTTACGACAGCGACCATCCGCGCGTGACCGGTGACGTCGGCATGGCGGGTGTGGCGATCGACTCGATCTACGACATGCGGCAGCTCTTCGACGGCATCCCCCTGGACAGGATGACCGTGTCGATGACGATGAACGGCGCCGTGCTTCCCGTGCTCGCGCTGTACATCGTGGCGGCCGAGGAGCAGGGCGTACCGCCGGAGAAGCTCGCGGGGACCATCCAGAACGACATCCTCAAGGAGTTCATGGTCCGCAACACGTACATCTATCCGCCGAAGCCGTCGATGCGGATCATCTCCGACATCTTCGCGTACACCTCGCAGCGGATGCCGCGCTACAACTCGATCTCCATCTCCGGGTACCACATCCAGGAGGCGGGCGCGACGGCCGACCTGGAGCTCGCGTACACGCTCGCCGACGGTGTGGAGTACATCCGGGCGGGGCGGGAAGCGGGCCTGGACGTGGACGCTTTCGCGCCCCGGCTCTCCTTCTTCTGGGCCATCGGCATGAACTTCTTCATGGAGATCGCCAAGATGCGGGCGGCCCGGCTGCTGTGGGCCAAGCTGGTCAAGCAGTTCGATCCGCAGAACGCCAAGTCCCTCTCGCTGCGCACCCATTCGCAGACCTCGGGCTGGTCGCTCACCGCGCAGGACGTCTTCAACAACGTCACGCGTACGTGCGTGGAGGCGATGGCGGCCACGCAGGGCCACACCCAGTCGCTGCACACGAACGCCCTCGACGAGGCGCTCGCCCTGCCGACCGACTTCTCGGCGCGCATCGCCCGCAACACGCAGCTGCTCATCCAGCAGGAGTCGGGCACGACGCGTGTGATCGACCCGTGGGGCGGCAGCGCCTATGTGGAGAAGCTGACGTACGACCTGGCGCGCCGGGCCTGGCAGCACATCCAGGAGGTCGAGGCGGCGGGCGGCATGGCCAAGGCCATCGACGCGGGCATCCCGAAGCTGCGCATCGAGGAGGCCGCGGCCCGTACGCAGGCCCGTATCGACTCCGGGCGGCAGCCCGTGATCGGCGTCAACAAGTACCGGGTCGACTCCGACGAGCAGATCGACGTGCTCAAGGTCGACAACTCCTCGGTACGCGCCCAGCAGATCGCCAAGCTGCGGCGGCTGCGCGAGGAGCGGGACGAGACCGCGTGCCGGGACGCCCTCGACGCGCTGACCCGCGCCGCGGGCGGTGAGGGCAACCTGCTGGAGCTCGCCGTGCGCGCGGCCCGCGCCAAGGCGACCGTGGGTGAGATCTCGGACGCACTGGAGAAGGTGTACGGGCGGCACGCGAGCCAGATCCGTACGATCTCCGGCGTGTACCGCAACGAAGCCGGCGAGTCCCCGTCCGTCGAACGCACCCGTACCCTCGTGGACGCCTTCGCCGAGGCCGAGGGCCGCCGCCCCCGCATCCTGGTCGCCAAGATGGGCCAGGACGGCCACGACCGCGGCCAGAAGGTGATCGCCACCGCCTTCGCCGACCTGGGCTTCGACGTGGACGTCGGCCCGCTGTTCCAGACGCCCGCCGAGGTCGCGCGGCAGGCCGTCGAGGCGGACGTGCACATCGTCGGGGTGTCGTCGCTGGCCGCCGGGCACCTCACCCTCGTACCGGCGCTCCGCGAGGAGCTCGCCGCGGAGGGGCGCGAGGACATCATGATCGTCGTCGGTGGGGTGATCCCGCCGCAGGACGTGCCGACCCTGCTGGAGATGGGCGCGGCGGCCGTGTTCCCGCCCGGGACGGTGATCCCGGACGCGGCGTACGACCTGGTGCGGCGGCTTTCGGACGGCCTGGGGCACGAGTTGTGATCGACCGGGACGCGTATGTGAAGGGTGTGCTCGGCGGGAAGCGGGCGATCGTGGCCCGCGCGATCACGCTCGTCGAGTCCACCCGCCCTCAACACCGTCTGCTGGCACAGGAGTTGCTGACCGAGCTGCTGCCGCACAGCGGGAAGGCGCGGCGCATCGGGATCAGCGGCGTGCCGGGGGTCGGGAAGTCGACGTTCATCGACGCGTTCGGCACGATGCTGACCGGTCTCGGTCACCGGGTCGCGGTGCTGGCCGTCGACCCGTCGTCGAGCCGGACGGGCGGCTCCATCCTGGGCGACAAGACGCGGATGGAGCGGCTCGCCGTCGACCCGGCGGCGTTCGTACGGCCGTCCCCGACGGCGGGGACGCTGGGCGGGGTCGCCAAGGCGACGCGCGAGTCGATCATCGTGATGGAGGCCGCCGGCTACGACGTGGTCCTCGTCGAGACGGTCGGCGTGGGCCAGTCCGAGACGGCCGTGGCCAACATGGTCGACTCGTTCCTGCTGCTCACGCTCGCGCGGACGGGAGACCAGTTGCAGGGCATCAAGAAGGGTGTCCTGGAGCTGGCGGACGTGGTCGCCGTCAACAAGGCGGACGGTCCGCACGAGCGGGACGCCCGCGCGGCGGCTCGTGAGCTGTCGGGTGCGCTGCGGCTGATGCACGGCGCGGACGCCGCCTGGACGCCTCCCGTGCTGCACTGCAGCGCCCGCGAGTCGACCGGTCTCGACACGGTCTGGGAGCGCCTCGAACAGCACCGTACGCTCCTCGACTCCACGGGCCGTCTCGCCGCCCGCCGCCGCGACCAGCAGGTCGACTGGACCTGGACGATGGTCCGGGAGGAGCTGCTGGGGCGCCTGCACGCGCACCCCGCCGTGCGGGCGCTGACCCCGTCGCTCGAACAGCAGGTCAAGGAAGGCGGGTTGACGGCGACGGTGGCCGCCGAACGGCTGCTCCGCGCATTCGAGGAGCCGGGCGCGACGGACCCGGACGGGATCTGACACAGACGGGGCGTCGCGGAGCTTCATGAGGCCGGAAGCGGGCCGGGGACATGCATCCCCGGCCCGCTTCGGCGTTCACCTCGATCGGGCCGCCGGGATCAGCGCCATTGGCCGTGGCGGGGTCCGCGCACGGTGATGCCCGTCGTCTCGGGGGCGGGGGTGTTGCCCTCGCACCTCAACGGGCCGGTGATGGTGGTGTCGGCCAGAGTGATGCCGCCCGTGTTGGACTCGAAGGTGACCGGGCCCGTGACCGAGCCGCCTTCGCACAGGACGAGCGGTCCTGTCGTCCCGCGCACGGTCAGCGGTCCGGTGACGCGCACACCGCACAGGGACAGCGCGAGAGCGCCGTCGGCGGAGAGCCCTCCGGTGGGGACGGCGTTCGAGGCCGCCAGGGCGGCGCCGGGCTCCATCCGTACGGGGCCGTACTGCTGCGCTCCCGCCGCGAGACAGAGCGACTCCCCCGCGCGCACCGTCAACGGGCCCACGTGGCGTCCGGTCAGGCATGGACGGCTGAACCCGACGGTGACGGCGACCGGTTCGGGCGTGCCGCTCGCGTGGCGCGACGGGTCGCCTTCGTACCGGGCGGTGAGCGCGTGGCTTCCCGGCCGCAGGACCGGCGTACGGAGCACGGCCCGCCCGTCCGCGAGCGGCACGGTGCCGAGCGGAGCGTCGCCGTCGAGGAACGCGACGCTGCCGCTCGGGGTGGAGCCGGCGGGGGACGTGACCGTGGCGGTGACGGTCGTGGAACGCCCGTACAGCGGGGTGGTGGTGTCCGCGGTGAGGGCGAGGCTCGTGTCGTACCGCCAGGTGAGGGCGGCCCGGCCGTCGCCACGGTGGACGCCGGACGTCAGGCTCGCACCGGTGGTGGTGGGATCGGCGTGGCCGCTGCCGCCGCCTCCACCGGCGCCCGGCAGGTTGTCGGGGTTGCCTCCCCCGGAACCGCCACCGCCGCCGAACCAGCCGCCGCCCCCGCCACCGCCACCGTTGCCGCCACGCCCTCCGTTGCCGCCGGCGCCGCCGCTGCCCGGATTGGGCAGTCCGGTGTTGGGGTCGGTGTCGCCGCCGGGCGCGCCGGGGCCGCCGAGACGGGAGTTGGGGCTGCCGGTGCCGTGGGAGGTCGAGGTCGCGCCTCCGCCGGCGCCGTGGCCGTACCCGCCCGGTCGGGCGTACTCGCCTCGCCTTGAGCTGCCGGGTGTGTCGGCGGCGCCCACGGTGAGCTGGAGCACCTCGCCGGGGGTGACGGCGAGGGTGGCGCGGGTGTGGCCGCCGGCGCCCCGGGGGCCCCGGACGCGGGCGGGTTGGGGGTGACGTGGCCGGCGGCGCTGCCGCCCTCCGCGCCGAACAGGTCCACGGTCACGGAGCTGACTCCGGCCGGGACGGTGAAGGTGTCGGTACCGGGCGCGGTCCAGGTGCACCCGGCTCCGGCACCGGTGGTGGGGACGCCCGTCGTGCCACAGCCGGGTTCGGCCGCGGCAACGTGGGCGATGGCGGCTGTCGCGGTGGGCGGGTGGAGCGTGCCGACGGCGATGAGGGCAGCGGCGCCGACCAGGGCGAGGGCAGCGGTCGGCGTGGGGCGGAGTGTGTTCATGTGTCAGTTCTTGCCGACGCCCACACCGGCGGCGGCAGCTCCCCTCGGTACTCGTGAGGCTGCCGCCGCTGATCGCCGCGCCGCCGCTGACGAGGGTGCCGTCGCCCTCGCCGCAGCCGACGGTGGCCGTCTGTCCGGTGGTGGCGGCGGTGGGACCGCTCACCGAGGTGTGCCGGACGGTGACCGTGAGGCCGCTGGCGTCGATGCCGAGCCAGTGGGTGACATCGGTGCCGACGACGCCGGTGGAGCCGAGGTACTCGGTGGTTCCGTCGGGGCTGGGGACGGTGCCGTTGATCTTGTGCCGTTGGAGGAGGCCGGTGCCGATGGTCTGGCTGATACCGCCGCCGGAGATCAGGCCGCTGGAGCAGGCGGCGTCGGTGGTGATCTCGGCGAACGTGGACGCGGGGCCGGCGGTGGCACCGGGGGTGTGGACCGTGACCCCGACGGAATTGGCGTACGCGGCGGACGGGACGGTCACGGAGAGGGCCGCTCCTGCCACGAGGGCGAGGGCCCTGGCCGTGCGTCGGGGCCGGCGGGTGGACGACAGCGTGCATGGGATCCATCTCCTGGGATCTCCGCAGGACGCAGCCCAGTGCGGTGGGCGGCAGCTGCGTACCGTAGCAGCCGAAGTGGTCCGCATGTATGAGGTGTTTGGAGACTTAGACCTGACATATGCAAGGTCGACGTGCCGTTCGGTCGACCGCGACCGCGGTCAGGCGTTGGCGAGGGAGATCTCGGTGGACTTGATGAGCGCCACGACCGAGGAGCCGGCCGCGAGGCCGATGTCCGCGACGGCGTCCTTCGTGATGGCGGCGGTGAGAATGCCGCCTTCGACGGCCACCTTGACGCTGGCCATGGCAGCACCGGTCGATACCTCGCTCACGGTGCCGGGGATCTGGTTGCGGATGCTCAGTCCGTCCACGGGGCCGGTTGCCAGGGCCACTTCGGTGGACTTCACCAGGATGCGCACCGCGGCGCCTTCGCCGAGGCGGAGGTCCTCGACGGCATCGGCCGTGATGGCGGCGGTGACGTTCTGGCCGCCGTCCAGGCGAACCTTGACGGTGGCCATGGCCTCACCGGTGGTGACCGATGTGACGGTGCCGGGGAGCTGGTTTCGCATGCTCAGACTCATGAGTTCTACCCCAAATGTCCGGATGAGCGGCTTATGCACGCCTCTCCGGCACTGTAGCCCCGGCCGACGATCCATTCCGGGGACGCGGCAGGAGCATGAGGTGGGCAGCCGCGGGCAGGCGGGGGCGGGTCAGGATCCGCCCTGTCGGCGTTGCCGGGGATATTCTGAGGATGTCGATCAGCAACGGAGACGGGGGCGAGGACGGCCGATCGTCGGCCCTGGGCGGGGCGGGGCACGACCCCACCGAGAGGAGATCCGGACCATGTCCGAGAACCAGCCCACCTCCCGCGGAGACGACGTCTACCAGCCCGCGAGCACGGACAGCGCCGACCACCCGGACGGCGAGCTCGACCCGGACAACGCGCTCGGCACACCGGCCACGGAAGACATGGGTGAGCCCGGCTACTCCCCACCCGATCTCCCCCGGGGCGTGACTCGGCACGGCACGACCGTACGGGAACAGCGCGAGGGCGAGTCCCTCGACGACCGCCTCGCCCAGGAGAACCCGGACGTCGAGGCCCCGGGGGGCGACGGTATCGGCGACCTTCAGGACGGCGAGGGAGAGCCCGTCGACGCGGAGTCGGGCCTGTCACGCGCCGGCCGCCTCGCCGTGCCCTCCGGAGGCGGTACGACCACGATCGTGGCCGAGGACGTCGGCCCCGACGACGGCATGTCCTCGGCGGAGGAGGCCGCGGTCCACGAGGAGACGGGCATCGACGGCGCCTGACCCGCCACCCCCGGCCCCTGACGGTGAACCCGCGGCGCCGGTCAGGCATGGTCCTGCCCGCGGCGGGGACCCGCCCGATATGACCGACAAATACCAGGAAAGCAACCCGGACCCCGACCCCCGCACGACACCAGGGCTGGAACCGGGCGGCGGGGTGCCGCCCGGGGAGACTCCCCCGGGAGAGGCCAGTACCGGCACGGGCGCCGGACCCTATCGGCCGCTCAAGGCCGGCTGGGGCCGCGGCCCGTTGGTGATCATCGTGGCAGTGGCCGTTTTGGTCGCCCTCTTCTTCCTCGTCTACGCCATCGTGCTCGCGCTCTGACCAGGAGGACCCGGAACCCGCGGCGCCCGCCGACGCGGGCGCCCGCGTACCCCGTACGCGGGCGCCGTGCCGGCGGTGTCTACTCGGCGTCCGGCCCGTCGTCGTCGCGGTGGCGGCGGCCGGGCAGCATCTCCTGGACCTTCGCCTTCAGCCCCTGCCTGATCATGCCGATCCGATCGCTGTCGCCCTGGATGACCGCCGTGGCGGCGGCCTCGATCTGGTCGAGGCTCGCGTGCGGAGGGATCGGCGGCACCGCGGGATCGGTGCGGAAGTCGATGACGAAGGGCCGGTCGGCCGCCAGGGCCTGCCGCCAGGCGGCTTCCACCTCCTCGGGCTTCTCGACACGGACCCCGCCGAGGCCGATGGAGCGGGCGAAGTCCGCGTACGGCACGTCGGGGAGAGCCTGTGAGGGCAGGAACTGCGGCGCTCCGGTCAGCGCCCGCATCTCCCAGGTGACCTGGTTGAGGTCCTGGTTGTTCAGCACCGCCACGATCAGCCTCGGGTCCTGCCACGAGGAGCTGTACTTGGCGGCGGTGATCAGTTCGGCCATCCCGTTCATCTGCATCGCGCCGTCGCCGACGAGCGCGAGGGCAGGCCGGCCGGGATGGGCGAACTTGGCGCCGATCGCGTAGGGGACCGCGGGGCCCATCGTGGCGAGCGTGCCGGACAGCGAGCCGCGCATCGCGCCACGCATCCGCAGGTGGCGGGCGTACCAGTTGGCCGCGGAACCGGAGTCGGCGGCCAGGATCACGTCGTCCGGCAGCAGGGCGTCGAGGGTGTGGACCACGTACTCGGGGTTGATGGGGTCGGCGTCCACGGCGGCCCTGCGCTCCATGACCTCCCACCAGCGAGCGGTCTCCTTCTCGATCTTCTTGCGCCATCCCCCGTGCTTCTTCCGCTTCAGCCGAGGCAGGAGGGCCCTGAGCGTCGTCTTCGCGTCTCCGACCAGGTTCACCTCGAAGGGGTAGCGCAGCCCGATCATGAAGGGATCGATGTCGATCTGTACGGCGCGGGCCTGGTCCAGCTCGGGCAGGAACTGCGTGTACGGGAAGCTGGAGCCCACCACGAGCAGGGTGTCGCAGTCCCGCATCATCTCGTAGGAGGGCCGGGTGCCGAGCAGCCCGATCGAGCCGGTCACATAGGGCAGATCGTCCGGGAGTACGTCCTTGCCGAGCAGAGCCTTCGCCACACCCGCGCCCAGGACGTCCGCGAGTTCTTCGACCTCCTGGCGGGCGCCGCGCGCTCCCTGTCCGATCAGGACGGCCGGCTTCTCGCCGGCGTCGAGCACCTCGGCCGCGCGCGCGATCTCGCTCTCGGCCGGAACGGCGGCGTAGGCCGATGTGCCGAGGCTGGAGGGCACCATCTTGAACGCGTGCGTCGGCGGGGAGTAGTCGAGTTCCTGCACATCGGCGGGGATGACGACCGCGGTGACGGTCCGCATGGCGTACGCGGTCCGGATGGCGCGGTCGATGACGTTCGGCAGCTGCTCCGGGACGGTCACCATCTCGCAGAACGCGGAGGCGACGTCCTTGTACAGGCTCAGCAGGTCGACTTCCTGCTGGTACGACCCTCCCATGGCGCTGCGGTCGGTCTGGCCCACGATCGCCACCACCGGAACGTGATCGAGCTTCGCGTCGTAGAGCCCGTTGAGGAGGTGGATCGCTCCCGGGCCCGAAGTGGCCGCGCAGACGCCGACCTTGCCCGAGAACTTGGCGTACCCCACAGCCTGGAACGCGGACATCTCCTCGTGGCGCGACTGGACGAACCGGGGCTTGTCGTCGGCGCGGCCCCAGGCCGCGAGAAGACCGTTGATGCCGTCACCGGCGTAGGCGAAGACGTGGTCCACGCCCCACTCGCGCAGGCGCTGGAGGACGTGGTCGGACACCTTGGTGGACACGGGTGCTTCCTCTCGTCAGGAGGTGAACGCCGACAGGACGGTCTTGGGGTAGTCGGCGAAGAAGGACTGCTGGTCGGGGCCGATCTGTCCGACGTAGACCTCGTCGAAGCCCGCGTCCACGTAGGCGCGGATCGCCGCGATGTGCTCGTCCGCGTCGTTCCCGCACGGGACGCTCTCGGACACCTGGTCGCGGGTGACCAGTTCGCCGGCCTGCTCGAAATGAGTGGGTGTCGGCAGGATCTGTGCGAGTTCGCCGGGCAGCATCTCGCTGAACCACAGGCGGCGGACGGTGTCGACGGCCCTCTCGCGCTCGGTGTCCCAGCAGACCTTCAGCCCGCCGATGACCGGCTTGTCCGCGCCGCCGGCCTCGCGGAACGCCTCGATCAGTTCCGCGTCGGGCGTCATGAGGACGAGGCCGTCGCCGACACGTCCGGCCAGCGCGGCGGCCTTCGGGCCGAACGCGGAGACGTAGACCGGGGGCGGAACGCCGGGGACGGTGTAGAGGCGCGCGTTGTCGACGGTGTAGTGCCGGCCCTGGTGGCTGACGAGGTCACCGGTGAAGAGCTTGCGCATCACCTCGACGGCCTCTTCCAGCATGTCGGCCCGCTCCTCGTGGCGAGGCCAGCGATCGCCCAGTACGTGTTCGTTGAGCGCCTCACCGGTGCCCACCCCGAAGGTGAAGTCGCCGTCGAGCAGGACGCCGGAGGTGGCCGCGGCCTGTGCGGTGACGGCCGGATGCATACGGACGGTGGGGCAGGTGACCAGGGTGGTGACCGGCATCGGGACCTTCTGCGACAGGGCGCCGATCATCGACCACACGAAGGGGCTGCTGCCCTGGGCGTCGTTCCACGGGTGGTAGTGGTCGGAGATCGCGAGCCGGGTGAAGCCGGCGTCCGCGGCGCTCTGTGCCTGGTCCAGCAGCTGGGCGGGGGTGAATTCCTCGCAGGCGAGGAAGTAACCGAACTCCGTCATGGTCCGCTCCTTTCATCTGCGTCCGGCGGCGGAGCGCGTCAGCTCGGCGGGTACTCCGCGCCCTTGAGGCGGCGAGCGAGGTGCGCGGCGTTGGCCGCCAGGGTGGCGGTGGTGGCCGCCGTCTTCTCGGGGACCTTGTCGAGGTCCTGGTAGTCGGTGCCCTGCATGGCCTCGCCGACCCAGTAGGTGACCGCGTTCGCGGGGAGGGTGAATCCGACGTCGTTCAGGCCCTGGAAGAGATCGGCAGCGACCTTGTGGGCGCCGTCCTCGTTGCCGACCACGCAGACACCGGCGACCTTGCCGTAGGTGAGCATGCGGCCCTCGTCGTCGCTCTCCCCGAGCTCGGCGTCGAGCCGTTCCTGGACGCGCTGGGCGATGCTGGAGGGGTGGCCGAGCCAGATCGGCGTCGACAGGATGAGGATGTCCGCGTTCATCACGGCGCGCCGGATGTCCCGCCACGCGTCACCGTCGCCCATGTCCACCTGCACGCCCGGCTTGACGTCGTGGTCGGCGATGCGGATCACCTTTCCGATGACCCCGTGCCCGGCGAGCGCGGCCATGGTCTGCTCGGCCAGCAGCTGTGAGCTGGACGGCGCCGGGGACGGGGACAGGGTGCAGACGAGCGCGACGGCGCTCAGCGGGGTGGTCTCGTTGGCTTCCATACGGCGGCGGCTACCCAGCGGGCCGGCACTTACCGCTCCCGGACCGGCGTCTTCGCACGTTCGCGCTCGTCCGCATCAAAGCGGCCGAAGCGGGTAGCCGGACGTACGTGGCCCGCGCGGCGGCGACCCGTTCTGCGCGCCTCCGTACGGCGTGGCGCCTCTGTGACGCGCGTCGGGTCGGCGCGGCCCATGAGGAGCCACCGAGCCGGAGAGCACCCGGGAAACGACCGGCGGGATGTCGGCACCGGCGTCGCCCCGGCACCCGGAACCGGACGCCGCGGCGGCACGCTCGCGCCGTGCGCCGATTCCCCCCACTGGTCGCCCACAACCCCACTGCCGAACAGGCGCATCTCGGGTAAGTTCCCTTTGTGCACGACCAGTTGATCTCTTGACGCGCGGCTGACAGGGGGAGGCGGTAGCGCCATGGGCGGGAGGTTGTACGGTCAGCAGGCCCTGCAGGAGGGGTTCGTCCCGCGACTGGTGGGGCTGCATCACAAGGACGGGTACCTCGTCCCCTTCGCCTATCCCCGGGGCGCGCCCGTCGTACGGATCGTCGGCGGACGGGGCAGCGGCAAGACCGCCCTCCTCGGCGCCGTCCATGACGCGTACAACGGCCGGGTGCCGCTCGCCCGGGTCGACCTCGGGGCAGCGGGTTTCGGCGAGCCCGGCGTGGCCGACGGTGACGACGACGTACCCAACGCCTCCCGCATCACGCACCTGTTGTACCTCCTCGCGTACAAACTCGGCCTGGACGTACGGCACTTCGGAAAGCCGATGGCCTTCCCGCGGCTGTCGCTCGGCCTCCTCGTCGTCACCGCCTGGCGCCCGCTGAACAGTGACGAGACCGACGTACGGCCGCCCGATCTGCGCCGGGCGGAGGCCGATCTGCGTACCCTCATCACCGCCGAGGACCCCGACGTACGGCGCCGCAGGGAGAGCCTCGGCCGCTGGTTCGACGTCGTCACGGACAACCTCCCGCTGGTCCTGTCCGCCGTCCCCGGCCTCGACACCATCGCCGGGATCGTCCTCGACACCGCCCGGGCGCAGCTCGTGCGGAGCGAGCCGGACAAGGGCGCGCTCGCCTGGTGGGGCGCCCGGCTGCACCGCTCCCAGGGCTATCAGGGCGACTCGCTGCAGCGGCTCTTCCAGTTCGTCCGTGGCTTCCGCCGGCTCGACGACCGCAGACGCGCCGCCGAGGAGCACCTCGTCGCCGCGCTCCTCGACGACATCGACGCCAACTACGGCGCCCTGCGCAGGCTCAACAGGAAGCCACGCCCGCTGCTGCTTCTGGACAACGCCCACACCGACGTCGGACGGGTCTTCCTCGACCTGCTAGACGCCGGAAACCCCGCACACGGCGAGGCGCCGGGCAAGGCCCCGACCCGGCCCGTGGCGCTCGCCACGCTGCTCGGCAGGGGACACGCGCACCCGCCGCTGAGCGAGGTCGGCGGTGACGCCGTTCCGTCGGCGCGGCCGCTGGTCCTGAGCATCCCCGACATCGAACCGGCCCACATCGCGGAGATGCTCAGCTCCGTCGACTACCCCGACCATCTCCCCCGCGTCGTCGCCCGCTACAGCGGCGGCCGCGCGGCCGGCGCCCGCACCCTGGCGGACGCGGCCGTGCGCCGCGTCGAGGAGGTGGGCACGATACGAGGCGGGGAACTCCTCGACGCCGCCGCGCCCGCGCTCCTCGCGAAGCTGCTGCCCGATCCGGTGTTACGCGAGCGCCTGGTGCTGCTCTCCGCCGCGGCCGACGCGGGCACCCGGCGCGGGCTGTGGACGTACTCCCATCCCGAGGACCACTCCGAGGAGCTGGTCGCCGTACGGGTGCGTGAGGCCGACGAGTACCGGACCCGTTCCTTTCTCGACGGCGACCGTGCCCTCGATCTGCTGCTGCGGCACCGGTTCGCCGCCACCGTCTCCCACGAGCGCTGGCGCGACACCCAGCTCCGGCTGCGCTCCCTGTGCGACCCGCGCGGCGACACGTATCTGCACCACACGATGGCGCTGGGCCGGGTCGACGAGGTGGTCGGCGTCCTGCACCACCGGTTCACCGTCGCCCCGCCCGGCGCATGGCTGACCACGCTCAATCTCGTCTGCTCGGCGCCCCACCCGCGCGAGGGCTACGAGCCCCCGGCCGGCAGCCCCTTCCTGTCGTGCACCGCCTGCCGCAGCGATCTTTCCGGACCGCACCACGACGCGATCGCCTCCCTGGTGCCGCTGCTGTGGCGGCTCTCCGATCCGCTCACCCTCGCGCCGCGCGAGGACGCGCTGACCACCGTCCGCATCGCGCTGGAGACGCTGTACGGCAACAAGGCCGCGCACGCCGCCTACCGCGAGGCGTCCGCCGCCTGGCCTGCCCGTCTGCGGGCCGGAGTACAGGCTCCCGACCTGCCCGTCCAGGAAGGTGCCGCGTCATGACGTCGTTCATCGCAAGACTCCCCGGCGGACCGCTCACCAAGGCGGCCGCCCTCGTCGTCGCCCTGGCCGTGCTCGGCGCCGCCGTATGGGCCGGCATCGTCGTCCTCGGGCCGGATCCGGCCTGCGGCAAGGGCATCGAGGAACGAGGCCCCGAGGGCTCCCGGGAGTGCACGGGCGTCACCGACGGCAGTTTCGTCTTCGCGGACAACCTCAGGGAGGTCAGCGCGCGGATCAAGGCGGAGAACGACCGGATCAAGGGCGAACCGCACGTCTCCGTCGCCGTGATGCTGCCGATGGCGCCGGCGCAGGCCTTCGAGCAGCAGAAGACGCTCCACGAGGTGCAGGGCGCCTACCTGGCTCAGTACCGCGCCAACCACGACTCCAACAGCAAGAAGCCGGCGATACGGCTACTGCTCGCCAACCCCGGTCGCAGTCACGCGCATTGGCGGCCCGTCGCCGAACAGCTCGGCACCATGTCGGAGTCGACGACCGACAACCTCCGGGCCGTGATCGGCTTCGACGTCTCCACCGCCACCACCCAGGCCGCCATCGGCTATCTCACCCGTGAGCGCGGCATTCCCGTCGTCGGCGGTCCCATCACGGCCGACGACTCGGGCAACAGCGCCCAGAGGCCCGACGCGTACCCGGGCCTCGCCCGGGTCGTCCCCACCACCACCGACCAGGCCAGGGCCCTGTCCCACTTCAACGAGGGCATCGACCCCAAGCACACCCTGGTCGTCGAGGACATCCGCACCGGCGACAACTACGTCGACGCGCTCAAGCGGGCCTTCGCCGAGCGGACCGCCGGATCGCCCCGCGCGCCCGAGCAGTACCGCGCGCCCGAGGAGTTCCACGAGGAGGGCACGACCGCCAACGCCTTCGACCAGATGGTCGACACCATCTGCACCTCGGCGGCCAAGGTCATCTACTTCGCCGGACGGCCCGTCCAGCTAAGGCAGTTCGTCAACGAACTGGGCAACCGGGGCTGCACCGAGAAGAAGTACACGATCATCACCGGCTCCGGGGCCTCCACCCTCTCCTCGGACAAGCTCCTCGACTGGACCGCCTTCCGCAAGGGTGTGACGCTCCAGTACGCCGCCGTCGCCCACCCCGACGCCTGGAGCGGCCCCAAGGCGCCCGCCACGGGCGGCTCCGCGGCCGCCTTCCGCACCCTGGCCGAGCTGGCGACCAGCAAGGAGGTCGGAGACATCGGCCCGGTGGAGCTCACCGACTCGCGGACGATCACGTTCTACGACGCCGGTCTCACCGCGGTCACCGCCATCCGGATGCGCGACGACGCGGACCCGGTGATCCCCACCCTGAGCCGTATCAGCGACTCGTGGCTGCGGCTGCACGGGATGGGCAAGGTCGACGGCGCCAGCGGCTGGATCTGCCTGGACAACTACGGCAACCCGTACAACAAGGCGGTCTCCGTGGTGGAACTCGCGCCCGACGCACCCGGCCGCATCCGCTTCGTCGGCCTCGCCTGGCCGACCGGCCGCCCCACCCCGTCGGACTGCACCGCGAGCCGCGGCTGACCCGGCCGGGCCGCCGCACCGCGCCGGGATGCGGGAGGAGAGGCGGCCCGGCGCGTTGCGGAACGTTCCGGAATGCGGGCAGGGGTGTGCGGTTTCGCCGTCCGTCCGCCTAAGGTGGCCCTTGCAGCTGGTTCGCCCCGTCCACCAGGCGGGATGCGTCGTAAGAGGGAACCCGGTGGGAATCCGGGACTGCCCCGCAGCGGTGAGCGGGAACGACCGCCGTCATACGCACTGGGCCCGTACGGGTCTGGGAAGCGACGGCCAGTAGGTGTCTGCCTCGGCAGACGTGCCCGCGAGTCCGAAGACCTGCCCGTTGCCCGTACGCGATCGTTCGCGTGCGGTGATCCCGGTGACCTCGTGGGCGGGTCGGCGTATCTCGAGCGGCACGTGCGGCACGACCGCGACGTGGTCCGCCCGGTCGTGCGTTCCTTCGCGTCCGCGTCCCGTCACCGGGGCGTTCAAGGACACATCTCGCGAAGGAGAGTTCCGTGACACCGAAGTCCGCAGCCGCGGCAGCACGAGCCACCGTGTACGGCTATCCCCGGCAGGGGCAGCACCGCGAACTGAAGAAGGCCGTCGAGGGCTACTGGAGGGGCCGCGTCGGCGTCGACGCCCTCCGGGAGACCGCGGCCGGCCTCCGCCGTTCGAACTGGCGGCACCTGGCCGATGCCGGCATCCACGAGGTGCCGACCGGTGACTTCTCGTACTACGACCATGTCCTCGACACCACCGTCATGGTGGGCGCCGTCCCCGAGCGGCACCGCGCCGCCGTCGAGGCCGACGCGCTGGACGGCTACTTCGCGATGGCCCGGGGCACCCAGGACGTCGCCCCGCTGGAGATGACCAAGTGGTTCGACACGAACTACCACTACCTGGTCCCGGAACTCGGGCCTGACACCGTATTCTCCGCCGACTCGGGCAAGCAGGTCGCCGAGCTGAAGGAGGCCCTGGCGCTCGGTCACACCGCCCGCCCGGTCCTGGTGGGTCCCGTCACGTACCTGCTGCTGGCCAAACCCGCGCCGGGCGTGGCCGCGGACTTCGCACCGCTGACTCTGCTGGACCGCCTGCTGCCGGTGTACGCCGAGGTGCTCGCCGACCTCCGCGAGGCCGGCGCCGAGTGGGTCCAGCTCGACGAGCCCGCGCTGGTCCAGGACCGCACCCCGGCCGAGCTGAACGCCGCCGCCCGCGCCTACCGCGACCTGGGCACCGCCACCGACCGGCCGAAGCTGCTCGTCGCCTCCTACTTCGGGCGGCTCGGCGACGCGCTGGGCGTCCTGGCCAAGACTCCGGTCGACGGACTGGCCCTCGACTTCACCGAGTCGGGCGCCGCAAACCTCGCCGACCTCGCCTCCGTCGGCGGCCTGCCCGGCAGGCGCCTGGTCGCGGGCGTCGTCGACGGCCGCAACATCTGGATCAACGACCTCAAGAAGTCCCTGGCCGTTCTCGGCACGCTCCTCGGCCTCGCCGACCAGGTGGACGTCGCCGCCTCCTGCTCCCTGCTGCACGTACCGCTGGACGCCACCGCCGAACGGGACCTCGATCCGCAGGTCGCCCGCTGGCTCGCCTTCGCCCGCCAGAAGACGGCGGAGATCGCCGTGCTGGCACGAGGACTCGGGCAGGGCACGGACGCCGTCGCGGCCGAACTCGCGGCGAACCGCGCCGACCTGGCCTCGCGGGCCGGGTCCGCCCTGACCAGCGATCCCGCCGTGCGGGCCCGTACCGCCGCCGTCACCGACGCCGACGGGCGTCGCTCGCAGCCGTACCCGGAGCGAGCCGCCGCGCAGCGCGCCCATCTGCGCCTTCCCCTGCTGCCGACGACGACCATCGGGTCGTTCCCGCAGACGGCCGAGTTGCGTACCGCTCGGGCCGAGCTGCGGGCCGGCCGGATCGACGCCACCGGGTACGAGGAGCGGATCAAGGACGAGATCCGCGAGGTCCTCGCCTTCCAGGAGAAGGCGGGGATCGACGTGCTGGTGCACGGCGAGGCCGAGCGCAACGACATGGTGCAGTACTTCGCGGAGCAGCTGACCGGCTACCTCGCCACCCAGCACGGCTGGGTGCAGTCGTACGGCACCCGTTACGTCCGGCCCCCGGTTCTGGCCGGGGACATCTCCCGCCCCGAGCCGATGACGGTGCGCTGGACGACGTACGCCCGGTCGCAGACCACGAAGCCGGTCAAGGGCATGCTGACCGGCCCGGTCACCATGCTCGCCTGGTCCTTCGTACGGGACGACCAGCCGCTCTGCGAGACGGCGCGGCAGGTGGCGCTCGCCCTGCGCGACGAGGTCGAGGACCTCGAAGCGGCAGGCGTGTCCGTCATCCAGGTCGACGAACCGGCCCTTCGCGAGACCCTGCCGCTGCGGGCCGCCGACCACGCCGCCTATCTGGCGTGGGCGACGGAGGCCTTCCGGCTCACCACCGCCGGCGTACGGCCGGACACCCAGATCCACACGCACATGTGCTACGCGGAGTTCGGCGACATCGTCCAGGCGATCGACGACCTCGACGCCGACGTCATCAGCCTGGAGGCCGCCCGCTCGCACATGCAGGTGGCCAATGAACTGGCCGCGCACGGCTACCCCCGGGAGGCCGGGCCCGGTGTCTGGGACATCCACTCCCCGCGCGTGCCCGGCGTGGAGGAGGCCTCGGCTCTCCTGCGCAAGGGCCTTGAGGCCATCCCGGCCGACAGGCTGTGGGTGAACCCCGACTGCGGCCTGAAGACCCGCGGCTGGCCCGAGACCCGCGCCTCGCTGGAGAACCTCGTCGCGGCCGCCCGCGAGGTCCGCGCCGAACTGGCCGCCGGGCGCTCCTGAACCGCGAGGGGCCGGGTCGGGCGCTGTCCGCTCCCGACCCGGCCCTCACCGGGCATACGTGGGTCAGGCTTCGACATCCCGGCGACGGTAGCGGAGTTCGTACCGCGTACGGGGAAGGGGCGGTACGGAATCCCGTACCGCCCCTTCCCGACCTCCGGACTACAGCACCTTGGACAGGAACGCCTTCGTCCGGTCGTGCTGCGGGTT